>CAVWCO010000001.1:0-146409 GCA_963753495.1 uncultured Bacteroidales bacterium
AAGCAGACCGGATATCGATTCTGTCTGCCGGACTTTCAATTCCTCCGGATTGTTTGAGAGAGATGAGATTAAATTGACCTGGATCCCATCCTGCCAGATATCCCAGATTGTATCATTTGTAAGATTTTGAAATGGCATAACGGCGACAGTAATTTTTCCATCTGGACCTTTTATATCCCTGAATTTATCCCTGTTGAAAATCTTCGGATACAATAGAATTGCTATGATAACTGCCAATAGCACAATAATTAAATCAACAGCTTTTATCCTTCTTTTTACCGGTACTGCTTTTACTTTCTTTTTACTGATTGCTTCAATTGATTCAGTCTTCTTAAGTCCCTGAGGAGTGATATCAAATATCCAGGAAAAAATTATTGCAAATGGGAATCCTGCGCCAAGTAGAACAACTACCATGGTTGGAGTCCATTCTGGCAATCTCAATGGGTTGACAAGGTTATTTACCACCTCAAGGATAATAAATGCAGTTCCTGCATACATGGCAAGAACCTTGAAGACTTTCCGCCTCTTCAGTTCCTGCCAGAACCTGATCAACTTTGGACTTTCTGACATTTGAAGATTTATAAGTTGATTTATTTTTATTTACTGCATTTCTTGTTATTCAGTTAATTTCACTGCCTTTATTAAAATCCCGGATCTTATTACTTTTTATATATTCTGCCAGGTTCATTTTCTCAATTAAAGCCTGATATTTTGGATTCTGAACGAAGTATATCAAAATCCGGATCATTATTGATCATAGGAATTGCTACAATCCGTTTTTCAACCGCTTCTTCAAGGTACCGCAGGGCCCGCTCTTTATTGCCCAGAAAAATATGCCAGGTCGCTAAAAGATAAAGGTCGGGATTATTTCCATTGATTTCCCAGTCTATCACCCAGTTCAACAGCCCGGTTAAACCTGATCTTCTGTAAATTTCTTTCAGGTTTTCGATATGTTGTGCATTTACGCTGTCTCTTTTCAGATAATCAGTAATTATCTCAACAGCTTTCACTCCTTCATCTTGTCTGAGATAAATACGGAAAGCTCTCATGTATCCGTATTTGAAATCAGGGTACATTTCAATTGCTTTAAGACATTCACCGAGTGATCCCTTAAAATTTCCGGAGTTGTAATATAACTGCGCACTTAGTATATACAGGTAAAAGAATGTAGGATCAATCTCTATTGCAATATTAATATGAATACGTGCTTCATCATTTTGCCCCAGAGCATCAAGTAATCCGGCATAATATTGATGTGCACACATACATTTTGGATTTAATTTTACAGCCAGTGAAAGCTCTTCCAGGGCTTTTTTATACTGCCAGTCACAACTTCCATAAATTACTCCAAGAATTGCATGTGTTTCTGCAAGATTAATGTCAATATCAAGAGCCCGCCCTGCATTTTCCTTTGCCCTGGATAATCCTTCCTCCAGAGGCAGCCAGCCGAATGTTGCCTGAACATAGTAAGAATCAGCCAGTCCGGCGTAAGCTAACGCATAATCAGGATCCAGTGATAATGCCTTTTCATAGCATTCCACACTTTTTACCATACCTTCTCTTGTACCAATGTAGGAGAAAAAACGTCCCTTCAGATAAAAGTTATAAGCTTCGAGATTTTTCGTAGGACTTTTTGATATGAACTCTTTTTCCTCTGCGGAGATCTTTAACTTTAATGAATTAACTATTGACCGTGAGACCTTTTCCTGAATTTCAAAAATATCATCCAGGTTTCCGTTGTATTTTTCAGCCCAGATATGTGTATCTGTCAAGCCATCAATCAGCTGGGCAGTAATGCGAATATTATTACCGGCTTTTCTTACACTTCCTTCCAGAACATATCGCACATTCACTTTATTTGCTATTTCTTTAATTGTGGCTTTGACCCCCTTAAAAGTCATTGCAGAACTCCTGGATATGACCAGAAGATTGTTGATATGTGATAGATCTGTTATGATTTCCTCGGTGAGGCCGTCACTGAAATACTCCTGGTCAGGATCCGGACTCATGTTTTCAAAAGGAAGAACGATAATTGATTTTTCTTTAGAAAAAATCTCTGAATGTTTACTTTTAAACATTTCTTCTTCCGGTGTTGATTTGCCAACAATTTGAAAATCCTTATACTTAAGATACCACCTGATAATTATGCCAAGATTTACAAGAACCGGTTTTATCTGCTCAGGATCAAAATCTTTGGGATGGGCACCATAAGTGGATAATTCGTTTAAACTGATCCATTGAGGTGATAATATTCGATGGGACTTTCTCTTCCTTATTCAGCTTATCAATTATTCCTTTAAGCGGTTCGGTTTTTCGTGGTCTTTTAAGTTCACATTCGCACAGATCATTAATGATAACTTCAAGGCATCTTCTCGAATACAGGAGAATCATGTTCTCATCATCAGCTTTAATTAATCGTTCCAGTTCCTTTCCCAGATCAGGAAACTGACCCTTGAAGGAATCATAAAGTATTTCAAGTTCTTTTATTTCGGTTGACCAGATTGCCATTAAATTAACCGATTACGCTTAAATGGATATTATAATTATCAGTCGTTTAGATTTTATAAAAATAAACTATCCTTATGCTAAAGTCAAGTGATTGACTATTAATCTAAACAGGATATTTTCGCTTTTCCGTAAATTCTTTTCTTCAAATATCAGATCCCAAGCGTTTTTTTCATTACCTCAACAGGAAAAGGTTTTCCATGACCAGGATAGATCATTGTTATTCCTCTGTCAATTAATAATTTCCAGTATTTTTTGATTGACTCGATATCCTGGGCATATATCGGCAATCCCGGCGAGATTCTGAATGGAAGACCATTATGAGCCATACAGCCTACAAATGCCTCTCCTGAATCAAGTATAACACTGATTGAACCAAAGGTGTGTCCAGGGGTATGAATAATATTTCCATCTATCCCGTATGCTTTAAGGGGATAAGGCTCATCTTTTATCAGAATATCAGGTTTGAACTTTGGAAATGAGATGTTTTTGAAAATTGCAAATAGCCATGGTCTGGTAATTTTCCCATAGGTGTTTACCCCTTTGGGAATTATCATACCTCCATTTTCAAGATAGGTGCTTTCACTCTCATGAACAGCAATCTTAGCTCCGGTAAAATCACGGATTTCCCGGGCTGATCCGGAATGGTCAAAATGCGAATGTGTAAGCACTATTAATTTGATCTCTTCCGGGGAAATATTAAACTTCGAAAGTTCCTTTTTAAACACTTTCAGTTTATCAGGCATCCCCCCATCGATCATTATCACATCTTTGCCCCGGATGAGATAGCTGCTGTTCAGACCAAGCTTAATACAGAAGATTTCTGTTTTCATTTTTTGCAGTATTAAAATACATCCTTCTCTGACCACATTAAAATCCACTCTGAAATCCAGGGATCCTAATGCGTCTATTGGCCGATAGCGTGATTAGCCAGCAATTCTTTATACCCGGGATGGGATTTAAGAGGTGCAAAACGGATATCCCAACCGAGCCACACAGGAGTAATCCATGAAGGTAAAGAAAGAAGCTGATCCAACTGATCAATCGCCAGGTCATATTCCCCGACCATGGTATAAATAATGGCAAGATCCTGTAAATGTCCTACTCCATAAACTGCATCTTTTGAAATTGGTAAAAGTTCTACGGCCTTAAGTCCTTCCTTTATGGCTTCTTCTTTTTTCCCCAGGCCTGCATATGCAATGCCCAGAGAACTGTGATACCTGGGATCAGTTGGAATTTCAGCAACTTTTTTCTCTAAAATTTCCATGGCAGCTTATAATCGGTATGGGCAAGTTCAGGTTTATCCAGATAATCATAAATAAACGCATTAAACATGGTTTGTGGGATGGCCCACATCTTGTTATTTGTTCCCCAGACTCTATTGTGTGTCGGACATGAGTTGCAGTGCTGCCTGATAATTACCTTCACCAACTTCCTGCAAGAACAATGAAAACAGATACCATTCATGTTCTTTATTAACAAATTTAATAGCGTCACGCGACTCCTTACACGGACCTTTCCAGCTCCAGTATCCGAATATTTTAAAAAGATAGGGCCAGGTGCTGTTCGGGGAGAGTGCAATGGCCTGATTGCAGGCATCAATATTATTCCTGAAACGGCGTGTATACCAATAACCCAAAGCCAGATCAGTAAGGATAGAAACATCATTGGGGCTCACTTGTTGTGCTTTTTCAAGCAACCGGATGCATTCCTCCCACTTCCCTCTGGTCAAAATAATTTCAGCCTTCTCGACCAAAATCTCAACATTGTTGGGAAGGCTTTTCTCTGCGATCTCCAGATGTTTAAGCGCCTGCTCATCATCCCTGAATGCATATAAATAATAATATCCAAGTGCAAGATGCACCCTTGGCTGATCAGATCCGAATTTTAATGCCTTCGCAGCCGCCTGATTTGCTTTTTCAAACCGCGATTCAGAAAGATCCTGCCTCAGAAAAATAAGCCTGCCATGGGCACGGGCCAGTTCAGCAAATGCCAGCGCAAACGTTGTATCGATATCAACTGCATCCTGATAAGCTTTGCAAGGCCAGGTCCCAGTTTTGAGTTGAAAAGTGTGGTTGCCCTGCATAATAGCGTCCCCTTAAGTAGGCTTGATAAGCTTCAAGATTTTCCGTTGGTTTTTCAGCCATTTTTTCTATTTCCTCGGGAGTCAGAACAACCATTAGTTCTGATGCAATTTTTTGTGCCACCTCGCTTTGTAGTGAAAAAATATCACTCCATTTACTGTTATATTCATTTGCCCAGACATGACTCTCCTCATTCGTATTAATCAGCTGAACAATCAGTTTTGCATTATCGCCAAATTTCTGAAAACTGCCTTCAAGTAAATACTCAACATCAAGTTCCTGCCCGATGGCATGGATTGTTTTGGTAGTTTCCCGGTATTGTTCAACCGATGTCCGGGACATTACACGCAAATCTTTGATTTTTGAAAGATGAAGAGTAATTGCTTCCATCATGCCATCAGCCAGATATTGCTTATCAGGTTCATCGCTCAGCATTTTAAAGGGCAGTACGGCAATCGATTTTTCAATTTGTTTAGTTTGTTTTCTATTGCCGATGACGTCAGTAAAGAATAATATTGCAATCACAATAACAATAAGCAGTAACACTGCCAGGACAATGCTTGTTAATCTTTTCCCTGGAATCTGAAGATTCTTTTTTACATCTTCCGGATTTTTTATTTCATGTTTAATTTCGTCGGGTGGTTTTGCCTTTATATCTGTTAAAATAATATCCTTATATTTCAGATACCACTTGATAATTATTGCAAGATTATTAAGCACCGGTTTTACCTGTTCAGGATCAAAATCTTTAGGATGAGCGCCATAGGTGGATAGTTCATTCAGCCCATGCATTGAAGTAATAATGTGCGAGGGAATTTTTTCCTCCTTATGCAGCTTATCAATGATCCCTTTCAGAGGTTCAGTCTTGCGTGGTCTTTTAAGTTCACATTCACAAAGATCAGTTATTATCACTTCAAGACATCTCCTTGAATACAGGAGAATCATGTTCTCATCATCAGATTTAATAAGCCGTCACAAGTTCATTCTCCAGATCAGGTAACTGACCTTTAAGGGATTCATAAAGTTTCTCAAGTTCATTTATTTCAGCGGACCAGATTTCCATTTGAAGAGTAACTTGAAGAGATAAAGTTATGAAAGTGTTAAACAGGAAACAAATAAATCCATGAATCCTCGGAGAGGATCATTTCAGGGTAAACAATGCCAGCTTTTACAATTGCAGGGAAACTCTTTTAATTTCCCGCTGATACCGCTGATTTTCGCTGATCTGTATCTGTACTGATCTACGTATCTGCCGGAAATATAACTTTTCGACTACGCTAAAAATTATTGTATTGTATTAAATAATATATGTAATACAATAATAAATGTCACTAGTGTCCGACTAAATCTTCAGATTCATTAGCAACCCTTGTAAGTGACTGATTATCAATGGATCTTTTTTTGTTTTAAAAAGTCACCCCCGGTATATTAAAACATAGCTGTAACCCTGGCGGAGCTCGTTTGATTTTAAAGCTTCTCTTTGTGCTGCGCAGCAATTCATTTACATCAAGCATACTTATTAAATGGATCCTCACCAATGAAGCCACCACTGAAAAGGCTTTTTTCGTCTGGGCGATCTTTTGTGTTACCGTCAAAAGAAGCTGGGCTATTAAGGTGCACCATACCTGAGTATATATGGCATTCTCATTTTCTCCGTAAAAGTAATGCAGCTGAAAGTTCTGCTTCATCTTCTTGAACAGGAGCTCTATTCCCCACCTTTTCTTGTAAAGGAATGCAACTTCTTCTGCCGGGATATCAAAATTGTTTGTCAGAAAGTCGTAATGGCGATTCTGCTCATCCTGATAGCCAACCTTTCTTAATTTCAGTTTAAGATTTGTTTTGATGTCCTGCTTTCCGTTTTCTTTTTTAGGGTGATAAGTAAACCGGATAATTTCTTCTCTTAAAACCATTGCCCGGCCTTTCTTCCGATCATGAGTATTTTTGACCTTTTTGACTTTAAAAGAAGACTTCCTTTTCAGGCGGGTGACAAAATAAACCTTCTGTTCTGTCCATTCTGCAAACTGATGGTAATCGTTGTATCCTCTGTCAAAGATGATCACGCTGCCAGGAACCAGTTTCAGGCTCTTTAAAAAAATGTGATCGTTAACTCTGGCTGCTGTCAGTTTAATAAACCGTCCAACCGATTGAACTGCATCTATAAGCATATGGACCTTCATCCCTCCTTTCGTTCGTCCGTCTCCCCTGGGATTACGGCCAATCCCTTTCAGAATATCGCTGAACAGGCGAATGGTTGTGGAATCAATTAAAAGTACCTCTTTAAATGTCAGACCAAAAGTCCGGCTGTCCGATAAAAAACTCTGATAATGCTTTACCAGATGAAAATACAGATCCTCAAAAAACTTGCAGCTTCTGTTCCGTAATCCGTCACAGGCAGTGCTCTTTGCCGGAGCCTGATCCAACCCAAGGTGATTTAGCTTACCGCTCAAAGCCCTCAATCCTTCGCATATCTCGGTCATGGAATCACACCGGCTTAATATACCGAACAGCATCGTAAGAAGATGTGTCCGTGTTTTGAACGATTTGTAATAGTAATCACTATGATGCTTGTTGATCAGTCCCTGTATGCCAGCTTTATCAACCAAGTTAATAATCTGTTTGAAAATCGGCTGTCCGACAAATTTAATTTCTGTAATTTTACCCATGTTGTAGTGTGTTTTTCGCAAAAACCAAATTACAACATCTGGGGGAAACCTTAGGGGAGTACCCCTTCTTTTTTATTTTAGTCGGACACTAGTGAATAAATGTACCTGTAACAATAATTAATTAATAAATGAAATTGAAAATCCGGCCAGCATACCTAATATTAGTCCTTGACTATTTTTCTTACATAAGTTTTCCCGGAGATCTCGATCCTTAAAATATAAAGGCCTTTTGCCAGGTTCTTATATCAAGTTCAATGGATTCGTTGTTTAAATCTTTGGTTGTAAGCAAATGACCATAGATATCAAACAGGCTGAGAGATTTTATTTTAACCCCTGCACTAATTTTCAGAATATCACTGGCAGGATTCGGGTATATTTGAAGGTCTGCGCCATCATTAATATCATATACAGATGTGATAACGTCCTGTGAAGCAATCCAGTTGACCGGATTATTATTATCCAGGTCAGGACTGATCAGTTTCAGATAATAGCCGTTTCCATCGGCATCGGGCCATGGTACAGTATCAGAATAAATTACATTGTCAATTATATTCCCGAAACCATCGCATAAAACCAGGTTCTCGCTCTTGTCTGACAGGTTCCTTGTAAACTGACCAAATGGGGCAAAGCCATAATTTGATCTGAAAGCCCTGAAGTTTCCTGCCAGAATTATTGAAGAGTACGGATCCATAACTGAACCAGAGGGGAATTGGAAAACAAAGCCTGTCCCGGCAAAATAAATACCTGAAAGGTCAACACTCTGATCTCCGTTGTTTGTGATCTCCAGGTACTCCAGGTCATCATTGTCGGGGAACTCAAAAGATGCTGAGGGATGGTACATTATCTTTGTTATCACGAGAGGAGGTACGGCAACATTGCTGCAGGAAGCATAGGGGCCCAGGTTATTGGTTATCCAGTGTTATCCGGTCATTAAGAAAGGTTTTAATAGCTTCGATTCGCTGCTGATGATTTCCGGTATTAAGCCACAGGTTATTATCCCTTGCTACTGCCTCGGTTATGTTTATGACCGTCTGATCGATGAATGCACTTATTACCGAAAGATTCAGTACCTGCCCCGGCTGGATCAGTTCATTCCATCTTTTTGACAGGTAACATCTGAATTCATCGTTATTGAATAAGTCTCTCCAGAACCGGGATCCTGTATTATCGGCATTTGAAAATTGCCAGACATTTGTTTTACTTCTGTCAAGTCCCCAGAAGAACAAATCATTCCCAAAAGTAAGATCGTTATCCCAGATGGGTCCTGCCCTGAGTTTCCCATTCCTGTCCTTATGAAAAAAAGTGCTGAACTGGTATGAATCAGCATTTGAACCAAGTTCGCTGATAATCATGTAATCAATAAATGACGGGATATCAATAACAGAAGGAAACCCATTGGTCACTGATGCGTCCTGGTTCAATGCACTGAACTCAAGATTTATGAACTGGTTATGAATATATTCATTCTGACCCGGGGAAACAGCCTCTGGTTTGGGCATTTCGTGGATGTATTCGACGGGTGCCCATGTCATATTATACATGGTCCAGGCGACAGGATCGCCGCCGGTGGTCTTGTCAGCTTTGGTGATATAACCTCCTGTAACATCCGGGAAAGAATTGTCACTGGTGCTGATTTTAGTAACATCCACCCTGTTATTGTCAGCTTTTATTTTTTCCTGGAGCAGGTAAAGCCCTTTATATTCCCCGTTAATAATCAACTCACAATATGAAGTCCGCGAGGCATATTCTCCGATCTGCCGTGACAGATTATAGCAAAGGAAATCACGTATCAGTGCCGGGTCGAATACCATGCCATTAAGTATCCAGTCATTTTCAGCCGGCATATCGAGCAGACTGACATTATTATTGGTTACGTTATCGGCTTTCCTGGTGGTAAAACCATAATTTTTTTTATCTGAAACCTGTGAAGATGATCCCCTGATCTCGATATCTATTCTTCCATCGTAATTAAGATATAATGGGTTATTCTGATCAGTTAAATAGTTTCTTTCCCCTGGTTCCCTACGGATTATTTTCATAGATGCCCGAACCCTGGGATTGTCGGGAATCGTGATACCTCCGTCAGTGTTGATAATAACTATGGGAAGGTTACTGTCGGTGAGTCCCTGTGCACCAACAGGGGTAAAAAAGATTATAAATAAGTATGAAACTAATATTACCTGCCGCATAAAAAGGATCAGAATATTTAACAAAAATGCAAATTATATGCCAATAACAGATGAATATTAAGGATTACATTATTTACCCCGCATTGTTAATGATTTGTTATTTTCTGTTTTGAACGGAATGGTTTTTCAGTTATCGCTGTCTATAATATAAATCACATCCGGCTTGGATGTTTATATTAATAAAAGATAAACTCAGTAAAATGAAAAGTACAGGAAAAGTAATTATAATGATGCTGGTACTGTTTTTAGCAGGCAGCTCTGTAATTAATGCCCAGAGAGGCATGAGAGGTATGATGGCGGATTCCGTCAGGATGGGAAGGAAAGGTGACAATAATATGCATATGAGGCACATTGCGATGTACCCTCCCCAGAGGGGATATCGTATGAGTCCGTATATGAACAGGAATCCGGGATACGGATTCAAAGATGGTTTTAGAGCCGACACTGTTAATTACCCAGGATTCGGACCGCGGAGACACGGATTAATGAGACTGGAGACAATCCCTAATCTGACTGATAAACAGAAAAAGGATATCACCGATCTGCAGCTAAAACACCGGACCGAAATGGAAAAATTCAGGGAGGAGACTGCAGCCACCATGAAAAGTATGAGAGATACCAACATGAAGAAAATTATGGATCTGCTTTCGGATGAGCAGAAAAAATATTTAGAGGAGAATTCCCCGGGATCTCCTCCGGTTAAGAAATAGGTTAGTGGGAGGAGTCACCCTGACTCCTCAGTTTCAAGGTTGCCCATCAGGGTTTGGAGCAATCAGATTTTAGTTAGTTAGGTAAGACAGGACGCCTTCAGACAGCGTCCTTCTTTTTTATCCAGCCGGTTAAATGTGATCAATGAGCCCGGCTTCTGCACTTCAATATTATCAGGAAAAATGAGGTCACCTCTGCCGGATTTTCGATGATACTTATATATACCTTTGTCTCCGGTAAATAAGGCATTGATGAAATTGAATTTTTGCAGTCTTAGCAGTGGGAGCAGCGGAAATTGTTATTATCTGGGTAACGAGTTCCATGGAATTTTAATCGATGCCGGAATTTCAGCAACCTCCATTCGCAGGTTTCTGAAGAATATGGATATTTCCATGCAGACTATTATGGGAGTCCTGATTACGCATAATCATATAGATCATATCAGAGGACTGGAACTGCTTACCAGGAAAAACAGTCTTCCTGCATTCACTACACATAATATCTGGAAAAGTATTCTCACTCCGCATAGGAATATATCCCGGGATTCTGTCCGCGAAATTCCTGTTAAGCAAAAATTTCATCTCGCGGGGTTTGATATCGAGGCATTTCCGGTTTGTCATGATGCCCCTGAAACCATAGGATTCCACATTTGTGCGGGCGGTAAAAAGATAACAATTGCTACCGACCTTGGACATATCTGCCAGACTGCTGCTCCATATATTAAAGCAGCCAACTTTCTTGTTATTGAGTCAAATTATGACGAGCAGATGCTGGTGAATGGCAACTATCCTCATTTTTTAAAAGCAAGGATACGGTCAGACCATGGTCATTTGGGGAATCATCAGACCTCGGCTTTCCTGGCTGAGAATATTAGTGACAATCTCAGTATTATTTGTCTTGCCCATCTGAGTAAAAACAATAATACTCCCGGGATAGTGCTTCAGACCCTGCAGCGGACTTTCTCAGAGAAGGGTATTATCCTGAACGGCCAGCAGCATATATCAATTCTGAATCGTAATACCCCGACTGAAATAATAAGGCTTATTGATTAGAGAGAAACCTCTTACGTACTGAAAAATCCATGATCAGTTTTTCTGTGTGTCTTTATTTCTGTTATTTTGGATATTTTCTTCTATTGCCAACAACTTTTCTTTATAGAATCTTAACATATCAGCTATATTATCTTCGGAAGGATTTTCTTTTAATTGTTTCTTTAAAATTAAATAAGAATCATCAAATTTTTGAAGCTCAGAATTTAATTTAACCTTTTCTTCCGGATTAATAATATATTTTTTGGTAAGTCTGGTACTTCGATGAATCCGGTATTTATAATTATGTTCGACTTTCCAATATTTTAAAGAGATGCGTGTCAGGGGGGAGAGAGATATGTTTTCCATACAACAAAGGACAAAATAAAAATAAAAATTGTTGCAATACCGACTTTTACTAAATATGGCACAATATTGATTACTGCCTTAAATTTCTTAATTAATCTGCTTAAGAAAAGTTGATTATGACCTGGTTCAGGATGATATGTATCGAACTTATCCTTATTCTCCCTGATAAATTTTTCTAAATCTTCTTCTTCCGTGATTTTCATATTACTGTATTTCTTCAGACTTAATCACCCTTTTCAGATTATAAGTCAGGTGGAGTTATGTAAAGATATTTCAAATTTTTGCATAATTCAATTCCGGACCATATTGTCCAAGGACCAAGTATGCTTAGAGGATGAAAACGGAAACAGTTGTAAAAGTTAAATTTATCTTAAATGCAGGCGAATGCTGCTTAGAGTCTCAGAATATCAATACATTTGCATCCATTATTAAAAAATGGCATTATGATCTGGCAAAAATTGAAGAAAGTGATTATACCACTGATTATTGTAAAACTCATAATTTTTGTTTTTTTCATTTTTAAGAGTGACATAATCAGTATTTCAAGGGATATAAACTACAGCACCAGTTATCAGCAGGAATTTGACAACGATAGTACAGTTCTGAAAAGACAAAAGCTTATCCGGATTGTCAGGAATGAAGAAGAGTCCGGCATATCTATAAAATTGCGGGGAAGGGAAAAAACCAGACACCTCAGAGAAAAGGAAGGGGAAATAACCATACCTGTAGTTGATTAATAGCAAGGGAAGTAATGCTTTGTTTTTAAAATAAATCGCATAGCTATTTAATCTGATTAATTCATAAACATCCTTAAGTTATTGTATTCCTTTGTGTTACTTAGCGATAACCTTTGAGAGACTTTGTGGTAAAAAAAATTAACCACAAAGGAACACAAAGGTTTACACAAAGGATTCACAAAGTAAATGAATAATAAAAGTTAAAACAATTTAAGCAGTTATCTGTTACATCAGTAGTGAAGAAGGTTACTTCCATATCGTTGGTGCTTTTAATGCTTGCAGCAATGTTCCACATTTCAGTGGCAACACATTATTGCGGTGGTCAGATTGCAGCTTCCAAGGTAACACTAACCGGTAAGCTGGCAAGTTGTGGTATGGAGGGTCCGGAAAAGGAGTTACCTTTTCCCGGGGAAAGCTTTTCGAAACATTGCTGTGATGATGTTATTACGATCTGTGAAACAGACAGTAATTACATGCCCTCCTTTTCTTTTGTACCGGAATCATACCAGAACGATTTTCAGATTCTGTCAGCTCTCACAGTATTATCAAATAATTCCTTCACCGGTTTAGATTCTTTTTATACAAATGTCAGTCCCCCGGGGGCATTGATGTCCACTGATGTGGACCTTTCCGGCATTTGTGTTTTCCGTATCTGATATTTCCCGTGTTCTCCTGTATTGCAAATGAGATACAAACCTCATTTGTAATAATCATTTTATTTCAGTCTATCATTTAGTATTTACAATTTTAATATTCAAAACAATGAAAAGGAATCTTTTAGTTTTTGGTTTTGTCCTGCTTGCAGGATTAATGTTCAACTCATGCGGAAACAACCCGGCAAATGAGAAAACTGTGAATTCAAAAGAGGTTGCGAAGACTCAGTACACATGTCCGATGCATCCGGAGGTTGTAAGTGATAAACCAGGCGACTGTCCCAAATGCGGGATGGCCCTGGTTGAAAAGAAATAATTGCTTCCACATTGATAAAACAGGTTACCGGTATTCCAGGTAATAGATGTTCGGACTTGCCGGTGACCTGTTATTAAGATCTTATAATAAAATCACAAATATCAGATGTTTAACAGATTAGTAAAATATTTCCTCGAAAACAGGCTTATAACCTTTATCCTTTTGATCGCTTTTGTGGTCATGGGATTGGTAACAATGCCGTTCAACCTGAAATCGGGTCTTTTACCCAGGGATCCTGTACCGGTAGATGCCATTCCGGATATTGGTGAAAACCAGCAGATAGTTGCGACAGAGTGGATGGGCCGCTCCCCTAAAGACATCCAGGACCAGATAACCTATCCGTTAACTTCAGCATTACTTGGTATTCCCGGGGTTCAGACAATAAGAAGTACGTCCATGTTCGGGATGTCGTTCATCTACATTATTTTCAAAGATAATATTGAATTCTACTGGAGCAGGTCAAGAATTCTTGAAAAACTGAATTCCCTCCCATCAGGAACTCTGCCTGCCGGGGTGCAACCTTCTCTCGGACCTGATGCAACAGCACTTGGGCAAATATACTGGTACACTCTTGAAGGCCGTGATCCCAAAACAGGAAAGCCAAATGGCGGATGGGATCCTTCGGAACTCAAAACAATCCAGGATTTTTATGTTAAATACAGCCTTTCATCAGCCGAAGGTGTATCAGAAGTTGCATCTGTAGGAGGATTTGTCAGGGAGTACCAGGTTGATCTCGACCCAAATGCTCTTAAGGCTTATAATGTGTCAGTTATGGATGTCATGAACGCTGTAAAAAACAGCAACCTCGATATTGGCGCAGAAACAATTGAGCTGAATAATGTAGAATACATCATTCGCGGTCTGGGGTATATAAAGAGTCTTAATGATCTTGAATTATCTGTTGTTGCTGTACGGAACAATGTTCCTGTGCGGATTAAAGATGTGGCACATGTAAATTTTGGCCCGGCAACAAGACGCGGAGGTCTGGATAAAGGCGGTTCAGAGGCAGTCGGAGCCGTAGTAGTCGCCCGCTATGGGTCCAACCCGATGGAAGTAATTAATAATGTAAAAGATAAGATTAAGGAAATCGAAGACGGACTACCACAAAAAACTTTACCTGACGGCTCCGTCTCAAAGGTAACAGTTGTCCCATTCTATGACAGGACAGGGCTCATAATGGAAACAATAGGAACCCTTGAATCGGCCCTTTCGCATGAAATTCTGATCAGTATTATTGTGATTATTATTCTGGTAATGAATCTCAGGGCTTCTCTCATTGTTGCGGGGTTATTGCCATTAGGTGTCTTAATCACATTTATTCTGATGCGGTTTTTCGGTATTGACGCCAATATTGTGGCTTTGTCGGGTATTGCCATAGCTATCGGGGTAATGGTAGATATAGGAATTGTAGATGTTGAGAATATTCTCAGACATCTGGAAATGCCTGAAAACCGGGGAATACGAGGTAAAAAATTAATGCAGGTAATTTATAACGCAACAACAGAAGTCAGAGCTGCTGTTGTAACCTCAATTGCTACTACAATTGTAAGTTTTCTTCCTGTTTTCGCTATGCAGGCTCAGGAAGGGAAAATGTTTCATCCGCTGGCCTGGACAAAGACTTTTGCTCTCCTTGCAGCATTTATTCTTGGCATAGTAGTGCTGCCGACACTTGTACATATCTTCTTTAATATCCGGTTCGATGCTAAGAAGATCAGAACGATATGGAACGGTGCACTAATATCAGCCGGTATATTTTTTGCAATTTTCTGGCACACCTGGCCTGTACTCGCATTGACAGCACTGGGTATAAATAATCTCCTGGATCACAGGTGGTCTGAAAAACAGAAGGAATATCCAAATTATATCAATATAGGTATTACAGTGCTGGTGGCAGCCTGGTATCTTTCCGTAGAATGGCTGCCACTCGGAGCACATAACAGTGAGTTTGTCAACTTTTTATTTGTTGCCGGAATTGTAACTGTAATTCTGCTCGCACTGATGTCGATGGTACATTTTTACGAAAAGATACTTCGCTGGGCATTGCTGAATAAATGGAAGTTCTTAATGATCCCTGCATTTACATTGTTTTTTGGATTATTAGTCTGGCAGGGGTTTGATAAAATTTTTGGGATTTTTGCATCAGGAGCAGAAAAAGCTGGTTGGAAGAATTTCCGGAATACAGCAGTCTGGAAGGGTCCGGTTAAATTGTTTCCCGGTACAGGCAAGGAATTTATGCCATCGCTGAATGAGGGTTCGTTCCTGCTGATGCCAACCAGTATGCCGCATTCAGGCATTGAAAAAAATCTGGAATATATAGAGATTCTCGATAAACGCCTTTCGGCAATACCTGAAGTTGAAGCAGCTGTTGGTAAATGGGGACGTGTAAATTCTGCTCTCGACCCGGCTCCGATTCAGATGTTCGAGAATACAATCAATTACCGTCCGGAATATATACTTGATGAAAACGGCCACCGGAGACAATTTAAAGTTGATAAATCAGGGAATTTTATTTTAAATCTGACGGAAATCAGAAATACAATAGAAATAAATGGAAATAAGGTTGAAATAGGTGGAAATAAGGTGGAAATAGATGGAAATAAGGTTGAAATAGATGGAAATAATGGATGGAAATAAGGTGGAAATAGGTGGAAATAAGGTGTGAAATAAATGGAAACATAATTGATATAGAAAGTGTCAGTGAAGTGACGTTTGACCAGAATACAAGATCATTTTATATTCAAATAAATAATGAATGGATCAAGACAAATCCTGAATCCCAACCCATTTCAACCTATTTCAATATTTTTCAACATATTTCAACTCATTTCAATGTATTTCTGGTTCCTGATCGAAAAGGGGAATATTTTCGTCAGTGGCGGCCACATATTAAGAAACCCCTTGACATATGGAATGAGATAGTAAAGGTCACAGATATTCCGGGCCTGACTTCTGCCCCGAAACTGCAGCCTATCGAAACCCGTCTTGTAATGCTTTCGACCGGGATGCGTGCCCCTATGGGTTTGAAAGTGTATGGTCCTGACCTTAATTCAATTGAAGAGGCCGGGATGATGTTTGAAAAAGCTTTAAAGGAGGTACCTTCAATAAAGGCCTCAGCAGTTTTCTACGACCGTGCTGTTGGCGCACCTTATCTTGAGATAAATCTTAACCGTGAAGCAATGGCCCGTTACGGAATGACAGTAAGCGATGTTCAGGAAATATTGCAGGTCGCTGTCGGAGGAATGACGCTTTCAACCTCGGTGGAAGGCCGCGAACGCTTTCCGTTGAGGGTAAGATACGCCCGTGAACTGCGTGATAATCCTGAGGATTTAAAACGTATCCTGGTGCCTGCAATGAACGGAGTACAGATTCCACTCGGTGAAATTGCCGAAATTGATTACACCCGCGGGGCACAGATGATCCGGAGTGAAAACACTTTCCTTGTCGGCTTTGTAATTTTTGATAAGATTGAAGGTAAAGCAGAAGTGGATGTGGTAGAGGAAGCAACAAAGATTATAAAGGGCAAAATTGATTCAGGAGAATTAATCATTTCTCCCGGAGTTACTTACAAATTTGCAGGTAATTACGAAAATCAGATCAGAGCTGCAAAAAGACTGGCTTTAGTTATTCCGGTAAGTTTGATATTGATTTTTCTTCTATTGTTTTTTCAGTTCCGGACAATAACAGCCTCCTTTATTCACTTCTCAGGTGTTTTTGTTGCTTTCTCGGGCGGATTTTTGATGCTCTGGCTATACGGACAGGAGTGGTTCATGAATTTTTCTGTTGCAGGATTAAACCTTCGCGATATGTTTCAGATGCACACAATCAACCTGAGCGTGGCAGTATGGGTTGGATTTATTGCTCTTTTCGGAATCGCTACGAATGATGGTGTGATAATGGGGACATATATTCACCAGGTCTTTGAAGAAAAGAAACCTTCCACTGTCCATGATGTGCGGGAAGCTGTAGTCATGGCAGGGAAAAAACGTGTACGTCCGGCTATGATGACAACAGCAGTGGCCGTAATTGCCTTGCTCCCTGTACTTTCATCCACAGGGAAAGGAGCTGATATAATGGTTCCGATGGCAATACCGGTGTTCGGTGGAATGATAATACAGGTAATGACGGTTTTTGTTGTTCCGCTGTTTCAGGCTATATGGAGGGAACATGGGGTGAAAAAAATAGAAATAGGTGGAAATAGGTGGAAATAAGTAGAAATAGGTGGAAATAGGTGGAAATAAGATGGAAATAAGTAGAAATAGGTGGAAATAAGTAGAAATAAATGGAAATAAATTGGGAGTATTTTATGGGTAATTCAAAAAATGGAAGTAAATTAAGTTCTGAAATCTCGTCTCGTGCTATTAATCTAAAAAAGTGGAATTATGAAAAATCAGAACTTTATTGAACTGAAGAATCTGGAAGTATATCAGTTATCCAGAAAATTATCATCAACCGCATGGAAAATATTCTGCAGAATGGATTTTATGGACAAAAAACATATCGGTGATCAGTTTTTAAGATCAGTCGACTCTGTCGGAGCCAATATTGCAGAAGGTTATGGGAGGTTCCATTATCTTGATAAGGTAAGGTTTTACTATAACTCAAGAGGATCTCATTTTGAAGCTTTCACTCATTGGTTAGAACTGCTAATTGAAAGAGAGAAAATCTCCAGAAACGAATTTGATTCAATTAATGAGACTGCTCAAATTCTACAGATCAAACTCAATAATTTTATTAAATCAACAACTAAAAATGCAAGGAATAACATCTCATAGTATAATAAATCTCAGCCAGATTAAATACATAAGAAAAGGCGGCTCCCGAAAGCTATTTCTACTTATTTCAATGTATTTCAATATATTTCTATGTGTACAAACCTTTTCCCAGACCGACTCACTTTACTCCTATCTCGAAATTGCAGCAAAAAACAATCCCACTGTACTTCAAAGATTCAGCGAATATCAGGCATGCACTGCAAAAGATACCTCAGGTTGGCAGTTTACCGGATCCCGAATTAAGTGCAGGAGTATTTCTTAGTCCGATGGAGCTGGTAAGTGGTAACCAGGTTGCTGATTTAAGATTAATGCAGATGTTCCCATGGTTTGGTGTTCTTAAGATATGGCAAAGATGAAATGAGCCTGATGGCAAAGGCAAAATTTGAACTTTTCCGGGATGCAAAATTGCAGGTTTTTTATGATGTCCAGCGAACCTGGTACGAATTATATAAAGTTCAGAAAGATATCAGTATTTCAGAAAAAAATATTGAAATTCTGAAAATAATTGAACGGCTTGCCCTTGTCAGATTCAAATCAGCTTCACTGGGAAACTCAGGAACATCATCTCAGAGTACAGCAACTTCTCCGGTTAGTAGCAGCAACAATACAGGTTCTTCCGGAATGCAGACTATGGGTGGTGGTCAGGGCAATACGGGTTCTTCAGGATCGAATCAGTCTTCATCAATGCAGACAGGAACAATGGGATCATCTTCAGGAAATTCAGGTCTGGCAGATATATACAGGATACAAATCGAATCCGGTGACCTTGAAAACAATATTGCTTTACTGAAAAATCAACAAAATTCCATCATAGCAAAGTTTAACACTTATCTGAACAGGCCTGTAACATCACCGGTTTTCACATATGAAAATATAACCAGGGATTCTCTTGAATTTTCATTGACAGCTGTCTCGGATAGTATGCTGGCTACATAATCCGATGCTGGGAATGCTGGATTTTGAGAAACAATCATTGGAAGCCAGGAAAAAAATGGTTACACGCATGGGTTATCCAATGGTAGGTTTGGGTATTAATTATTCAGTGATCGGGAAAAGTGACCATGTCGACATCATCAATGAATGGAAAAGACATGATAATGCCAATGGTAGTTTTTACATTACCCATTTACAGAAAAAAATATACTGCAATGCAAAAAGAAGCCGAACTCCTGAGAGAAGCCACTTCCGAAAATTACCAGGCAACTGCTAATTCGCTGCAGGCAGAGTATTATCAGGCTGTTCTCTTGTATCAGGATGCCAGCGCAGGGTAAAACTGTATGAAAATCAATTTCAACTGGCATCAAAATCACTTGATCTTATGCTGAAAAGTTTCTCAACATCCTCATCAGGACTAACAGATGTCCTGCGCGTACGGCAGCAAACACTCGACTATGAACTCAAACAGGTTGAAGCTGTTGCTGATTTCAATACTGCAATTGCATGGTTAAAAAGATTAATGGCATATTACTGAAATAAAATAAATCTGAAATACAATGAAAAAATTAAGACGCTTTAAAATATTTTCAAATAAATATGTGAAATTATAGTCTCATACTGATACTTGGTACATTTTATCGGATGGTTGGTTTTCCATCCTTCTCAAAAAACAGAAGAGAAACACGATCACTCAACAGAAGTTGCCCAGGGAACAATCTGGACATGCGCAATGCACCCGCAGATAAGAATGGAACAGCCGGAAATGCCCGATCTGCGGAATGGAATTAATCCCGCTTGTCAAAAGTAGTACAACTTCTATTGATCCGTCTGCAATTCATCTGACCAAAGAGGCTGCTCAGCTGGCGAATGTTCTCACTTCTGTTGTTACAAAACAAAAGCCTGTAAAAGAGGTCCGACTTTACGGTAAAGTACAGGCTGATGAAAGGTTGTTTCAGAGTCAGGTTTCTCATGTTCCGGGACGAATAGAACAGATTGTCAGTAAATTTTACAGGTGAAACCGTAGTAAAAGGTCAGGTACTTGCAGAAATATATTCACCTGAACTCATCACAGCACAGCAGGAGTTATTGGAAACAGTTAAAACAAAACAATTGCAACCTGAATTGTACGAAGCTTCAAAAGAAAAACTTCGCCAATGGAAACTTACAGATGATCAGATTGCAAAAATTGAAAGTTCAGGAATTGTCCAGAATAATTTTGAAGTGGTTTCCAATACACCGGTACTGTAACTGCCCGACGGGTAAATACAGGAGATCATGTTCACAGGGAACTGTTTTATTTGAAATTGCCGACCTTTCGAAAGTATGGGTAATGTTTGATGCCTATGAAAGTGATCTGCAGTTTTTGCAAAAAGGAGAAAAAATCTCATTTACCTTCGGCATTACCCGGCAATAGATTTTTCAGGCAATATAATATTCATTGATCCTGTTATTGATCCTGTTACCAGGGTTGCAAAAGTGAGGGTTGAAACAGGAAATCAATCCGGAAAACTAAAACCTGAAATGTTTGCTACAGGAATTGTCTCGACAACTCTTAACGAATATCGCAGATAATATGGTTATCCCGAAAACTGCAGTATTATGGACAGGCAAGCGTTCAATTGTTTATGTAAAACAGCCGGATACTGATGAACCAATTTTTAAATTACGTGAAATCGGCCTTGGTCCGATGCTTGGAGAAAGTTATGTAGTTACTGATGGTCTTGACTGAAGGTGAAGAGATTGTTACAAGCGGGACATTCAGTGTTGATGCTGCAGCTCAGCTTGAAGGTAAACCAAGTATGATGAATGGTGCAGGAAGAGTCGAATCTGCCAGCCATGACCATGGGAATATGCAGATGATTCAGAACGTTAAGCATGAAACTTTTGAAGTTTCAGGGAATTGCGGGATGTGCAAGGATCGAATTGAAAATGCTGCAAATTCTTTAAAAGGAGTATCATCTGCTTCATGGGATATCAGCACTAAAAAAATCCATATTGAATACAATAGTTCCATTATTACTCTGGATGATGTTCAAAAAGCAATCGCTGATGCAGGTCATGACAATGGTAAATACAAAGCATCAGATGAAGTTTACGATAAACTTCCGGAATGCTGCCTTTACAGAAATTGATTCTAAGGATGTCTGTTTAATTTTATATATTTGGATTCCCGGCTAATCCGAGGCTTTAACCAAAAATCCAGACCAGTGGCAATAATAATCATTGCAATAGTAGTAGCATGCGGAGGATTTTTCCTCTACATATACAACCGGCTTGTCAGACTTGTGAATTATGTCAGGGAAGCCTGGAGCGGCATCGATGTGCAGCTTAAAAAACGTCATGACCTGATTCCCCTTCTGGTAGAGACAGTTAAGGGATATGCATCTCACGAAAGAAACCTCTTCGAAGCCATCACAAGTCTCCGGACACAGGGTATGTCAGCTTCTTCCCTCAAAGAATCGGAGACAGCTGAAGTAGGATTGTCAAAAGCCCTTGGAAAACTATTTCGTGGTGGTGGAGAACTATCCTGAGCTCAAGGCCAGTCAGAATTTTCTGGAACTGCAGAAGGAGATTTCAAAAGTTGAGAATGATCTTCAGAAGGCCCGCCGTTACTATAACGGTACTGTGCGCAATTACAACATTCTCATAGAACAATTCCCATCAAGCCTTATTGCAAAAGTTGCAGGGCACAGGCAGAGTGAATTCTTTGATATAAGCAATGAATCGGAAAGATCTTTACCTGAATTCAAGATGTAAAATCGTCTTAATGAAAAGAATCATAATAACTTTCCTTTTGATCTTCACTGTGTTTTCAGCGAACTCACAGGAAAGGATCCTTTCCTACGATATTCTTGCCGAAGTTGAAAAAGACGGCGCTCTTCTGGTTCGGAACAGATCAGTGTTGTAGCGGAGGGAAATGCAATAAAAAGAGGCATATACAGGAGTTTCCCCACCAAATACAAGGACAGGCTTGGCAACCGTTTCAAGGCAGGGTTTGAGGTTACCGGAGTTTTGAAGAACGGTGTTCCCGAGCCCTGGTTCACCGAAGAAAAAGCAAATGGCGTGATTGTTTACATTGGGGACAAGGACATTGAGCTGATGCCCGGAACATACAACTATACCCTTTCCTTCAAAACAACCCGTCAGATAGGTTTCTTTGATGACTATGATGAACTATATTATAATGCCATTGGTGGCGACTGGGCTTTCCCAATTGAAACAGCAACTGTCACCATCAGGGCACCTGAAGGATCAGGGATAATTCAGAAGGCAGCTTATTCAGGTTATGCCGGATCGGCCGGGTGCGATTGTGAATTAACAAGTGAAGGCAATGTTGTAAAGCTCACAACCACGAGACCATTGCAGCCCCACGAGCAGCTGACGATAGCAGCAGCCTGGGAAAGGGGATTTGTGGCCAGACCGTCAGCCTTAAGCAAAATGGTAAATTTCCTTAAGGATAATCTGCATATTCTGTTTGCCCTGGCAGGAATTGCCGGAGCGATAATGCTATACTTCAGGAAATGGAAGAGTGCCGGAAAGGATCCAGCCAAAGGAACCATAATTCCCCTATTTGATCCTCCTGAAGGATTCAGTCCTGCCGCTACAGGTTACCTTTCCGCAATGGGCATGAAAGAAGAGGTAATAACGTCGGCGCTTGTTAACATGGCTGTAAGCGGTTATCTGAAAATCACCCGTACAAAGAAAAAATACTCCCTTGAGCTGGTTCCCGGGGCAGCTGCGGAACTCACCCCCGAGGAAAAAGCCCTGGCTTCGGTTCTCTTCACCGGCAGGACTGAAATAGACCTTGACAACTAAACAACCACGATTGTTTCAGAAAGCGAGGAGTGAGGCAGAAAAAACTCTTAAGGGGAAAATGATACCGGAATATTTCAACCGTAATGCCAGGCATCTTTGCCCGGTGTTATCTTTTCGGTGGTCCTGGTTCTGCTTATTTTTGCTTATATCTCCCTCCCCTGCGGTTCCGGTAATCCTGATTATTATTCTTACTGGGATTGGAATTCTGTTCTCATGGCTGATGAAAGCCCCTACACCTCTGGGAAGAGCATTGATGGATGAAGCAGAAGGATTCAAAATGTACCTTTCGGTAGCTGAAAAGGATCAGCTCAACCTGATGCATGAACCCGAACTTACAGTCGAACGTTTTGAGAAGCTTCTTCCCTTTGCCATTGCTCTCGGGGTTGAGAACCAGTGGGGAAAGAAGTTTGAAAATGCACTAAGGCGATCGATGCAGGACACCAAAACCTACAACCCTTCATGGTATACCGGAACGGGAGCCGGAGCTGCGGCATTTTCACCGGTGAATTTCACTTCGGCGATGGGTAAAAGCTTTTCATCGGCCATTTCCTCGGCATCCACCCCTCCCGGATCATCATCGGGCAGCGGAGGAGGCGGAAGTTCCGGCGGCGGCGGCGGCGGTGGCGGCGGTGGCGGCTGGTAAGTGATAATCCTGGATTTGGTTACCGGTGATCATCAGGTTGATTATATATGATAAAAGCACTATATTCATAAAATTGTAATTAATCAGAATACCAGCCCGGTGAGCCATCCCCAGATGACATAGCGTAAGAACTTACCGGCCAGCATAGCAACTGCTGTGATTGGTATATTGGCGCGTAAAACGCCAAGTCCGACAGCAAAAATATCTCCCACTGCCGGAACCCAGCTCAGAAATGCAAAAATTGCTCCTCTTTTATAAAGGCGGCTATGCCACTTTTCAATGGTTTCACGCTTTATCCGCAGGTACTTCTCAATCCACTCCCATTTGCCCAGATAGCCAATCGCAAAGCTGCTCATTCCACCGAGCCAGTTTCCGGCTGTGGCCACTAAAACAGCAGTGTAGGCATCTGTTCCGTTAGCGATCAGTAAAGAGAGCAGCGCTTCGGAACTGAATGGCACTACCGTAGCTGCCAGAAAACTGGCTAAAAACAATCCCCAGAGGCTGTAATCAAAAAGTCCTTCTATCAATTTTAAAGTCAGTTTAGACTGCGAACTTAAATAAAATTTAATATCTGATCCAAACTGACGATAAGCATGTTAATAGGGAGTAAATAGTTTTGAAGTAATAATTATTCTTTAGTAATTGTCATGTTTATTTTAAAATCCTTTTGGGGGATTATTTTATTACTTAAAGGGATTGGATTAACTTCATTGACTTTAAAAGAATACCCACCAAAGCTTATAGGATTTTTATTTGGATTATTTAGGTTCATCAGGGTATCAATATGGCCAAAAGCTTTATAAAACCGTATATGGATATCGACATCCCCGGCCCATACACAGATGACGTCGGCCGGGCATCTGTAATCATTTACACTGTCTATTGAAAAAGCAAGATTTGTGTCTACTCTTAATTTATCATTGACAATGCTGTCAAATGATCTGCCGGTTTCTACTTTTTCACACCCTGTGAAGAAAAGAGTAATCAATAACAAAGTACAGATGTATATATAGTGTTTCATAAAAGGGATATAGGTCAAATTAAAAGATCAAAAATCGTACCGAAGGTTTGAGAATTGCCGATTGTTGTACTTGATATAAAGTATTATTTTAATTTTTTAAACAGATCAGGCAGTTGTCCCGGTGAACACTCATTACTGATCCGCAGTTTGGACAAGTCCTGCGGTTTGATTCGAAAACAAGAAAACTGTCAATACCTTTTTCCTTTATTATTGTCAGGTTTTCGATAAAACTTGTTTTATATTTTGTACTATACCGTTTATCGAGTTGTTTTAATCTTTTACAGGGATATTTTTCACAATCGTAGCAGAATTTTGAGGATGTCTTCTCAAGGTGAACACACTTAGGAATTATACATCTTTGAATAGAAATAGCTTTATCTGCAGAGTAAACCCGACAACCAGGGCACTTGTTTTTTTCTCTCAGATAAGCGATGCATGTACCGCAATTCATTCCACAAGGGGCGATCAGGGATTTTTCGAATGAAACAGGTGGTTTCATATTGATCAGGGTTTTCTATTAATCAGATCGTTAATTTCTTCAAGGTGCAGTTTAAGATGTCCGGGAAAATCTACAATCATCGTTCTGAGCGTTATATTCTTATCTGGTCCTGAAATCCACTCATTTTCAAGTTTGTCATCTTTAACGTTATTGATCACATGACAGAAATGCAAGAGGCTATATTTCCAGAGCTGGATCATGTTGTGCCAGTCCTCGTTCTGATAATTTTGGATTGCTATCCAACGATCATTGTTTCCAAATGTCGCATAGTTTGGAAATGAAAATGGGCTTTGCTGATACTGCAGATGAACAACCCTGTGAGTGTTATTAGATGTTGAATCTATTAAGTGACCGAGGATTTGTTTTATATTTCTGGTTTGACTGTTTTGGAGTTCGGTAATTGTCTCATCCGGGAGTGAAGAAAGTATAGGTTCCCACTCCTTAACCATAGTGAGAATATCAGTTTTTATTTCGGCAAAAGAGGTCGAGTCTTTTTGCATGAATGGTCTTAGGTTAGATGTCAATTTAGCATTATTAGAACCTACAATTATTAACAAAATTCTCTATTCGGAAAACTATACTAAATGTAGGAATTTTGTAAAGTTAGATTTAAAAACTGATATGCACTTAATATTCTGCATCCTTTGAAAGGAGCAGAAATAATCAGGAATCTATTAGGAGATTACCTTCGGTGAGCTCGTCCGCCAGTTGGCGTCCTCGGTTCCTGATTTTGCCAACCTGAACAAAGTGAAAGTTGGCTCAATCCATAAAAAGCAGCAATGTCATCCTGAGCGAAGCCTTCATAGTTCTATATATCAATTGTGGTCGGTCATCTTATAACCATCCGAAGTTTTAAAAAATTTAACAGATGGATAGGTCTCCTGAATTATTTTTATCATCCATTCGTTTTCAGCCAGAAATACTGGTGAGTTACCTTTGTCATAGGCGATAAATGATGCTTTCCGTTTTAGAAACTCGTTTAATTCTTTATTATCGTCGGAAACGAACCATAATGCCTTTACAAACGGCAGGGAGATGATATCACATTTAGCCCCGTACTCATGCTCAAGCCTGAATTTAATTACATCGAACTGGAGCTCACCCACTGTTCCTATGATTTTTTTGTTCCCGGGCTGCTGAAGGAAAAGCTGTGCCAGACCCTCATCAGTAAGCTGCCTGACCCCTTTTTCAAGTTGTTTGCTCTTTGATGGGTCACGGTTTATCATCTCTTTTAATATTTCAGGCGAAAAATTGGGGATACCCTTAAAATGAAGCATTTCACCCTCAGTAAGTGTATCAGCGATTTTTAAGCTGCCGGTATCGTAAAGGCCGATAACATCGCCGGGGAATGCCTCATCGACAGTGTTTTTAGCGTTTGCAAGAAAAGTTGCTGAGGAAGAAAATCTCATTTTCTTGTTCAACCGCGTATGGTAGTAGATTTTATTTCTTTCGAACCTGCCGGAACATACCCTCATAAATGCTATCCTGTTGCGATGGTTTGGATCGATATTGGCGTGTATCTTAAAAATGAAGCCTGAAAAATTGGATTCATCGGGTTTAACAATACGCTCATGTGCTTCTGATTTCTTTGGGCAGGGCGCTATTTCAATAAAAGTTTCAAGCAACTCCAGAACGCCAAAATTGTTAAGAGCACTGCCAAAAAAAACAGGGGCAAGATATCCTTCGCGATAATGGTTTTTATTAAATGATTCATACAATTCTGAGGCCAGGTCAATTTCTTCCAAAAGGCTGGTTAAGGTATCCGGTCCTATAAACTCCTTTAGTTTAGGGTCTTCTATATTTTTTGTATTAATAAGAAGTTCCGATTTGTTACTCTTCTCGGGAGTAAAAAGCTGAATACTATCCCTGAATAAATTGTAAACCCCTTTAAAATGGGTCCCTCTGCCAATGGGCCATGTAAAAGGGCAAGCCGTTATTTTCAGTTCCTCCTCAAGCTCCTCAATAAGGTCGAAAGAATCTTTACCGTCCCTGTCCATTTTATTAATGAAAATCATCACCGGAGTTGCCCTCATACGGCATACTTCCATGAGTTTACGGGTTTGTTCTTCCACCCCTTTTACACTGTCGATCACAAGTATTACACTGTCAACAGCCGTAAGGGTACGGTATGTGTCTTCGGCAAAGTCTTTATGCCCGGGCGTATCCAGAATATTAATTTTGATACCTCCATAATCGAAGCTCATAACCGATGTGGAAACTGAAATCCCTCGTTGTTTTTCTATTTCAAGGAAATCAGAAGTGGCAGTTTTTCTGATCTTGTTGTTTCTTACGGCGCCTGCCACCCCGATAGCACCCCCGTATAAAAGTAATTTTTCGGTAAGGGTTGTTTTACCTGCATCGGGATGCGAAATGATTGCAAATGTCCGTCTTCGTTCAATTTCATTAATTATGCCCACAAATCGTATATTTAAGGATATCACATATGGAATCCTGGTTGTTTTTATAGAATATTTGATTTTTCAACGCTGAATAAGTGTTTCCAGGGTTGATTTCCGAAGGATACTGTTCGTATTAGCCAGTATTTCCTTAAATACTAATCTGATCTGGCATGTTGTCTCATCCTTGCAAAACTCACACGGACGATATGATTTTTCAGAAGCACAATATAATAGTGACAGAGTACCTTCAAAATGATCAATCAAATCGGCAAGATTAACTTCTGATGGTTTTTTCAGCAGATAATATCCTCCTGCTTTTCCAAGCTGGCTTCCAAGAACACCCATTTTCTTAAGTTCAAGCAGGATATTTTCAAGGAAACTCCGGGGTATCTTCTCAGCCTCGGCAATTTCTTTTATCTGTACAGGACCTTTCCCATACTCCTTTGCCAACCTGGCCAGCGCGACCATCGCATACCTGGTCTTTTTTGACAATATCATAAAATGTGACTTTTCGTACGCATGAAAGGTAGGTATTAATACTTAAAATCTTTTAGTTTTTATACGAGTTGATGGGTAACAATATTATAAATACTTTTGTTCACTAAATCGGTAGACATTATTGGCTTTATGATTTTGAACGGTTAACTCTGAGCCTGACTTTCAAACCAACTATTGACACGGTTAATTTTTATATAAGATTTCGATGATAAAAAGACAGGTACTTGTATTCTTAACAGTTTCTTCACTGTTCCTGAGTTGTGTACAGAAAAATGCTGATTCTCACGGAAAAGTAAAAGGGACTATTACTCTGTCCGGAGCCTGGGCACTTTACCCGATGGCAGTGCGGTGGGCTGAAGAATTCAGAAAAATCAATCCTGATGTACAGAATCGACATCTCAGCCGGCGGAGCAGGGAAAGGAATTACAGATGCACTCAATAATATGGTTGACCTTGGGATGGTATCGCGTGAGATTTATCCTGAGGAATTAAGAAATGGGGCATACCCGGTTGTTGTAACAAAAGATGCAGTGGTACCTGTTATCAATGCATCAAATCCATCGTTGGAAATGATCGTTAGTAAAGGACTTAAGACAGATGCCGGCAATAACATCTGGATTACCGGTATGTATAAAACATGGGCGCAGGCTTTTGGAATCGAGGGCACTGTTCCGATACATGTTTATACACGTTCAGATGCCTGCGGGGCAGCAGAGGTATGGGCCGGATACTTCAGCAAAAAACAGGAGGATCTTCTGGGAAGTGGTGTTTACGGGGATCCGGGTGTGGCGCTTGCTGTAAAAAAAGATCCCCTTGGTATCGGGTTTAATAATATAGGCTATATATATGACAGTAAAACCAAAAAGCAGCTGGCCGGCATCAGGGTTCTTCCCATCGATTTAAACAATGACGGTAAGATAACACCGGACGAAAATTTTTATGATTCAATGGATGATCTTATAACTGCTATATCAAATGGTAAATATCCCTCTCCCCCTGCGCGTGAGCTTTATTTTGTTACAAACGGAAAACCTCAGAAAGCGTTGGTAATCAAATTTCTTACCTGGGTTTTAACAGACGGGCAAAAATATGTCAACGAATCAGGTTATATAGCATTATCAGAAGAAAAAGTTGCAGGAGAACTGAAAAGAATCCAATAGGCCCTATGCGAACGATACGGTTAGTGAAAGATAAAACTGCCCGGCATTTTATGCTGGGCATTGCTGTTTTTACCATACTTTTCCTTCTGGTCATAGGGTTTAGTCTCTTCTTCAAGGCTTTACCAATAATGAAAGAGAAAAACCTGTGGGTATTACTAACTTCCGCTAACTGGAAACCATTTAAAGGTGACTTTGGATTTCTTCCCTACATTGTAAGTACTGTTTATGTTTCGCTTATTGCTATCATTATTGCCCTTCCGCTTTCAATTATGACAAGCATTTTTCTTAATTCTTATGCTTCGAAAAGTATCCGCCGCCTCTTTGAGCCGGTTGTTGATGTCCTGTCGGGCATACCACCTGTTATATATGGTGTTTGGGGTACTATAACAATTGTACCACTGATTTCAAATAAGATTGCTCCGGAATTTGTTGATTTTTCTACAGGTTACACAGTACTTGCCGGAGGAATAGTACTTGCCATAATGATAATTCCGCTGTTGATCAGCATACTGGTTGAGGTTTTCCGCTCCATTCCGAAAGAAATTACTGATGCTTCCCTGAGCATGGGGGCAACAAAATGGCAGACAGTAAAAAAAGTGATACTCAGGAAATCATTTCCCGGAATATTAGCAGCTTCTGTTCTTGCCTTATCAAGGGCATTTGGTGAAACAATGGCTGTACTTATGGTTTGCGGGAATATTGCGCAGATACCCCATTCATTTTTTGATGCCTGTTATCCTCTTCCCGCGCTAATTGCAAACAACTATGGCGAAATGCTCTCAATGCCAAGTTATGAGTCGGCCCTGATGTTTGCTGCATTTCTTCTGTTCATCATAGTGGTTCTGTTCAACGGGATTTCAAGATTTACACTTAACCAGATTGAGAAGAAATATCAATTTTCATAAGCCTAATTTGATTATCAGATTTTTATGAAGTACCTGGAAGAAAAAATATTTAAAGTCATTATGATCGGGGCAGCTATGATCATAATGGGAGTACTGATATACATAATAGGTACAGTGTTTTATAAAGGAGTGCCTTCCCTCACATGGGATATGATAACCAAGATTCCCGGAGGGGGATTTTATCTTGGCAAGGAGGGAGGCGTTTTAAATGCAATTATGGGGTCAGTTTTTATCATTACAGGGGCACTCATGATCAGTATGATGATCAGTGTTCCTCTGGTAATGTATATAAATTTCTACCTCCCAAACAAGTCGCGTTTTGCCGGCATAGTCCGCTTTTCACTGGATATACTTTTCGGGGTACCCTCAATTGTTTACGGAGCATTCGGATTTGCCCTGATGGTATACCTGGGTATTAAAGCATCATTATTGGGAGGCATTATAACAGTAGCAATGTTAATAATGCCTTTAATGATGCGTTCGCTTGATGAGGTTACCAGACTACTTCCACGCGATCTCCCGGATGCTTTACTATCCCTTGGCTCAACCAAATATGAAATGACTAAAGTATTACTGCGGCAACTGATGCCCGGCGTAATAACGGCAATTCTTCTGGCTATCGGCAGGGGGATAGGGGATGCTGCAACAGTCTTATTTACGGCAGGATATACTGATAATATTCCTGTATCCCTCAGTCAGCCCGCCGCAACATTGCCTCTTTCAATATTTTTCCAGCTTGGAAGCCCGGTTGAAGAGGTCCAGAACCGTGCCTATGCATCTGCGGTAATTCTGACAGTCATTATATTAATACTAAGCTTTTCAGCACGATATTTCAGTTCGAAATTTTCAAAACACAAATCATGATAATTGCAAACCACCATCTGGAGACACTTACGGTTAATCCGGCCATGGAAATAAACAGAACCTATCCACTAAGAAAAGTAGCGCATGATAATGCTATTAAAGTTGAGAATCTTGATGTTTACATTGATGATCAGCATATTCTGAAAGATATTAATCTGTCGATACCGGAAAAAAGTATCACCTGCATTATAGGACCATCAGGTTGCGGAAAAACAACATTTCTGAAGACACTTAACAGGATGCATGATGAGCTGCCTGAGGTCAGAATAAAAGGCAAAGTATATGTCGATGGCCTGAATATCTATGATAAGGGTGTTAATGTTATCGATACACGCAAAAAGATGGGATTGCTGGCTCAGCGTCCATGCCCTCTGCCAATGTCGATATTTGATAACGTCGCCTACGGCCCGAGAATTCATGGAACAAAAAGAAGGAAAAAAATCAACCAGACAGTCATCCAGTATCTTCAATATGTTGGTTTATGGGATGAAGTAAGAGGTAGGGTCCGTACCTCAGCATCAAAGTTGTCCATAGGTCAGCAACAAAGATTGTGTCTTGCAAGAGGTCTGGCCATTGAACCTGAGTATATACTTGGGGATGAAGCCACTTCAGCTCTCGACCCGCTTTCAACAAAAAAAATTGAAGAGTTATTTATTCAGCTGAAAGAAAAATATACTGTCATACTTGTAACACATACACTCAGGCAGGCAAGACGCATTGCAGATTATATCGTTTTTATGTACCTGGGTAAAATCGTGGAATCAGGCCCTACAGAAGAGTTTTTCAATAATCCTGAAAAACAATTGACAAGAGATTACCTCTCCGGGAGTTTCAGTTAAATTTAGCCGGGGAATGGAAATAAGGGAAATGGATGGAAATAGATGGAAATAAGGGAAATAAATGGAAATAAATGGAAATAGATGGAAATAATGATGGAAATAGATGGAAATAAGGGAAATAGATGGAAATAGGGGAAATAAGACAAAGGATAGAAAATAAACCGGTTGAAGATCAGCTGAAAACCATTGCAGAGATCTTTCGCGACAAGGTTGTATTCACTTCAAGTTTCGGGATTGAAGATCAGGCAATAACCCATATGATATTTGATAATAACCTTCCCATTGAGGTTGCAACACTTGATACCGGAAGATTATTTCCTGAAACGTATAAAGTATTTAACGAGACATATAAGAAATATCAAAAACCGATTAAAGTTTATTTCCCTGATCATGAAGCTGTTGAAATCATGGTCACGGAGAAAGGCCCATTCAGCTTTTACTATTCCAGAGAGAACAGACTGGAGTGTTGCAGGATCAGAAAACTTTTACCTCTTCGCAGAGCGCTTAAGGGGAAAGAGTGCTGGATATCAGGAATCAGGGCCAGCCAGTCGGATAACCGCAGCCAGATGGATTGGATAGAGTATGATGAAGGCAATAAACTGTTTAAGTTTTACCCTGTTTTCAACTGGACTTTTGAGGAGGTTGAAAAATTTATCAAAAGAAAATAATGTCCCTTATAACCTGCTACACGACAGAGGATTTGTCAGCATCGGGTGCGAGCCTTGTACACGGGCAGTGGAAAAAGGAGAAGACTTCCGTTCAGGCAGATGGTGGTGGGAGGATGGCAGTGAAAAAGAGTGCGGGATACATATGAAATAGATACCTATCAAGAGAAAAAGATTGCTTCCCACGCTTTGCGTGGTCGCAATGACGGTAAATATTATAGAATCCCCATGTTAAGGGGGGGCCGAGCGTTAAGAATCCCGCCGGTGGCGGGATTTAGCGAAGGAGCCAGCATGTAGGGCGAGATTTATGGGGAGATGTAAGGTTTTAAAACGGTAGATATGAAAATCAACGATGAACATCTAAAAGAACTTGAAGATGAGGCGATCTTTGTAATGAGAGAGGTCGCCGCACAATTCGAGAAAAAAGTAATTCTTTTCTCAGGTGGTAAAGATTCCATTGTTCTGGTCCATCTGGCGAAGAAGGCATTCTGGCCGGCAAAAATGCCGTTCAGCCTGATGCATATAGATACCGGACATAATTTTGCAGAGACTCTGAAATTCAGGGATGACCTTGCCAATGAACTTGGGGTAGAACTTATTGTCAGACTTGTGCAGGATTCAATTGATCAGGGAAGGGTGGTAGATGAGACCGGGATTAATGCCAGCCGTAATAAGGCTCAGTCTGTAACCCTCCTGGATGCCATCGAAGATTTAAAAATAGATGTGGCCATTGGCGGTGGGCGACGCGACGAGGAGAAGGCCCGTGCCAAGGAAAGATTCTTTTCTCACCGAAATGAATTTGGCCAATGGGACCCCAGGAACCAAAGACCTGAACTGTGGAATATCTTCAATGGTCATAAAAACTTCGGAGAGCACTTCAGGGTTTTCCCGATCAGCAACTGGACTGAACTTGACGTGTGGCAGTATATTATGAATGAAGAAATTTTATTGCCAGGACTTTATTATACACATCGCCGTAAAATCTTTAAAAGAAATGGGGTTTACCTGGCATGGGCGCCCTTCATGCAGCTGAAACCATCCGAAAGTGTTTTTGAGACGGATGTCAGGTGCCGGACTATTGGTGATATTACATGTACGGGTGTAACTCTCTCAAAAGCTGACAACCTGGAAGATATCATATCTGAAATAGCTGCTACCAGAATAACCGAAAGAGGCGGAAGATATGATGATAAAAGGTCGGAAGCAGCAATGGAGGACAGGAAGAAGGAGGGGTATTTTTAATTTATGAGAGTGTGAAAATGCTGGAGACTGAGAGATGAGAGACTGAGAGACTGAGAGACAATGAGTTGAAATTATAATAAATGGTTAAAATAAATGGGAGCAAACGGGGAAAGTTATAATAAAAGCCTTCTGAGGTTTACAACCGCGGGAAGTGTGGATGACGGGAAGAGTACACTTATCGGAAGGCTGCTTTATGACAGCAAATCGATATTTGAAGATCAGATGGAACATATTGTTCAGTCTGGCAAAAGGCTGGGAAGGGAAGAGCTTGATCTCTCACTCCTTACTGACGGATTAAGGGCCGAGCGGGAGCAAGGCATCACCATTGATGTGGCTTACAGGTATTTTGCAACTCCTGCCAGGAAATTCATCATCGCCGACACTCCGGGACATATCCAGTACACACGCAACATGGTAACCGGAGCAAGCACTGCCGATCTTGCTGTAATACTGATCGATGCCCGTAAAGGTGTCCTGGAACAAACCGTAAGACATACATACATCGCCTCTCTGCTTGACATTCGTCATATAGTATTCTGTATCAATAAAATGGATATGATTGATTTTTCAGAGACAGTTTTCCAGAATATTAAGTCGCAAATTGATAATCTGGTTAAAAAACTTCAAATCGAAGATCCTTATTTTATTCCTGTCAGCGCTAAATATGGAGATAACGTTGTGGATCCTTCGGAAAATATGAGATGGTATAACGGTAGGACTTTCCTCAGACTCATAGAAACAATTGAAATCAGAAAAGATAAAAATTCAATACATCCACGATTCCCGGTACAAACAATTATTCGTCCCCACACTTCCGGGTATCACGATTACCGGGCATATGCAGGAAGAGTTGCAGGCGGGATTTTCAGACCCGGGGATGAGGTAACCATTCTGCCATCTATGCAAAAATCAAAAATTAAAAACATCGACGTTTTTGGTAAATCCCTGTCAGAAACCAGTGCCGGAGAGTCAGTTGCCATATCAATGGAAGACCAGATTGATATAAGCCGCGGTGACATGCTTGTGGGATCAGAAGACATGCCGGTTATCAGCCAGGATATAGACCTTATGATCTGTTGGTTTAATGAACGTCCGCTTAAGATCGGAGGAAGGTATTTGATCCGTATAAGCAGCAATGAATCGGAGTGTATTGTGAAGTCAGTTAACTACAGAATGAACATTGACACTTTAGAGCAGGATATTGAAAATATCGCTGTTAATATGAACGATATTGCACACATCAGTATTAAAACCCCCAAACCTGTCTTTTATGACCCCTACAGGAAAAACAACATTACAGGAAGTATGATATTTATTGATGAAGGGACAAATGAAACCGTTGCTGCAGGGATGATTCAGTAATAAAAGAAAATCAAATATGAACGAATTCGACAAAAAAGCAGCTGAATGGGACCAGAACCCGATGCATTGGGACCGCTCTGAGGCTATCTCAAATCAGATAAAGAGACTAATCCCTTTAAGTAAGCAGATGACTGCTCTTGAATATGGGGCCGGAACAGGGATAACTAGTTTCCTGCTTAAAGATTATCTTAAAGAAATCACTCTGATGGATAATTCATCTGAAATGGTGAAGGTTATTAATGAAAAGATACAAGCCACCAAAGTAAGTAATCTGAAAACACTGAACTTCGATCTGGAACGTGTGGATTATAAATTGGCAAAGTTCGATCTGATATTTACTCAGATGGTGCTTCATCATGTTACAGATATTGAGAATATTATAATTAAGTTTTATAATCTTCTAAATCCGGGAGGACACCTGGCAATTGCAGATCTTTATCCTGAGGATGGTTCGTTTCATGGTGAAGGATTCACAGGTCATAAAGGTTTTGATCCGGCAAAGTTGTCAAAAATGCTTTTAAAACCTGGCTTCCTGGATATAACCCATCGGAAGTGTTATGTTATTAACAGAAAAATTTCTGATACTGAATCAAAACAATTTGATGTTTTCCTGCTAATCGCAAACCGTAGTTAGATTTTGTTAGAAATAACTGCAGAAATAATTGCACCATTCACGAGAAGCTGTCTTTAAAAGTCCTTTGTGGACCTTAGTGAGAACCTTGGTGATCCTTAGTGGTTAAATTCAAATCACTGAACCACAAAGGATCACTAAGTACAACACAAAGTTACACAAATGGAAAAGCATCCAAAACAGCACTTTTGATACAGCTCGTTATTTTATTCTTTTTTCCTGGTACTCAGACCAAAAGGCAGGTAAAGAGGACAAAAACCCAGCAGGCTTGTCGCAACAAAGACTACGGCAAGGATTATAAGTATAATTGCCAGGGTGCCTGAAATTACATGCGTAAAATACAGGATTAATACTACGACTGCAACCAGTACCCTGATCACTTTGTCGACTGTTCCCATGTTCTTTTTCATTTTTACGAATATTAAGTTTAAAAGAGATTATTAATCTAATTCCTTTGCAATTGCCATAGCTGCAATAGTTCCGTCAGCAACTGCAGTGGTTATCTGGCGATATTTCTTGCTGATCACATCTCCGACAGCATAAACCCCCTGAACGCTTGTTCTCATGTCCTCATCAGTTTTGATAAATCCCCAGCTGTCAAGCTCAAGCTTATCCCTGAACAAATCAATATTGGGTTTCATTCCAATGAAAATAAATACACCATCGCTTACAAGCTTCTGCCGTTCCTTTGTTTTCACATTCTCTACCTCAGTAACAATTTTGTCACCTTCCTTTATAAATGCCCTTGGTTCATTTTCAAAAAGGATATTTATCTTCGGATTTTTGAATACCTTGTCCTGTGCCTGCTTATTTGCTGTAAGCTTGTCAAACTGGTGAACAATAGTCAGTTTGTTTACAAATCTTGTAATATATTCCGATTCTTCAACTGCTGAATTTCCCCCACCAATAACAATAACTTCTTTATCATTATAGTATTTTGCATCACATGTGGCACAATAGGAGATACCTTTGCCTTTTAGTTCCTTTTCTCCGGGTGCTCCGGTAAGGTTAGGTGTTGTTCCAGTGGCAATTATTATTCTCTTAGCTTTAACCGTTTCATACTCGTCAATTATAACTTCCTTCTTTTCAAGATCGACTCTTGTTATATCTACGGCTACCTTATAAATTGTTCCGCAGAGTTTTGTCTGTTCACTCATACTGTGCGAAAGCATATATCCTGCCTGAGGTTCAATAAAACCAGGGTAATTTGATACTTCATGTGTGGTGGCCACATGACCTCCCGGTAAGGCAATATCAATAAGAACGGTGTTTATTTTTGACTGGCAGAGATATAGTCCTGCAGTCAGGCCACCCGGCCCTGCACCAAGAATGATGACATCGAATTCTGAAACTGAAGGTTTGATCAATGATTTTATTTCCTTCACTTTGTCAGCCGGCAACATGCTGTCGAGATTGTGGATGATATCGCTCTTTTTGATTCCTCCGGTTAACCTGGTGGAAACCTCCTGACCATTATTAAAGAACAGTAATGTAGGAGAAGATTTAACGCCCAGCTTTTCAGCGAGTTCACGGTTCCCCTGCCTGAAGATTTTAAGAAATTTAATATCATTGCCATACAGTCGGGAAAGATCCTCGAACTTTGAAGCCAGCGCCTCACAGGGAGGACATTCAGTTGAAAAAAAATCGAGGACAACTTTTCCCCCATTCAGTACTTCATTGTCAAACTCAGCTCCGGTTAATTTCTTTCATTGAAGTTATTTAATTTGTTCTGACTCCCTGGAATACCTTTAGTTTTTCAGCAGGACATCTTTTATTGCCTGTTCAAAAGTTTGCTTTGGCAAAGCTCCCATTGCTGTCTGCGGCTGTACCTTCCTTTGGAATGAAAAGCAATGTCGGGATACTCTGAATGCCAAAAACTGAAGCCAGTTCCTGTTCTTCTTCTGTATTCACCTTATAAATCATTATTTTCCCGGCGTATTCACTGGCCAGATCTTCAAGTATAGGAGCTACCATTTTACAGGGTTGACACCAGTCAGCATAAAAGTCAACTATTGCAGGAAGGGTACCTTCATATTTCCATTCCTTATTCACTTCGTAGTTGAATACTTTTTCTTTAAAATCGGCGGTTGTAAGATGTACCGTCTGTTTGAGTTTGGTTTCCATATTTTTATAATTTATTGATTAACATTTTGATATCTAATGACGGTGCAAAGATAAACATAGTTTTGATAAATCGCAATAGTATCACTAATAAATCGCAATAATATCACTATTATTTTACATGTCCCTGTTAAAGTAAGCTGAAAACCCCAGCTCCATCAGTTCCTTTACCGGACGGCAATCGGAAGAACAGATATTACCTGTTCTGTTTTTGGCTACTGAACCGCAGCCCCCGCCACAGGCAAGCTGGTCAGGGCACTCTTTGCATTCCGGAATCGAAGTTACATCGCGGGTCTCCCATTGTTCAATAATATCTTCTTTACGGGTAATATCGGGATAAAATGTTCCCAGCGATTCATCTGCTTTCCCGACTGTTGCTGTACATGAGTAAATCTTTCCAGTATAATCGAAAGCCCATTCGGTTTTGCATGCGGGACATGAATCAAAAAGAGGGTCGGGAAGTTCCCCGTTCTCCGAAAGAAACTTCGTGATGGAATATGCAGGCTTATAAAACTGAAGAATATGCGGGTGATTTTTTGTCAGCTCATATATGCTTTCGTAAAGCGATATCCTGTCAAAAAGCTTATCCTGAGCCGGCTGGCAGTGATGCAATTCATAATTTCGGCCGATCTGTGTTTTAAAATGAATGCTTTTTGTCCAGCCCTTTTCAATTGCAAACCGGGCAAGATCGGATAAATTGTCAATATTTTCCTTATCAATGACTGTTCGCAGGTTAACATCAATATTTTCTTTCAGACAGGCATCTATCCCTTTTATTATTTTTTCAAATGTTCCTCCTCCTCCTTTCAGGAACCTGCGGTTATTATGCATTGATTCAGTCCCATCCAGCGTTACCTGGACTTCCCTGATTTTTCCTTTTTTTAAAATGGGAATATATTCTTCAAGATGATACCCGTTGGTCACAAAACAAAGTGAAAGATCAGATTCAACTGACTTGCTGATGATGTAATTTATCAGATCCTTTTGCCTGGGACTGTTAAGCAATGGCTCACCGCCGAATATTGTAATGTATTTTTTGCGGGATGCAAATTCCTTATTAATATAGCTGAAGAAAGCGTCAACAATTTCATTGTTAAGCTCATTCACCGGATTATTATATTGATCCTGGTAGCAATATGTGCAGGCGAAATTGCAGCTGTAATTTGTTACAAAGAATATCTGAATTTCATCCTTTTCGCGCGAATCGATAAAATCGAGGTATTTTCTGCGGTATTCCTTTTTTTCCTCAGATTCATCAGTTATGTAACCTTTTTCAGCAAGTTCGCCCAGGAACTTCTTACTATTAATATCCTCTCCTTTTCTTAAAGCCTCAATTTTTTCAGCATCATTACTGCCTAGGATATCGGCATTCCCGGAAAGCAGGTTTACTATAAAATAGTTTTCTGAATCTCTGATTTTTGAGAAAATATTGTATCGGGAATATTTCATTTAACCACAAAGGGTCACTAAGGTTAACACAAAGTTTCACAAAGGGATTTAAAATCACAATCAGTTTATCAGTCGTGACAACCAGCAATGGTTCTGGATATTTTTGCACAGCACTGAGCCACTTTGGCTTTTACTTTACCTGCTTTGTTTTTAATAAGACTTTTCATTTATTTTCAAAATTAATTGATTAATAATATTTCATTTATTGCTTTAACTAAATCTTCCTTTGGGGGCCCCCATTGTCATCTGAGGTTTGCCATTGGCCGGAATAAACAGCAGCGTCGGTAAATTGGTTATCCCAAGTGCTTGGGCAAGAGTTTTTTCCTTATCAGTATCGACTTTATAAACATCAATCCTGCCTGAATATTCTTTTGCGATTTCTTCAACAAGCGGAGATAATTGCCTGCAGGGAGGGCACCAGTCGGCATAAAAGTCAATGATCGCCGGCTTATTCCCTTCGAATTTCCATTCCTTGTTTAAATCATAGTTGAAAACCACTTTCTTGAAAGTTTCGTTCGTCATCGGAACAACACCGTTGCCTGATGTATTTGTTTTTGAGGGAGAAGCAGGATTATCAGCCTTGCACTCACTAAACATCAAAGGAAGAATAATTATTAAAAACAGAAAACTTTTTTTCATTTTATATCTTATTGGATTGTTTTAATTTTTGCTGTCGCAGTTGCATTTACCTGAAGGTTTAATACCTGCAACAGTAAAGCTTGAAACCATAATTTCAGCTTTTTTATATGGAGCAGACTCTTCTAAAATACTTATTTGTTTAAACCCTGCTTTTTCCAGCTGTTCAAGGTATTCATCCCTGGTTACTGAACCGGCCCAGCATTCGGATACTGCAACAGGGTCATTCCTGTATTCCTCCGGCACCGGATTAAGCGAAAAGATATCGCTTACAACAAACCTGCCCCCTTTCTTAAGAATACGGAACACCTCGTTCCATACTGCCTGCTTGTCCGTTGAGTGATTGATAGTACAATTTGATATAACAAGGTCGGCAATATTGTCAGGAAGATTAATATTTTCAAGAGAGCTATGGATGAATTCAGTATTTGTTATACCCAGCCTTTCTGCTGTATTTCTTGCCTTCAGGAGCATTCCTCCGGAAATGTCAATTCCATAAACAAAGCCTGACTTTCCAACAGTTTCCGCCAGTCTCATTACATCTGTACCCCTTCCGCTTCCAAGATCGACGCATACCTCGCCCTCAACTGCATCAGAGTAATTTACTGCTCCGCCACAGGAGAGGCAACATGTCGATTCCGCAAGATTGCTGTATCTTTTATCTACTTCTGAATAATTCATACCCTGACCACTGTTATAGTTTTAGTTTTTAAAGTGGAGCTCAGCATTTTTTACTGTTGAGGCAAGGTGAACTTGTCAGGAAGAAACCAAGAAAACCACCCATGAGCATACTCCCGTATGGATTACTGGTGATTGCACATGTTCCTGACGTGCAACCCACGAAATAATAGTACAGGAAGCCTCCTGATCCACCAATAGCAACACCAAGAAATGGTTTCCAGAAATACCACGATTTAAAAAACTCTTTAACTGACTTGGGTTTTGGGGTGACCGTGCAATTTGAATCCATATAGTTAACATTTTAAATTTCGACGCAAAGATAAAAAATAAATTAAATAAATCGCAATAGTATCACCTAAATCTTTTTAATATCACTATTTTTTTTACTTTTGTTGCCTGAATATATTGATTATGGGAGTAATTTTTAAAAAGGAATTATCAGAAGAACAGTTAAATGAACTGTTCAGGAGCGATGAAAAATGCTTTGAATTCCTTGCCGGTGTAAAATGGGAGAACGGATTTACATGTCATAAATGCGGGAATGATAACCATTGTCCGGGGAAAACCCCATTCTCCCGAAGGTGTACAAGATGTAAAACTGAAGAGTCAGCGGCCGCAGGAACAATCTTTCATAACTGTAAGTTCCCTATTCATAAAGCATTCTATATAGCTTACAATGTCTGTAAAGGGAAAGAGGACCTCTCAACCTATGAGTTGGCACGGCGGTTATCGCTCCGGCAGATGACCTGCTGGAATTTCAAGACAAAAATTAACCATGCCATTCAGCAGATGGAATCCCTGACTGAGAACGAAAGATTGTCAATTCAGAAAATTTTCAGGTGAAGTTATCTTAAGGCTGATTTTACAATTTCAAATGTCTCGTCTGATGCCGCTTTCATGACTGTTGCTATTTTCCCTGGTTGTCCGGCTGCCATTTCAGCGCCATCAACAAGCGCTGTATAGGTTTTCCCATCTTCTTTGGTATAGACCGATATTCTGCAGGGCATCATGACAGACATTATGCGTTCATCGTTAAGTTCAAGCATCTGACCTGAATAGGCAGGTTTGCAAATTTCAATCACCTTGACCGGATTGACTATTTTCCCGGATTTTGCCAGAGACTGCTGCAGATCATGAACCGCAGGAACTTTCCATTCCCTTCGTTCAGCTTCAGCGACAAGGAGATCAACAGTTTTATCAAAGTCGTATTTACTTTGTTTCTCAATTACGTATTTATTTTTTGGCATCAGGTTATGATTAAATTGTAATACCTTTTGTTTGTATATTAGCACAACAAAAGTATATTATTAAAGGAATTTAACCGGCTCTCCGCAAAGAAATTACATGACATCAATTTTCATCTGATCTTCATTTTTATCTCATACCTTTGTAAATAAAAAATAAAAGATTTCCCATTAAATTGTAAGTATCAATCAGTTTATTGATTTAAAAGAGAAAGAAAGATTATTAAAGTCAAAAAAAATGAAGAGGCTGAGGTTAATAATTATAATTTGTGCGTTGATGTTGTTTGCAGGTCACAAAGGAATTGCTCAGTCCAATATCCGGCAGATTGATTCTTTGAAATTAAGAGAACAGAAAAGCCAATCAGCAGGAAATGGAAATGAGCAGAAAGCAAAAGGCAATGGAAACAATCAAACCGGAAACAGGTTTGGAAATCAAACTGCCAAACGGGTAAAAAGCGGTCGTCCGGATATGACAAGAGCAAGAGGGGCCCGTCCGCCGACAATTGTAAGACCTTCAGGATCAGGAATACCAAAAGGTGTTGGTAAACCTGGTGGAGCAGGTCATAAAGGAGGAAGATAAATTAATTGGATAGTATTCATTTTCAAATGCCGGTATCACGTCTTAAATATTATATCTTGTTTCTGTTATTACTGCCGCTGGAGATTCTGGCACAGACTGGGAATAATATTTCTTTAGCTGCGAAAGACACCTCTAAAACTGATATTGCTACTCATTCATTTTACAGCGGAGCAGGTTATGGCAGCAATATGATCTATCTTGGCTCAACAATTTCTCAGAATCAGCCTTACGGATACGGTAGTCTGACTTATGGCTTCAAAAATCAATTATATGCATCGGTATCAGCGGTTCATCTCTCCGGATTAAATCCATTCCTTTCATTTTATATCGGAGCATTAAATTATAGCCATGTTTTTAATAACTGGTTTGATATTTCAGCAGGTGTCAGCAGATATCAGGTGGTTCCATCGCTGACTGATACCCTTTTCAACAGCTTCACTTACGGTGATTTAACACTGGGATTTGACTGGAAGCTTCTTTATTCAAAGATCTCTGTCGGTGGACTCTTTTCAACAGAAAGTCAGGCCTTTTTTCAATTCAGAAATTCAAGGTATTTCCAGACACCTGAATTATTTAAAGGTAAAGCAAATATCTCATTTGATCCATATGTCAATCTTTTACTCGGTACTGTGACGGAAGTTGAAACTAATACTGAAACAACATCTTACTATTCGATTTCATCACCTTACCGAAAATGGAGGAATAATGGAAATAATTCCACTACCGGCACAACATATTCATATTCTGACAGGTTTGGATTACTGGAAATGGACTTTGGCCTTCCGGTTACTTTTAATACCGATTTCATGACCATTGAGGTTGAACCATTATATGTTATTTCATTTTATGATGATACATATTACCTCGGCACAGAAGGTTTTATTTTCCAGTTAAGCATATTTTTCCGGATTTTTTAATTTTATACTGATGAATGTGTTGATCGTTGAAGATGAGATAAGCCTGGCAAAGGAAATAGCTTCATTTCTTAAAACGGAGAATTTTCTGTGCGATCTTGCTTATACCGGAAGAGATGCATCAGAAAAAATTGCAATCAATCTTTATGATTTTATATTGCTTGACCTTGGTCTCCCTGATTACAATGGTCTGGATCTTATTTCTGAAGCAAAAAACGCTGGCAGTGAAGCATCATTTATAATTATTACTGCAAGGGGAGCAGTCGAAGACAAAGTAAAGGGACTGGATATCGGAGCCGATGATTACCTGGCAAAACCATTTGCACTTGTAGAACTTCTTTCACGGATTAATGCCGTAGCAAGGAGAAAATTCAATATCGCAAACCAGGATATTGAACTGGGTGACTTTGTAATGCTGGTTCAGTCACGCAAGCTGATTTGCAAGGGAGCAGAAGTGGATCTTACTAAGAAAGAGTATGATCTTCTTCAGTACCTTGTCCTGAATCATGATAAAGTATTGACTCGTCAGCAGCTTTATGAGCATATATGGGGGAATATTCTTGATGACCAATACGATAGTAATTTTATAGACGTTCATATTAAAAACCTGAGAAAAAAGCTTAATCACCATGCTCCTTCTCCATGGCTTGAAACAGTCAGGGGTGTCGGTTACCGGGTGAGTACAGGATAGCAGGTTTCTTTCAGCTACCTATGATACGACTAAAATCAAAGCTTGCCTTATTCAATCTGCTGTCAAAGCTGGCCTTCACAGCACTATTTCTTATTTTTCTGCCATCGATAGTCGAAAGGATCAATTTAAGACAGGTCGATAATGATCTTATCCAGAAAAGAGAAAAGACGATTGGATTGATAGAGGAAATAGGAATAGAACCATTTATAAACTCTGACACAACCGACGCTTTCGGGAGCTATAATATTCTTAAAGAAGAGTTTATAAGCCTCGAAAGAACCAATATTGAAGAAGAAATCAACCAGATTGATATTAGCAACAGGATTATTGAGGATGAAGAAATTACGTATCGTGTACTTAATTATACATTAATCGTGGATGGCCGGAAGTACCTTCTTGAGATAGGGAAAAGTCTGGAAAGCATACATAATGACAGAAAAAACGTAAACAAAATAATCCTTGTATTTTTGCTTTTTATTGTATTGGTCACACTCGCTACCGACCTGCAGTATACACGGATTATATTACATCCTCTGACAAAAATAACCAATAAGCTTAAAGAGATATCAAGCCCGTCAAAATTTGACAGAACACCGGTAAAAACCAACACCTCTGATTTTGCCAGCCTCGATAATGCGTTAAGGGATCTGATGATACAGATCGATGAATCTTTTCAGAAAGAAAAGGAGATCACAGTGAATATTTCACATGAGCTTATGACTCCGATTTCCGTACTCAGAAGCAAGCTTGAGAACATTCTGCTTAAAAATGATCTTGATCCTGAGACAGCAACCAAAATTGAAGAATCGCTAATGACACTTCACCGGCTTCAAAGCCTTGTAAATTCATTGCTCCTTATTGCCCGAATCGAAAGTCACCAGTATTTGAACGAAGATACCTTTTCTGTACAAAGCCTCCTCAGAGAGATCATGGATGAACTGAATCCGGTTGCAGAGGATAAAGAGGTAAATTTGAAAAGTGAATTCGGACAGGACTACCAGTTCAAAAAAGCCAACAGGTCCCTTATCTTTTCAATGTTTTATAATGTTCTGAACAATGCTGTAAAGAATACTGACTGCGGGTGGGAAAGTATCTGTAAGCAGCTTCACTGAACACAGAAGGTTTAATGTAACAATTTCTGATACCGGAAAGGGTATGACCGGAGAGCAGATGAGTACACTTTTTTCCCGGTTTAAATCCAGGAGAGATAGTAATGACAATGGTACGGGAATCGGACTCGCCATAGCAAAATCAATAGCTGATTTTCATAATATAGAGGTATCTGTAACCTCTGAGGTTGAAAAAGGGACAATTTTTTCTTTTATCTTCCCTGAAATTGCATGATTGCTTCATCTTAAAGAATTTAGATCAGTATCAGATCAGAATACCAGAAATGAGTATAGAAAATTCATCATAACTTCATTTTGGCATTTTATTTTTGATCTTTATTCAATTTATAACTAAAACCGAATTATATGAAGAAGTTATTTTTCACCTTTTTAGCAGCGACATTGGTATTGATATTTAATGGTTGCAATAAAACCAATGACGATGGAAACGGACGCCTGGTTGTAAAAGTAACCGATGCTCCTTTCCCTGTTAATTTTATTGAATCGGCGACAGTTACAATAATAAAAGTCGAGATCAGAAAGGCCGGGGATGGTATAAGTGACGGAAATCCTTTCACAGTTTTATGGGAGGGATCAGAAACTTTTAACCTTCTGGAACTCAGGAACGGTGTTGCTGAGGAATTGCTTGACCTTGAAATTCCTGCAGGAGAATACAACCTGATAAGGCTTTATGTTGATGAGGCAAGCCTTAAGGTTAAGGACGGGGATAATTTCAATCTGAAGGTTCCGAGCGGACGCCAGACAGGCATTAAAATATTCATAAGGCCGGGTCTTGTTGTTGAAGGCGGACTTACGACTGAGCTTTTACTTGATTTTGATCTCTCGGGATCATTTGTAATGAGAGGGAATATCGACAGTCCGGCAGGCATCAAGGGATTTATTTTCAAGCCTGTCATCCGGGCAGTCAATAATTCAACTGCCGGAAGGCTTGAGGGAAAAGTCACTGACAAAAATAATGCAAAAATTAAAGCAGCTTCGATCATTGTGAAACAGGATACAGTTGTTGCAAGTGCAATTGCTGATACAATGGGTTATTATGCAATAATAGGACTGCCGTCAGGTACCTATTCTGTGCTGGCCGCAAAAGAAAATTTCGACACAGTTAAGGTTGACGGGGTAAAGATTGTTGGAGGCAACAGGACAATTCTGGACTTCATTTTACCAAATAATTGAGAGAAGGATTTAGTCAGTAAAAAAGAGGGTTTATTCAAAAGTAATTCTTAGCACCGCTAAGAACACAAAGCAGGCGCAAAGCACACAGAGTTAAACTATTGGTTATCAATATCTCAATGCGACCTTGGCGTAATTACTTGGCGATCTTTGCGGTTAATGAATAATTGCACTTTTGACACAGTCTCTTTTTTTCTCAACAAGAATCTCTTTTGCTTAATGTCAGAACTTCTTGGCTGTTACAATTCTAATGTGATTGAATTCTCACCAGCACCAAGGCTTGCAAGTTGTTTCTTTACAGCATCCATCATCGGTGGAGGACCACATAAATAAAAATTCCTGTTGGAATCACCAATATTGTCTTTAAGAAATTCCTCAGTAATCATTCCATGGAAATAACTATTGTCTTTTTCATCAGACAAAATATTTATAAATGCATCACCTAGCATATATCTTAATTCATTCTCAAGTATTATATCAGCTTTTGTTTTATTAGCAAAGATCAGTGTATTGCCGGAGAGCTCATCCTTTTCCCGGAGATCCCTGAAAATGGAAATAAAAGGAGTAATTCCTGCACCGCCTGCTATAAAAACCCCTTTGCCCTTATAGGAAATGGCGCCCCATACATCTCTTATTATCAGTTCAGCGCCTGGCTTTAGCTTACCAAGCTCATTCGTGACACCATTATGGGAAGGATAGATTTTGATTGTAAATTCAAGGTAGGGGTCCCTGTTCAGGCATGTAAATGTGAATGGCCTTTTTTCATCTTTAAGTACATGAGTATTTATTGATACCTCGGTAGCCTGACCCGGAATAAATGAGTATTCTTCAGGTTTTTCAACCCGGAACCTTTTGACATCATGGGTTATATTTTCAATGCTGATTATTTTGACAATGTGTTCTTCCATCTTGTAAAGTTTTGATTGTTAAACAATTTATATCAATTAAAGTTTAATTTTTTGTGCGGGTTTATGATTGATAAAGCCAGTAACCATGACCGGCTGAAGGTGGTCAATATGTATGGTATTTGAAGTTCATTCTTCAAAAATGCGAGTTCAGTGGTGATTTTTGACTGTTCATTAATATTTTTCAATCAGACATCGTTTGTTGCTATAATTTTATTCAAAAACCAAATTGAGAGAATTATGTTCCACGACAGGGTTGCCATACTCTTAACATAAGCACATTTATCTGAATGTCTTAAAAACATGAAACAGGAAAGTCTAATAGTATTTATTTTAAAATCATTAAAATGAAAAAGAACTTTTATTTAGTATTTTTCTCCTTCTTTCTATTAGCAATTATTTCACAACCTGTTATTGCTCAGGAAAATGAATCTTCTTCTGACACATTAAGGAAATATGCAGTCAAAATATTTCTTGATTGTCAGAGCTGTGATATGAATTATACAAGGGAGCAGATCAGTTTTGCAAATTTCGTCAGGGATGTAAAAGAAGCACAGGTTTTTATTCTGATTACTGAACAAAAAGCCGGAAGCGGTGGAACCCAATACACAATTACTTATCAGGGATTGCAAATATTCAAAGGAATAAATGACACCCTGGTTTATACTACCAATCCGGATGAGACAAGTCCAATCGTAAGAGAGAAGAAAACCAATATGCTTCAGATGGGATTAATAAAATATGCTGCCAGGACTCCTCTTTTTAACGAAATTGAAATCAGGCACAATGCAGAGCTGGAGAAGGAACAGGTTATTGATAAATGGAACAACTGGGTATTTGCAATTTCAACAGAACCACAGTTTCAATCGGAAGAATCAGATAAACAGTTCGATTTAAGAAACTCATTAAATATTACAAAAGTTACGCCGGAGATTAAGATTGAACTGGAGCTTGATCAAAACTATAGTCAAAGAAGGGTTATCGATGATGAGGGAGGTGATACTACTTATGTGACGAACGAATTCCAGGGTGATAATCTTTTTGTAAAGAGTCTTGGGGAACACTGGTCAGCTGGTATTAAATGGAATATCGGCTCTTCCACAAGAGAAAATTATGATCTGAGAACTGACTTACTCCCATCCATTGAATACGATCTTTTCCCTTATTCAGAAGCGACTCACAGACAATTACGATTTTTATACAGTGCTGGAATACAGTATAATAACTATATTGATTCAACTATTTATAATCAGGTTAAGGAGACTCTTTTCAAACAGGAAATTAATATTGCTTTTCAGATACAGGAAAGATGGGGTTCAATAAATCTGGCTTTGTTGGGATCAAATTATTTTAATGATTTTTCAAAAAATCGCCTTGAGTTAGTCAGTTCTCTGAATCTGAGGATTTTTAAAGGCCTTACATTACAGGTTTCCGGAGGGGTTGCCTATATTAATGATCAGATAAATCTTAAAAAAGGTGATATATCTGAAGCTGACAGATTATTGGAACTCAGAGAGCTTTCAACACAGTACAGGATTCAGGGAGGTATCGGAATCGCTTACACATTTGGTTCTATATATAATAATGTTGTAAATCCTCGCTTTGGATTCGGAGGAGGAGGTGGTGGAGGACCACGACCGGATTATGATTAATAGATTAAATTTAAAAGGAGGTAAATACAGATTGTAAAATTAAGGATATGCCATTGGAAGATTTTAAAGGGTTAACACAAAAGGAAGTATCAGAGATACTTCAAAGAGAAGGTTATAACGAGCTGCCTTCATCGAAGCCAAAAAGTGTATTTAAAATCGCCTTAGGTGTAGTAAAAGAACCTATGTTCCTTCTGCTGGTAGCTTGCGGAACCCTGTACTTAATACTTGGAGATTTACAGGAAGGATTAATGCTTCTCAGTTTTGTATTTGTAATAATGGGGATCGAATTTTATCAGGAGAAAAAGACTGAAAAGGCCCTGGATGCATTGAAAGATCTGGCAAGTCCAAGGGCATTGGTTATACGTGACGGAGAAACAATAAGAATACCAGGCAGGGAAGTCGTAAAAGGAGAAATTGTGGTTTTACAGGAAGGTGACAGAGTCCCTGCGGATGCAATAGTTTTGAAGAATAACAATTTGCTGGCAGATGAGTCTCTGTTAACAGGAGAACCGGTACCAGTTAGGAAAAGAGAGTGGATAGAAGGAGATAATATGTTCATCCCGGGAGGTGATGATCTGCCGGTTGTATATTCAGGATCAATGATTGTTCAGGGTAATGGTATAGTAAAGGTTACTGCCATTGCTTTAAATACAGAAATCGGAAAAATCGGGAAAGCACTCGAATCAGTAAAGGAAGAACCTACCCAGCTTAAAAAGGAGATGGGGATCTTAGTCAAACGCCTGGCTATCATAGGTATTCTATTATGTATCCTGGTAATTGCAATGTATACAATTACCAGAGGGGATATAATAAAAGGGTTTCTGGCAGGAATTACCCTTGCAATGGCAATGCTGCCTGAGGAATTTCCAGTGGTCTTAACCGTTTTTCTTGCTCTGGGAGCCTGGAGAATATCGAAAAAATCAGTGTTAACCCGCAAACCTGCAGCCATCGAGACTCTTGGCTCAGCAACAGTTCTGTGTACTGACAAAACAGGCACATTGACTCATAACAGGATGACCGTTACACGACTCTTTAACGGTTCTGATTATTCCAGTATTGCACTGGGAGATACCCTTCCTGAGCCATTCCATGAGATTATTGAATACGGAATTCTGGCGAGTCAGGTGAATCCTTTTGATCCTATGGAAAGGGCCATATTAAATATCGGCGATCATTTTCTTCAAAATTCGGAACATATACATGCTGACTGGGTAATGGAAAAAGAATACCCGTTATCGAAAGATCAGCTGGCAATGTCAAGGGTTTTCTCAAATACCGGGACTAAAGAGCGTGTAATTGCAGTAAAAGGAGCTCCTGAAGCAATTTTTGACCTTTGCCACCTGAATAATGAAGAAATATCAGGTTATGAAAAAGCTGTAGCCAAAATGGCCTCTGAAGGATTAAGAGTATTAGGGGTAGCCCGTGCTGGTTTGATTTCCGGACAACTTCCTTCAATTCAGCACGATTTTGACCTTGAATTTGTAGGGCTGATAGGATTGTCAGACCCGATAAGGAAGAATGTGCCTGACGCTGTTAAGGAATGTTACAATGCAGGTATCAGGGTAATTATGATTACAGGCGATTATCCTGTAACAGCAACTAATATAGGAAAAGAGATCGGAATCAAAAATCCTGAACTCTTTATTATCAGGTTCGGAATTAAATAAGATGACTGAGGATGAACTTTGTGAGCGGATTAAAGTAGTGAATATTTTTGCACGGGTTATCCCGGAACAAAAGCTTAAAATTGTCAATGCCCTTAAAAAAAACAATGAAATAGTCGCCATGACAGGCGATGGGATAAATGATGCTCCTGCTCTAAAAGCTTCGAATATTGGAATTGCCATGGGTGAAAAGGGCACCGATGTTGCAAGGGAGGCATCTTCGCTGGTATTAATGGATGATAATTTTGGATCAATTGTAGGTGCAGTGAAAATGGGGCGAAAAATTTTTGATAACCTTCAGAAAGCGCTGGGATATATTTTTGCAATTCACGTTCCAATTGCCGGGTTATCTCTGATACCCGTATTATTCGCTGACTTGCCTCTTATCCTTTGGCCTATTCATATAGTATTCCTTGAATTAATTATTGATCCTGCCTGTACAATGATTTTCGAGGCAGAAAAAGAGGAAAAAAATGTAATGTCCAGACCTCCGAAAGATATCAATGAGCCATTTTTTGGCGCACAAAAAATATTTTTCAGCTGTTTGCAGGGGATCGGAATCCTGATAATCTGTTTGCTGATATATTTTATCGGGTCCAGAATGGGATATTCTGAGAAAGCCGTAAGAACACTTACATTTGTCACATTAATTGTTTCAAATATTGCTGTTATTCTTTCAAACCGCTCCTGGACATCCGGAATTTTAAAGATTCTTTCGACCCCGAATAAAGCCGTTATGTGGATTATCGGGGGAGCAGTTATTTTCCTGATCCTGATTCTTCAGATTCCTTTTCTGCTCGATCTGTTTCAATTTGAAAAAATTGGATATTTAGAATTAATAGCGTGCACAATAGGTGGGTTTTTCAGCATTACCTGGTTCGAGATCTATAAAAAATTAAAGAAAATTTGAAATGACCTGCTTGAATTTCAGTTCAGGATATTGAAACAACAAAGACACTTAACATACATAACGAAACAAAAATAATTATACGCCGGACTGAGGTGGTCAATTTATTACTGCCAGTCATTATTAATGTCAACGGTACTTCCATTAAGCCGGCTTTATCAAGTATAGTTTCTTGATATACCTTTCAAATCTGTAATTCGCCGCTGAAAATAAACCATTTACCGATAATGCATTTGTAAGACTCTATCGCAGTTTTATATTTGAGCATGATCCATAAACCTTTAAAACCATCGTGATGAAAAAGATCTTGTTATCATTTGTTTCAGTGTTGTTCTGCGCTTCGATTCTGGCACAAAACACCACCACCCTTAAAATGAACCTGGAGAAAAACAAGGTTTACCGGTTGAAATCTGTTTCGGAACAGACAATTACGCAAACGGTAAACGGGGTTCAGCAGACCACGGAATCCAAAGTTAATTATACCCTTTCACTGAAAATGATTGATGCTACAGCCGATTTTATGATCACTGAAGTTCATTTTGATACCCTGATTACCAATACAAATGCAATGGGTAAAGTGGTCAATATCAGTTCCGTCAGCGAAGGGGATATCAAATCGTCAGAAACGGCTGATGTTATGTCATGCATAATGAACCGGTTAAGTAAAAATGCCCTTTATGTTAAAATGGATTTTGCAGGCAAACCAGTTGAAATTGTGAATTCAAAAATGCTGTCCGACATGATTCTGAAAGATACCAGTTCCATTACCCTTGACCGGGCCGACGGCTTCAGCTGTTAAAAAGCAGATAATAAATATGATCAGCGACAATTCTTTAAAAACAATGATCGGAATGTTTACCTGGTGTCTGCCTGGCAAACAGGTTTCCAGGCGGGGATAACTGGAATGTTACCGCAACAGATGAATTCAGGCGGAATGATGCTCGATATAATTACCACTTATCATCTGGACGGATTAGATGGCAATAATGCAAATATAACTGTCGAATCAAATATCAAAGCAGCGGAAAATGCAGATCCTATTGAATCGGGCGGTGCTAAAGTGACCTATGACGATCTGAAAGGATTGAGTAAGTCAACATGGTGATTGATATCCGTACCGGATTGATGGTTGAAGATAAAGCAAAAACACATATTACAGGAAATCTGGGAATCAGTGCTCCGGGCTTCAGCATGCAGATGCCAATGGATATCAACGGCGAATCGAAAGTCATTGCATTACAGTAAATTGAATCACATATAAAATGAAAAAATATATTAGTCAGTGTTACTTCTTATAACCTCCGTTACTGCTCAGGCTCAGAATATCAAGGGAAAAGTATGTCTTGAAAAAGATAAATCACCCGTGCAGTTTGCTTCTGTCGGGCTGGTTCAATTGCCTGATTCAACAATGATTACCGGGGTTATTACTTTAACCGACGGAGGCTATCTGCTTGAAAAGTAAAACCGGGCAATTATTTTATAAGGGTAAGTTTCGTTGGTTATAAAACTAACGGGAAAAAAGTTGTTGTTGAGGCAGGTGATGACCGAAATTGCTGTTGATACAATATTTTTAACCGAAACCACAGCAAGTTTAAATGAAGTTACGGTGGTGGGTGAGCGTCTGAAAGGCAAGGAAATGGTCGACCGGACTGTTTATGCAATTCCGGAAGTAGTATCCAAATCCGCAACCAACGGATACGATCTCCTGAAAAAAATACCACAGGTCAATGTCGATTTTCAGAACAATGTAACCCTTAACGGCAGCAGCAATTTTATAATCCAGGTGGATGGAAGGCAGCGCGACAAGGAATTCCTTGCCAGACTTCTTCCATCCGATATCGAAACCATTGAAATTATCAGCAATCCGTCAGGTAAATATGAAGGCAATATCGATGGGGTATTAAACATCATCCTGAAAAAGGAAGCCAGATATGGAATGAACGGTAATGTCGGTCTCAATATTAAACCATTTAATAAGATCACCAGTCAGGCAACCGGCAGTCTCGATTATGCACTGGGTAAAATAACATTTTATGTGACAGCCCTTAATTTTTCACAGAGTCTTGATATCAGCACAACGAATGAAAGTCGTTTCACAACGATCGATTCAACAATCAGTCTGTCAGGGAACGGAGGCATAAAAGTGACAATGTCGACAATCAACAGCGGATTCGATTATTACATGAATGATAAAAACAACCTGAGTTTTAATGTCAGTTACAAACCGATAAATCAGAATGTAGATCTGTTAAGTGAAACTTTCCTGTATAAAAACAATAATCCCCTGAACACGATTTCATCGCTTACAAATAATGGCTATAAGAGTGATGAAACATCAGTATCCCTGTTTTACAAAAAACGTTTAAAAATCCGATTCAGGAATTCACGGCTGAGAACACTTATTATAATTTTAAATCAGATGAGGAGAATGATTTTACAAATACCAGGTACCTTTATAATACAGATTCAGTACTCAATACTTATACCCGGCTGGAAGATAATTTGAATGAAAGGAATTATTATTCGACTAAATTGAATTATGTCCATCCAATAGGGATGTCAGCAAAAATTGAAGCAGGTTATCAGTTGTATTACCAGCAGATGAGTTACGATTTCAAAATAAATAATCAGGAATCAGATAATCTGTTTGAATATGCCGAGTTTCGAAATTCGGTTTATGGCGGAATTACCTATAATCTGAAAAAGATCGGATTCCAGGCTATGCTGAGGGTTGAAAACAGCCATATCAAGGCTGATTCGGTCACCGATCCGAATTATTCCTGTTTCCTGCCTTCCGTCAATCTTCAATATAAATTTTCAGCATCACATAATTTGAAATTTACATATAACAGGAGAATTAACCGGCCGGGAATTTACAACATGAATCCCTATTACAGAATAGACCAGAATTACAATGTCACCACAGGGGAATCCCGATCTGAAACCGGATTATCGCGACCGGCTGCAGCTTACTTATACCTGGAACTTTGGCAGCAACTATTTTTCACCTTATGTTTATAAGGAATATTTTTCCAATAAGGTTGGAAATGAATATCTGGTAATTAATTCTCCTGTCGACAACAGATTGACCACATTTACCAAACCCTTTAACCTGCTTAACGGCTATGAACTCGGGGGCGGTATTAATGCCATGTTATGGTATATAAATATCAATGCAAGGATTTATAAGGGACATTTCAATGAGTATACAGGGCAATCAGTTTTTATACCTGCAAGGGATTATTTCTCCTGGAGTATAACCAGCTCTGCATATGCTAATCTTGACAAGAAAAAGACAATCAACTGCATTTGCTTTCCTGAGCTATGATGGAGTAAATATTGATGCACAATCCAAAACATACAACATTCCTTTTTATGGTCCCGGTATTCAAAAACAGATAAAGAATCACAATATAGGAGTGGTCTGGTTACTGCCGTTTTCAACCCATGTAAAATTAAGCAGGACTGAAACTGAGACACCTGCTTTTAATTCAACAAATATTATTGGATTTGATGCTTCAAATTATATCCAGTTCATGTATTCATATAAATTCAACAAGGGAAAGAATGTTAAAAAGCTCGACCGGAAGATCGACGTTGAAAGCGACAGCAAAAGCAAGGCAATCATGAACTAATTGTTCATTTGTCAATCTGGTCTGGCCACATTTGATCAGGGGCATGGGCTTTACCCATAATGAATTATTAATTTCAAATCAATATTAGTGGTGAAATGGGTCAGCTAATCCGGGCTTAAATTCGACTATTGATTAGATTATGATATGAATGCTGGAAATGAATTGTTGAAATCAGACAATCTGGAATATCTTTGTTTTTCATTTGTGTGTTTGATGAAACAGGAAAAAGACGGATAGCAAAACAAAGCAGATAATATGGATGATCTCTTTGAAAACTTTATATCTAAATTTGAATTACCTCTGAATAATCCGGTTCTGGTTTTTTCATTAGTACTTTTTATAATACTCCTTGCACCAATTGTCTTACGGAGACTAAATATCCCCGGGATTATAGGATTAATAATTTCAGGATTAATAATTGGTCCCCATGGGTTAAATATATTAGAAAAAAATAGCGCGGTTGATCTCTTTTCAACAATTGGATTACTATACATCATGTTCATCGCCGGGTTGGACCTGGACATGAATGAATTTAAAAGAAACCGGAATAAAAGTATCCTTTTTGGCTTTTTTACTTTCATAGTCCCTTTCACAATTGGCTTCCCTATATGTTATTATATATTAGGATATGACTTTAATGCAAGCCTATTAACTGCCAATATGTTTTCAACTCAGACGCTTGTAGCCTATCCTATTGTGAGCAAATTAGGTGTTTCAAAAAATCAGGCGGTAGCTGTTGCAGTGGGTGGCACTATACTGACAGACTCAGCTGTTCTTATTCTTCTGGCTGTAATCATGGGGAATAGTCAGGGAAATCTGAATCAGGAGTTTTGGATTAAGCTTGGCGGATCATTAGTGATTTTTTCAGCTATTATGTTTTTTCTTATTCCGGTAATTACCAGGTGGTTTTTTACAAAATTAGAAAGTGAAAAACACGCTCATTACATTTTTGTATTATCAGTAGTATTTTTTTCGGCTTTTTTAGCTGAAGTTTCCGGACTTGAACCAATAATCGGGGCTTTTGTGGCAGGCCTTGTTCTAAATTCTCTTATCCCGCATTCTTCGGCCCTGATGAACCGGATTGAGTTTATAGGGAATTCATTATTCATCCCTTTTTTCCTCATTTCTGTAGGGATGCTGATCGATTTAAGGGTAATATTAAATGGTCCGATGGCGATTATAATTGCTGTAGTTTTAACATCAGGTGCCATTTTTGGTAAATGGCTTGCAGCATTATTTACACAATTAATTTTAAAATTTTCCAAAGCTCAGAGACAACTGCTTTTTGGATTAAGCACTGCCCATGCCGGTGCAATTTTAGCTGTTGTCCTTGTAGGTTACAAAGCGGGTATTCTTGATGAAAATATTCTAAATGGGACCATTATTCTGATTCTGATAAGTTGTTTAGTAGCTTCGGTTGCAACTGAAAAAGCCTCAAAGAAAATTCTCTTAACGGAAAAGAGTTCTGAATTGTCAGTATCTGAAATCAATTTACAAAATGATGAACATATTCTTCTTCCCATTGTGAATCTGATAAATATCGAGAAGCTTCTGGAATTTACTTTATTGATTAAAGATATAAAATCAGCTAATCCTGTTACAATATTGACTGTCGTCCCAAATAATGCTGAAGCTGAATTGAACATTATCACAGCAAGGGAGAAACTTAAAGAATTTAAAAAACACGGAGCTGCATCAGAAATAAAAGTGAACACAATTGCCACTATTGATTATAATCCTGCAGATGGCATAACCAGAATTTCAAGAGAAACACTATCCAGTATTATTGTTCTGGGATGGCCCAAGAAAGCTGGTATAATAGACAAGATAATCGGTGAAAAAATTTCTTCTATTATCAGCAATATTGATAAAACAATATTTATTTGTCAACTGGAAAAGCTTTTGATAAATCATAAGAGAATTATTGTTGTTACACCCCCTCTGGCTGAAAAGGAAATTGGCTTTGAAATATGGTTGCAGAAAATCTCAAAATTATCACATGAACTTAGTATTCCGGTTGTTTATTTTGGCAATATGGGAACACAGGATGCAATCAGGGAAAAAATTAAACAAAAGCATTTAAATACATTAGTAAGTTTTAAAGTTTTAGATGACCTGGAAGATCTTCTTGTTTCATCACCGGATATTAAGGATGATGATTTGTTAGTTCTAATTTCTGCACGAAAATATTCGGTTTCATATCTTACTTTTCTTGATAATATTCCGAATAAAATAGAGAGGCACTTTACTAAAAATAATAAAATTGTTGTGTACCCGCTGCAAAAGCCGGGGTGACCCTGACCTCCTTTCACCGGAATATTCTGACTATCCCTGACAGGAGTTAAATCATTGAATATTAGCATGTCAATAAAACAGAAATACAGATATGAGAACAAATCGTCGCAAATTCATTTCAACTACTGTTGCAGGCAGTCTGGCTGCTGCGGCATTACCACTATCATATTGCAGAGCAGAATCGACATCCGACAGTTATGCCACAGATGTAAAATCAAGGTATGCAAAGCTTGATGAAATACTTAACAGACCTGTACTGAAAAGGGATTTGTTTACTTCCCCGGTTATACTGGAATCTGTTGAACTGCTGCGATTTGAAAACAGTTTTTTATGCCGGGTACGTTCAAAAGACGGGGCTGAAGGAATCTCGGTTGGTCACAATGACCTTTCAATACTTTTCCCGATTTTCATCAGAAAGCTGCAACCTTATTTTATCGGGCAGGATGCACGGGAGCTGGACCTTATTTTAGAAAAGATTTATATCTATAATTTCAATTTCAGGTATAACGGCATTGCACTTGGTCTGCCATTGGCAACTATTGAATTTGCCATTCTCGATATGCTTGGACGCATTGCTGATAAACCGGTGGGGCAATTGATAGGAGAAATCCATAATCCTGAAGTTGCTGTATATGTCGCTACTGAATTTCGTGAAAAATCACTGGAAGAACATTTTGAACTTATTAAAAAAGCAGTAGCTGAATATGATTCTCATGCACTTAAAGTTAAAGTTGGTTATCAGTATGCCGGGACAAAAGACATACATTATTCCGGAGTACCCGGGAAGACTGAAAAACTGATACCACTTCTTCGCCAGACTTATGGCAATGACATGTCGCTTTATGCAGATTCAAATGGTTATTACAATGTAAAAGAAGCAATACGAGTCGGGAAGACTTCTGGAAGAATATAAATATAGATATTTTGAGGAGCCTGTGATGTATGATCATTTTGAAGATATCAAGGAAGTGGCCGATGCGCTTACGATACCTGTTGCAAATGGAGAGCAGGATCAGAGCTTTGTCCATTTCAGGTGGTCAATTGCGAATGATGGTCTTGATATTGTTCAGCCTGATATTTATTATTTCGGAGGGATGATCCGTTCAATGAAAGTAGCGCTGATGGCTGATGCATTCGGGAAGACCATTGTACCTCACATGTCGGGAGGCGGACTGGGATTTCTTTATGATTGCATACTTGTTTCTGCTGTTCCCAATGCCGGAGCCCATCACGAATTTAAAGGACTTGATACAGCTGTAATTTTTGAATGTCCGACATCCCCTTTGAAAGTAGCTGACGGGAAAATAAAAGTCCCTACGGGGCCAGGAATGGGTGTAAATATTGACCCCGATTTTATTAAAAAGCATGAAGATCGTAAAATAATCAGGCAAACTTTGTAATGGCAGAAGCCCTTTCCACATCGATAAATCTGGCTAAAGCAGGACTTAATGATGGATAGGGCGGAATGTTACAGAGTAACAGGAAAGATCACCAGTCCGACTTCATATATTTTACTCCGGTATAATCTGAATAATACGTCCGGGATTTTCGACTGAAACATATATGGAGCCATCAGGTGACTGAACAACGTTTCTTACCCTTCCAGAATCGCTTAATAAAACATCTTCTTCAACTATCAGGTTATTTTTTACAACACATCTGTAAAGCTTCTGGGATGCAAGTCCACTTACCAAAAGGTTACCCTTCCATGATTTGAATTTGTCGCTGGTTATAAATGCCAATCCACAAATGCCGATTGATGGGGTCCATGTATACAGAGGAGCTTTGATACCTGGTGCACTATGACCCGATGAAATGACAACTCCATCGTAATTGACCCCGATTGAATAAGCCGGCCATCCATAGTTGGCTCCTTTGGTAATGATATTGACTTCATCACCGCCTCTGGGCCCATGTTCAGTCTCCCATATTTCATTTGATTCCGGGTGTATTATTAATCCCTGCGGATTTCTATGCCCATATGAATAAACTGAAGAGACTCCGGTATTCCCGGGTATTACCGGATTGTCAGAAGGGATGCTGCCATCGTCCCTCATTCTATGTACCTTCCCCCAGTTTGATGTCGGTTCCTGGGCATTGTTATTGACTGTATTCGGACCGCCGTAACTTCCACCGCCACCTTCACCTACTGTGAGATACAGATATTTTGCCTTATCGAAACCTATGCGACTGCCATAATGACCATACCATGTATTTGATCCGCTGGCAGAAAAGATATTTTCTATATTACTGACCTGGTTATTGCTTATCTTGAAACGAATTAGTTTCAGCTGGCCACCACCTGATTGATTAGATAAAGCATAACTTGCATATATCCAGCCATTGTCTGAATAATCAGGGTGTACCCTGATATCAAGCAATCCGCCCTGCCCGGTGGTCAGTACTGCCGGGAAACCTGAAATCTCAGTTATTGTCTCACCCTTTTTTATATACAGTTTCCCTTGCTTTTCACCGAAGACCAGATCGCCATTGGGAAGAAAATCCATACCCCAGATGATTTCATATCCGGTTAAAATAACTTTAGTACTTATTTGAGGAACACTTGTTGTATCTGCCGGCGGATCTCCTGTAAGATCAACTACAGGTTCTTTACTGCATGAGTAAAGAAAAAACAAACATGAGCTGAATAATGTCAATACTTTTATTTTCATATACTCAGTACAACAAAGTTCTGAATGACAATGTTCACAAAGATGATTTACCGGAGACACCGCCTGTTAGTCTGGAAAGTCAGAGTTCTTTAATTGCAGCTTTTTATTATCAGATCTGCTAACTCATTGAAATTGTCAAACATATCCCCACTTGTATACGGCCAGGCTGTATAGATTACTACCAGCTTCTTCGATGGGACCACGAAAATAAACTGTCCTCCATGACCTACCGCAGCATAACCCCTGTAGGCAGGAAAGATCCAGAAATAGTAACCATAAGAAGCTCCCGGACTATTCATTGTCACCAAGGGTTTCGTGGCTTCCGCAATCCAACTGCTGTCAACAATCTGCTTATTTTCCCATTTGCCATTCTGAAGTAATAGTTGCCCGAACTTGGCGACATCACGAGGTTTTAAAAAAAGACTAAATGCACCGAATGTGATTCCATCCTTTGACATTTCCCAATTCCAATCAGTTATCCCCAGCGGTTTAAACAAAAAATCATCGGCAAACACTGAAAGCGGTTTACCATATTCTTCCTGAATGGCAGCAGAAACTAAATGTGGAGCGCCGTCATTGTACTGATAAACAATTCCCGGATCATAATTCTGAGGAATGGAGAGAATATAATCAACAGAGCCTTCTTCAGTTCTATATAGCACTTCAGTATGATCTCCATTTATAAAGTTTATACCTGTCTTCATTGTCAAAGCATTTCGTACAGTAATGTCCTTTTTCTCCTGATGAGTTATGAAGTTGTCAGGATAAATACTGTTAAACGTTTGATTAATGGAATCGAGATAATTTTTTTCAAGCGCAATTCCGGTCAGGATTGAGGTAAATGACTTGGTGCAAGATTGAATATTTTCAATCCTGGAAGCGTCCTCAGGATCGTGTGGATATGCTTCGGCAACAATTTTACCGTTTCTTATAACCAAAAAGCTCCGGGCCATGCCAAAACGTTCATTGCTATAGATCAATTGATAGGCTGCATTTAAAAAAAACTCATCCATTTTCTCCTCTGTTGGTGTTGATACCTGCCAATCATCATCTATTGCCAGAGGTTGAAATCCACTGTATTCCAGCTTTACATCTTCATCCTTCAGGCAGGAAGAGATACTCAGTATTAAAATCCCTGTTATTGTGATTATTAGTCTCTTAGGTTTCATAATATAATTTTTAATCCGATACGGTTAATTATTTGAAGAACAGGTTGTCCACCGTTTCCGGAGATTCGGAGTATTTCCATGTTGAAAGTTATTGCCTCCCGTTTTGTAATAAAAACCGGAAACCGGTACTCAGTTTTGAAATTGATTTGTAATAAATTATTCATTAATCCGGGCTCAATATTGCTGTTGAATGCTTTCAGAACTCCACCGGCGGTATAATCATCCATTTTATATGGACGCACCTCCTCAGGGCGACTGAAAAATCCTGCAAGTGAAAAATTTAGTGATGTGAACCATTCACTTTCATTTCTGAGAAATACGGAAAAAATATTATTGGCTCCTATAGTCAGGTAATTGGCCCAGTAACTATGACTCTCATCCCAGTTAGGGTATGTCATAAAAGTGTATCCTAGTGATGATTGCGGACCCAAATAATATTTTAAATTATTCTTTTGAAAAATCAGAAAATTATATGAGTAGTTTAATCCAAGCCTGATATTTGCACTTGGGAACAATTCTTCAACGCTGGTTCTGACGCGACTGTAACCAAAATAAAACTGAAACTGACGCAAACTTTCCTTTACCTTTTCCGTCTCAAAAGATAACTCAGTAAGGGTACCTTTGTGAACCAGGGGCAGGAGATTCATCTCCCTGATCTGGTTCAACCCGATTTGGAGATTGATAGAATAAATTTTATGATGGGATAATGAATCCTTCCCCTGCCCTTTAATCTGATTGCCAGTCAGTATCAAAATGAAAATAAAGAGAAAAATTGTCTTCATTTTTGGTAGTTTAAAATGGTTTATACAGACTACTTATGATCTGTTTTTCTTTGCCTTAACAAACTTCAGCCCGATACTGAAATTCAGACCGCTCAGGTCTCTGGCTGTTAAATGGGTAATCTGAACATTCTCATTGTTTTCATTCAGCCCGGAAGCATACCTGTAACTTAGTCCCGTGATAAGTGTCATTCCCGTTTTTATGTTTATTTCAAGATTTATACCCGGTTCCATAAGAAAGAAATTGGCTCCTGAAATATTCCAGAAATTGTCTAAAAGTCCCGACTTTGTATTCTCATAATCCTTGGTAGTTCCGTATCCGATAAGTAACTGACCGCTGTAATGAATAAGTTTTGCCGGTTTAACGGTATATTGCACGATACCTCCGAAATAGCCATAATTCACTGTGGGATGTCCCAGGTTTAAACCCCCGGAAAGACCAATAAGAAATGAACGGTTGATCAGTGCGCCTCCGTACAATCCGATAAGTGTGCCAACCCTGCCCTGAATCGAATTGATTTTTACCTCAGGAGCCCAGAGTTCGTTAATTTCAACTCCCGATTTTAACAAGGTTTCGGTTGAATCCTTCATCTGTGCATCCGCAACTGAAGAAAGAGACATCAGAATGACAGTTACCAGTAAAAGTCCGCTGTTCTGATAAAATTTTTGATTTTCTGTTTTTGTTTTCATTGTTCTTGTAATTTAAGTGGTTAGTGTTCTGATAATTAAATGTTTATAACTTAGATTAAATAATAGCTTTATACATTTCAGACCTGTAGTTATTTCCCGGTTTTAAGAATGTAAATCAACCATCCGGTTGAGACCATGTACATCAATCTTTCCCAGATACCGGAATAAATACCGGCTTCAGAAGTCAGAAGGGATAAGAAAATAATTGAAAATCCTGCAGCTACCGATACTGCCCTGTCAAATTGTTTTTCCAGGACAAAACCTGTGGCTAAACTGAGAAGGGTGAAAGACAGAATTGCTGTACCTGCGAAATAGGCATGCCATACGGCTTCCTTTATATTATATGGGATATCAGGATCTGCTGGAGCATGGTTAAAAATAGCCATAAGTATTAATGAGAGGGCACAAAGGACCAGGGCTATCCGATGCAGTACAAAATCCTCAAAATAATCCCATCCTGCATTTACTGAATTCAGCGCCAGGATCAGGAAAACCAGGTTCATTATCCATGCAAATGGGGTAAACTGTGCTCCAAGCTCGCTTAAGGTATTTCTGGTTATGGAATACCCGGGTAGGCTGAATAAAGGGAGGATGAACATTGTCAGAATCCCCGTTACACAGGCTCCCTCGAGTAATGCTATTTTCCAGCTGGGTTTCATTTTATCAGGATTTTTGATTAAGTGCAAGGTTTCTTTAAAAGGTCCATGATTAATTCAGGCTACAGATTTGTCAGTTTCGGCAATAGATGGTTTAAGTACGCAGCTGATTACGGGCTCCTTTTCCTTTTTCATTTTAATTTTCATCCCGAAAATGACTCTGAAAGGATTAAATGGCCGGATAACAAACCAGTATAGTGTCACAATCGTTGTAAAAGCCGAGAGTACCATAATGAAAGCTTTCAGGGGGGCAGGTATATTCCACTGAATCACAAAATACCCGATCACAACAATTACCGGCTGATGCAGCAAATAAAAAGGATAGATTGCCTCATTCCCCAGTCTCCTCAGAACAGAGTCTCTGTTTAAAAACTGCTTTGCAAAACCGATAGCTGTAATGGCACAACTCCATGCCAGAAAAATTGATAAGGTATCCCGGAGAATTATCAGCCAATACTTCATTTTCTATCATATTTGTAAACCTGAACATACCAATTGTCACAATAATTACTTCTGAGAGGTAATAAAACCTCTGTGTGCGGATTGCTTCGGTAATCTTCGTGACAGGTATCAGAATATATCCGGCGAGGAAAAATATAATATAGTATGTCATTGAAGCCCAGTCGTTGACAAGGGCATTGGTTCCTGACTCGAAAAACGGACGGAGGAGTATCTGGGAAAGCAGCAGCGGAATTATGAAGATATTAAGAGCAAGCGGTTTTGTTACGATATCTGCAATCAAATGTGTAAACCTTTTAAATCTGTCGCTCCGGAGGAAGTTCAGGAAAGGTGAAATAAACAGAGATACCACAAAAAGGTAAGCTATGAACCAGAGATGATGCCAGCTGAAATTGCCATCCGGATATATACCCTCAAACATGTGAGGGTAATAAGAAGTCAATGATGTGTACTGAGGTATTCTTTCAATATAGACCTGAACAGGTACGAGTATAAAAATGCCGGCTGCCAGTGGGATAAACAACCGTTTAAAACGTTCTGACAGGTATTGGCCCGGAGTTCTTTTTCCGAGGGCAAAAAAGGTACCGGCACCTGACAGCATAAATAATAATGGCATTCTCCAGTAATGGAGAAAAGTCATAATCTGTTTCAGCAATCCTCCAAATTGCTGTTCATTCTTTATATGCCATGGCCAGTTATTGAAGATCATCCCGATATGGAACAGAAATACACTAATTATAAGAAGGATTCTTAACCAGTCAATGTAATATTGACGCTCTTGTTTCTGATCAGTTAATGTTGTCATTTATGCGATTTTTGTTTTCTCTGACAAACATAAACCCGATTTGCGAGACAGAGCGAATCAGCCTATAGGCACGATGTATGAGCCTATCGGATAAAACAGAATTGAAGAATTAATAGGGTGCTATATATCAGATAACATGGATGTTACTGATTGTTTAAGGATTTTCTGTATTCTGATGGTGTTATCAGGGTATGTTTTTTAAAAGCTATATTAAAGGAGGATTTGGAATTGTAGCCGACCATCTCTGCAAGCTCCTCGACTGTGAGTTTTATCTCCCGATCACCTTTTATAAGTTTTTTTGCATATTCCACCCTGTAAACAGCGAGAAGTTCAAAGAAATTTTTATTCAGTTTCTCATTAATAACCTGTGAGACATGATGGGAAGACTCATTTATTTGTTTTGAAAGACCTGATAATGAAGCCAGATTATTTGTAAAATATTTATTTACCTCCATTTCCCTTTTTACCTTTTCTAAGATCTGTACTTTCTTTTCTTCCGAAAGAGAAGATTTCTGATATTTCGATACCGGAAAATAAAGAAACGAACCCTGGTCATTGAAGAAATCTGAACGATTGAGTACCTGATAGCTGGTTGCATAGATCATGAACGAAATATAAGAGGCTACCATATACCCTCCAATGTCACTTCTCATTCCGAAATACAATTTTGTTGCAAGAAATAGTATAATAATCAGAAAAATATGAATCGTCGTATTACGTAAAGTGATCAGCAATTCATTATCTGCTTTAAAGAGTGACTGGTTCAGTGACCTGAATCTTCTGAGCAATAAAAGTACGGCAACAAAAAGATAAATCAGGAACTGTATCACTGTAAGCTGATTGCAGTAAGCCCTGATCCCTAACGGATCAACTGAAATTCTGGGGAGCGCCGGAAGATAGCTCCAATCGGGATGTTTTGTTTCCACGTAAGAATTATACTTAAATTCCTCTGGTTGTATGAAATAAAAAACCATGTAGAACATCCAGAATAGTGTAAGGATAAAATGCACCCAGTCTTTTCTTCTTTCTTCCGGATTTAAACTGCTTCTTATATAAAGATAAAAAAGTGGTGCCAGAGCAAAATTCAGTGGTTCGCTGAAATTTGAGAGTGCCGGAATTTTTACAATATATCCCGTATTGTTCAGCCATTCTTCAAAGATACATAGTGACAGTGCAAGCAACAGTAATCCCTGATAAAGGTTTGCTTTTCTCGTATTCTGTACGCTTTTTATAAAGAACCACGATAACAGAAATCCCTGGAATACTCCCAGAAATATGAATGCATCAAATATGCCGACATGAATTTCAGTCCTCATTTGGTTAATGTAAACCTGATATTTTGTGCATGTTCAGGTCTGCATTACCAAAAATAAAAAGAAGATATCAATTACCCAACTATTTTTTTACCAGCCATAAATTGTGGAAAAATCAGTGACCCGGACCACTCAGTCAATGCTGGAAATGGAGAGTGTAAATCCCGGGCATCCGGCAATTAACCAGCAACCTGAATTAAATATTAATATTCCAATAACTAATTTGGATAGGGCAGGGAACTATAATCAGCTTTTTGAATTATCAGCTTTCTTTTTTCTTCCTCTCCAATGGAACTATTCCTGCCATCTCTCCGATGATATTTACCAGCTCGGTCCCTGCCGGAACAACAATTTTAGCATTATTCCCGAGCGACGCTTCAAGAGCCTCCAGCTTTCTCAATAATTGGGCATTCCCTACAAAATATTTATCTGCCGCTTCATTTACAAGTCTGATGGCTTCAGCTTCACCTTCAGCATGTAAGATTTTTGCCTGTTTATAACCCTCTGCTTCTTTTATCTTTCCCCTCTTTATCCCGTCTGCAACGGTTTCGGCAGCAGTAGCAGAATCTATTGCAGCAATTTTTTCATTTTCAGCTTTTACTACTTTATTCATGGTTTCCTGGACATCCGAAGGAGGGTCAATTTGTTTTAATTCGGTACGGATAATTTCAATTCCCCAACCTCTGGTTTCTTTATCAAGGGTTGTAAGAAGCTCGGTGTTAATTTTCCCCCGTTCGCTGTTGGCAGATTTTAAAGTAAGTGTGCCGATTATATTTCGAAGAGTTGTACGGGCAAGCTGGACAATCTGCCATTTATAATTATTAACATCATACGTCGATCCTTTTACACTCCCTTCATCCGATTTAACCCTGAAATAAACCTGTGCATCGACGCTTGCATTCAGATTATCATTTGTGATTATTTCCTGTGGCTGGGCATCTACCATCTGTTCAGTTACATTTATCACAAAGATTCTGTCAATGATTGGAATAATCCAGTGAAATCCTGGATTGGCAAAATTATGGTACTTTCCAAGCCTCTCAATTAAACCCCGTTCAGTAGGCCGTACAATTCTGATTCCTGCGAAGAATATCACAACGACAGGAATAATAAAATACAAATAGTTCATTTTAATTACCTTTCTTTTAGTAAATATTTATTTTGTAAGTTACGAATAATATATTGGGAATACCGGTATAATCAGCGTTGAGGTAATTTAAAAGGCATATCACCCCGCTGTTACGCCGCTCTTAAAAAGCACATCAATAGCTGAATATCACCGAGTTGGGAAATGCTGCGGTTTTAAAACTATATTGTTCCACTCCATTGGAATTATAAATTAAGGCTTTTGAATCCACCTCGTCAAGACAAACAATTTCACCACTCTGCGGATCAACATCTATCCCGTAAAATAAATGATCAATTACTTTTGATGTTGGTAACCCGGTAGCGGTTACTGACATCGAATAAAGTCCATCATTGAGATAATATATTACACTACCATCCTTGTTTGCAGCAATATTATTTATGCCGGAAGAACTCATTGTTGTCAGGGGAAACGTAGAGACCGTTTTTGCAGATACAATAATTTTGCTGATCCCTGAATTTTCGTAAGTTACATCGGGGTAATTTGAATAATTGGCCACTCCTTTGCAATATGCCCAGATATTATTGTTCTTATCTGCTGTGATATCAACGGGCACCGAGGCAACTGTGAAAGTATTAACAATAGTAAATGACGCCTGATCGATCTCAATTACTGTATTACCATCGTTTTTCCAGCCGCCTGTAAGTGATGCATAAACCTTTGAATTAACAGTAATCAGTTTTTCAGGGCCGGTGGAAACTTCCAGGGAATCTGATTTTTTAAGTGAAGTCAAATCAATACTGTAAATATAATTTCCCGAATAACCGTCGCCGTTTGATACATAAACCGTATTCTTATCTGCATGTACCACACTCCTGGGGTAAGAGAATCCGCTGATGGTTTTAACAACTTTAAAATCTTTCATGTTCACAACGATAACCTTTTGCGAGTTATTTACAACAATAAATCCCAGGGTGTCTGCTATCCCGAACGACTGAATAACGTCTCCGGGAGAAATGCCATTAACTGAAAAATAAAGCTCTTTGGTCGATTGATCCAATTTTGAATCATAAAAAGAAATATCACCATTAGCCTGTCCAAAAACTCCTTCACATACCACAAACATTCCCTTCAGGTTATTAACTGTTATCTCAGGCTCATCTTCTGTTTTTTCGCATGATGCAAATAATATTGCAACCCCTGCAAGGGCAAGGAACCATATTTCCAAAAATTTGATTTTCATGATGATTGAGTTTAAGCTAAATATTCAGGAATATTTTAAAATTCATAACCCATTTTCACCGACCAGTAACGTCCGGGCATTGGATAGAGGCGAATCAGCTCATAGGTAATGTTTGTCAGATTATTAAAAGTAATATGCACGCCCAGTTTACCTTTCCAGACAGGAATTTTAACTCCGGCCCTTGCATCAACAGTTTGATAGGGTTCAAGAAGAGAATCATCGTCGTAAAAACGATCTGCTGTAAAGTGGTGCCAAATTGTAAAATCAAAAATACCTGCAGAAAAACGGTTTTCCCAGGAAGTTATGATCCGTGGTGAGTACAGCATTTTTTCTGGTTCTGCACCAGTGTAGGTATCTGTTTTTGAGTGGTTAAGAGTTACCAAAAGTGATGAATGATATTTAAATTTTCCACTTTCAAAATCAAATATCAGTCTGGCATCTATGCCATAGGAGCGTACATGTTGATAATTAAATGCCATCCAATAGGCGCCTGCTGGACGCCATACAATCATGTCATTAACCTCCATCCAAAACACATTCAGGTCAGCAGACAGGATTATTTCTTCTTTTTCCAGAATCTTGACCAATGAACCTGCTTCGACAGAAAAACCTGTTTCCGGTTTCAGGTCCGGATTACCCCCTGGCATCCAGTAAAGGTCGTTAAATGTCGGCTTACGGAATTTCTGCGAAGTGTTGACCCGCAAAGTCCAGTTATCCGGCATCACCTTCCATGCCAGGCCAAATGAAGGCAGCAGACCGGAATTGAAATTGCTGTTCCATTCCTTTCGAATCTCCGTTTGCATAGAAAACCGGTTTCTATCATATTTCAGGCCGGTAAAAGCCGCGATACCTTTTTCCTCTTTTCTTTCCCCATATGCTGATACATCTGCGAAAATATAAGTACCTATAATACCTGCATCGACAGATAAATGCGGCAGTATATGGTATCTGAAATTAGCATCTCCATAGCATTGACGGGCATTGATGTATGATTCAATACTGTTTACAGGCGATTGTGCCGATGCTTTTTGGATATAACTTTGTTCATCATTGAAAAATGCGGCTTTTACCTGTAATCCCCAGCGGCTTGCAGTTTTTTTGTAAGCTGTAAAAAGTTTCAGTGTTGAATCCTTTTGAGATTCATAAGATGTGGATCCAATTCGTGATGGTATATTATAATCCTTAACCTGGTACCACAAGCCAGCCTCCAGAGTTGATGTTTCCGACAGTTTAATTATTGCCTGTTGAATTACACCTGCATCATGCCAGTCTCCGTCGGTCTGTTTTCTTTCACTTTGCCTTATATAATCATAATATGAAAATTCATTATCAGAGAAATTCCCCCATGCGTTTATTTTCCATGCCAGTTTGCTATTCCCTGCACGAAAGGAAAAGCTGCCAGCAACCGTTTTAAGTGATTCATAACTGACATTTGCTGATCCACTCAGTGCTTTTTCCGGTTTCAGATTATTATCGAGATTAATGGCCCCACCAAACGTACCACTACCATAAAGAGCTCCGGGAGCGCCATAGACTATTGATATCTGGTCGAATCCGATAACCGGGATCATCGAAAAATCGGCAGATCCCAGAGTGACTGAATTGATTGGAAATCCGTTCCAGTTTACCTGGACATGGCTGGAAGATGTGCCCCGAAGGGAAACGCTTGCTGCACCACCGGTTCCATAGGTTTTAACATTAAGTGCTGTATTGGATATTAAGAAACTTCCGAGCGACTCTCCGGCAAATTGTCTCATTTCGTCCTGTGAAAAAACATCTGACTTGATATCATTTCTGAAATACTGACTGCGCGGGGCGCTTATAACCACATCCGGAATCTGATAAATAGTGTCAGAAATTGATTGTGCGACTGCTTCTGCACTGTATGTAGTTGCAAATAATAATGTCAGCCACGACAATTTAATAAACATTAAAACCTTTATCCGCATCTGTGAAAATAATTCTTGCCAAAAACAGTATGATAGCTGTATCATCGTGACACAGTATCAGGTCAGCACCATTCGCAGCAGTAATAAAAAGACAAGGATAGAAACAAGATATTTTCTACTCATTACCTTTCACCCGAAAGCTACGAAGTATGTTACAGGCAGGTCTTCTGGCTCATCCTGTTTTGGCTGCCTTCCCATTTCACTACCAGTTTAACAGTGGCGGGGTTTGCCAAAACGTTTGTTGGATTTACAGCTGCGGGTACAGCTCCCGTTTTTCACGGGATTCCCTTTTCACTCCAATCAGAAAAAATCTGACCGGAGAACCTGAAATCGCAAGACAAATTTATTTGTTTTTTTTGATATTTACAGAACCTCACAAAATACATTTTTTAAGATCAGATGACAAAATATGTCTATAAGCTGTAACGGGAACATTTATTTCTGCTCCAGCCCACATGCCGGAACTATCTGCAAAAAAGAAGATCCAATTATTCTCCTGAAAATCAGAAATGTAATTTTCATGATTGGTGATGGGACCGGCCTGCCGGAAGTTTATGCAGCAATGTCAGTTTTATGTTAACTTTGAAGAGATAAGAAAAGCAAAAATAGTATACTTATGAAAAAAGCGACTTTTTACTTAGTTCTGGTTAACCTGGTTATTACATTTTCAATTCTTTCATTTTCAGCATGTAAAAACGAAAAGAAAATGAAAGATACATTTAGTGTTGTATTCCTTACGGATATACATCTTCAGCCTGAGAAAAATGCAGTTAAAGGATTCACACAGGCTCTGGATTCGATTAATATGTTGAAGCCAGATTTTATAATAACCGGAGGAGATTTAATTATGGATGCACTGGGGCAATCGTATGGTCGTGCAGATTCACTCTATGATCTTTATACAGAGGTTGTAAAAAAATCATTAAGCCCGGTTTACAATACAATGGGCAATCATGAGATTTATGGAATCTCTGAAAAAAGCGGGGCTGATACCGCCAATCCGGAATATGGAGAAAAAATGTTTGAAAAAAGACTTGGGGAATCATATTATTCTTTCGCTCATAAAGGGTGGAAATTCATGGTCCTGAATTCAATTGAGGATACTAAAAAAGGTGAATATATAGGGGAAATCGATACAGCGCAGATTTCATGGATAAAGAGTGAGTTACAAAAGACTGACCCCCGGACTCCAATTGTAATAAGTACACATATTCCTTTCATTACAGCTAATACTCAGAAATATGAAGGATCAACTTTACCAAACGACTCAACTCTGGTTGTTTATAATTCAAAAGAGATTATTAGTCTTTTCAATGGATATAACCTTAAGCTTGTGCTTCAGGGACATCTTCACACTGTTGAGGATATCTACATTGATGGTATTCATTTTATAACCGGTGGCGCTGTTTCAGGTGGCTGGTGGAATGGCCCAAACCGGAGTTTTGAAGAAGGATTCATTTACCTGACTTTTATGACTGATGATTTTGAATGGAAGTATATGGATTACAGATGGGACGTAAATAATTAGCCTAACCTTTATACATATCTGTCATTTTAAATCTTAAGCGTTCATTATGTGAAGATTACATATTGTTATAGGGAATATATTTATTGTATTGCATGTATTTCTTATTGTATTACAATAAGAATTTACCCTACAAAACGGATAATACTTGAAATTAGCATGAGATTACTTTCGGTGAGCTCGTCCGCTTAACGAATAAAAGACGACCCGGACTAATCGGCAGGAGATTCCTCGCTAGCGCTCGGAATGACAGGATTCTTTTGGGGAGGGGGAAGGGGAGAAGAGAGCGGGCACTGCCCGCTCTCCTTCCCCAGTGACCACAAAAAACCATGTCATCCCGAGTGCACCTGGCGGACGAGGGATCTCCCGCTTCCAAAAAACATCTTTTTGTTTTTAATTATCCTTTTTGTCAGCCGGTTCAAATAATGTAGCCTTTTTGAAAATTTCCAGATTACTTGCGAGTCTCATAATAAAAGCCAGCAACAGAAACAAGCCAATATTCCCGGCCAGGTAAGCATAATCATTCAGAGTCAGCAGGACGAAAATAAATGAATATAAAATCACCAGCATACCAAATACAATCAATGCACTCTTTTTTTCCCGGAAAAGAGTACCGGTAAAAATAGAGATCATCAAAATTGTTGCAGTGGATGAAATCAGGTAGGCTGCATTAAAACCTGCATGCTCACTGAGAGAATTAAGAAGTGAGAAGAAGAGGACAAGTCCCAGTGAGACCAGGAAATAGTGGAAAATATGAATTGCTTCTTTCCTTGTAATTTCAAGAAAAATCAGTACAAGAAATGTGAGAGCAATGAACAGTACTCCATATCTGGAACTTCTCCAGGACTTCTGGTAATGATCAACTGGTTGAAAAAGATCCAGTCCAAATGAACTTTCCAGAGGATGAAATGCACTTCCTGTCCAGTTCTGAGGAAAATTCCTGTTCAGATGGGTCACTTCCCAGTCTGCAGTAAATCCTGTTTCATCCACACTCCTTTTTACCGGCAGGAAGCTCCCGTTAAAGCTTGGAGAGGTCCATTCTGAAGTGAGATGAGCAGATGTTGATTTCCCAAGGGGAGTCAGCTGCAATCCTTCAGACCCTGACAGGCTAAGGCTCATGTCTATACTGATTTTATTTCCGGGAATAAGAACAGGACTAACAAATGAAATACCTGACTGAAAAATGTCATTGTCCATGACTCCCGGCTCTGCTTCCAGTTCTGTCGAATCAGTTTTCAGAATGATTTTACCCTTGAGGCCCCTGTTATCTGAAATACCTGCAGTATAATATGCCTCGTTCCATAGAACTTCATAGTTTTTTAAAAAATCTTCTGCCGGGATAATAAAATATCCTTTTATTTTCAATTCAGAATCATATACAACCGACTTATAAATACCCCTGTATCGTATTTCGGGTTTGATAATTCCGGTAATATTGAGGCTTTCAGGCAAAATATGCCATATTCTGGTTATTGATTTCTCATCCTTTTCAACCGGAATAGTTCGAACGGGGATATTGATCACAGGGCCGGCGAAACATTGTTTTGATGCCCATTGATCAGATATTTCCTTTTTAACCTTTTCAGAATTCAATTGCCTTTCGAGGATAATCTCCTTGATCATCTCGAGAGGGATAAGAAAGATTAGACCGAGAAATGCCAGTAATGCGAGCTTTATCGTAAGTGACTGGTGCCATTTGTTCTGGTTTGTGATTTCAATTTTCATAGTCTGTGATTTGATAGTTTACAAAAGTACTTTGATTTACAAAGTGTATAATATAAAAAAATTATTGTTCTTTAATCAGGTTTTCAAGTGCTTTTAGATGCTGTCTGAATTCGGCGATTCCTGTTTCAGTTGCTGAGTAGCTTGTATTTGGTTTACGTCCGATGAATTGTTTATTAACTTTTATCATTCCCTTTTCCTCCAAAGCTTTAAGATGACTGGCAAGATTCCCGTCGGTTAAATCCAGAGTCTCTTTCAGGCTGTTAAAATCATAGTTTTCGTTTACCATCAGGACTGACATAATCCCCAATCTTACCCTGCTTTCAAAAACCTTGTTTATGTTCGAAATAAGATCTTTCATGCCTCGTATTTTCTGTACATTGCCAGCCCGTAGATAATATGCAGGATGCCAAAACCGAATATCCAGAATATCATGCCCCAGCCCGGAACAAATGCTGAAACAAGACCGGTAATTATTTCGAGTATACCGAGGTAAAAAATCTCGCCAAAGGTGAACTTCCCTGCATTTACCAACGCCAGACCATAAAAAATAAGAAAACACGGAACTATCAGCTGTATGTTGTTCTGAAGCAGGAGTGCAAAAATAAAAACACCTCCGGTAGTCAGTGGGATAAGAAGATTTATAAGCAGCCTTCTGGAAATGGGTGTCCAGAGATTTCTTGCCGTCCCTCTTTGCTTTTTTTATTGAAAACCAGAGAGAAAACAGCACAGAAAGCACAAGCACTAAAGCAGCATCCGTAATAAGTTGCAATCTGAGAGAAAAAGTCTCTTCTGCCGAAAGATTTCTGAAATATTCATCATAATGAATAGTGCCATTGTCAAGAATAAAAAAATATGCAACAAGTGCTCCGGCTATTGCTGTAACCCCTGCAAATATTCCTGAAAGGCCGCTAAGGGAAAGAAATCTGGAAGATTCTTCCATTATTTTCCTGATTGCCTTTATGTCCTCGATGGATTTTGTATCACTCTTCATATTATAAAAGTACTTTGAATTACAAAGTAAAGCATAAATTTTATACGTTCCAAATTTTTTTAAATAATATTTCTCAGTAGTGGGCAATTAAAACCCTCTGATTATTAATTGGATATTTTTAGGTTCTTTGACATTATTGTAATCGCATTGTGACACGCCACTGGTCGGGCTTTAGCCCAAAAGTGAAGGACTAAAGTCCTTATAAATGAGGTCTATATACCGTTGGCTAAAGCCAACGGTAATATAAAATAGCAACAAATGGCTAAAGCCAACGGTAATTTAAAATAGCAACAAAATAGAATGATAGATTTAGAATTAGAAAATTTGACTAATTCAAATCGTCACGCTCTAAAAAAAGCCGCAAATGCGATTATTTCAATTTGAATATAGGGATTTGATAATTTGTAACCGGATTCCGTACAACTGAAGAGGCCGGGAAATACTACTCTCCGCTTAAACGTCATTCGAGTTCATATGGTGCTAACTTATCTGGAGTTACAATTTCCAGTATGACTTACCGAACAAAACAAATACAGTCATTATCTCGAGTCTTCCGATAATCATCAGCAGGCTCAGGACAACCTTACTCAATTCAGGAATATCGGAATAGTTGCTCATCGGACCGACAGTACCGAGTCCCGGACCGATACCTGCCATACAGGTGGCAACGGAGCTGGCAGATGTAACCGGGTCTGATCCGTCTGCTGTAAGAATCACGGTTCCTATAATGAAAAGAAAAATGTAGAGTACTATGAAAGAGATTATGGAAATATTGGATTTCTCATCTAACATTTTCCCATTAAGCCTGACGACGGGAATCGTTTTCGGGTGAACAAGCCGGACAAAAACACTCTTAATATTCTTTAATACGATCAAATGCCTGGCCATTTTTATACCACCACTTGTTGATCCTGTGCTTCCCCCGGAAAACATCATCAGGAATATCAGAATTAATGCCTGCAGCAGGCCATAGGATAAAATCAGCAGAGGCAAATCCGGTACAGGTAATTATGGAAATAATTTGAAAATAACCTTCCCTGAATGCTTCTTCCAATGGTTTGGTAGTATTGATGAGCAGAATACATGTAGCTATAGTTCCGGTAAATATAACTGTCGATAAATAAAACCAGAACTCTTCATTATGCTTTACCTTCCTGAAATTAAGTTTTACCAAATAGTAATAAACAACCTGGCTCGTTCCTGCCAGAAACATAAAAATCATCACTATATACTGGCTGTAAGATGAGTAATACATCAGACTTATGTTTTTAGTCGAAAATCCACCTGTTGCAATTGTACCGAAAGAATGACATACACTGTCAAATAAATTCATATCACCCAATACAAGCAACAAGACCTCAAGAGCAGTAAGACTGCAGTAAATAATCATGATTCTGTATGCGATACCTTTAGTTCTGGGATGGATCTTTTCTTTCAATGAGGATTCAAGGCTGAAAAGCTGATATCCTGCAATTTTGAGTGCCGGAAGTATAAGAATTACAAGTACAATTATCCCTATTCCCCCGATCCAGTGTGTCAGACTTCTCCAGAAAAGTATGGAAAAAGGAAGTACTTCAACATCTTTTAAGATAGAAGCGCCTGTTGTCGTAAACCCTGATGCTGACTCAAAAAAGGCATCAATAAATGAAGGTATGGTTCTGCTTATAAGGTATGGAAGAGATCCTAGCAGCGAAAATAAGATCCACGATAATGTTACAACCAGAAAGGTATCCCTGTTGCTTATATCTTCGGGATTTGCCTTTCTGCTAAAGAATCGGAAAAGCAAATACAGGACGAATGTGACAACCGAAGACCAGAGAAATGGTTGCAGAGATTCATTATATATTAATGCTACGGGTAAACAGGGCAGAAATGAGATTGTCTCTATCAGCAGAATTGTACTTAATATCCTGAGTATAATCAATGGATTTATTAACCTCATTGGCAATAATCCTATATTTCAAGGGCCAAAAGTAATCCGGAATGTATAAGCATAAAGTAAAAATTAACCCTGACCGTATAAAGATTTTATAAAGATTTCAGATTTTCTCATGCAATTGAAGATTTTGTTGTTGCTTTTTTTATAATTTCTTTATACCTGTAAGTCAATTCTTTATAATGCCTTTATGGGTTAATGCATATTTTTGTCAGGATAAAGAAATCTTAAAGATGAACCTGGAAAATTATATTGACCATTTTTATGTTCCTTGTGTCAGTCGCAGGATTGTTCCTTGTGGTCAGTTTTATTGTTAAACTCCTTGAAAAGATCTTTCATATTCATTTGTATTAACCTATGTATATCTATGACATTATACAGATAGCTTTCTACTTGATTGTATTGATAGTGCTTATTCCTGTCCTTGGGAAATATATGGCCAGAGTATTTCTGGATGAGAATCATATTTTAAAGTCTGCAGGAAAACCTGTCGAAAAAATCATATACAGATTAATTTCATGTAAAGGAGAAGAAATGGACTGGAAGAAATATGCATATAGTCTTCTGGTTTTTAATTTCATGGGTTTTCTTTTTCTGTTTTTTCTTCAGCTCTGCCAAAGTTATCTGCCTCTTAATCCACAGAAATTACCAGCTCCATCCTGGTCGTTGGCGTTTAATACCTCAATAAGCTTTGTGACAAATACAAACTGGCAATCCTATGCCGGGGAAACCACTTTAAGTTACCTGGTACAGATGGCAGGTCTTACGGTGCAAAATTTTTTAAGTGCTGCAACAGGTATTGCAGTTTTGTTAGCAGTTATAAGAGGTCTGGTCAGGGAAAACTACCAGCACGATCGGCAATTTCTGGATGGATGCAACAAGATCCATACTTTATGTCTTATTACCACTTTCAATATTCTTTGCAGTTATTCTTACGGGTCAGGGAGTTGTTCAGACATTCCATCCATATGTCAAAGCAAACACTTAATGGGTTCGGAGCAGATTATTCCATTAGGGCCGGTATCTTCGCAAATTGCAATCAAACAGCTCGGTACAAACGGAGGAGGATTTTTCAATGCAAACAGCTCCCATCCTTTTGAAAATCCTACCCCATTTTCCAATTTTCTGGAAATGCTGGCAATACTTTTAATACCATCAGCACTCACATTCACTTATGGAAGGCTGATTGGTTCGAGACAGAGAGGGCTGGACTATATTTCTTGTAATGTTTACACTGCTTATAATTGGTCTGGCAGTCTCTTATTACTCGGAATACAAATTTTCACAATACATGGTTTGAGTATTAATATGGAAGGAAAGGAGACACGATTTGGACTGGGGAACAGCGTTCTATGGTCAGTTATTACAACTTCCGCTTCAAATGGTTCGATAAATGCAATGATGGATAGTCTTACTCCTCTCTCAGGGATGGTTGCCATATTCAATATTATGCTGGGGGAGGTAATATTTGGTGGTGTGGGATCCGGAATATATGGCATTATAATGTTTATTATTCTGACCGTATTTATTGCTGGTCTGATGGTAGGAAGATCTCCGGAGTTCCTGGGTAAAAAAATTGAAGCTTTCGAGGTTAAAATGGCAATGATTGCCATTCTGGCCCCAAACTTTGTAATTCTTACTTTTTCGGCCATAGGATGTATAACAACAGCCGGATTGTCATCGCTCAATAATCCGGGGCCCCATGGACTCTCGGAAATACTATATGCTTTCAGCTCCGCAGCAGGCAACAATGGCAGTGCATTTGCGGGACTCAATACAAATACAGTTTTTTACAACCTTCTTTCAGGCCTGGGAATGCTCATTGGCAGATTTGGGATCATAATTTCTGTTCTGGCAATTGCAGGAAACATGGCTGGTAAAAAAATTACTCCACTTTCAGATGGTACTTTCAGGACAGATACCTGGCTCTTTGGTTTGTTACTGATTGCTGTTATTTTAATTGTCGGAGGACTTACATTCTTTCCGGCTTTATCATTAGGTCCGATAGTAGAACATCTATTACTCCTTAAATAATTATTTATTATTCAATGGAATCCAGGCAAAAAAAAGAACTAAAACTTCTGACAGGAAGGATCCTGGTTGCTTCTGTGAAAGAATCTTTTTTCAAGTTAACACCTTCAAACCAGATAAAGAATCCGGTTATATTTATTGTTTTGATTGGAGCGGTTGTTACAACTGTAGTATTTTTTAATAATCTGTTTTCAGGTCAATTCTCCCTCTTTGTACTTCAGATTACCCTGTGGTTGTGGTTTACAGTACTGTTTGCAAATTTTTCAGAAGCAATTGCAGAAGGCAGGGGAAAAGCCCAGGCTGAAAGCCTCAGGAAAAGCAAGATAAATACAAAAGCAGTCCGTCTTAATTCAGGAAAAGAAGAGGAAGTCTGGGCTACAGAATTGAAAAAAGGGGACCTGGTTGTTTGTTCAGCAGGGTCTATAATACCTTCTGATGGAGAAGTAGTTGAAGGGATATCAAGTGTTGATGAATCGGCAATAACAGGCGAGTCAGCTCCGGTTATACGTGAAAGCGGGGGTGACAGAAGTGCAGTAACCGGAGGAACAAAGGTTATTAGCGACAGGATTGTTATAAGAATAACAGCTGAGCAGGGTAATACATTTCTTGATCAAATGATCTCCCTTGTCGAGGGTGCCAAAAGACAAAAAACCCCAAATGAAATTGCCCTGACTATTTTATTATCCGGATTAACAATAATTTTCCTTATGGCTGTGGTTACACTTCCTGCTTTTTTTCTTACAGTCTTAGATCTTCAGGATTACCACAAAATATGAATCTTACCATTCCGGTACTTATTTCCCTCCTGGTCTGCCTTATACCAACCACTATCGGAGGACTTTTAAGTGCAATAGGAATCAGTGGTATGGACAGGTTACTGCAGAAAAATGTGATTGCAACAAGTGGCAGGGCGGTTGAGGCTGCCGGTGATGTGGATGTTTTGTTGCTGGATAAAACCGGAACTATAACATTAGGCAACAGGATGGCGACAGATTTCATCCCTGCTGAGGGGGTATCAATTGAGGAATTTGCAGATGCTGCTCAAATTTCATCTCTGGCCGATGAAACACCAGAAGGTCGTTCAATCGTCGTTTTTGCGAAGGAAAAATTCAACCTGAGAGGGAGAAATTTGAATTCTGCAGATACAGTTTTAATAAAATTCTCAGCTAAAACCAGGATAAGCGGGATTGATATCAGGTTGCACCGAAGGGAAAATCAAAAGTTATCGCAAAGGTGCCCCGGACGCTATTAAAAAGTTTATTGAGGATAATAATGGTTTCTTTCCCCAAAATGTAAAGGATACTGTTACCCGCCTTGCCACGCAGGGTGCCACTCCATTGGTAGTATCTGATAATATTAAAGTCCTGGGTGTTATCAATCTAAAAGATATAGTAAAGGGAGGCATCAAAGACGCGTTTTGAACAGCTTCGTTCTATGGGAATCAGAACTATAATGATTACCGGCGATAATCCGCTAACAGCAGCAGCAATTGCTGCTGAGGCAGGTGTAGATGACTTTATGGCAGAAGCAAAACCCGAAGATAAATTATCCCGCATCCGTTTGGAACAATCAAACGGACATCTTGTCGGCATGATAGGTGACGGGACAAATGATGCTCCCGCTCTTGCACAGGCAGATGTCGGTATTGCTATGAATACAGGGACACAGGCAGCAAGAGAAGCAGGAAATATGGTTGATCTTGACAGCAATCCGACCAAACTGATAGAGGTTGTCGAAACAGGAAAGCAATTGCTTATGACACGAGGAGCTTTGACCACTTTCAGTGTTGCCAATGATGTGGCGAAATACTTTGCTATAATCCCTGCTCTGGCATTGCCATTATATGCTTCATCCGGATCATCAGGTCCATTATCTGCACTCAATATAATGCACCTGGGATCGCCCGAGAGTGCAATTCTTAGTGCAGTCATCTTTAATGCTTTAATAATAATAGCATTGATTCCTTTGGCTCTTAAAGGAATAAAATACAGGCCTTTATCAGCCAGCAGAGTACTTGCCGGTAATATTTTGATATATGGCGCAGGTGGACTGGTTGCTCCCTTTATAGGTATTAAGGTGATAGATATTTTACTGAATTCCCTTCATCTGGTATAAAAAATGAAAAGACAAATCATTACAGGATTTCGATTTCTGGCGTTAATGATAATTCTTACCGGGGTAGTATATCCCGGACTTGTCACAGTCATTACCTCTGTATTTTTTAATGAAGAGGCTCAGGGAAGCATTGTCAAAATAAATGGAACAATAGTCGGTTCAAAATTAATAGGTCAGAATTTTGATAGTGACAAGTATTTCTGGTCACGGCCTTCATACAATAATTATAATCCCATTCCTTCAGGCGGTTCCAACCTTGGTCTTTTAAATCCCCGGTTGACTGAAACGATTATACGGAGAGAAAATGTATTTCTACATGCTAATATGATAGAAAAAGAATTGAATATTCCAGCTGAAATGGTTACTGCTTCAGCCAGTGGTCTCGATCCGCATATCTCACCAACAGCAGCTTTATTACAGGTAAGCAGGGTTGTCCAGGCACGGGGAATTGGCAAGGAAGGGCAAGATGAACTTGTTTTTTTAATAAATGATTTAACCGAAGGACGTCAGTTTTCATTACTTGGTGAACCACGGATCAATGTATTTCTCTTAAATTTGATGTTAGATAGCCTTAGATGAAAGATTACGATAATATCCGGCCAGATCCTGATGAATTACTGGCTTCAATAAAACTTGAAGAAGACCAGAGCAATAAGGGCAAGCTGAAAATCTTTTTCGGAATGTGTGCAGGTGTCGGCAAGACTTTCTCAATGCTTGAGTCAGCACGCATTGATAAATCAAAAGGGAAAGATATTGTTATAGGATATGTTGAAACTCATAACAGGCATGATACTAATGAGCTTTTAAGAGGGTTTGAAATAATTCCCAGGAAAGTTGTTGAATATAAAGGTACAAAACTAGAGGATGCAGATACGGAGGCTATTATAACAAGAAAGCCGGATATAGTTCTTATCGATGAACTTGCACATACGAATGTGCCAGGAAGCCGTCATATTAAACGTTACCAGGATATCCTCGATATTCTTGACATGGGAATTGATGTGTACACCACATTGAATGTCCAGCATCTTGAAAGCAGAACAGACACGGTTTCTCAGATAACAGGAATTGTTGTGAGAGAGACTGTTCCTGATGAGATATTCGAGAAAGCCGACGAAATTGAACTGGTTGATATTACACCTGAAGAACTGCTTGCAGCGATTTGATGATGGTAAGGTTTATACTCCGGACCAATCAAAAGAAGCTATCCGTAATTTTTTCAAAAAAGGCAATATCACTGCCCTCAGGGAAATGTCTCTCAGAATTGTTGCTGACAGGGTCGATACACAGCTCAGGGAATACATGCAGAAAAACCGCATAAGAGGGCCGTGGAAATCAGGTCTGCACCTGATGGCAGTTATAGGACCAAGCCCTCATTCCGCAAACTGTTGCGATGGGCAAAGAGTCTTTCCTACTCAATGGGAGCAACTCTTCTTTCCCTGTACGTTGAATCAACAAAAAAATTGTCACCCTCACAGCAGGATCAGCTGAATAAAAATATAAACCTGGCCCGGCACCTTGGAGAGAATTCATAACTACATCCGGTAATGATATTGTCAGAGCGATTCTTGATATAGGACAAAAGGAAAATATTACTCATATAATAGTTGGTAAACCCAGGCATTGGAACTTGGTATCATATTTCAGGCTTGGGAACTTCGTAAACAGGCTGATAAAATATAGTGGCAACATTGATGTATATGTTGTGGGATCAGATCAGAATGAAGAGAATCAGTACATGAAGTATTTTAGCTTGCCATCATTTACTTCAGGTATTTCGCAATATTTAATTGCAGCCTTATTCACAATACTGACAGCTGTTATTTTTTATCCATTAAAGGACATTATTGGTTATCAGATTGTTGCATTCGGATTACTTTTTACAGTTTCAATCCTGGCACTATTTGTAGGTATAGGACCAATATTGGTTTCTGCAACACTGAGTGCCCTGCTATGGGATTTTTTCTTTCTCCAGCCTCCTTTTACTCTTCATGTTGACAGGATTGAGGATGTATTAATGCTGATAATGTATTTTATTATTGCTCTGATTGGAGGCATAATGACATCAAGAGTAAGGAAGCAGGAGAGACTTACCAGGGAAAGAGAATTACGAACAAGTGCATTGTACCAGCTGACAAGGGAATTATCAATGACATCAGGAATTGATGAAGTTATCAGAACATCCGTTAAGTATCATCAGAGAAATATTCCAGACTTGATAGCTCAATAATCCTGCAGGGTGGAAACAATGTATTAGATAAACTGGTGAGACCGGAAAACTCCTTAAACCTTTCTGAACCGGAGTTAAGTATTGCCGAATGGTCATTTCAGCATTCCAGAGAAGCTGGCCGGTTTACTGATACCCTCCCCTCGACTGAATTTACATTTTATCCTCTTATTGGCAACAAGTTACGTTTAGGAGTTGTAGTTATAAAACAGAAGAAAACCCTTTCGGGTGATGAAGAAGCATTTTGGGATGCTTACAGGACACAGATCTCAAATGCACTTGAAAGAGAATTTCTGAACGATATAGCAAGAAGAGCCTCAATACTTGATGAATCAGATAAACTCTATAAAAGTCTTGTTTAATTCAATTTCCCATGAACTGAGAATTCCTGTTGCTACAATAATGGGAGCATCCGACACTTTACTTTCGGGTGAATTTGATAAGGATACCAACATGCATTTATATGTTGAAATAAATAAAGCTTCAGAGAGATTAAACAGACTTATAGATAACCTTCTGAATATGTCAAGGCTGGAGTCTGGCAGGATTACACCCAAACTTGACTGGCATGATGTACATGATCTTGCCAATAAGGTCATTGAGGTTCTGAAAAATGAACTCGAAAAGTTCAAGCTGGAAGTCAGCATACCCGATGAAATGCCACTGGTAAAAATAGATTTCGGACTTATTGAACATGTCCTTCATAATCTTGTACTTAATGCAACTCAATATTCAAAACCAGGAACAACTATCAGAATTAAAATGTATTATGATCACCAGAATTTTATAATGCAGGTTATGGACAGGGGACCTGGTTTTCCCCCGGATGAGTTGCAGAACGTTTTCAATAAATTTTACCGACTCGAAGGAAGTATTTCCGGAGGGACAGGATTAGGGCTATCCATAGTAAAAGGATTTGTTCAGGCACACAATGGCAGCGTGGCAATTGAAAACAGAAAAAACGGGGGTTCAATAATAACAGTTAATATACCAACCGAAATTCCTGATTTGAATAATATTTTATTATAATTGGAAATTGGCAACAGACAACAATATACTGGTAATTGATGATGAAGTACAGATCAGGAGGCTTCTTGAGATTACTTTGAACCTTAATGGATACAAGGTTTCTGAAGCTTCTACAGCCAGGGAAGGCATAATCACAGCAGCAACTCATAATCCTGCTCTGATATTACTTGATCTGGGTCTGCCGGATGAAGATGGCTTATCTGTCCTCAGAAAGCTAAGGGAATGGTATCAGAATCCAATAATCATACTTTCAGTCAGAAACTCCGAAGAGGATATTATTAAAGCGCTTGACACCGGAGCAAATGATTATCTTACAAAACCATTCAGGACAGGGGAATTATTAGCTCGCATAAGAACAGCATTAAGGTTACACAAGATAAAACAGGTGCCGGTTCGGTATTATCATTCGGTTCTATTGTTTATTGATCTGGCTGGCCATACTGTCAGAGAAAAATAATGATCTTGCTAAAGTTAACCTCGACTGAGTTTTCTTTACTGGCTTTAATGGCAAGGAATTCGGGAAAAGTATTAACTCATCAGTATCTGTTAAAAGAAGTATGGGGACATAGTTATTCAGATCAGACACAATATCTGAGGGTATTTGTAGCACAGTTAAGAAAAAAAATTGAAGATGACTCCACCCATCCCTCTCTTGATAATTACTGAACCAGGAATTGGTTACAGGTTCGGGGAATAGGTCCCAATCGCAGAATCCCGGGCCGGCTTTTCTTTTGTATGGAATCTATTTCAGGATTTGGGCTGTGGCTTCATCGGCCCATGTTAACAAGGCTGAATTCTCTTCAGAATTCAACTTTGCATCCCTGTGGATCAGCAGATAAGATTTCAGCGGCATATTACCGGACCCCACTTCATCCTTAATCTCTTCTAACAATCCAATTTTTTCACGATTGCTGTAATCTTCCCATTCGGAAAAGTTCAGATGTGATTTTCCGTCAATGATATGATTTGCCAGCAACCATGATGAAGGAGCCAGTTTTGAATACCAGGGAAATTGGACCTGGTTTGAATGACAGTCAAAACAGGATTTTCTCAGCTGGTCCAGTACAGGTCCTGTTACCAGGCTGCTGTTTACAATGCTTTTTATATCCTCAGGCTTATTTTCAGGAATTCCGGATGGTATGAATTGTATGGCAATGAATATCACTGCCAATGCAATCAGAATAATTTTAACTGGTTTCATCAGGATATGTGAAAAGGATTCATTAAAATCTTATTTCAGCAGGCTGTCAGCCTTCGATTCGGCCCATGATAGCAGAATCTTTTTTTCCTGGGGCAACAGCTTCATTTCCGGATACTTCTTAATAACATCCTCAGGTGGCATTGTGTTTTCTTTGAGTACCCCGATAATGTCATCAAGGGTTGCTACAATTCTGCTTTTTTGAAGATTTGGCAGATTATCCCACAGAAGAGCATCTTTCGCATCCATCGATTTGCCCTTTTCACTATGGCATCCGTAACATTTTGCATCTATCACTTTTTTTGCTTCAGCGGAGTAGATCGATCCGCTCTTCTGTGGACTTTGGTTATCAGGTGAACTCTGTATAAAGAAAAAACCAGTAAATATAACCAGAACCACAATGGAGATTGAAATTTTCATAATTTACAGGATTTACACAAAGTTAAATAAAATAAATCTTTTCTCCTCCAGGTTTCTTATCTTGTATGAATCCATGGGGCTAAAAAAAATTACCGGTAAAGCATCATTTCAGGTCGTCAGATTCCTCCTGTTTTTGACAAGAGTTTTCCCTCTTAGCTGGTCCTTCGTAATATGCTCATTCATGGTTTTTGTCGGATCAAGACTAAAATGGAAGAGAAAGAGAATTGCCCAGGATAATTTAAATATCGTTTTTCCCGGGAAAACTCTCAGGGAAAGAAATTCCATGTTAAGGGAATCACTCAGGAATATGCTTAAGAATTATTGTGAGTTTGCTTATGTGATAAGTGGTAAATACAATGAAGAAAGAATCCTGAAGATGGTAAGCGCTTCAGGGCTGGAACAACTTGATGATCTGAAAGCAAGGAAACAGGGAGCCTTGTTGTATAGCGGCCATTTCGGCAATTTTCCTTTAATGATCATATGGCTGGCAATTAAAGGCTATCCGATAGCCACCGTTTATAAAGAAGCATCGAATTTCCCTGGTGAATTTTTTGGGAATATTTTCAGGAAATACAATGTTACACCTTTGAAGTACAAATCGGATGCAGCGCTCACAATATCTATTATCAGAGCTTTGAAGGAAGAGAAGATTGTATTCATATCAAACGATCAGTCTCATCCTAAAGGAATATATATTAATTTTTTTAATAAATATGTACCATCACCGCCCGGACCGGCTTTACTTGCAAAAAGAACCGGAGTTCCTGTCATTCCGGCCTATATAATCCGTGATAAAGAGAATCATCATCATATAACTATTTTACCTGAAATACCTCTTCAGCCCGAAGAGGATAATGAAAAATTCCTGCAGTTGAATACGCAAATTCAGATTGACTGGATTGCTGAGATATTAATAAAGAACCCCACTGAATGGTTATGGCTGCACAACAGATGGAAAAGGGCTAAAAGCAATCCTATTTTGGACCAGGTTTCTTCCGTAGAATATTAATGGCGCATAAATAGCCGCCATAAATAGCACCAGAGAAGCCGCCTCCTGTTCTTCCCCAGGCAGAGGCAAAATGAAGATTATCAGGTAGTTTTGAAGTGTCAATGACTCTTCTGAATGGTGTCTGTGCAAAACCATATACTGCTCCGCCAGGATTAAGTGTGTAGCGTTTGAGCGTGGAAGGAGTACCCACCTCATAGTATTCAATGATATTTCCAACTCCGGGAATTAACTTTTCCAGTTTTTTGATAAAAACAGAAGCCACCTGCTCTTTTTTAGAAATATACTCTTTCCTGTCAAGGTTTTCCCAATCCTTCAGATAGTCGATACAGCATATTGTCCCTACACTTTTGCCATCGGGAGCCAGTCCTGAATCCACCTGGCTATAGTAGGTAAAAGCAAAGCTCCTTTTAGCGAAATCATCCATATTATTTTTATGAATATCTTTCTGCGATTTTATGGTACTATCATATATAAATGTTGAATAATATCCGTATCCCAGCTCTCTGAGAGGTTTATTAAACCCAAGATATATTGTCAGCAATGAAGCTCCTGTTTCCTGATTTTTTAGTTCATTTTTAAATTCGCTTCCATATTCTTCCGGTAAAAGATCTGCAACATTGGGCATAGCAGTATTTGCTATTATAAAATCTGCTGAAGCCTCAATATCGACATTCCCGCGATCATTTTTTCTTTTAAAAAGGACGCCTGTTACTTTATGATTATCAGTTTTGATACCGGTAACAATATGGTTCAAAAGAACCTCACCACCATGATTCATGATAAAACCTGCAAGATGATCTGATAATTTTTGCGACCCTCCCTTTATAAAGCTTGCCCCGCCGGTATAATAGCTTCCCTGGGCCGTTGTGTAGTACGACATGGAGAGGGAATAGGGATCGTCATGAAAATAGCCAAGATTGCCAAGCAGGATAAGTTTCAAATCTTCGTTCTTTATTATTGAATCAAGAAATTCTCCAAGACTTTTATCCTGCTGTTCAAATTCCAAGTTTTTCTTTTTGGGTGTCAGGATCTGATTAAAATATGCTTTAATGCCGTTGGTTTCTTCCGGAAAAAGGCCGGATAATCTTTCTGCTGCAACCTCAGGATCATGTGGTATGGTCACATCGACACGGTCATTTATTAGCCTGTAGAATTCAGGTAGCCGTATTAACTCCACATTTTTAAAGACATCAAGATCATTGAATATTTTTGTCTTAATATCCCCGGGAAAAGGACCATCCATCTCATGCAATCCAACTTCAAGAATGAAGTCGCCTCTTCTGAATGTAGTTGCATATCCGCCCGGACGATCGTGCTGTTCCAAAAGCAACACTTTTTTCCCCTCCCTGGCAAGTTTGGCTCCTGCGGTTAATCCACCGAGTCCGCCACCAATAATTATTATATCATATTGCATTAGAATGAGTTTTAAAGAAGCCTTAATCTGATTAATTCATAAACACACTTAAGTTGTTGTATTACTTTGTAATAACCTTTGAGAGACTTTGTGGTAAAAAAAATTAACCACAAAGGAACCAAAGGTTTACACAAAGGATTCACAAAGTAAATGAACAATAAAAGTTTAATTATTTCACGTAAATCTGTGAAATAAGATCTTTGTATTTATCCTTGATAAATTGCCGCTTAAGTTTTAATGTTGCTGATAATTCCCCTGTTGATGGTGTCCATTCGTCTTTAACAAGCCTGAACCTGCTCACTCTTTCGGCAGGCATCAACTTCTTATTCAGGTTCTCAATTTCTGAAGAAAAGTACGACTGAACAGCAGGTTGCTGAATAAGCTCCTCATTATCTGTAAACGAGATTTTATTTATTTTCTTCCAGTCATCGAAATACTTAAAATCAGGCGATATCAAAGCACTTGCGAACTTTTTATGCTCACCAATGACCATAATCTGGTCGATTATTGGCGATTCTTTGAAAATATTTTCAATTATCTGAGGTGCAATGAATTTACCATTAGAGAGCTTGAAGATCTCTTTTTTCCTGTCAGTCACCATCAGGAATTTCCCGTCTTCGATATGTCCGATATCTCCTGTATGGAACCACCCATCATTGTCAAAGGCCAGTTTAGTAAGTTCAGGGTCCTTGTAATAACCTGGTGTGACATTGGGACCTCTGCATAATATTTCTCCGTCACCGGCTATTTTAATTTCAACGCCTTCAATAACTGTTCCAACCGAACCAAGCCTGACATTCCCTTTTTCTGTCCTGTTGATTGTGATAATCGGAGATGTTTCGGTAAGGCCGTACATATTTATTATTTTAATGCCAGCTGCCCAGAATATCCGTTCGAGTCTTGACTGCAAACTGGCTCCTCCGCACCCGACAATTCTGACATTGCCACCCAGTGCCTGACGCCATTTGCTGAATATGAGCTTATCTGCAATTTTCAGTTTTCTTTCGTACAGCCATCCGTTTTCACCAAATGGTTTATATTTCAGACCGAGATCAACAGCCCAGAAAAATAACTTTTTCTTTATGCCGTCAAGCTTATTGCCTTTTGAGATTATAACATCATAGAATTTTTCAAGTACCCTTGGAACAGCGTCAAAACCATTCGGTTTTATTTCAGCCATGTTTAGGGCTATTGACCCCATGCTTTCCGCATAATATATACTGGCACCGCTGTATTGGGTCTGGTAATTTCCAAGCCTTCCTCCTACATGGCACAAAGGCAATATGCTGAGATATTTATCTTCCGGTTTCAGGTTGAAAACAGATGCCGCAGACAGGAAGTTGCTTACCATGTTCCTGTGAGTCAGCATTACACCTTTGGGTCTGCCTGTTGTCCCAGATGTATAAATAAGTGAAGCAAAATCATCAGGACTGACACTGCTTTTTATTGTTTCAACAGTCTGGCTGTGTTTCACGGAACTTCGCTTTCCGGCTTCAATAATTTCTTTCCAGTTTTTCACTCCGTCGATTTCATCGAAGGAATAAATCGGTGAAGGCTTGCCGGAAGCAGCAGCTGCAAGACTCACAATCCTGTACAATTTCTTATCGGATATAATGATGAGATTCGCCTCACTGTGGTTGATAATATATTGATAATCAGCTGAGCTGAGAGATGTAAACACCGGGACGTGAATAACTCCGATCATTGACATTCCCATGTCAGCAATGTTCCATTCGGAGCGGTTGTTCGATACGGTAATAATCTTATCACCTTTTTTTATACCCATATCAAGAAGGCCGTAGCTGAAATTATATGAGTAATCAATATAATCGCCGGAGCTGTATTTTACCCATACACCATTCTGCTTGCTGCAGAGAGCATCTTCTTTTATAAAGTGCTCTTTGTACCGGTTAAGAAGATCAAACGTCCGTTCTATGTTCATTTTATGATATTACATAATTCAAATAATACCCGGAAATTCATAATGTTCATTCTCAAACAACCGGCACCCGGTAACCAGGAACTTAGGTCAATTATAAAGAAGTGAGCAATCCGTTAATACTTCCGGAATACTTTAGTCAGGGTTTCTTAATCAGTTTGCCATCCAAGAAATTCTCCTGATATTCCAACTTGTTATTTCTGTCATACCGGATCCATGAGCCGTTTTTCTTTCCATTCCTGAAGTTACCCACTACCCAGAGTTGTCCGGTTTCTCTGTAGAAAATCCATTCTCCTTCCATCTGTTCGCTTAAAAAAGGGCCTTCTGCTTTAATTTTACCGTTTTTGAAATAATAAGTAAGTCTCTCCCCAATAAGTTCATGAATTTTCTGTCCGTTTGCATAAGACTTTTTTTCCAGCATATTCTATTAATTTTAAGTCTGATAATTTTTTTCCAGCAGTTTATTACAATGACCCTTAACGCTATATGAAGTTATAGGGCATCCCCAATGACTTCTAAAAGGAGTTATGGAACTCCTTTCTGTTTTTAATTTCCAATTTAATCATTTTTCATGGATCAGCAAACGGGCAATCTGATATCCAGAGTGTCTTTTCCAGAATCAGGAACTGTCAATAATAAGGGCAGTCATCAAATTAATTTGCAGGAATGTGTAATATTCAGCAAATTTGAAAAAGGACATTTTCCCTTTATAAGCGGTTAGTTAGTAGAAACGCTCATGACAGACAGTTCTTCGATCGATCAGGTATTTATCAGGAAACTTACTGATATTGTACTTGCTAACCTTGGAAATGCAAACTTCGGGGTTAAGGAGCTTGCGCATGAATCAGGTATCAGTCTTTACCGTTTAAATCGCAGACTGCGTTCAATTAACAGGAAAACTACAAGGCAATTTATACAGGAGCTCCGTTTACAGAAGGCATTGGAGATGCTTCAGAATGAAGAATGCAATGTTTCTGAAATTGCTTACAGGGCAGGATTCAGTAGTCCTTCTTATTTTAATTCATGTTTTCATGAGTTTTTCGGTTATCCGCCCGGAAAAGTTAAAAAGAGAAGACCGGAGCCCAGGGAGGAAAATATTTTTGTTCCTGTTAATGTTGAACAGAAAAAAAAAACATCATCCCTGCGAACATTTTTATTCATTTCAGGAGGTATTCTGGCACTTACAGTGTTGATTTACCTGGTTTATATTGTTTTTTCCGGGAACAAGTCCGGTTATGAAGGTAATTCTGTAATAAACCCTGAAAAATCAATAGCTGTCCTCCCGTTTCGGAATCTTAGTGAGGATATTACTGACCAGTATGTTTATGACGGTATAATGGAAGAAATTTTCAACAGTCTTACCAAAATACATCAGCTCAGGGTTATTTCTCATACTTCGGCAGAACATTATAGAAACACCACAAAAAATATTTCTGAAATTGGCAGAGAGCTGGATGTGAATTATGTAGTTGAAGGCAGCGGACAGAAATTTGGAAGAACATTCCGACTCAGGGTGCAATTAATTGAAGTTTCCACTGACAGTCATATCTGGGCAAAATCGTATCAGCAGAGGATGAAGGACACAAAAAGATTCTTCAGGACACAAAGCCGGATTGCAAAAAACATAGTTTCAGAATTAAGGGCAACAATAACTCCTGATGAAAAGGAACTGATAGAAAAAGTTCCTACCGCAAATATGGCGGTGTTAAATTTGTACCTGAAAGCAAACAGTTATCAAAAGGATATAGAAAACATCCGTAATGATAGCTCTTATCAAACAGCTGTTGATCTCTATAATGCTGCCATTGAATTAGATTCTACATTTGCAAAGGCTTATACCGGATTGGCCTTTGCATATTGGAACAGGTATTACTACGAAACCTATTTTGAAAAGGACTATCTTGGTTCCTGTCTTGCCCTGGCAGAGAAAGCCATTAAATATGATGATCACCTGGATGAAGCATTTTTTGTAAAAGGAGAGTATTACAGGGTAAAGGGACAACCAGAAAGCGCACTTGATAATTATGACAAAGCATTAGAAATTAATCCAAATTATTATCAGGTATACCTTGAAAAAGGACATCTTTTTGCGTCGTTATCAGGCGATTATGTGAAAGCTCTTGAAAGCTACCATAAAGGATTAATCCTTATCCAGGGAGAGGGTCGCCGGGGACTGTTGAGCGATCTGGCCTATGATTATTTGTGCGTTGGGTTCATTGAAAAAGCAAAATATTTTTATCATGAAGCATTTGCACTTGATAGTAATAAAACAGCTTACCTGAGTAATTTAGCATGGATAGAATTTTGCCAGGGAAATTTTGATCAGGCTTTAACCTATAAGAAACAACAAAAAGAAATAGATTCGACATCCACTAGCCTTCTTTATTATAACGTAATTCCAGGTCATAATAAAGAAAGATATCTTGATGCTGAAAAACACGTGAACGAAAGAGAAAAATCGGGTGCATTACCCCTTCAGAGTTCTCATCGTATCGGGTATGCTTTCTGGCAGGCGGGCAAAAAGAAAGAGGCGGAATACTATTTTAACCAGCAAATAAGATATTCCGAAGAAAGTATAAAGCTAAACAGGATTACAGCGCAAAGAAAGGTTGCCCAATATGATCTTGCAGGCACTTATGCCTTTTTGGGTGATAAAGCAAATGCTTACCGGTATCTTGAGGAGGCTAATAAAAAGAATACCTATCCGTTATGGTGGATAACCCTTCTCAAAAATGATCCCATGTTTAACAGTATCCGAAACGAAGAACGGTTTCAAAAGATAGAGCGAAACATGGAATCAAAATATAATGCAGAGCATGAAAGGGTAAGAAAATGGCTTGAAGGACAAGGAAGTCTTTAGAAATTTCAAACCCCTTCAGTCAGTTAATTTATTTGCAGATAGTATTCACAAGTTCCAAAGAACCGTTAGGGAAAGTATAATTGAAGTTCCCTATATAATGAGAACCTTTATCTCCTATAAAATTTACTTTAAGGCTTCCCGTCCCACCTACATTAAGACCTCCCGTATTAACACATTGGTCAATTATCATTACTTTAAAAATCTCATCTGAATATAGGCTTTTAAAATCATCTGCCGTGTACCGGTGATTGCCCTTTATCCAGGCACCATTCTTCCATATTATAACTTCATGGATGAAAACTGTTCCAGATAATAGATCTGTAAAATCGCCGTTGCAAAACACAGGAAAGCTAAAATTCTCAACAACCCGTGTGTCAACAATTGCTCCTGTACCATTTTTATTGGCAGGAGGTGTTTGTGCAGAAAGTTGATTCAATCCAATACATGAAAAGAGGCATAACAGAATAAATACTTTAGTTTTCATAGTTTTAAGATTTTAGATAAAATTAAACATGAGTTTTATTGTAATTTACAAACAGAAGCAGAAAGAAAAAAAGGAGGCTGGCCTGAACAAAATGAGGAGAAATTACCCTATTAACCTAACCTTTTGATCCGGGGAACCAGCATCCTTTCATTCATAGTCACTTTCGTCATTCAATCAGCTGATAATGTTAATATAAAGTTAGGTTGAAATACATGAAGGAAAATTTCAATCCAAAGCAATTTCTTTCGTTTTATGTATAATGTATTTAGCTTCAAAGCAGTGACCAGATTATTTTGTCAAAATGCTCTATTAGTTAGCAATCCCGATATGGTATAACAACCTTTCATTTCGATAAATGCTTTCCCTGATATAACTGTAAAAGCAAGTGGATTTGATCATTTTAAAATCATGACTGACTACACTTAACATACATATTGAAACAACACGGATCTAATTCTTCACGTTCAACCTTTCAACTTTTTCTTGATTTCTACATGAACATCCCTTAACTTTGGTAATCCATTATTAATTACCTCCCATGAAAAAGTCATTCATTATCCTGCTAATCCTGCTATTATCACTTTCAGCAAAGATGATTGCCCAGGACAAACCTGTTTCTGAAATATGCATTCCATGTGAAAAACTAACCGAACTTAAGCTCCCTGATGTGAAGATCAGCAGTGCTGTTACAATTACCCAGGGACCATCGCACTGCAAGGTAACTGGAGTTATTGGCAGGGAGATCAATTTTGAGCTCCTGCTTCCACTCGACTGGAATGGGGTTTATGTAATGGGCGGCGGAGGAGGTTTTGTGGGATCAGTACAGAATATGGCAGCCGGGAAAGTAAAGGAAGGTTATGCAACATCAGGCACAGATACAGGCCACAAGACAGCGGGTTTAGGATCGGCCAGCTGGGCGCTTAATGATATGGAGAGGCAGGTGAATTTCGGACATCTCGCTGTTCACCGTACTGCCGAAGTATCGAAAGCGATAATTGGCAGTTATTACGGAAATTGGCCGAAATATTCCTATTTCATGGGATGTTCAAGGGGAGGTGGTCAGGCCATGATGGAAGCACAGCGTTATCCCGGCGATTTTGATGGTGTCATTGCAGGAGCTCCTGCCTTTGACTGGATATCAATTGCAGTCGAAGCTATCCAGAATACACAGGCAGTATACCCGGCGAAGCTTACCGAATCGATTCTTACAAAGGAGCATATTAAGATCCTTCAGGAGGCGGTGCTAAAGCAATGTGATTTGCTTGACGGTGTAAGGGACAGTATTATAAACAATCCTGCGAATTGCAAGTTTGATTTTGCATCTCTGCCGGTATGTCCGGGTGATGTGCCGGGAAAGGGATGTTTCACCGCTGCCCAGATAAAGTCAATAAAGACGATTTATGATGGGTTTGAAATAGGGAACGACTTTAAATATCCGGGGTTCCCATTTGGCGGTGAAAATGAAGGAGGTGGCTGGACTACGTGGATCACAGGTCCGAATGAGATGACAATGAGAGGTGGCTATCCAAGTCTTATAGCATACTTTGGCATAGAGATATTCAAATACCTGATCTTACAGGATCCAGACTGGAATTACCTTGATTATAAATTCAATAGTTATGATAAGGAGATGAAATATGCAGCGGCTTATCTCAATGCTACATCCACTGATTACAGCGGCTTTAAAAACAGAAAAGGAAAAATCATCTTTTATCATGGATGGAATGATCCGGCCCTTTCGGCATTTTCAACAATTGATCATTATAATGCTGTCAAGGCGGCTGATCCTTCAATCAATGATTATATGAGGCTTTTTCTGCTTCCGGGTGTTCTGCATTGCGGAGGAGGTGAAGGACCGGCTGAGGCTGATCTTCTGACAATTTTGCGCGACTGGGTAGAGAACAGCAAACCTCCCGAAAGAGTGGTTTTCACTAAAAAAGTTTTGGGTAATGAAGTGATGTCGAGACCGGTTTACCCTTATCCGCAGGAAGTAATTTACGACGGGAAAGGAAACCCAAATGTAGAAAGCAGTTATAAGTTGAATAAGTAAATATATTTCAGATAAAAGACGAGTGGAAAATTAATGGTAACAGTGGATTGATGAAATACACAAGGCGTTCATTCATAAAGACAATTGGAACAGGCAGTGCAGCTGTCTTAAGTTATCCTGATCCTGATCTTTTATCAGGTAATCCCTTGAGCGTTGAGGTTGTAAATCCTTACAACAAGGTTCCGGTAAGTCTGATAATAGATGATTCCACCTGCCTGGTGAATATGGCGCATTTCGGAATCCCCCAGTTCGCCGAGGTATTTCCCGATAATTATAAACAGGATTGGCGAAGGCTCCCGCGCGAAATCCCCGATAGTTTTGTAAGGGAGTTCGGTGAATGGTGCCACGAAAACGGCGTGAAAGGAAAATACAGTGTTGTACCTTACCCTGCCTGCACAGGATGGATTAACCGCTTTATTCCGGGATGGACCAGACGTGAGCTGGTGAATAGCCTGAACCTTATCCGTGAGGTTTTATTGCCAGACTGGGATATTCATCCTGAAATGATAAGCCATACCAGGGTGATAGATATTAAAACCGGGAAACCTTTCCCCGATCCGACACCTGAATATATGGAAAACTGGGAATGGAGCCAGACAAAAAGTACTGATGAGCTGGCAGCATACCAGGCTTATGCCCTCAACATACTTAAAGAAGCCGGTCTCCCATGTGAGGGATTGACTACTCCGGGAGGATATGGCGGAAGGAACCAGAACAATCTTGCCCTGAGCACTCTGCAGTCGGTGCGGGATGTTTACGGAGCTGAAATACCTCATTATTTCCGCGATCTGTTTACTGAAAAGGATAAAAGTGTGGCTCCGCAGGTACTCTTCCCTTCTGATCTCAATACCTCCGATCCGAAATGTGTTGTATCAATACTCGGGTGTACAGGCGACTGGTTCGGCGGCTGGGATGGACTGGAACCAGGAGATGCCGGTAAATTCATTACTCCTGACCTTCTTGCGGGAAGGATGGTTGAGGTAATCGACAGCGGTGAACCTGCTGTAATGGTATGTCACTGGCCGGGTATATATTTCAATGGAGAGCATGTCGGATTCAATATACTGAAACAGATCAAAAAAAGGCTTGACCAGAAGTATGATAACCTGATATGGATGAAATTAAGTGAAATCGCCCGTTATTGGGCAGCGAAGGAACTCACCTCCATCACAACCCGAAACAACATAATTACACTTAATTCCCCCTACGCCTCTCCGGGGTTCACGCTGAAGATCAATTCACAGGTCAGTAAGGCGGCATTGAGAGCCAGCAACAACGAGTTGAAGCCTCTTGAAAAGATAAAAACCGTAAAAGACCTGAAATCAAATACCTGGTATTCAGGCAGAGGTGCCTCTTACATATGTTTCAACCTTGAAAAGGGATTAAATGAACTTACAATATGACCATTCATATTGTCTGGGGGGGGGAAACATGCACGGTCCGCAGTTGGAATGTTTACGTTACCATCTGATATGGCTGTTGAAATAGAGGCGATTGTGGAAATAGAGGAATAGTCTAAAAGAGACCCATGGTAAATAGGGACTCCTGCAGGTATGATTAAAATGATAAAAAAAAGCTGCCCTGTTTTTTAAGGCAGCTCTTTTATAAATGTGAAATTTGCAGGTAAAATGATCAATCTTGTACAACCATTCTCCTTACCTGTGAAATAACTCCTGTTCTGAGCTGATAAAAATACATACCTGCTTTAAGGCTTCCTCCGTCTAATCTTACGGTATTAAGCCCGGCAGGAGCTACTGCATCTATAATGGTTTGTACCTCCTGTCCGGCTGAATTGAACAAAATTAATTGAACTTTAGCCGGTTCCGGTAAGGTAAACCGAATTTCCGTTTCACCTGAGAAAGGATTGGGATAGTTCTGTTCAAGAACGACCCCGTTGATTTTCTCTGACAACTGATCAGGAACAACTACTGATGAACCAGCTTTCATAGCTGCCGGGGTTAAACACTCGCTTAGAGGTCAATGCCGGAGCCGGTCTTGACGTATTGGAGATAACCATATATGGTCTCATCATTTCATTGTCCTCATGATCAATGATATGACAGTGCCATACGTAGCCTGGTCCGGCTCCCGGATCAAAAGGATATATTAATTCAGCAGCGGAAGCAGTCGTTGGCAGGTCGGTTGGAGCAAACCTTACAATGAATGTTGTCACCTCACCCGGCATTACAACATGGGTGTCTTTCCATCCGGCCTCATTGGGTTTGGCAGGGCTTGCCTTACCCTGTAAAAAGGGAGTAATGGCAGGATTACCTCCAACAGCATTATCGTTATTAGGCGTATTATAAGCAGGGGCGGGCCGACTGATGGGATGAAAGCCCCTCCGAAATGCCAGCATTGTAAGCTTTGTTGTAATTGCTCACATTGAATTTCTGCCGGCTTACTATCTGGAACTGGACCAGGTGAAGATGAATCGGATGGGCATCAGCCGTAAGGTTGATGATCTGCCATAGTTCGGTTGTCCCTTCAACAGGCAGTTCTGTTTCTCCCAATCCTGGCGTCTCCATTCCATTGCCATCCCATTTTGTATTGTTTACAAGCACCTCAAGAGGACCGCCCATTCCCATGACCTCATTAAGTGTCAGCTGACGTTTTAGTATGGACCACAATCCCGGCAGCAGGTGTACCTGCAGCAAAGTTGGCGAGCTTGACCAGTGGGTGTTGAGTCTGAGCGGGCGCTGGATTGAACTCTTGCGTCCCATGCAGAGTCAGAATCGGCAGCCATCCACCATCGTTCCGTTTACTACAAATTGCATAATTCGCCCAGTTGTGGATCCCTTGGGCGGTCCTCCTTTCGGATAAGGAGTATTTCCGGAATTCTTAAGTGTCCATACCTGACCTGGTGCAGATGCTGTAAAATCTATTACAACATCAGCTCGTTCACCCGGCGACAGAAGAAGTTTCCCCACGATAGGAACAGGGGTGTCAAGCAGTCCTCCGTCGGTGCCGATCTGAACTATTTGCGGCCCCATTGCACCTGATACAAGATCCTGCAGCCATATCTCATAGAAACGGGCGTTTGATCCGTTCAGCAGACGGAACCTGTATTTGCGTGGGGCCACACTTAAATAGGGCCATGTTTTACCATTTACTGTAATTACATCACCCACAAATTCAGGAGTCCAGAAGGGATGATCCATAAAGTTAGGAGGTAGATTCGGAAAATATAACTGTCCGTTCGTGTCAAACATCCTGTCCTGGAAGGCTATTTCTATTTCAGGCAGATAAGGGACGGGATTGAAAGTACCTGACGTTCCAGCAGGTGCTACTTCCTGCACAAGATCATCTCCTGACCATCCCGGGAGATGAGCATTTTCCTCATCGTCACCTTTCAGAAAGTAAAATCCTGCAAGTCCGGCATACACATTCAGCCGTGTTGCACCAAGTGCATGGTCGTGCCACCATAAGCGTGGCAGCTTCCTGAGTATTGGGATAATCGTAATCCTGATCTGTTCCATCAATTCCCCAGGAAGGTCCGGTCAATTCGTACCCGGGCGTAAACCAGGCATCAGGGCCGCCGTCGGATTCCGATGCTACTTCACCGCCGTGTAAATGAGGCACGACCGGAACAGGACCAGTATATTCAGTCATGTTCATCATGTTTGGGGGATCACCCATAAATCCTTCCTTTAAAGGGTCTGCCCAGTGAAGCGTCTGATCTGCAATGAGATTGACATTGGCATATGTAAGAAAATCGCCTGTTGCAATATCAATAAGGTTATTTTCGTACTTAACATTTACTGGAGTATTTCGTTGTGCCTCAATAGTAAATGCCGGCCAGTGAGGTACCTGTAAAGGTAAAACCTCCGTTGTTAGAAACTGAATAAGCCCATAAGTTAGCTTTTCCAAGATCAGGAGATGATCCGGGAGCTCCGACAATTCCGCCTGCAAGCACTGTACCTGTCGATACAGCCACCTGTTTAGTTGGCTCATAACGGATTACCATATTGTTCGAGGCAGGAATCCTGAGCCCGGCGAAATGGGGCAGCGGATCAACAAACTGGGGAATGTTCTTTGGATTAAGCGGAATCTGACCGGCAAGCTGACCATAGCTGTTTAGTGGTATTAACCAATAAAAATGAAACACCAATGTAATAATTCGGGTAAAATTTTTTCATACGCATAAGATTTAATTAATAACAGGTTTAATTTAAGAGTCAGAATATCAGGTTCTTGATTTATAACCTCCTTTCGTTTTTATGAACCTGGTTAATAATATTAATAATATGAGATCTCTAAAACTTTCATAATAAAATCTGAGAACAGATTAACTGCTTTTCGTTAAATTCCGAATAATTTTATTTATCTGATTTTCTGGTGATAGTTACAATTAGTCCCTCATCAGAATCCTTCTGCGAATATTTTGCACCCATGTAATCAGCCAGCCCTGAGTTTACTATCTCCCAGAATTTAATGTATTCTTTATAGGTGACATCAAAGATGGATCCCCCCTCCCTCAGATCGGTATATAGTCCTGTAACTTTAATTGTTAATGCATCTGGCGTTTCTTCAGTTATTTCCACGGATCCGTAAGGGACCATGGAAACCATTGTATATATAATTCCCTGCACAAAGCCGTCATACCCTGCCTGCTTATTCAAGGTAGGTTTCAACTGATCTGCTGTAAACTTTGCAACATCTTCCGGAGGTTTCCCGAGAGATTTGGCATAGCTGATCTGGATCAGATACGAACCATTCCATTGTATGGCTGCAATCCGGTATTTCTGGGTATCGGTGAGTTCGGGAACAGAAAATTTGCCTTGTGCAATACTTGCTATTGCGAAAAGAAAAGATATTGAGGCTGTAAAAGATCTTTTCATAGGATTCTGGCGTTCGATTTCAATAAATAAACAAACTATTTTATATTTTGTTTACTCCTGTCGCTAACCATTTTAGAGCTATCCTGGAACTTTATTTGATTTATATCACTCTCTTTTGGTAATACAACAAAGTGCTGGTAAGCCTCTATCCCGATGCCCCTAAATAAAACATCCTTCAGCCTTTTGCCGATCAGGAGCCGGAAGAATTGAACTTAATATAAACCTCAATTGTTTTATAATTTTTATTATGGATATGTTAACACCAATGATCAATAATAAAAATATGCACTTAAAAAGTGCGGAGTCAGCACTCTAATCACTGACAAAGAAAAGATGGAAGCACAACTTGTACAAATCAGGGAACAGCAAAAGGAAGTCTGGAACAGGTTTTCTCCGGGTTGGAAGAAATGGGACGATCTGACGATGGACTTCCTAAAACCAATGGCCGATGCTATCATTCAACGGTTAAAACCAAAGGATACCGATATGGTGCTGGATGTAGCATCAGGAACGGGAGAACCAGGACTTACAATTGCAACTATGTTAAGAGGCGGAAAAGTAGTTGCAATTGATCTTGCTGAAGGAATGCTTGAAGTAGCTCTTGAAAATGCAGACAGACGAGGGATAAGAAATTTTGAAACCATTACCTGTGATGTATGCGATCTCCCATTCCCTGACAATAGCTTTGATGCTATCAGTTGCCGTTTTGGATTTATGTTTTTCCCTGATATGTTACTTGCTGCAAAAGAGATGGTACGGGTTTTAAAACCAGGGGGAAGAATTGCCGTGACAGTCTGGAATGAGCCTGAAAAGAATTTATGGGCTGCCTCTGTTCTGAGTATTGTTAATAAAAACATGAAAGTGGCACCTCCGCCTCAGGGAGCACCCGGATTATTCCGTTGCGCCAAAAGCGGCCTGATCCCGGATTTATTTAAGCAAGCCGGACTAAAGAATATTTCGGAAACAGAAGTCATGGGAAAACTCATCCCCGGAAATAGAAAGATTTACTGGAATTTCATGACTGAAGTCGTAGCTCCTGTTGTAGTAGCACTTAAGAATGCTGATTGTGAGATGAAGGTAAAAATCAGGAGTGAAGTCTTTAATCAGATTAAACAGAAATACCCAAACGGAGCGCTTGCAATAGATTCCAATGCGTTTGTAATTTATGGAGAGAAGTAAGGCTTCAATAATTCAGGTGGCCGATCTGATATGGCTGGTATCCTCCCTTCAGGACTAAGAAAATACGGGAAATAATCAGTGAAAGGATGAGATTTATTTCTCCTGTTTAAGGATCAGGGTGTATCTTGCAGAGGTTTTGACTGCATTATCTGAAAAATGATCCTTATAGAACTTACCGTCGAGATATGTTTTAACCTGCGACAGGTAGAACTCGTTCCCGGGCACTCCGGAGGTACCTCCCGGTATTACAGAATAAGACTCATCCCAGTCGGCAGTATTGAAAATATACCTCATGGATGCACCGTTTACTGCTTCAAATCCTGGTTTGAAATCAAAATAGGGGCATACAGTATGATCACTTCCCCCGATCGGGAATTTTTTAGAATTAAGGTTAAATAAAGAACCCAATATCCTTACGGAACCCATGGGGTGTGTAAAGGTGACAGTATGGATCTTACCCCATTCCCAGTTTCTGAGATCTTTCCCGTATTTTTTTACAAGCGACATGATGGCATCCCTGAAACTCTGCATCACTATGTCATCTATCGTCTCAACCTTAGCCGTATTGACATTATCAACCCACTCATCAGGTCTTTCTTTAAGGATGCGATAAACATAATACTCACCGCAAATATCCCATAACTGATCATAAAGGTCACCCATTTCATCGGCAAGGAGATTCCTTTTAAAACTGTTCCTGAAAAACTCAAGAATCGTCGGAGCTGCCAGACCTGGATTCATATCATAATCCCAGACCGACAAAGCATTCAAGGCCAGAATTTCTGAAGAGGTCAGCGTGTCATGACTGTCGTTTAGCCTGAGTATATATGGTGTCATTAAACGGGCAAGATCAGAGTGCTGATCAGTTACCATTCTTTTAAAAAATTCAGTACTGAATATTTCTTTCTCATCAAGCATTTGTCTTATCCTGTTTATCCTGTAAGGCACATCAAAACTATGACTTATAAAATATGGATAATCATCGGTTACCGTTTTGTTATTTGCTGACGAAACCTCGCCGTTTTCAGGATTAAAGCTGTAAGGAAGCTGGTCAAACGGGACGTAGCCTGTCCAATCATATTCATCAGTCTCTCCGCTCATTATCATAATGCCATTGCCTTCTCTTACCGGAATACCTCCCCCTGTATGCAGGCCTATATTACCCTCTGTATCCGCGTAGACAAAATTCTGGCTTATTGACCTGAATGTCCTTAGTCCTGATCTGAAATCATCCCATCCATCCGCCCTGTCCAGTGAATAAATTGTCCTGACTTCATCGCTGCTATCAGATCCCGACCATCTCATACTTAAAGAAATATCTTCCAGGTTTTTCAAGCCTGAAAGATAATCGTGCCCAAACCATTTACTTTTCTTTGGAATATTATCAAGGTTAATTAAGTCCTGATATAATCGGACCCCTGTGTGTAAACCGGATATTTACTGTATCCTTCTTCCCTCCTTTGATCCTGATTATTTCAGCTTTGCTGTTAATTTCTTTCCATTCGCCATTTAAAAAATACTGGTTGCGGTTCTCTGGATTTATTCTTTCGGCATAAAGATCAACGGCATCCACCCTGAGGTTTGTCATGCCCCATGCAATTTTTTCGTTATGCCCGGCCACAACAAAAGGTTCGCCAGGGATCACAACCCCCGTGACATTTAATTTTCCCGGGATAACCTGGTGCATTTGTATCCAGATTCCCGGGGCGCCCAGGCTAAGGTGCATATCATTTGAAAGAAGAGGTTTCCCGGTTTCACTTCTGTTCCCTGAAACAGCCCAGTTATTGCTGCCTGAAAATGCCGTGACTCCAAGTTTCATTATCTGGTCAAACGAGGAAACAATTGATCTTGTCAGGGAAATCAGAGTATCATTAATTTCAAAATCAGGATAAGCAACATTCGTAACAGCTTTCCAGTCGGGAATTAAGCCGAAAGCCTTTTCTGAACCTACTTTCCTGGCCAGCTGGTATATGAAGAGTTCAGCTGTCAGGTTCCTGGAATCAAGGCTCCAGCCCATTAACCCTATAATACTTAGGATGTCCTCAAGGCTCCATGGTTCGGGAGTGTAGGAGAGTAGTCTGAATTCGAGCGGCAACTTCCTGCCGGTGGAATTAATAAAAGCATTTACACCATCTGCATAAGCCTGCAGGCAGGCAACTATTTCCGGGTCTTCATTTTTAAGAATTAGCTTTGATTTTTCATCTATCCGGAGACACCTGGAGAAAATATCAGCCTGCAAAAAGGATTCGCCGAATATTTCCGATAGCCGTCCGTATGCACTGCGGCGGATCAGATCCATCTGCCAGAGCCTCTCCCTGGCTGAGATATAACCAACAGCCAGGTACAGGTCATGTTCATTATTGGCATAAATATGAGGCATTCCTCTTTCATCACTGTAAACCGTTACACTGTCAGAAAGGCCGGGGAGAGCAATTATCCCCTCATATTGAGAAGATGATTTTCCTGATTTGTGAGGCGAGGGAATGAACCCGGATGTCAGTACAGCTGTTATAAGCAGAAGTCCTGAGAAAAACATTCTTTCACAGGTTTTCATCTTGATCGGGAGATTTCTTCACAAAAGTTAAGAAATTTTAGCGAAACCAGAGCGATTTGAGCATGAAATTTATAATTCATTCAGTGGTTGAAATTCATGAATTTTAGAAACAATGTTATTATACGGGCTTTGCAAAATCCGTACTTCTTTGACCGATATAATCCGGTCTGATGACACTAAACATACATATTGAAGCAACAAGGATCTGACTCCGGGCCCTGGTGATCGATTAAATTCAGTCCAAGGGGGTCAAGGCTAATGTCTTATACAAAAAATCCTATATACACAAGCATACAACAAGGATTTAACTCCGGATTCCGGTGGTCAATCTGATATTAACCAATTATGGTTAAGGTATCAGGTGTTGACATCTTGCTTACAGCGGGGTAAGGACTATCTGTCGGAAGAATATTTCAGCACCTTCGGACTGGATCTGAATCCGTCCTTTCTGAGGCTGTACATCAAAAGCATGGTTTACCAGGGTGCCGTTGAGATAAATGAAGATCTCCTTATCTTTTACTATACATTCAATCCTGTTCCATTTTCCGACAGGCTTTTCGATATCTTTTGCTCCGCGGAATCCCTTGCTGTCCTTCCATTCAGGATCGCGTGCGAACCAGTTTATCCGTCCTGAATTTATCGTTACCATGTTTCCTGAAGGCTGATATATATATGAACCACCTTGTTTATCGGGAGCAACGGGGCATGTTATTGAGAATTTCTTGCTTCCGTCACCTACAACGATAAAATCGCCTGTCCCCCCTTCAATTATCTGGCATTCTATCGAATGCATCCAGGTTCCATCCGAACCGCCATCCTCACCAACAGAATGCAGAAGCAGCCCGCTGTCTCTTGCTTTGTCAATCCTTGGCTCATAGGTTATTTCACCCCATTTGAATTCAACTATTATTTTGTAGTTTTCAAATTCATCATTTGAGGTTATACAGCCAAACTCCTCGCCGGAGATTCTGATCATTCCATTTTTGACCGTAAATACCTTCTTTGGATCGACATTCTTTCCCCTCTCCCTGATAAAGGTGTACCAGCCGTCAAGGTTTTTACCGTTGAACAACTGCAAATCAGATTTTTTGCCATTCTTTCTTTCCGGACCGGAAGGATAGGTAATTCTGATAAAGCTGGTTTCCGTTATAAACAACATTATAAGGGTCAATATCAGGAAAACTAACACTGGCTTTTTCATAGCTGAAAGGGTTTGACATAATATTAATAGAAACCTCACGAGTTGATAAAGATATAATTTTAAGGATCATCAAGGGCCAGAATTAATGAAAATAGTAGGGGCGTTGCATGCAACGCCCCTACCATAGACTGATCCAAAATTCCTGAAAAACGAATCAATGTCATTCATTTCTGCAAATGCCGGTGACCCTGACCACCTTTCGCCGAAATATAATGGCCCTGTATAGCCGGAGTTAAATCCCTGATGTCAATTAAATATTATTATTGTAATCTGACCGGCCAAATGTGGTAAACGCTCCCGACTTTTGCAGATTAACTAAAAAAGTATAGTTTTAACAATAATTATCCATATTAAACAGAATTAATCTTTAACAGAATAAGAAATGGCACAACAGTATTTAGATCATGCAAAAGCAATTTTAACTTCTGAGCGTTCAAATTTTAAAGGAGGAAGCAAGGGTTCGGGAATTATCTCTTTATTCGGGTATCAGAACACATATGATCTCAGAGAAGGGTATCCGTTATTGACTACAAAAAAGATGGCTACACGATCGATGTTTCATGAAACAATATGGTTCCTGAGAGGGGATACTAATATTAAATACCTTGAAGATAATAATGCACCTGTATGGCGGCCTGATGCTTTTCAGGACAATCTTCCACGGATGCAGAAGGAAGGAATTTTTCCTGAGGGTATTGTGAAGTACACTCCTGACTGGGACAAAGCTATGGAAGAATATGGTCAGAGAATAAAAGAAGATCAGGAATTTGCAGAAAGATGGGGCGATGCAGGACCAATATATGGGAAACAATGGAGAAGATGGGAATATTATGATCATGACAAAGAGAAGTTTATTGAAATAGACCAGCTGGGAAAATTGATAAATGGTTTAAGAAAGAATCCAACCGGGAAAAAGCACATTGTTGATTCATGGAATCCCGGAGACACGCCAAAAATGTCTTTACCTCCATGTCATGTTCTTTATCAGGCAACTGCTAATGAAGAGGGCGAATTAGAGTTGCAGCTTTACCAGAGAAGTTGTGATCAGTTTTTAGGTGTTCCTTTTAATATAGCCAGTTATGCTGCTCTTACCCAGATAATTGCTCAAGGAAGCAGAGATGGTTCCGAAAACATTTATCCACACTTTTGGAGATTCACATTTTTATGCCGGTATCGGAAAGAGAACTCAATGGCACAGAGATAATTTCAGGGAACTGCAAAAAAGAATAAGAAATGTTTCTGTAAGAGAAGAATATTTGGAAGTTGTTGAATGGATCAATAAAAATGCTCCCAGTGACGGTAATGAAGAAAAATATGATCATGTAACTGCAATTCTTGAACAAATGTCAAGAGAACCCAGACCTTTACCAAAATTACATATTGCAAAAAAACCGTTTGATCAGCTGACTATTGATGATTTTGTTGTGGAAGGTTATAATCCTCATCCTCCAATCAGAAGGAGTATGGCTGTTTAATGTGGTCTTGCAGTCTTGCGGTCATGTATAGTCTTTAAGCCGTTATACCTTTATGCATTGACGATTTTTACAGATTGTTAATAAAATGGAAGAGTTAGTATTTGCTTTCCCAACTGAGGAGCTTTGGAATTTATTGACCTATAAAGAACAAGGTTTAATTTATGGCAAAAGTGATTCATTGAAAATGATTGTTCAGAAAGGGCTGTTTCGTAAAAGGAATGAACTTGAAGAAGATCCTTCGTTTAAACAGATTATTCCTTATGCGGTAATTTCAAATAAAGAACCGGAGAGAAGAGGAGTCAGGCAAAGCCAATCATTTTATTTATTCAGGAGGAGATCCGGGCAGACAGAAAAAAGGTTACACAATTATTTCTCTTTAGGAGTGGGTGGTCATATGAATCCCAGCAACTCAAAGGAATCGGATGAACAGTATTTAATCAATGAACTGAAAAGAGAGTTATCTGAAGAAGTCAGACTGTTAAATGGTTGTATAATAGAGGATATAGAATTTATTGGCTTTATAAATGATGATACAATTCCTGTTGGCAGGGTTCATATCGGGCTTCTATATAACATCCGTGTTTCAAATAAAAATATTGTTATTAATGAAACGGACAGGATGACGGCAGACTGGATCGATAAACCTGATTTGGCTGAATTTTATAAAGGGATGGAAACATGGACTAAAATCATATATGATTGCTATATTAAGTGAAGAAATATACCGGTGAAAATAATTATTGTAACACGGTAAATAATTATTGTGTTGCATAAAATAATTGCTGTATCACAATATGTTTCTGTTACTGTCTGACATGAGGGATCTCATAAATCACCTTTACAATTAATGATTCCGGAACTCGAAAAATGATAGAAGCTGTATCAAAAGTGTTATTTCGGATACTTTACCCTTTGTGCAACTTCGTGTTGTACTTCGTTCCCGAGTATTCGGGATTTGTGGTTCAAATAATTATGTTTAACCACAAATCCTGATAATCCGAGAGGCACGAGAAGCAAGTCGGTTGAGAACAGGTGCATGGGAAGAGGGATCTGGAATACTTATGATGTTGTCTGCGTTGATGGTGTTATAAAACTTGCAGTAAATGGAAAATTCGTGAACGGGATCAGCCAGTCATCTCAGAAAAGGGGATATATCTGTCTCGAATCGGAAGGCGCGGAGATCCATTTCAGGAATATTAAAATAATTGAGTTGCCCGGAGGAATGCAGCCTGAAATGCATTTGCAAAATCCATGAACATTAAAGGATGTTCAATTGTTTATTCTTATATGATTTTCAGTGAAATTAGTATTAACTAATTTAATAAGAGAAGTCATGGCAAAATATCTTGTTGAAGTTCACCACAGCACTGATAAGATTGAATGTCTCCGTACAATTCAGATTTTTCTAAGCTCAGGATCTCATTTCCTTACACATGCGGATTGGGGTTGTCTTGATGGAGAGCATAAAGCCTGGTTCATTATGGATGTCGACAGTAAGGAAGAAGCTCTCCAGATTGTACCTTCCTTTTACAGGAGTAATACAAAAATCATAAAACTAAGCAAATTCAATCTGCAGGAGGTCGAGAGTCTCCTCAGTCAGCATGAGATGCATTAATCTTGTAAAGCAGGTTAATTCAACCACATTCAGATGGAACAGACTTATTATCTCATGCTGTGGATATTCTTTGATTTTTAGATAGATGCAGCCTGGTTGCGGGCTTTCCGGAACTGAGTGACTATACCGTATAATTTATCATCCAGGGCACTGAGGGATTTATTAATCCATTCTGTGGGTATTTCCCTGTAATAGGCTTCAGCAATTCCTCCCGTTATACATGCCAGAGTATCGCTGTCACCTCCGAGCCAGATAGCCTTTCTTATGGCATCCTCAAAATTCTCTGATTCGAGAAAACAAATAATCGCCTCAGGAACTGTTTTCTGACACGATTCGTTAAAACTGTAAAAAGGCTTAATTTCAGCCAGAGTCCTGTTAAGATTGTAAGAGTAGCTCTTTTCGATAAAATTCTTTATTTCTTTTTTATCATGACCATTCCTTGCGAGGAATATTGCGGCAGCAACAACCTTTGCCCCCTTTTTCCCTTCACGGTGATTATGAGTTATTGCCGAGCTTCTTTCAGCTTCTTTAAGGGTTTCCCCAAGTGAATCAAACGCCCATCCAACAGGAGAGACTCTCATTGCTGATCCGTTCCCGTAACTGTTGTATGGTTTTGGCTGGTCCTGGTGAATCCATTGATTAAACCATCCTCCATAACCTCTTCCGGGATAACTCAGGGCATATTCTTTGACTGTTTCGGCATAATCTTTACAGGACAGGATAGCATCGGCTATTGCTACTGTAAGAACCGTGTCGTCAGTAAAAGTTGATCCGGAAGGGAATGGATCAAAATCGTAACTCTGAGCATTCTTGAATTCGTATGTAGAACCGATTATATCTCCAACTATTGATCCCAGCATGGCTCAAATTTAGTTTCTATAATTGGCTAAAGTTATAAAGTATCCTGAAAACTTTTTTACTAATTTTTGTCATTATGGATTATACTGGTTCATTGTATTGATTGAAAGGATTTAGAATCGGTTGAAGCGGGAACAGCTTATTTATAAGCAGCTTTTTGAAAAAGTTGAGGAACAGCCTCCTTAATTTTCATCCTTCAAATAATCAGAAAATATAACAGACTCCTGATTCAGAAAAATTCACAACCTTCTCTGCCAGGACCTTAGTAAAGCAGATCTTTATTGGGATATCCGTTACCATCCTGATTGCAATTTTCCTGCTGCTCATATTGTAGGAATTGGTGTTACAACTGCGCGGTTTGCTGAAAGTATATTCCATGCAACTGGCGGTATTCAATGAAAAAACCCTTATTCAGAAGCTTTAAATCTGCGCCGGCTCCCTGTTATTTTTTCTTTGGATAAAATTCCGGTTCTTCCGGGAATATATCATCTCTTATCCTCATTAACTCATCGGGAGAGTCAATTTCCGGGTTCACCTTAACCAGCAAAACCGGATTCAGCCCTTTATCAGGATGTTGATAGTTATGTGATTCCTGATTTAATATTTTTTTTGAAGCTCCAACGACGAATTGCTCCGATCGGTCAATAACATATCCACTCAGGGTTCCGTTATTGTTCAAAGTCAGGTAATTGCTGAATATCTCCCTTCGTATTAAATATATTTCACCCCTGAAAAATTTCCCCACGCTGATTTGAACAGTAACTCCGGGATGGCCGTCATTATCAGGATCTGTTAAGTTAGGATCATTGGGATCGGTCGAAAGGGGTTTCATCGGGTCTCCCTCAATACCCAGGAGGCTTGGGCTCTCAGGACTGTAGATATGCCAGGTTCCGTCTTTCCGGAACAATTCAACTTCCCGGACCCTTGGTTTGATTGCCTGGACAGCTTCATCCCTGAATACTGACTCAGCATTCTTCCTGCTTAGTTTTTGTTCTGCATGTACAAACCGGTCCGATTGCATAAGTTTGCCATCCTCCATGTAAAAGTCAGTAAAACCGTATGAAATGATAAAGGTACGCATTGTCGTTCTGGTTGTGGTGTCTTCGTATGCCACCACATCATAGTGTGCATAGTGGCCAACAACTTCTTTCAATGCACTTTCCATGTCTGTTGGTTGTCCTGCGGCGGATTCTCCCTTTTCGAAAACATATAAAGGTGATTCCGGCCAGTCCAATGGTCTTGAACAGGAATAAAGGACAAATAAAAAAGCAATAAATCCATGATAAAACCATCTGTCCTTCTTAATCATACTGATTGCCGGTTAATTGCTTTTGAGCAAATCTAATTAAAACCAAACTGAATTCCAACCCCGGGGGATTAGTCGCTTGCGGGGGAGGAATATCTCCAACTTTTTTTCTCTTACCCAAATTGAGTGGAATCAGTAAGTATTTAAATTGAGCTGATATTTGCAATACCGGCTCTTTATTCGACAGCAACTACAAAATGCTGAGTCCTGAAATACAGAGTATTGCCTGATATTGCAGGTGTCGCCATGCAATTATCCTTAATACTGTTTTTTGCCAATAAGGTATAAACCGGTCCTGCTTTTACTACATATACATTGCCTGCTTCCGAGCTGAGGTATATTTTCCCGTCAGCAGCAATTGCAGAAGCAGAGAATGCTTCTTTAAAGCTCTCTTTATACTTAGTCTCACCAGTTAAGGCATCAAAGCAGGTGAGCAGACCGTTTATATTGAGATTGTACAGGAGTCCTTCATAAATGAGGGGAGTTTGCATATATGCTCCGCCGCGCTTAATGCTCCAGACAATATACTTATTTCTGGTACTGTCTGCATCCAGTGTAATATCACCTTTTGCATCCGGTTTAACAGCGAAAATCGGTGAATATCGCCCATGAGCGCTATTCAGATAAATAAGATCGTTTGCAATAACAGGTGTTGGAGCAGGAGCATCGCCTCCATTACTCAACCTCCAGATCTTTCTTCCGGTTTCAAAATCATATCCGCATATCTGGCGATATCCGTTGGCAATAACCTGGGTTTTCCCATCTTTTGTATAAATGGCAGGGGTACACCAGGTTGATACTTCGTCCTCACGAGAGGTCCTCCACAGCTCTTTACCCGTAACAATATCAAGAACCAGTAAATGGGGTTTTACTGGTATATCACTTTGAATAACAATTCTATTCTCATATATTATGGGGGAGCTTGCATAGCCCCATTCTACGCCCGGATCGGTATATGGTCCAGGATTAACAATCCCCATGTCTTTTTTCCAGATCAGCGTTCCTTTTAAATCGTAACAATACAGGCCCTCTGACCCAAAATGGACAATCAGATATTTACCATTGGTAGCCGGAGTGCAATTTGCCTGAGTTGATTTTGTATGTCGCTTCGATTTGGGAATTCCTTTATGTGCGACCCTTTCCCATAAAATTTTTCCACTGTTTTTGTCGAGACAGTAGACTTTGAATTCATGAACCCTCCTGTCATCAGCCTCGTCAATATCTCCATAGAGGCCAAGCTTTAACGACTCATCGTTCTTGTTGGTTGTTGCAGTAGTCACAAAAAGGTAGTTATCCCAGATAACAGGAGAAGAATGACCCAATCCAGGAATCGAGGTCTTCCATTTAATATCTTTCGGATTATCTACATTCCATATTGCAGGAGTTTTGGAATTGACCATATAGCCACTAGCCATCGGACCTCTGAACGATGGCCACTGCTGATTATAGCTGGTCTGTGCCTGTAATTTTCCAAAGTTCACTAAAGCTAATCCAACCAACAGAATAATTGACGTTTTGATATTTTTATTCATTGGTATCTGGTTTTAGATTTGAATGCAAAAATAGATTTATTGACCACGACTGGTCAGTTAAATTGCAGTAAATATACAATACTAAACAACAAATTAAAGAGGGTGTCTTAGACTACATAACTAATTTAAAAACTTACACAGAGAACACAGAGAAGTCACAGAGTCACACAGAGTTAAGAAATCAGATCTCTGTGGCACTCTGTGGTTCTCGGTGGAACTCAATGTCACTAAAAGCTATTTTGTTGATGTTCAAATAAATTATTATGGGTTGAAGACTATGCGGTTAATTAATTTTAGCTTTTGAGACGGCCTCTTTCCCTTACGGTTTTTGGTTTTAACCAAATATTTTACATAAATTGTATTTATATTCAGGATATTTATTTCGGGAAAAATGAAAAGAACTTATTACCTGCCGCTTCTTGCACTGGTCGTTACAGCCTGCACGAACATATCCGTGAAAGAGACAAAATATGGTAACTTTCTGTATGACCACAAGGCCATGCCGATGGATACCGTCAATAGTATCCAATATAAATGGGATAATAAGCCTGTGCTGGATTCGCTGCTACTTGACGGAGCCGAATCGCTGGATAAATGGTTACTTACCTATGAAGGACAGGAAAATGTTGGCAGGATTTCCCTGTCAGGTGAAAAGGTCTTCGAAGGCAATTCATCAGTAAAATTTGAATGTCCCACAAAGCAGCCACGTGAACTTGGTCCGGACGGACGATACTGGGGAAGACAGAACCTTACACGTGTGTTCAAGGATGAGGATTTCTCGGCATACAACCGTATTTCCTTCAATGTATATCCTGAATTCAGGGGATTCCGGAAACTCTACCTGACAATTATTCTTCAGAACGACGAAAATGTGCCCGACAAATACGGCAAGGAGGGATGGCACACGGTAATGCTCAAAAACAACCAGTGGAACAAAATGGTGATGGAGATACCTCATCTCCCGCATAATGAAGTCAGGGGAATCACACTGAGCTACGGACTGCAGGGCAATGAGCCGGGAGCAGCTGATACCATCGTATATTATGTCGACAATCTGAGGCTGGAAAAAGTTGAAGCTGATTACTATGAAGGCTGGGGAACCGATACCGGGATATCATTCTCTCATTCAGGATATAACAGTTCCGACAGAAAAACCGCTTTTACATCAGTCAGCAGTACGGGGAAGTTCAGTATTGTGAACAACACAACGGGAAAGACTGTACTTGAGAAAGATGCAATGAAACAGGAAAGCAACGTGGGGTCATTCACAGTCTTCGATTTTACGGAATTGAAAACTCCGGGTGAATACAGGATAGTGTACGGTAATACTGAATCAAAGCCTTTTTCCATTGATAAGGATGTATGGTACCCGGTTCTGGAAAAGCTGACCAACCAGTATTACCTTCAGCGATGTGGTTATGAGCAGCCCGGGATACATCAGATATGCCATCAGGACTGGTATACCGTTTACAAGGACGACACTGTGATAATGGCCGGAGGATGGCATGATGCCGGCGACCTGTCACAGTCATACTGGCAGACAGCCAGTGCCACGGCTGCCTTTTTCCGGCTGGCACGACAGTATCAGAAGAAAAACAGCAAACTGTCAGACAGGTTGATAGAAGAAGGATTATGGGGACTTGAGTGGCTTCATAAAAACCGGTTTGACGGACTGCGGGTAATAGGATGGACAACCATGGACAGTTATACGGATAATGTGATCGGTAATTTTGATGATAAACACATGCAGCCCGGTGACAGGATAAGCCCGATTGACAATTATTATTCCATAATTGCTGATGCAGAAGCCTTTCTGGCATTAAAAAAGAAAGATCCTTCCACAGCCGCGAAATCACTGGAATACGCTCGTGATTACTGGGATCTGCTCAAAGACCATAATCAGAGCTGGAATACCGAAAGGCTTGCCATTGCCCTTCTGGCGGGGACAAAGCTTTACAGTGTTGCTGAAAGTGAGGACCTGAAAAGCCTTCTGGTTGCATATGCTGATTCCCTCATGACCTTCCAGCAGAAAGAACCCATGAACTGGGATATGAAGCTGAGCGGCTTCTTCTATCAGGGGAAGGGGAAAGAGAGGTTCTTCGGATATAATCACAGCTGTAATGCTGCATCACCCATTCTGGGGCTGGCAGAGATGTGCCGGCTTTTCCCGCGACATGAAAAATACAATGAATGGTACAAATCTGTTGAGTTATTCGCCGGCTATATTAAAACGATAGCGCAGCTTACCGCACCGTATTATATGATACCTGCAAATATTTACAAGCTGAATGGGACTGAGGATGACAGGCAGATAATCAACGGGATCAGGCTTGATGAGAACCACTATCTCAGGATGTTTCCGGTGTGGCAGGCATTCAGGGGGAACAGCTCCGTGATACTTTCCCAGGCTAACGGAATAGCTTCCGCAAACAGGATTCTGAAAGATCCGGGTCTTCGTGAAATAGCTCTTGCCCAGATGGAGTGGATGCAGGGTAAAAATCCATTCAGCCAGAGCCTGATGTATGGTGAAGGTTACAATTTCTCTCCCCAGTATGCGGTATTTACTGATGATATCGTCGGGGGTCTTCCGGTAGGTATCCTTACCAGGGACGACCTTGATATTCCGTACTGGAAGATGCCGGTACTCCATAATTACAAGGAGCTCTGGGGTCAGCCTGCTTTCAGGATGATGGAACTGATGTATTATCTCAATGAATACTAAAGGGATGTGATTAATTTATTATAAATTGATTCTCCTGTTCAAGGGCTAGTGAACATGGCCTCTCTCCGCCAGAGCTAACTGACCACCTCCCGCCGGTTGAAGTTATCTGTTATTCTGTGGCTTATTTCTATTAACCCTGTACCGGCAGGCAGAGGTCAACAATTCAGGTTTAACAGAAGATTTCTGCTTAGAGTTTGTCAAAACTCTGTAATTGGTTAAATATATTTAATTTTAGAAGCCATATTAGCGAGTTGTCTGTAAACAATGGACTAAACCCTTTATTAATTATCCACATTTATAACCACGATATGAATCAGCGCATTGAATATATTACTCTTCTTATTGATGATTATGATAAAGCGATTGAGTTTTTTACGAAAAAACTTCACTTCATCCTGATTGAAGATACAAAACTATCAGAAACTAAACGTTGGGTATTAGTAAAACCTGAAGGACAAAATGGGTGTTGCCTTTTGCTCGCAAAAACTGCAAATTACCAACAAAGTCAAATGATTGGTAATCAATCCGGAGGACGTGTATTTTTATTTCTTCATACAGACAATTTTAAACGAGATTATCAAAATCTGCTTGAAAACGGGATCCCCATTATACGGGAACCTATTGTTGAAACCTATGGGACTGTTGCCGTTTTTAAAGATATTTACGGTAATCTTTGGGACTTAATTGAGCCATCTCCAGGTTAGGCGTTAGCTTCAGGAATAGAAACCAATATGATTCATTGCGATAAACCGGGCTTGATTATTACTGGCCAGGGAAATATTTATAATATTGATTATGTGCAATTTATAAAATCCGCCGCCACTTTTGTAAGCCATTAAAACTCAAAACCCCGCAGATCAATGATCTTGCGGGGTTTTATTGATATTATTTTTTTATTTTGGCCCAATATCGATTCGATTTACGTCTCTGTCTACGTATATTCCGCGAATAGACCACGAAATACATAACAGGTATCAGGACCAACGTTAAGATAGTAGCGAAGCTTAATCCAAAAATGATTGTCCATGACAATGGACCAAAGAACATCACATTATCACCTCCAAAATGAAGATGTGGATTTAAATCCGTTAATAATGTTCCAAAGTTGATGTTCATTCCTATCGCTAAAGGGATAAGCCCAAGAATAGTAGCCGTTGCAGTTAGAACAACAGGTGTGATACGGGTCATTCCGCCCTGAATGATGGCTTTACGGGTTTTAACTCCCTGCTCTTTTAATTTATCAGTAAACTCCACAAGCAGTATTCCGTTCCTGACAACTATACCTGCCAGCGCTACAATTCCCATACCTGTCATTATAATTGAAATAGTCATTCCGAAGATCATGTAACCTAATAGCACCCCAATAAGGCTGAATACGACTTCAGATATGATTATCAGAGCCTTAGACATTGAATTGAATTGTGTAATCAGTATAAACATGATGAGGAACAAACACAGAATCATTGCCTTTGACAGGAATACCATTGATTCCGCCTGATCCTCCTGTTCACCGGTAATGCGGATGTCAATATCTGATGATTTGTTAAACAATGGAATCACCTTACGAAGCTGAGCATTAATAAGATTTGCATTGAACCCGTCAAGGACGTTCGAAGAGATTGTAATTACCCTTTTCAGATTAAGGCGGTTTATCTGCCCGTAACTGTTCACATAATCGATATGGGCGACAACTGAAAGAGGTATCTGACGCAAAATTCCTGAGTTCATATCACGGTAAGTAATCGTAAGATTGAGCAGTTGTTCGATATCTTTACGCTGATTTTCCTCAAAACGAAGCATTATAGAGTATTGGTCCTCTCCTTCCCTGTATTTTGAAACCTCTTTTCCTAACTGGCCTGTCCGGATTGCGTCACCAACTACCGCAGCGCTTATTCCTTCAATATTGGCTCTTTCACGGTCAAGATTAATGATAATCTCCGGCTTGGTTGTGGCAAAATCAGATTTTAACTCTTCAATACCACCTATCTGCAGCGAGTCGACGAATCGTTTAAAACGATTTGAGGTTGAAGCAAGCTGCATAAGATCTTCCCCGGATATTTCGATATTAACAGGTTTTCCTGTAGGAGGTCCCATCTTTATTTTATCAACAACTATTTCAGCTCCGGGAATATCCTTCAGTGCTTCCCTTATTTCATTCATATATGCTCCTGTGCTTTGACCTTTCCTGTCCTTATACTCAACAAAATTTACAGCGATCTTAGCCAGGTTAGATGATTTGCTGGCATTGTCAAAAGTATTGTCTGAAGCAAGAAAAGCGACATTCGTGACAACAGATTCAACAATGGGATTTTTTTCACCAAGGAGACTCATAATCCGGTATTCGGCAAGACGGGCAACAGAATCTGTTACCTCTATCTGGGTGCCAACAGGCATCTTAATAAATGTGTTTATTGTATTTGGCTCATTATCAGGGAAGAAAACCACTTTTGGCTTTACGATATTATTTAAGACTATTGTAAATACAAAAAGGGCAACCATACCACCCAGTATAAATATTGGTCTCCTCCCCTTTAAAACCCATACCAGAGTACTCTCATATTTCCTCATCAATGCAGGAAAAGTGCGTGTCTGAAACCTCCTGAATACCTTATATCCAAATAATTCATGACCAAGGAAGGAAATTGCAATGAATACTGCTAAATTACCTATTCCCCTTGCCCCCAGAAGATAAAATGGTAAGGATATCAATACTATCAAGGCAGTCGTTTTGTACACTTTGCGCTTGTTAACAAGACCGTCCTCATCATCAAGCTTCATAAAATCAACGGCAAAGACCGGATTAAAAATATATGCAACAACCAGGGAAGCAAAAAGAGTTATTATGAGGGTTATAGGTATAAATACCATAAATTCCCCTACAACACCAGGCCAGAATGCAAGAGGGAAAAATGGCGCGAGTGTTGTGAGTGTCCCTGAAAGAATAGGAACAAAAACTTCACCTGCAGCGAACTTAGCTGAAGAGGTAACATCCATTTTTGTTTTTGTGTGAACACGATGGGTATTCTCAATTACAACAATAGCATCATCAACAACAATCCCAAGTGCAAAAATAAAGGCGAACATAACAAGCATATTCATAGTGAAACCAATCCATGGCAGAAAGATGAACGCTATAGCCATGGATAACGGAACCGATAAGGCTACAAAAAGAGCGTTTACCAGTCCCATGAAAAACATCAGTACGATGGTAACAAAAATAAAACCCAGGATTATAGTATTGTTAAGCTCATTAACAGTATTTCGGGTGTTACGTGATTGGTCGCCGGTAACCTGAATAATAAGGTTTGATGGAAGCTTGGTTTTCTGCATGTCTGATATGATAGCCTTTATCTTATCAGAAGCATCCAGAAGATTCTGGCCACTCTTTTTTATCACATTAAGAGTAACTACATTTTTCCCGTTATAGCGGGCAAAATTTTCAGGTTGATGAAAACCGTCACGGATTTGAGCGATATCTCTTAATTTTACTTGTGCACCACTTGAGGTGTTAATAACAATATTTTTTATCTGATCAATGTTTGTCACCTCACCAACGACCCTGATTGAGCGACTCATCTGCTGCAGATCTATATTACCGCCCGAAACAGTCATATTATTAAGGCTCACTTCCTGTTCCACATCTCTGAATGTAAGACTGGCAGCCTTCATCTTATACATATCAATATCAATCTGAATCTCACGTGTAAGAGCTCCTCCTATTTCAACCCGGGTAATCTCTTTAAGACTTTCAATCCTGTCCTGCATCTCATCAGCGTATTTCTTCAGACGGTCTAATGGTATGTCGCCCGATAAATTAATATACTGGATTGGAATTTCTGAAAGATCAATCTCCATCACCGATGGTTCAATAAAAGAAGGATCAACAGGTAAATCTTTTTTAGTTTTATCAACAGCATCCTTAACTTTCTGCTTAGCATCTTTAATCTCAATTCCGGTATTAAACTCAACAATTATTGCTGAGAAATCCTGGACAGAACGGGAGGTTATTTTCTTAACTCCACTTATTGATTTAAGGTTTTTTTCCAATGGCCGGGTCACCAGGTTCTCCATGTCTGATGGCGATGTACCCGGATAAATTGTGTTAATATTTATCATCGGAATCACAATCTCCGGGATCTGCTCTTTAGGGATAGTATAATAGTTAATTATACCAAATACCGATATTATAAATACCAGGACATATACGCTGATCTTATTATCAATTGCCCAGCTGGTAGCAAAGAATTCTTTAAACTTTTTTTCCATGAAAATAGTTTTTTAGTCTCTGAAAATGTGAAAATCAGGATTGTACTTAAAATCGTACATATTCACCATCAACCAGCTCCTGGTAGCCTATTGATATAACTTTATCACCTACAGCTAAACCCTTGAGAACTTCTGCAACACCGTTATAACTGATGCCAAGAACCACTGGTTGTTTGAAAGCAGCATTGAACTTGTCTTTTGAACGTGCGACATAGATATAACTGCCAACCTGATCAGTCTGGATCACATTCATTGGAACCTGAATTGCATTATCGACATGGTAATCATTTATCTCAATGATTGCTATCATATTAGCTTTCAGATCGTTTATGCCGTCTGGAAGTTTGGTTTCAATTACAAAAGTCCTGTTTACAGGATTGATGTATCTGCTTACAAAATCAACTTTGGTTTCAACCTTTTTGTTTATATCGGGAAAGAGGACAATTAGTTTATCACCAACCTGTACCCTGGCTGAATATGCTTCTGACACTTCAGCAGAAACCTTCAGGTTTTTGAATGCAACAACCCTGTAAGCCGCTAAACGCGGGTCAGGGGTAACAACTCCACCGACCTTAATATTACACTCTTCAATAGTTCCGCTGACAGGTGATTTTATTTTGAATTTTTCAATCTGCTGATTAAGTGACGATATCTGACGGTCAAGCGACTCCTTCGTTGATTTCGACTGAAGATACTGAACCTCACTTCCGATCTTCTGATCCCAGAGACGTTTCTGCTTTTCATACATTTCAAGTGCAAACTGGTATTGGGCTTCAAGGCCTTCAAGCTGGCTGCGATATTGTTTATCGTCTATCTGGGCCAATATCTGGCCTTTTACAACTTTTTGGCCAACATCGGCATACTTGGCCGAAACGGTTCCGGGTGCTTCAGCAAACACAGCCGCATTCTGGTCACCGTCGAGTTTCCCCTGAACTCTTATGAAATGATCGAATGCAGAGGCTGTGACATCTGTTAATCCAACAAGTTTAAACTCCTCAGTATTCAGTGAATCGGGCTTTTCAGCCTTCAGTTCACCTTCAATCTGTTTTATCTTTTCACCTAATGCTGTCTGCTGATCTTTTAGTTTTAATAATTGTGCCTTTTTATCAGTACTGCATGCGAACATACTTAACAATAAAGCAGTAATGGCTATTTTTAGTGTAATGGTTTTCATATCTGATCTGATTTCTTTTATATTGATTTCTAAAATCTTGTTAACTTGTTAATTCACTGTTAATATACGGTCGAGTTTTGCTTTGGCATTCAATAAAGTAAGAATGGAGGTATAATAGGCCGATTCCGAATTTAAAAACTGAGCCTGATTTTGAGATAAGTCAAAGCTTGTCGAGACACCCTCCTTGTACTTAATCAGAGTTTTTTGATATACTTTTTTACTAAGGACAATACTTTCACTGTTTGTTACAAAATTATCGAAAGCTGTCTGGTAAGTAGTAAGTGCAGTTTCAAACTCGAGAATCAACCCCTGAGCTGCATTTTCAGTATTTATCTGAGCCTTTTCCAGATCGAACTTAGCCTGGCTTACTCTGGAGCTGCGGGTTCCGCTTGTAAAAATGGGAATATTTAATCCTACTCCCACCACATCCTTCACTGCAAAGTTAAAAGCTGGCTGGTTAGTCTGTTCGTGACGGCGGTAAAATGCACTTATTGTAGGGTAATACTTCGATTGTTCCCTTCTGACAAACAGGGCCGATGAACTTTCCAGGTTACGAACTATCTTATAATCAATGCTCTGTTCAAAATTAAACGACGGAGGAGAGAGGTATTGCACATTCCCCTCCTGAATCATGGCAGAAAGACTATCGGTCAATTCAAGCGGCTGCTCAATTTCCATACCCAGCTGAAATTTTAAAAGCTTTAATGCGACATCTCTCTGTGCTTCGACAGAAGCCACCAGCCTTTTCAGATTCGATAAATTGATTTTTATCTGGTCAACATCAGTCTCCTCATTAAAACCCTGCTGGTTCATTTTAAAAACCTCATTATAAGTCTGTTCGACCGATGCCAGGCTTGCAATCAACACCCGCTGACTCTCACCAAGAACCAGATACAGATAGTAAGTACCGGCGATAGTTTCTTTTGTCTGAGCCTCTGTTTTAGCAAGTGAGTTAACAGATATCTCCTTAAATACTTTGGTTGCCTGAAGTCCAACAATGTATTCTCCACTGAATATTAGCTGAGAAAGTGTAAAATCGAAAGTAGTATTGTCGGGGACGCCCAGCGGAATCTTGGGAGAAGGAAGGTAAGCATTCATTACATCTGTATTGGTAATATACCCATCTGGTAATAAGTTAGGATCGAAGTAACTGCCGAAGCTTATTTCCGGAACGACAAACTGGTGTTGATAATTCGCAGAGAGTCCCAGCTGAGGAAGACCCATTGCAATTGTTTCCCAGATCCTTTTATCTGCACTTAACAGATCAATTTTTGCATTCTTTACTGCCCGGTTATTCTCAAGAGCATATATCTGAGCTTCATTAAGCGAAAGTTTAAGAGGTACCTTTTTATCCTGGCTGAATCCGCTGGCAATGATTGCGGAGAATACAATGGTTAAAAGGAATTTTAATTTCAAATTCATACTGGTTTTGTTTAAATTTATTTATTCTCTAGTCCTGCAATCTTTTTTTCTAAAACTTCAATACCTTTTTCTGTTGCTATACCACGAACATGATAAATTAAGAGTTCCCGGAATATCTTTACTGAGGTGAGTTCCTCGACTGTGAAGAGGTCATTGGTATGGAGAATCTCAGATCTCGACAGATATAACTTCGCAATTACTTCTTCATCCATTTCAGCACGGTATAACTCCTCTGTTTTCCCTTTTTTAAGGTTTAAAAGGATATAGTTATAAATGCCCTCCTTCCGGATTTTGACTATTTTCTCATAATGGTGCGGGTAATACTTTCTGAGATCATGTTCGGTTGCAGGATTTTGTTCCCGCATCTGCTTATTCATGAAAAGCGAAATTTCAAATAATTCCTCAACTGCATTATATCCAACCTTGAAACAATTGCATATTTCCTGCTGTCGGAGAATAATTTCATGATCAATGATTTTGCCAACCAGTTCGTCCTTATCAGTAACAAACTGATAAAGAGTCTTTTTTGAAATGCCAATTTCACTTGCAACATCATCCATGGTTACACTTTTAATTCCGTATTTCATGTATAATTCGCGAACCTTTAAAAGAATATTTTTCAGATCTTCATTCATGCGGCAAAAGTAGAACAAAAAAACTCAGGAAACTAATTTTATATAAATAGTTTCCGTAGTTTATGTTATATATCATTAAGTGGATATTGGGAAAGCCGGTGATTTTGGATAACTATCATCATGGTGGGGTATAATTTGCAGTGCGTGAGGCTTTAACTTTAATTGTTTCAATCTATATGATCACGGATAGGGAAACGGAAAGCCATTTCTGACAATCCCTGAATATTTTTACAGTTTAACTCATCAGTTTGCTTCAGATGACGAATGGACTCAGTTGATCAGTTTTCCTGGTTGAGGAGAGTTGGCTGCTTTAAAAATGAGAACGACTGGTTTAACAGATAATTTGAACAGGGCTAAGGAGAACAGCTTTTCAGGCTTTCCCAGAGGCTGCCGAACAGTTATGGTATATTTTACGGTATTGATAGCTTCAGATATTGGTGGTCGTCTACTGAATTCGACACCTCGAGTGCCTTTATCCGTATTTTGAATTATATTAGTTGTGATATTAACTTTCAAAATTTCGATAAGATTTATGGTCTATCTGTTCGTTGCCTCAGTGGTTAGGGTGTCCTGGAAACAAATTCCTCAGAGGTGTGTGGAGAAGAACTATTTGTCCGGACCTATTTGGAAAGTTTAATAGAGTAGAGATAACATAAATATCTTTGAAAATTACAAAACCTTAATTTGTTTGCTTAATTTCAATATTAAAGGCATAAACCATTTGAAGGATGAAAAGAGGGTGGAAATTTTTAAGCTATATAACAGTCGGTACAATTGGTTTTGTAATAATTGTTTTGTTGGGTAAGTTTATATATGATAACGAGTACAGAAATCAATTACCACCACCTCCTGATCTGCAGTCTTTGTCAATCCGGCTTAGGGAACAGTTATCAGATGCTTTTAAAAAAGCGAATCATAAACCAACTTCTGAATAATATTGGCACGCTGGGAATGGTATATCATTCAAGCGCCTATTATGATAAGGCGGCGATATGCTATAAGATGGCTGAAAAAAAGAAAAAAAAGGAATGGATCTGGAGTTATTATCTCGGATATTTAAACCAGGAGATGGGCGATCCAAATGCTGCAATTGGAAATTACAGGAGTGTCATAAAGAAAAATCCTCAGGCTTATTTAGCCTGGTATTATGCAGGTGAGTGCTGTCAGAAAATCGGTTCTTCCGATAGTGCGGTACTTGCATTTAAGTATATTATAACCGGAACAGATAAGAATTTTATTTTACAGACCGCAAAAAGGTATGACTATTTTCCATTAGTTGCATATTCCATGTATAATCTTGCCAGAATCTATGTCGATACCAGGCAGTATGAACTGGCAGAAAAAACACTCAAGGAAATTATTGATTACCAGAGGGCTTTTGGTCCGGCATATCGTCTTCTCGGTACTATTTATAGTATCAAAGGGTCTGAATCTTTAAGCAATCGTTACCTTGTACGGGCAAATGACCTGGCAGGAAATCCTTCTCCTGTTGACACTCTGATTGACAAGCTTTCACTCATGTCAAGATCAGATATGTACTTACTTAAAAGAATTGACGAAGCGGAAAAAAATGTTTTTCCGGAATTTGCTCTTGAATTGGTAAACCATGCACTTACCTATTTTCCTGAAAACAATTATTTAGTTGCAAAAGCTATTAAGCTGTTTCTGATACGTGATATCGGGATGCAGGCTCTGCCATATCTCGACCAGCATATTAAATATTTCCGGAAAGATTATAACGAGCTAAAGAGTGTTGGAGATCTCTTATATAAGAAAGGATTTTATTCCCAGGCAATTAACTATTATTCAAATGCAATAGAACTTAAACCGGAAGATAATCAGGCACAGTCATGTATGATTATATGCCTCTCGAAGGTTGGAAAGAAACAGGAATCACTTAATTTAACAAATGCAATTCTTGAAAAGAACAAAACAAACCCTGCCGTTATTGCTGACGAAGTAATTCTTCTTCTTAATCTCGGGGAGAAGGAAAAAGCCATGATGTGGCTGGCAAGACTCAGGAGCCTTTCGCCATCATATCCAAAAGGACTTCAACTGTCCGGCATGTTCGATGACCAGGAAGGAAGATGGGAGAAAGCTTTGCCTTTATATTATTCTGCTTTTAAAGGAGATCCGGAAGACCTTACTACTATACAGTTGCTTGGTAATCTGTTAGTGCGACAAAAAATGTGGGACAAGGCTATACCTTTTTACTCAAAAGCGCTGGAATATCATCCCAACGAGCCCTTTATACTGGAAAGGCTTGGAACACTTCTGGTTACTTGTAATGATCTGAAAATCAGAAATATTACTGAGGGAAGAGACTTATGTGAACGGGCATTTATTCATACGGCCAGTCATTCTGTTACATTAATATCGGCCGGAAGGAGCCTTGCTATTGCTTATTCTGCTCTTGGGGATAACCGAAATGCCCGGAATATTATAAAAATGACAATAAATCTGGCACGAAATGAAAAATTTCCATCAGATTATATTGCTAATCTTGAAAAATTGCTGGAACAGTTTAGCATGCAAAATTAAGCTGATTGGTTGCGGGTAATAACCTCATAACCTCTTATTTCTTACCTGATAGCTTACCGTTATTCATCCATAATGATATCCTGCTCATTCTGTCATATGGCGGATATGCATGCATGCCACCAGTGACCATATCCATTAAACCGTCGTTGTTGAAATCTCCTAATTCAAGGGTAATGAGATGGGTAGGATTGTTCGTAATATCATGCCTTGTAAATTGTTGTTTTCCATCATTTTCCAACCAGATAAAACTCATTGATTCTTGTTTATCCCAGAGATTAAAGGCACTTACTGCAAAAAGATCCAGGTCCCCGTCGCCATCTATATCAACTGGCCTGGCATTATATGCCCCGGTAAAATTGCAGATCCTATGAAATTCAAACGCCAGATTGCCTTTATTCTCAAGCCACTGCACTCCATGCCATGGCCTGCCCTGGGGTGGGATATAGTCAAAAGCATCACCGTTTGTATAAAGAATATCCTGATCACCATCCTGGTCTAAATCACACATAAAGATCCCGCTGGAACCAAAGTCCTCATTACTTGATCCAAATAATAGTTTGGTTTGAAAATTTCCTTCCCCATCATTAATAAATGCATATATTTCTTCCCATTCCTGGCTACAAGGGAAATAATATCAAGGTCCCCGTCTTTATCAATATCTACTATTTCAACATTAACAGGGCCCGAAAGATGTTGCAGATTATGGCTTTTAAATTTCCAGTTTCCAAGGTTCTCAATCCATCTTGTTTCGCCATCATCATAACCAAACTGCGCAACAGCAAGGTCCATATCATTATCCCCGTCCAGATCGCCTGCCCTGACATCTGAGACTCGTGCAATTTTATCTGCAACCTCATGTTTTTTAAAATTATTCTTTCCATCATTTTCAAGAATAACCACAGAACCAATCTTGTCATTGCTTGGAAACAAAATACCCAGTACGGCAACCATAATATCATTATCCCCATCCTTGTCAAAATCGATAACCTGAACATGAGCTGGGGCAACAGATTATCAGCAAGGACTGTTTCGGCATATGTACCGGCAGGAAAGTGCCGTATCCAGGAAACAGTATTACTTCGGCAGTCACAAACAATCACATCCAGAAGTCCATCGTTGTCCAGATCGGAAACGGCAACATTCGAAATCAGCGGAGGTTCGATAAAATTATCTCCAACCAGCCCAGGATCAAGGAAATTAATTTTTTCCCCAATGGTATTATCAGAAACAGCTCCGGATACTTTGTCTTTCTCTCCGGCTTTGTTCATTATCCTCTTTAATACAGCACCCCGGGTCATTCCACTGCGTTTTGCCTGGAAATTCAGGAATATCATTGGAATTCCAGCAAAAACAAGAACAATAAGCGCCAAAAGAATAAGGTTCTTTAATCTTCCATTGAGTTTTTTTGAACTATTGATATCTTTTGCCATAAATGTCTGGAAAAGAAATAAAATGATGAGGAATCTTTACAAATCTAATGAAAATATGATGGGAGTAAGTTTCAATTAAAATAGTAATTATCTTATGATCCTTGATAAGGGTATTTCAAGTATGTGCTAACATCAACTAAATGAGCATAATACATATCAATGGAGAAAATTAAAAAACTCAGTGTTCAATTATTAATCATATTAAGCTTTGGATTAGTACCATCTCTGGTTTGCCAGTTTTTTACAAAAACACCGACTAGCCGTTACATACATGTCAGAAGTTTCCGGTATGGAAAGGATCCTTCAGTCATCCGCTGCAACCGCGGAGACACACTTCACCTGACATTTTCAACTGATGATACAGGGCATTCTTTTTTCCTCGAGGAATTCGATATTGATGCAAAGGTAAGTCCTTCCTGTGAAGAAATTACTGGTTTTTAAAACCAGCGACCCTACTGCTAAACCGGTACATACAAGCGAACTTGTCTTTATAGCCGCATCAGGGAATACATGAATTTTATAGTTGCAAGAAGCAATTACCGTTGTCATGTCTGGTGCGGTCCGATGCATGCTTTTGAACAGGGAAAACTGGTAATATTGCCTAATACCTTGATTGTTTTTCAGCCTTGGATGTGTTGCCGGTATTATTATTTCTTTGGTTCACTTAGGAATGTTACAGGAAGACAGATCCTGTTCAATGGTCTGATGAAAATCAGAATGGTTACAGGGACTTGTTTGCCGGATCCGGATTTTTAAAGAAGCTTGATCGTCAATAGATGGCCACAGATGATATTAATGATTTTTGCAATGGTGATGATTTACATTGTGATCCTTACTTCAGTTCTTGGAACCAAAGTGTCTGGCAGAAACCTTGGTGTTCTTCTGATGTGGGCAATATGGCTGTTTTTCCTTGTAGCATGTGCTAACTCCATTATTCGGAAGAATATGGTGTACAATTTGTCCGCTTCCTTTTTTGGGGACTGGATACAGACGAAAATCGTTTTTTTCTCCACTGACAGGAACAACAAAAGAATATAATAATAAATTTTCCGGCCTTTTCTGCAAATGGCCTGGATGGCTAAGCCAACGATTGGCCAAGACTTTTCGTTTTTATGCTTCTTGCAACTTTTTCCACAACACTGGTTGCTACTCCGGCTATTTCCGGGATTACAGTGCTTATGCTGCTGCTTGTACCAACATTAATGTCTTTAATCTGGGAACTTCGGACTTTCTGCAGGTATATATGTCCGGTAAGTGTTTTTGTCGGACCTTATTCCAGGATGAGTATGCTATCAGTACAGGAATAAATCGCAAACAGTATGTGACCGCTGTAAACCGCAGTATTGTCAAAAATGGAAGTTCTGAAGGCTGGGCATGTCCTTATGGAATAAATGTAGGTGAACTAAAAGAGAACTCAGATTGCGGATTATGCCTTGAATGCGTACGAAGCTGTAAATATAATAATGTATCACTTTTCAAAAGGCCATTTGCTACGGAACTTGGAACCCGTAATATAAGCCAGGCATGGATTAGCATTGCCATATTTACACTTGCAATCGTATACAGCATTTTATACCAAGGACATTGGCCGGTAGTACGCGATTATGTAAATATCCTTGATAAGAGATAATTGGGGGCTTTTTGGCATTTATGCCGTTATCGTCTGGATCATTTGCTCTTGTTAATAATGCCCGGACTTATATATTTCTTCTCATTTACCGGTATAAGATTTTCCAGATGTAAGTGAAAGCCCCCGGTCAATTTTCCTTTTATTAACCGGTTCATTGCTTCCCCTTGGGCTTATGCTCTGGATTGCCTTTGTTATCCCAATGCTCTTTGTAAATGTCAGTTTTATTCTTCAGTCTGTTATCAGATCCGTTCGGGTGGGGCTGGGATTTTCTTGGAACAGCAGAATACTCCTTGGCATCAACTATTGCCCAGATTCATACCAATATTCCAGGCTATAATTATTTTAACCGGAGTGTATTTAAGTCTGAGAAATTTAAGAAAAAGCTGGCAAACTTTCCGGATTAAACCTAAACAAGAATTTCTTTCCTTGATACCCATTACTGTTTTCATTGTTGGGATTACCATCACCATGCTTTTTTTCTTTACTAATTAGTCTTTGCCACAAACAAGTAACATCGTAATCTGAGTTATTTACTCCAAATGGGATATAGCATCTTTTTAATTGTAAGTATAATAGCACTATAACAAATACTATGTAAATCGGGATGACCTAAATAAGCGATTGCTCCATCAATTATCATGAGACTTAATAATATTACCAATACTCCAGCTGTTATGGTTTATAAAATCCATTATTCTTCAAACCATTTTATTAAATCAGTTTATAAGAAGGTTCATTTTCTCACAAATGGCAATGAACCTGGGATTACCAAACAATGGTTCAAGAATATGAGCCGTTTGGGTAATATAACTCATTAACGGGTCATGTGATTCAAATCCCTTTTCAATCCAGTCCATGGCTTTATCAAATTGATTCGCTATGATATACCTATAGGTCATATCAAAAAAACCAATGTAATTGGCGTCAGCAAATTTTTCCATATATTTCATTAATTCTTCATACGCTGAAACGATTCCTGATTCTCTGTAAATCCTCTCAATCTCTTTATATTTATTTTCTTCAAAAGGAAATGGAAGCGCGTATTTTAATGATCTGATTACTCTGTCGAAATCCTTACACATGTAAGCTGCTATTTCAATTATTGCATTATAATTGAGGTCCACAGGATTAGTAGCCCAGGCTTCTTCCAACATTGACAGGCTGGCTTTGCATTCTCCTGCCTGTACCAGTGTTCCCATATAAATAAGCTTCGTAACAGGATTTAACGGGTCAAGGCTGATTGCAAGTTCTCTCTGTGCCATTGATTCATCGGGCCTGTTCAGTATCAATAATAACTGTGCATACATCAGTCTTGAGAGTGAGTTGTTGGGATTTATGGCCAGAGCCTTTAAAAATTCTTTTTCGCTTTTTTCCCAGTCCCATTCCACCAGTTGAGCACTCACGGCACACTGATAATGAACTTCAGCAAGATCAGGATCCAATTCCATAGCTTTGTTAAGATTCTGGAAGATTATTGGACCAGCAACAGAAGCTTGTTCCCATCCCGCCTGCTGTATCCATATCCAGACCTCTGCCAGACCTGCATAGAGAGGTGCCCAGTCGGATTTTTCTCAATAGCCCTGTTCAGATATTCAACTGCTTTATATAAAGACTCCTTTGTAAAGTCAGTCCAATAAGAGCGGGCCTTCAGATATTCATCATATACTTCAATATCTGCGGCTGGAATTTTTTCAATGAGCTTTTTCTCTTCAGGGGATATGACCGCTTTGAGCTCTTCAGCTATTGATTCTGCTATCTTTATCTGGATATTGAAAATATCTTCAACTTCTGTGATTGTTTTCTGGAACGACTCACCCCAGAGATGTGACTCATGCTCTGCCATAATCAGCTGTGCCCTCAGGCGAAAAGAATTACCATATTTCTGTCCGCTGCCCTCAACAATGTAATTAACTCCCAGTTCCTTTGCGATTTCAGGAATTGGCTTTGTCTGATTCCTGTACTGTTCAACAGAGGTACGGGAAATAACTCTCAGGTCTTTAATCTTCTGAAGATTATTCAGAATCTCTTCCATCAGCCCATTGATGAAGTAAGTATTTTCTTCATCCTTACTGTCATTTTTAAATGGTAAAATCGCAACGGATTTCTCAAGTTTAGCAGCATCTGGTGCTTGTTTCCCTGTACCAGCAATAACATCTTCCTCAGCTATTGAAGGTTTACTAAGAATCTCAATCCCTTTATATTTAAGATACCACTTTAAGATTATTGCAAGATTGCTTATAGCAGGTTTTACCTGTTCGGGATCAAAATCCTTTGGATGGGCGCCATAGGTCGACAAACTGTTAAGGCTATGCATTGAGGTTACAATGTATGAAGCCACCTTTTCTTCCTTGTTCAGTTTATCGATTATCCCTTTTAAAGGCTCTGTTTTTCGTGGTCTTTTCAGTTCACATTCGCAAAGATCTGTGACGATTATTTCCAGACATCTTCTTGAATAAAGCATTGCTACATTTTCATCCTCGGTTTTTACTAGTTGTCCCATTTCCTTTTCCAGTTCAGGGAAATGACCCATAAGAGATACATTAAGTCTCTCAAGTTCTTTTATTTCTGCCGACCAGATTGCCATTTGAGTAAGATTATTTGTAAGAATGTATATGTAAAGTTAAACCATCCTGACACCAAAGTCAAGTGGTAGTAAGATTTAGAAGTACATAGGGTGTGTTGTTAAGAAAAGAATGGTGTAAACTTCCACCAACCCTGCATACAAAATCCGTCCTTCTCTGACCACTATAAGACGGTCTGAAAACCTTTAACATACATTTGGAAACGACAAGGAATTAATTCCAGATTGGAGGGGTCAATTTATTTCTGACAAAAGGTTGTCAAGGGCACTGGTCCGATAAGAATGCTTTTTCCGAGTTCTGAAAAAAGATTAAGACGAATAACCAACCATTTCTATCACGAAGTTACTCAAATGCCAAGTTAAAAGAGAATTATACATTCTCGCTGCAATTGTGGTTTTTGTCCGCAATACAAAATACTTTATATTACCTTAAATCGGTATTCTTTTTGATTATTTGATCGGTAATTTTTGGAGCTATTAAATGCAACCATAATCCTAACTTGCCTTGTAGGGTCATTACAACTTGACGTTTCCGTTTTGCAACAGCATCGACGATTATGCGTGAGCAAGTCTCAACTGACATAGCTCCTTTTTCATGGATTGAAGTTTCGTTTGTAAGCCTTCCATCCGCTTTAATTGCTCTACTGCTAATTCCAGTACAAACCCATCCTGGGTAAATTAGAGTTACGCTGACGCCACTATCACCTAATTCTATTCTAAGTGATGAAAAAAATTCAGCCATTGCGTGCTTACTAGCACCATAACCATCTGCTGTTGCAGATGGAAATTTGCCACGAAGACTGGATATCCCTACCAAACGTCCATGTGTTTCTTTTAAAAAGGGCAATGCATAATGAGTGCAATATACGCTGCCGAAAAAGTTCACCCGAATAACCTGTTCAAATATAGTTAGATCATTTAATGCATCAAATCTAGATGCTATACCAATGCCCGCATTATTGATCAAGGTATCAATTCTTCCATATTCCGCAACAGTTTGGTTAATAAGGTTTTGGCATTCAGATTTTTCGGTAACATCTGTTGGTACAATGATAACCTTACCACCTCGTTGGTTACATTGTTGAGATACTTCTTCCAGGTGCTCAGCATTACGAGCTGCCAAAGAAAGCCACGCCCCTTGTTCGGCGAATTGTAACGCCAATTGTCGCCCAATTCCAGATGATGCACCAGTTATAATAATGACATTTTCTAAAAAGGTTTGCTTGTTCATTTAATCAATCTCCTCTGATTTGCTTAACTATTTGATAGACTCCAAATTTGCAACCGAGTACAAAATAGCCCTTTAACATTATTTCGATAATGTCACCAACTAAGGTAATAATTTATAGCTTATATGTCAAGTAGTAAAATCCGGCCTTCTCTGACCACATCAAAATCTGGTCTGATAACACTTAACTTAAATATTGAAACAACAGGGATTTAATTCTGTATTTTGGTGATCAATTTCTTACAGCCACAAATTGTTAAGGGCATTGTTTTTTCTACAAGACGATATTTTACTTATATGGCAGGTTCATCTTCCCGGCAATCTCCTGAAAGCGGGGATCATCACGTAGAATGTCATAAATAGGTAATAATATATAAGGTAAATTTGGATTATGTTCATTAAACGCTTGCTGCAGGTATTTAAAAGTCTGTTCGGAATTTCCTGCCATTAAATATATTTGGTAGATAAGAGTAGGATCTACATAAGTAGTTTTTGACAATTCTGATAAAGCTTCTGCTGCTTTGTTTAGCGCATCGGTATAACCTAGTTTAACAAAGTCCTGATTAAAAGCTTGCCCATAGCCTGAGATAGTATAATAAATTTTTGCTGCTTCCCATGCTTCTTTATAGTCTCCTGTAAGATGCAGAGCATCAAGGAGACCAGAATGGGCAACAGGATTAGTAGGATCCATAGAGAGTGCTTCACGCGCTACCATTCCAGCATCATCATGTCTTCGCATAAAGTTTAAATCTATACAATATAGACTTTTTATTAATGGATTGTAAGGATCCAGTTTAAGTGCCATTTCAATCTGTTCCTTTGCTTCTTTCTGACGTCCCATCATATTCAGAAAATGAGAATAATATGCATGCGCTTCAGTATGGTTTGGACTAAGTTCAATTGACTTTTTAAAACCAGTCTCACCCCCTTTCCAATCCCACATTACCCAGGTATTTATGCATGCTTGAGAGTATACTATTTCTGCATTGTTGCTGTCCAGTTCGACAGCTTTCATCAGGGCCTCCATCGATTTAGGTCCTGCCTCAGCAGGAGATAGATAACCCATTTGCATTTGTACTGCCCAGACAGTAGATATACCAGAATATGCAAGTGCATAGTCCGGATCTTTTTCTTTTGCCTGCTCGAAGTACCTCATTGCAGTTTCCAGGTCATTGGGAGTAAATTTGTACAGGTAAAATCTTCCTTTCAGGTAAGCATCATATGCTTCAAGTTGTTTTGTAGGGATTTTTTCTATAAGTTGTTTTTCCTGAGGTGTTATAACCGCTTTTAACTCTTCAGCGATCGATTCTGCAATCTGTGTTTGTACCGTGAAAATATCTTCGACTTCAGTCACTTTTTTCTGATACGATTCTCCCCAGAGATGACTCTCTTTTGCTGCCATGATTAATTGTGTCCTCAGACGAAATACACTACCATATTTCTGTCCACTGCCTTCAACAATGTAATTTACTCCCAGTTCCTTTGCGATTTCAGGAATTGACTTTGTCTGGTTCCTGTACTGTTCAACAGATGTTCGGGAAATTACTCTCAGGTCTTTAATTTTCTGAAGATTATTAAGGATCTCTTCCATCAGGCCATTGATGAAGTAAGTATTTGCTTCATCAGGACTGTCATTTTTAAAAGGTAAAATGGCAACGGATTTCTCAAGTTTCTTGACATCAGGTGCTTGTTCCCTTGTACCAACAGTAACTTCTTCATCAGCTGTAGATGGTTTACTGATTACTTCAATCCCCTTATATTTTAGATACCACTTTAAAATTATTGCCAGATTGTTTAAAGCTGGTTTTACCTGTTCAGGATCAAAATCCTTTGGATGGGCACCATAGGTTGATAAACTATTAAGGCCATGCATTGAGGTTACAATGTATGAAGCCACTTTTTCTTCCTTGTTAAGTTTATCAATTATTCCTTTTAACGGTTCAGTTTTTCGTGGTCTTTTTAGTTCACATTCGCAGAGATCTGTAACGATTATTTCCAGACATCTTCTGGAATATAGCATTGCTACATTTTCATCCTCAGTTCTTATAAGTTGGATTACTTCCTTTTCCAGCTCAGGAAAATGATCGATAAGAGATACATTAAGTCTCTCAAGTTCTTTTATTTCTGCAGACCAGATTGCCATATGAATTGGTATTGGTTATGATAAAGTTAGGAAAGAGAAAGATACAAGTCAAATAATAATCCAAACGCCAAAATCCATTCAAACCTCCTGTAACCTGAAACGAAGTGGAAAATCCGTCCTTCTTTGACCACTTCAAAAGAAGGTCTGAGGACAATTAACATACATAACAAAACAACAAGGAACTAACTCCGGATTTTCTCAAAATTCAGAGAATATTTCGTATCTTGTATGAACTGGCTGCATTTGAAAATATGACCTTATTGTACAGGAATAGAAACCGATATGATTCGTTGCGATATAGCGGGCGTGATTATTCCCGACCCGGGAAATATTTTGTTACAATTTGCACAGCAGGGACGAAGGAATGGTTCGGTAATGTCATCAACAGTAAAATGCATATGTCTGAAATCGGGCAGATTGCATCTAAAATGTGGCGAGAAATACCGGTTCATTTTCCGTTTATCGATCTGGACGCATTCGTTGTTATGCCAAATCATATCCATGGGATCATCATTATTAACAGGTCTATCGAGAAACCGATAGTAGGGGCGTTGCATGCAACGCCCCTACCACCTCCTGATGCAAAATCCCTGAAAAACGAAACCATGTCTGTCATTTCACCGAAATCCGGTTCGTTACCTGTCGTTATACGTTCGTATAAATCGGCGGTAACAAAAAATGCACATAAATCTGACAATGGATTTTCATGGCAACCAGGATTCTACGATAATATAATCTGTACAAACGGACAATTAAAACGCATCAGAAAATATGTTTTGAATAATCCACAAAACTGGAACGATAATGAATAATATCATTCATCAATATAAAACACCATAGTTTGCTGAATCCCATCGAATTTATTCCTGTGGATTTATTTAATAATTATAGCGATCGTCAATTTATTTTCTTCAAAATCCGTCCTTCTTTGACCACTTCAAAAGAAGGTCTGAAAACGACTTAACATACATTTGGAAACAGCAAGGGTTTAACTCCCAATTTTAGCGGTCAATTTAACTGGCTTTTCAAATTCTGTAATTTTCTTTCACTTTAATTACTACTTTTCCTTTGTGGTCTCCTTCACCAAAAAGCCTGAATGCTTCAGGAACCTCATCTAACTTGTAGGGTCCATCTATCACGGGTTTGACTTTGCCGGCTTCGAAAAGCTCGTTCATATAAGCTAAATCCTTGTTTGGTTTCAGAGCCAACAATACATATTTTCTTTTTACTGAATCATCGAAATCCACGGGCTCAGAAATAAAGCCTGGAAAAGCCGAACCAGTGGAACCCCCTACTGTGACATAAATTCCATTAGGACTTAATGCCCGGGTATAATCGAATATCGAACGATTCGTCTTAACATCAAGAATCAGGTCATAAACTTTCCATTTTTAGTGAAATCTTCCTGTGTATAATCAATGACATGATCAAAACCCATTGAGCGCATCATGTCCAAGTTTCCCTGAACTGTCAACACCGGTCACTTCAACCCCGTATAATTTGGCAATCTGCACAGCAAAAGTACCTACACCTCCACCTGCACCATTAATCAAAAGTTTTTGTCCTGATTGAATTTGCCCTTTATCAATAAGACCCTGTAACAGCCAGCATTGCTGCCTGAGGTATCGCCGCTGCTTCTTCGAAGGTCATACTAACCGGCTTTAGGGCTAATGCATTTTCACGAGCGCAGACATACTCAGCGAAGCCACCCCAATCTGCCGCTTAGATCCCCATACACTTCATCCCCTGGCTGAAACTTCTTTACATTTTTGCCAACTGCTTCGATTCGTCCTGCTATGTCGGAGCCAAGTATTTTTTTCTTCGGTTTTAGAAGACCGTTGATGAGACGATTTATGAGGTCACCTTGAAGGAGACCCAAATCCCAATCATTTATTGATACTGCATAAACTTTTATCAGGACTTCATTGTCCTCTGGGAATAGGTTTATCTACTTCTTTTAATTCAAGAACATCAGGTGTTCCGTATTTTGTATAGACAATCGCTTTCATGACTATTTCTAAAGGTTTTTATTCTAGTTATTTTGTTCCAAAGTTATTACTAGATCTCATACCAAAGATATTAAAGTGACCAACAACAGGTTAATTTTAGTACTAAGGATGTTATCCCTATTTTTAATTATTAAAATTTTAACCTGGACATGGATCTGTATAGGTTATGAAATCCGTCCTTCTCTGACCACTTCAAGAATAGGCCTGAAACCTTTTAACAGACATTTTGAAACAACGAGGATTAAACTCTGGGTTTGGGAGGTCAGTTTTATGGACCTGCATATGGTCGGGGTCAGTGGGTTCCCTCTATAAGCTTAATTATTTCTCATCGATAATATAACTGTCCTGCTTAAACATACCTTTGGTCTCTCAATAATTTCAAAGCCTGCCAATTCACAATGGGTGGTCATCTTTTTGAACGACCTTTTCTTAACATGGATCTTCGGTTCGATGATCCAAATTCTGCCATTTGGTTTCAGGATTGACTTAAGTTCCCCAAACAACCTCTGCTGATCAGGCACCTCATGGACCATCCAGAATGCCAAGACAAAATCCACCTTCTCCGACACACCGATTTTATCATCCTGACATTTATGTATTTTAACTATTCCCTCAAGATCTGTTCCCCTGATTTTCCTAATCGCCTTTTCCAGCATACCCTGCTGAAGATCAGCTGCAATAATCCTTCCTTCCTCACCCACAAGTCTTGCGAGCTCAGTTGTAAAATAACCTGGTCCGCAACCTAAATCAAGCACAGTCATATTTTTTCTGATATATGGCTCCAATATCTTCCGAGGATTATGGACTGCCTTTCTGAGTAAGTTATCAAGGCTGCAGGCTAATTCCGTCGGGCAAACAAATGGCCGCTTTACTTTGCTCATAGATGCTCCTGGTTAAATTATTTTCAAATATAGCTTTTTGGCTGGGTGTAAAATTCTTAGGTAGCAGAATCCGTACTTCTTTGACCACTTCAAAAAAGGTCTGAAAATGTATAACATTCATTTGGAAACAACTAGGATTTAACTCCAGACTTGGGTGGCCAATTCAATATGGTTATTTATGGTCAGGATCAATGGTTTATAACATCCCCTGCTCCTCAAGCCATTTTCTCACCCTTTCATGCTCTGCCTGGTGTTTTGTCTGCATATTTTGAAGTAACTTTTGAAATTGTTCCTCGTCTCGCATATCAGCAAAAAACGGATCATTTTTTGCCATGCTAAGCCACCATTTTTGATAGAAATTCAGTTTTCCAAATTCTTCCAGATACTGATAAGCCTTTTCCATTTCTCCCAGATAAGCATATGTTGCAGCCAGATCATAATGAGCTGCCTTCCTTTGTGCAAAAGTTCTGCTGAGCTTTATGTTATCCTGTGAATATTTTATTTGCTGATTAAGATATGATTGCCCTTCTTTGGTTTTGCCTGCCCTGATAAGAGCATATCCGATACGGTGAGATTGGTAAAGGGACAGTGATCCTGTTCTTTTGGATTTGTTAATAAGCTGTTTAGCATGAATATATGCATCATTTTCATGACCAGGAGGGATGAGATACACAATCAAATCCGTTAAATAAGTCGAATCAATTTCTTTTGACATCTTGCTTAGCTTTACTGCCTCTTCAAAATTCTCATTGCTGAATTCAAGCCAGGAAGTTACACCATAGTAACTTGCTTTTAGTCCGTCGAGTGAATATGCTTCAGCATATAGGTTTCTGGCTTTTTCAGCAAACCCGATATCAAGGTATACCCGTCCCAATAATCTTAACAGTATGGGTCGTTCATCTCCACGAATAAGTGATAAAGCTTTGGTATAGTTGTCAATGCCACCGACATAATTATGCAGAATATTTGTCAGACCATTTCCTTTGGCTCTGTATGCCAGGTAATAATTCGGATTTATTTTAAGTGCTTTGTTGAAATTATCCATAGCGCTGGCAGTATCTCCCTTTTCACCATAATAATTGCCTTTAATATAATATGCTTCTTCCTGCTGATCATCGAGAGAAAGAGCTTTATTTACCAGTTTAAGACATGTATCGAGGAAATTTTCCTTGAAATAAGTTTCCCAATAGTATCTGTTATAATAAATAGCCGCCAGTCCTGTATAAACTTTTGCATATACAGAATCTATCTCAAGAGCAGCACGATAGAACGATAATGCTTTATTATAAGAACTTATATTCCTTGTCTTTTCAAAATCATTCTTATAATCCTGCGCTTTCATATATAAATCGTATGCATTCAAATCCGAAGTAGGGATTTTATTGACAAGAACCAATTCCTCAGGTGATATAGTCGTATGTAATTCACCTGCAATGGTTTTTGCCACATCACTCTGTACCAGAAAAACATCCTTCCAGGGGATATTATATTCATTGGCCCATGCATGTCGATCCTCATTGCTTTGGATCAACTTGACTATTAACTTAACATTATCACCGTGCTTTTGGAAACTGCCTTCAAGCAGGAATCCGACATCAAGTTCATGACTTATATCCCGAACAGATTTTGATGTTCCACGATATTGTTCAACAGAAGTTCTTGATAATACCTTAATATCTCTGAATTTTTGCAGATGCATGAGTATAGCATCCATCATGCCATCAGCAAGGTATTGTTTTTCTGACTCATCACTCAACAATTTAAATGGCAAAACAGCGATTGATTTTTCAAGTTCTTTTGTCTGTTTGTCACCACCAATGATATTTGAGAAGTACAAAACAGCAAACACAGATGCAATAATTCCTATTGATCCTCCGAGTATGCCAGCCAATCTTTTTCTTGAGATAGTTATATCCTTTTTTACATTTTCAGTTCTTTTTATTCCGTGCGTAATTTCTTCAGGGGGTTTTATTTTAATATCAGAACCAGGTTCCTTATATTTCAGATACCACTTGATAATTATATCAAGATTAACAAGTACTGGTTTTACCTGTTCAGGATCAAAGTCTTTTGGGTGTGCCCCATAAGTTGAAAGTTCATTCAGCCCATGCATGGAACTAATAATGTACGATGGAACTTTTTCTTCCTTATTCAGTTTATCTATGATCCCCTTCAGAGGTTCTGTTTTTCGGGGTCTTTTTAATTCACATTCACATAAATCGGTTATGATAACTTCCAGACATCTCCTTGAATAGAGGAGAATCATGTTCTCATCATCACCTCTGACCAATCGTTCCAGTTCCTTCTCAAGATCGGGTAGCTGACCTTTGAGTGATTGATAAAGTTTCTCAAGCTCTTTTATTTCAGAGGTCCAGATTGCCATTGGGTGGAGATATTCATTAGGATAAAGTTAGGAAAGAGAAAGATAATTTTCAAATAATAATCCAAACGCCAATACCTTCAAACCTCTTATCTCCTGAAATTAGATTTGTAATTATGTGATATTCTTTAAATCCGTCCTTCTTTGACCACTTCAAAAGAAGGTCTGAAAACACTTAACATACATTTGGAAATAACGAGGATCTTGTACTGGATTCTGATAAATGTCTAAAAGATGGCAGCTAGTGCATCTATCTACTGCAATCCTTAGTAAAAAATACATTTGGGCTGCCTGTTGTTTCAACTGTAACTCCATCGGGTGGGAATGGCATAGTCCAGACACATACTTTTCCCAGGCTCGGCATATTGTTTATTCCCAAATAGCAACCACTCAGGTACCCTTCTCCCGGTCCCAGATTTGAATTTTTTGAAATATCCAGCCTTGTCAGTTGATTACCACTACATATCAACATGTGCAACTTAAGCAGATTAGATACATCAAGGCTTGATAATAGGTTATATTCGCACTGCAGGAATCTTAATTCAGTATTAAATGAAACATCCAGTGTAGTTAATTGGTTCCTTCCACACGCTAAAGTCATTAAGGCCGCGTTTTTCGAAACATCCAGATTGGCCAACTCGTTTCCCTGGCATGATAAATTACCTAAATTAGTATTATTCGAAACATCCAGGTTGGCCAAATGGTTTCCTCCGCATGACAAAGAAATTAAATCAGAATTATGAGAAACGTTAAGGGTGGTTAATTTGTTCCCCATGCAATCCAAATATTCTAATGCAGTGCAATTAGAAACATCAAGAGTGGTTAATTGGTTTAATTCACAATTTAAGTCTGTTAATGCAATGCTATTAGAAAAATCCAGGTTAGTTACCTGGTTATGCCAGCAATTAAAATAAGCTAATTTGGCATTCTTCGTAAGATCGAGGCTGGTTAATTGGTTTGCAGGGCAATACAAATAAGTTAATTCGATATTTTTTGTAACATCGAGACCGGATAATTGGTTTCCGTAGCAATCCAATTGAGTTAACTCAGTATTCTTAGTAACATCAAGACTGCGGAAAAGATTAGCCCCGCAATTTAAATTGGTTAACAGAATATTATTTGAAATGTTCAGGCTTGTTAACTGGTTTTGACTGCATTCCAACAGAATTAATTTGGTATTCTTCGAAACATCGAGACTATTTAATTGGTTTCCGTAGCAAACCAATTGAGTTAACTCAGTATTCTTAGTAACATCAAGGTTTGTTAATTGGTTATAAAGGCAATCCAGATATTTTAGCAAAATATTATTTGAAATGTCAAGGGAGATTAATTGATTGTTTTTACAGCTTAAACTATCCAGAGCAGTGTTATGAGAAATATCAAGAACGGTTAATCTATTATTATTACAACCGAGATAAATTAAATTAACAAATGCTTCAATTCCAGTCAGGGTAGATATATTTTTACCGCTAACATCCAGGTAGTATATCATTTTAGCTTCATCAGTGCTGATTATGCCATCGCCATTTTTATCGGCACCCTGTTCAATCAGAGCATTTAAGAAATTGTTATCGGGGATATCAACTTTTAGTTCTCCCTCCTTCTTACATTGGCATAGTAAAACTAATGTCAAAAGAAGCATTAATATTTTAAGGATTGCTTTTATGATAAATAGGTTAGATAGGTAAATATATATGAAAGTTAAGCCTTTTTAAAGTTAAAGTCAAAATCTTTGGATTTTTTGGAAATACCCCATTTTTTTATCCAAAACCAAAACAAAGCTGTGGATCATGATATTCTATTGGATTAATTAGTCTTAAGGGGAACCTGGAGAAGATAATAGAAAGCCCGTCCTCAAGGGCATAATATTTCAGACTCAATTTTTCAGTCAAAATAATCCGTCCTTCTTTGACCACTTCAAAAGAAGGTCTGAAAACTTTTAACATTCCGATATACCATTTCATGCAATTATCAGATTTAGCGATAATAATAATGCAGTGAAATAAATTTGACTTTGGCTTTTTGTGGTAGTAACTTGCATCTTATTTCTGATTTTTACTTTTTTTTCTAACCATTAGAGACTAAATGTCATGAGAAAAATTGTCATTTTAATTTGCTTAATTTTAGTTAGTTGGATCAATGATTTCAAACCATCGATACCTGTCCAAGACTTGCCAATTATTGGTATTTGGCAAAAACAGACTAGTCATATAATTACTTTTACCGTGACGGCTGAAAATAAACAACAATATGATTATAAGTATGATTCAGAAATTCATGTTTGGGGATTATATGAACTAAAAGAGAAACGGATTCTTTTTAATGACATAGGCGGCAATATATGTGGTGAAACTGGTATATATAATTATGATATTAATAACGACACATTAAAATTTTCATTGGTCAGTGATGTTTGTGAAGGCAGAATAAATGGGATGTCTGGACTTTGGATTCGAAAAAATAAATGAATAATTGAAATAATTCTAATGCAGTAATTTGCAGACATTTAAATTGGATTCATCCTCATCATTATTTCTTAGGCGATGCTCCAGTTGGGATAGGGATATTTCCAACTCATTTTTTCGATCAAAAGAATCCATCCTTCTTTGACCCCTTTAAAAGAAGGTATGAGAACACTTAACATACAGAACAAGAGTAACTTTATACTTCATAAGATTACAATTATGAAATCCCTTCCAATTATCTTTTTAGTATTCTTAATAATAGGTTCATGTGAAAACAGGCAATTAGCCACTAGATCTTTCCCTTCACAGGATAGGGTAACTGGTTTCATGGATGAAGAAATTGAAAACAGCGATTTACCTGCGGTTGTTGCTACAGCAATCAATAAAAAAGGACAGAAATTGACTTATACCCAGGGTAAGGCTGTTTGGTCTGAAGATCAAAATGTTACTGCAAACAATATCTTTAGAATATTTTCCATGACAAAAGTTGTAACAAGTATTGCTGCAATGCAATTGGTTGAGAAAGGATTAATTGGACTTGATGACGACCTTTCTTCACTCATGCCAGAAATGGTTGCAATTCCAATCTTAATTAATGGGAAATTAAGTCCAGCTAAAAACCCTATTACTCTTCGACATCTACTAACCCATACATCAGGCTTTGGGTACATATATACCGATAAGGAGTTAGACAATTTTGATACTATCAATTGGCGTTGCAAAGACTTACCAAGACGTTTTGAAAGTGGCACAAAGTTCTTGTATGGCTCGAGCATCGATTGGGTAGGCAGGATCGTGGAGAAAGTATCAACGATGGATCTTGAATCTTATTTCAGAAAGAATATCACTGGACCATTAGCAATGAATCGGACATGGTTTAATGTTCCAGATTCTTTGAAATGTTTCATTGTCTCATGGGGCCAAAGGGGAGAAGATGGGGAACAATCCCTAGTAGAATTGCCTGGCCGTATCCCAACTAAGGCTGTTACGGAATTTAGTGGAGGAGCAGGCCTGTTTTCAACTCCTGATGACTATACCAAACTTCTGCAATGTTTACTCAATGGCGGGAAATCAGGTGAAGTAAAAATATTAAAGAAAAGGACAATCCAAGAAATGACTAAAAATCAAATTGGGAATATCATTATTGATGTGGAAAACGCATACTTTCAACCATTGTGCTGTGATCTCAGAGGATTAATTTCAACCTCAAGCAAATGGGGATTAGCCTGGGCAATTGATAATGAAAATAAACCTTATGGGAGGAAAGCTGGATCAGTCTTCTGGGGTGGTTCTCTTAACACTTTTTTTTATATTGATTTCAAATCTGGGATTGCTGCTACCATCTTCACACAACATTTCCCCTTTAACCATCCCGAAACCACAAATCTATTTGAGAAATTTTCAGAAATAATTTATTCGGGAATTTGAAAGAAGTCCAACTTTGAGCCTGAACTATGTGAAAAATCCCTCCTTCTCTGACCACTTCAAAGGACGGTCTGAAAACACGAAACATACATTTGGAAACAACAAGGATGTAACTCTGGGGAAGTGGGGTCAATCTTAGAATTTATGCAAAATTCTTTTCAGCTGGTTTGTGTATAAAAATAAATCAACCTGGAATTCGACAATTAAATCTGATCGCAATTTTATTTCATCTGCTTCCAAATGGTTGATGTAGGGATTTTGGTTAATAATTCATTATATAAAACCCATTGCTTCTCAATTGTTCCATCACCTGCAGAATTAAGTTTGATATAATTTTCGATTAATTGCCATCCCTTAAAATAGGTCTTTAAGTAACTTCTTTCATCAGATTCAAAGCGTTTCACCATTAATGCGGCTTCTTGTTCATTAACAAGTGCATACTTCATATATTTTTTTAATGCCTCTTCTCTGTTGATTTCCCCATCTAAATATTCCTGTGCTACTTCACCATAGGCCATAAATTTTAATTTGTACAAATGCTGACAGACCTTAAAGTATAACTCAATCCTGGATGAATCTAATCCAGCTAAATCAGCCAGTTTAATCCCAAAATCAATTCTTTCGTTCATCGGGAAAATAAGATCAAGATTATATACAGCCGTCCCTTCGAGCATCAACTCCATTGGACTACAAATAGGGATTATTGAATATTCAATCCATTTATTATGTTTTTTGAAGTTCTGGTCAATGAGATTATAAAAAGTATGGTGACCAGGATAAGTTTCATGACAAACATTACAAATTGCCCAGAACAAATCAATTTGTATACTGGTGTTGATCTCATAAAGGCTTGTATTGTTTCCCATGTAGGTACACGATGCGTAGAAAGGGACATCACTTACATATTCCACTCTAACTTTTTCATCAGGGGGTAGATTAATATATTCTGAGGTTTTTCTTCGGGTTTCATCAATTGTCGCTGAAAAAACGGTTGTCAACCTATCTTTTGGTACAATTAAATCTGATTTAATTTTCTGGATTCTTTCAAAGATTCCTTCATTCCCAGGGATCAGTTTTTCTAGTTATCGATAATCTTAGCAAACTGGGGTTCATATATTCTGTCAGCTTTTTCACTATATATAGCTAAAAATTCCTCATCAAAAGACATTTTCTTCCCAGACAGTATATCCACTTTTGATTTTGCTGCTGATATGTGCGTCTTAAGAAATTGAAGTCGTTGTAGCTCCAATTGCGTCAAGCCTGATATATTAACTCTCGTAAGTTGATCAAGAAGTTTTTCAGCAGAAATTGTTACTTGAGGTAGGGAGACTTTAATGTCTTGTTTCCATTCATCAGGGCCATAATATGTATCAATATAATTAGAATCATATTTGCTTATCTGGAGTGCCAGCTTTACATAAGATTCTGCAATTAAATCAACTTCATTTGTCTTTTCATAAAAAGATTTTAAAAAAGAACTTGGGTATCCAATCTCCTTGCTACTGGTATACGCTGAACCTGATATTAACATGTTAATAAAATTCCTTCTACTAAAGCTTTTCATATAAAGATGTTTAATTCCAGAATAAAAAAATTTCACTATCAAAATTACACCTTGCATAGACTAAAGTCAATTTTCTTTTAGTATGTGAGAAGTTTATGGTTTGGATGTGATAAGAATGGGGTTAACTAACATCAACCTTCGTTTAAATTTAAACAAATGGGTGGTAAAACCTTTTCAATTTTGTTTTGCAATGGTTTGATTTTCTTCAAAATCCGTCCTTCTTAGACCACTTCAAAAGTCGGTCTGAAAAGACTTAACATACATTTAAACAACAAGGATTTAACTCAGGATTCTGATTAACTTTCCTCTAACCGCATCAAAATTCGTTAGATAGCGACTATAAGTTAAAATGTGGTGAAATAAATTTATTTGACTTTGGTTTTTTGTTGGCGTAACTTTCATCATACAATTAACTTACAGTTATTTAATTTTATCCATTCACAAAAATCCAATCAAATGAAAACAAGACTTATTTTTCTGGTTTTGCTTATTGTCTGTTTTTCATGCGGGACAAACAATAAGCCTGTATCTGATGCTCAGAAAGAGAAAATAAAAGGAGAAGTAAAAGAAGTAGTAAATACTTTTTTTAAAGGTGTGAAGAGGCAAATTTTGAAATGGTTATGGAATCATTTCTTGATTCACCTGATTTTGTTTTCACTACAATGGAAATTCTTTTAGTTATAAGCAATTTGTGGATGGCATGAAATCTAATTTCTGATACATTAAAAATCAAAAGATTACAGTAATTGATGAAAAATATGCTGTCCTTGATAATTCCACAGTCATGTATACAGCAGAAATGCACAGTTGGTTAATGAATTACAAAGATGGTCATTCTATTCTTCAAGACCCATGGATATTACAAATACTATTTAAGAAAATCGATAACAAATGGAAAGTGATATATGCTCGTTGAATCTGGTGTTGAGAAAAATGTTAGAATAGCGAAACATCGAAAGAACTCAATCAGGTTGAGTTAATGAAACAATTTTTAGGCACATGGAAAGGTGAAGTTGCTAAAGATACAATTTATTATTAGGGATATAAAATCTTTTGGAACAGGAATTGAATGTAATTTTAAGTATGTTACGAAAGGGAAAATATTTACAGAAGGGAAAGAACTTTGGGGGTATGATAAAAAAATTGAAAATTCATTCTTTCTGAATTAATAAATGAATAGGATATTGAGTTTATGTTTGGTTTATATCAAAAAATAAATGTGAACTGCTTCCATATAGTGAATATTTTCAATCCTGAAAAAGCATCTTCAAAGTGGAAGTCGAATTTAAATCACCAGATGTGCTTGTGGAAACTACCTTTCTAAATAGCAATCCTGTTAAAATTGATACATATACACGAGTAAAATAGGCATTCATTATTCAAATATCAATTATATGAAACCATTTTGTTTTATATTCAATGATTGCTTTATTCATGTTGTTCTGTTCATTTGGAATGCAAGCACAAACCACACAGACAGAATCCCCCAAAGCAGGATCTGATTATGATGTCCTGGATGCCTGGTCAGGAATCTGGAATGTTCAGGGAGAAGTACGAGACAGTATTTCTGCACCCTACTATCATGTAGATTGGACACTAAAAGGTCAACGGATTTTAAATGGCTATGCACTTGAGATTTTACACCAGTGGAAAACCAAAGACATTACACAAAACGGAGTTGAAATAACAGGCTATGACCCTATAAAGAAAATATGTATGACACATATTTTTTATGATGATGGAACACTAGTTGGACTCAGAACCAACAGTTACAGAAAGGAGAACTTGCATAGAAGATGGGGTAACCTGTTATGCAAATGGGAAAGTTGAAGTTTCACGATGGACATGGAATTTTAGTGATGACTGGATGTCCTTTGTTGTAATAGGTGAAAATTTGAAGGATAATAACTGGTGGAAAGCATTTGAAGGGAAGGGGACTAAAATCAATCAAAACAATTAAGAGTATCTTCAAAATGAAAACATTACAATTTAAATTCGTTAATGCCATTTTTTTAGCTTTATCGCTTTTTGTGGCTATGGGTTGCCAAAATCAGGCTGAAAAAGCCAAGTTAGATAAGTTTAAAGCAACGGCTCAAATTGAAGAACAAAATAAAGAAATTGTTCGTGAGGTAATCAATGCTATTGACAGCGGGGATCTCGAAAAACTTGGAAATCTTTTATCTGATGACTTTGCCCTTTACTCTCCTGGTTCACAGCAACCCTGGAGGGGAGGTTTTATACCAGGCCAGGAATACACATTTTGTTGCATTTCCAGATTGGATCCACAAGATTGAAATTATGGTTGCCGAAGGTGATAAAGTTGCAGTGAAATTAACTCAATACGGAACTCACAAGGACAAGTATCAAGGGGATCGAGCCTACCAATAAATATGTTACAGTTC
>CAVWCO010000002.1:0-206392 GCA_963753495.1 uncultured Bacteroidales bacterium
CGACATACTGAGGGAATCCTCGGTAGTAACTGATTATGTACATGAAATTGCAGGAGAAGAGAACATTGAAGGGACGGCTATGCTATAAAATTAAAATGATAGCAAGGGAGAATGCCTCTATTGTCTGGGGCAGGCAGATCAGATGGATTGACAAGAAGGAATTTCTTGTATTAAAGGCAGAATTATATGATGAGGATGGTTCCCTGGTAAGAACTGAAACCGGTTCGGAAATCAGGACAATGGATGGACAGATCAATTACTTCCAGAATTGAACTGGTCCCGGCAGAAGAGCCCGAAAACAGGACTCTTCTTGAGATAAAGGAGATAAAATTCAATATTCCTGTTGAGGAAAGCTATTTTTCCCAGCAGAATATGAAAATAGTACGCTGAATATCAGGAACATAAGTATGGCATGAAAGAGGAATTAAAAATAGCATGGCGAAATCTCTGGAGAAACAGGCGCCGTACAATAATTACTTCGGCATCTGTTTTCTTTGCAGTTTTTTTTGCAGTTATTATGCGATCATATCAGCTTGGAAGCTACGATCATATGATAAACAATTTCATCGAATCGTTTTCAGGTTATTTACAGGTACAACATGTAAAATATCAGGATAATCCGTTAATTGATAATTCATTCGATTACAGTGATTCGCTTGCTGCTGCTATTTCAGGGGTCGACAAAGTTGTTTCTGTCACTCCGCATATCGAATCTTTCGCTCTTGCTTCGAGCGGGATGCAGACAAAAGGAGTGGCTGTACTTGCAATTGATCCGGAAAAGGAGAAGAAATTTTCAAATCCTGAAAACAAACTGGTAAAATACAGGATTACCAGTGAGGCTATAATGCAGCATGAAGAATGCAAGCTGTAATTCCTGAAAATGTTCTTGAAAAGGTGAATAAGAACCTCGGCAGATCTTATTCGTCATCGGCAAGGCTTAAACTTGAACTGGGACTTCCGGATGAAGATAATGAACTATATATGCCTGAAATTCTTAAATGCACTGAAGTATCAAACGGATTTCTGACAAAAGATGATGAGGGGATTCTTGTATCTGACAGACTTGCCAGCTATCTTAAGGTGACAATCGGAGATACGGTAATACTTATGGGTCAGGGATATCACGGAGTCTCTGCAGCAGGAATATTCCCGGTGAGGGGAATAATTAAAATGCCTTCACCTGAAATAGACAACAAATTGATTATTATGACAATACCTGCAGCACAGAAATTTTTGATGCAGAAGGCAAGATAACTTCACTTGTCTGTAAATCTGACAGATAAATCACACCGGACAATAAAAACGGCAAAAGCAGGATTAACTCACTCCTGCCCGATAAAAACACAATAGCAAAAACCTGGGAAGAACTTAATCCGGTACTTGTTCAGCAGATCCAGGGTGACAGTCAGAGCGGAATGGCAATGCTTGGCAATACTTTATTTTATAATTTTCTTTGGAATATTCGGAACAGTCCTGATGATGGTTTCCGAAAGGAAAAGGGAATTTGGTGTGCTTGTGGCGATCGGGATGCAGAAGAAGAAACTGAAAAGGATAGTCACAATCGAAATGATACTGCTTGGTGCTATTGGTCTGGTATGCGGATTGCTTGCAAGTGTGCCGCTGATTTTGTATTTCTACTATTACCCGATCGTACTGAAAGGGGATCTGGCAAAGATGATGGAAGACTATGGATGGGATGCTGTAATGCCCACTGCATGGTTCGGCCCATATTTTTACTGGCAGGCATGATTGTTGCATTTATGGTAATACTGGCAACACTTTATCCATTAAGAAAGATAGGCAAACTGAAAGAAATAGAGGCCTTAAGAGGTTAATAAATTGAATGCTATGATATGGTCAATTGCATGGAAGAACGTATGGCGTAACAAAAACAGAAGCCTGGTAGTAATAGTGGCAGTAACACTTGGTATTATTTCAGGGGTGCTTCTTGTTGGAATTATGGAAGGCTGGGTAGAACAACGTCTTCACGATGCTATATACAATGAAGTTTCACATATTCAGATCCATAATACTGAGTATCTGAAAAATGAAGAGATAGATCTTACAGTACAGAAATCCTGAAGAAATTATCACGAAGCATCGATTCCCTGAAGGAGCTTTCAGGCTGGGTTAAAAGGACAAAGATGATTGCAATGGCAAATACTCCATGGGCAAATACAGGGGTTATTAATCTATGGCGTCGATCCTGAAAAAGAAAAACAGGTAACAGAGATATATAAAAAAATAGTACCGGAGGCGGAGAATATCTTGATAAGCAAAACCCAGGCGACATACTTATCAGTGATAAAACTGCCGAAATGCTAAAGCTGAAGCAATACATTGTAACTGACAGTATAATTGAAAAGCTAAGCGGGGAAAATATTCCGGAAAGTGTTCTGACAAAGCTTGAGACGCTTAAAGATATGAGATTCAGATCGCCGAAGGATTTCAGGGAAGCATTAAGAAAAGAATTCAGCAAGAAGGAACTGGACAGATATGGCCTGCTTATAATTGACAAAGCTCTTGATTACAGGATCAGGAACAAAATTCAGATAACAATTTCAGACAAGGAACGGGAACCCGGTCCAGGGTACATTCAGGGTATGCGGCATTTATAAAACAACAAACACAGGTTTTGACCAGGCTACAGTATTTGTAAATGCCGGCGAACTGGCAAATCTTTATGGAGGTGATAAGATACTCACTCATGAAATTGCTATTTTACTTAATAATATTGATAATGCCGAGCCTTGTCAAGGAGAAGCTGAGCCATGTTTCCGGCAATAATTCAGTCAGGACCTGGAAAGAACTGGCTCCGGATGCAGCAATGATGAATGATTTTATGGTTATGTATTATTTTATTTTCATTGGAATAATAATGCTTGCACTTGCATTTGGCATTATCAATACAATGCTGATGACAATTCTTGAAAGGACAAAAGAGCTGGGTATGCTGATGGCGATAGGGATGAACCGCCGAAGAATTTTTAAAATGATAATGCTTGAAACTATTTTTCTGACAATTGTCGGGGCGGTTGCAGGTATGCTTCTGGGATGGATGATTATTGGAGATTCTGGGCAAAACAGGGATCCATTTTTCCGGCTGGGGTGAAGGATTTGAAGCCATCGGGTTTGCATGCAAAAGTATATCCGGTCGTAACGCCTGCATTTTATTATGTTTACAACTGTAATGGTTATAGCTACAGCGATAATTTCTTCGGTCTGGCCGGCCCGGAAGGCTCTGAAATTAATCCGGTTGAAGCACTCAGAACCGAATGAATAACTTAACATAATAATTACTGAATCATGAAATACTTGAAATGAAAGATGTGAATAAAATATATAATTCGACAGAAGTGAAGGTTCATGCAGTAAATGATGTGACCCTGGACTTTGAGGAGGCCGAATTTGCTGCAATTGTCGGACCTTCAGGTTCGGGCAAAACCACCCTTCTGAACCTGATCGGAGGACTTGACATGCCCACATCAGGTGAGATAATCATTGACGGGACCAACCTGTCAAAACTTAAATCATCACAACTTATTGATTTCAGGCTAAGGAACATAGGATTTGTTTTCCAGTCATATAACCTGATCCCTGTACTGACAGCAAAGGAAAATGTGGAGTTCATAATGACACTTCAGAAATGGCCGCAAAAGGAAAGGGATGAAAGGACTTTGGAGTTATTAAAAGCAGTTGGTCTTGGCGACAGGATTAACAGCAGGCCCGCAAAAATGTCGGGTGGACAGCAGCAGAGAGTAGCTGTGGCAAGAGCTCTTGCGTCAAGACCAAAATTTGTCCTGGCCGATGAACCAACTGCCAACCTTGATTCAAAATCTGCAACAACACTTCTCGAGATAATGGAAAAGCTAAATCATGAAGAGAAGATCACTTTTATATTTTCAACTCACGATCCGAGAGTGGTAAAAATGGCACACCGGGTAATTACTCTTGAAGACGGAAAGGTTGTTTCAGATGATATAAGCAGAATAGATAATTTAAATTTCATGGCAGAATGATTAAAAAATCAGTATTAATATTATTAATTCTTTTTTCTTTTTGTTTTTCAGGACATGTCTCAGGAGAAAGCGAAAGGCAATTACACTGAACGGCTATATTACCACAATGCAGAGTGTTATGTTTGATTCACTTTCCGGGCCTTTCATTAATGAAAACCTTATTCATAACAGACTGAATTTAAAGGATATATGAATGATAAAATCACCTTTGCAGCAGAATTCCGGAACCGGCTCTTTACAGGCGATATGGTAAGATATGGCAGACCATATTCGGGATTGATAGGTGATGATGACGGCATGGTTGATATGTCGTGGAATATTATTGAAGAACAGTCTTTTTTTCTTAATACAACTATCGACCGGCTATGGCTCGATCTTCAATTATGGATAAATTCCAGGTAACGCTCGGCAGGCAGAGAATAAACTGGGGACAGACATTTGTATGGAATCCGAATGATATTTTCAATGCTTATTCATATTTTGATTTTGATTATATTGAACGACCGGGAAGTGATGCCGTGAGGCTTCAGTATTTTCCGTCTTCATCTTCTGTTGCTGAATTTGCAGTAAAGGTCGACGATGAAAATGATATTACAGCTGCCGGACTCTACCGGTTCAATAAATGGGGTTACGATATTCAGTTTCTTGCAGGGTTATGTCAACAGCGAGGATCTTGTCATTGGAGCAGGCTGGTCAGGATCACTCGGATCATTGTCATTCAGAGGTGAAGGAACCTGGTTTGCATCCCTATGAGAATTTCCCCGGAGATGAAAGCACTGTTCTTATTACCGTCGGCCTTGACAAGATCTTCAAAAATAACTCAATGGCCCAGGTTCAGTTCATGTATTGCAATAATCCTGTCGATCTGAGCAATTTCAATAGTTTATATTCCGGGAATCTTTCTTCAAAAGATCTTGCTTTTTCAGAGTTTACAGCTTTCGGCCAGTTCACCTGGGCTGCCACACCCCTGCTTAATCTTACGCTTATCTGCAATGTGGTTTCCTGATCTGAAGGGTTATTTTGCCGGACCTTCAATTGATTATTCTCTTGCGGAAAATGTTGATTTTTCGCTTATCTGGCAGCATTTCGACGCTATAATGGATGGAGAACAAACAAGACTTAACCTGGGATTTCTCAGGTTGAAATACAGTTTCTAAATTTTCATACTTTTACCGCTTCAGATAAACCAAGGAATTAAAATGGCACTGGTACATGAATTTGAAAAAAGCGGAAACTGGTTGTTTAAAAGAAGAAGCTGGCTTCCTATTAATATTGATTGCAGGTGGAATAGTATTATGTACCTGGGAACAGGCAGGCAATACTCTTTGATTCAACTGAAGAGCTGATTTTTCTTGGAGTAAGTCTGTTTGGGGAAGTTATCAGGATTATGACAGTAGGATTTACCCCGAAAAACACCTCCGGAAGAAATACATCTGCCGGGCAGATTGCAGATGAACTGAATGCTACCGGGATTTATTCACTCGTACGTCATCCTCTTTATCTGGGAAATTTCTTTATGTGGCTCGGACCGGTCCTTTTTCTCAGATCATTTGTCGTGATTGTCTTCTTTGTTCTGATTTACTGGCTCTATTATGAAAGGATAATGTTTGCAGAAGAACAGTTTCTAAGAAGAAAATTTGGGGAAACCTATGACAAATGGTCAGAAAAGGTAAGATCGTTAATCCCTTCGTTTAAAGATATGTTAAACCTTCACTTCCTTTCTCGGTAAGAAATGTTCTGAAACGGGAATACAACAGTCTTTTCGTAATTTTTGTGATATTTATTTGCTCGATCTTTTCAGAAACTATTTTCTGTCAGAAAGAATATATCTTACCCCAATGTGGATCTGGACAGGAGTGCCTGCTCTTGCGATATGGGCACTCCTCCGGCTGATCCATAAAAAAACCGGGTGGCTCATAACTGAAGGAAGGTAAGAAACTTATCAGTCCCTGTTTCCTCCGGTGAAAATCATAATATAATAGAGCAGGGTTGCAAGTGATCCCAGAGCAGCAACCACATATGTAAAGCAGCCCATTTGAGTGCATCCTGAGCCTTATCATGATTCATTGATGAAGTAATTCCTGCATTTGAAAGCCATGCCAGAGCCCGCTGGCTTGCATTGATCTCAACAGGTAGTGTCATAAAGCTGAAAAGGGTTGTAAGGCCAAAGAGTATAATACCTGCAAGCAAAAGTGCCGGGAATGTGTTTACCAGAAATATTCCTGCAAGCAGGATCCATTGAACCCATTTTGATGAAAAGCTTACAGGCGGAACCAGCTTCGATCTGAATCCAAGCCATGCATAAGCCTGTGCATGCTGAACAGCATGTCCGGTTTCATGGGCGGCAACAGCAGCAGCAGCAATACTTCTGCTGCTATACACATCCTGGCTGAGATTGATTGTTTTATTGTCAGGATTATAATGGTCGGTCAGTTGTCCCTGAACACTCTCCACCTTCACATCATAAATGCCATTATCCCTGAGCATTTTTTCAGCAACATCACGTCCCGACATTCCATTGTCAACAGGTATTTTTGAATACTTTTTAAATTTCGATTTCAAAGTAGCGCTTACGATCCAGCTGAGGATCATGAACACACTATAAAATTATCCAGATATTCATATTTACATGTTGTGCTTCCATAATATTAAAATTTTTATTTTATTTTTTAAAATTCAAAAGCCCTGCCAAAACTGCTCTCAACAGCTTTTCAGGTCAAATTGTCATACAGTGCGAAAATAATCATTATACATATAAAATAACAGATGAGAGAGCCAATTGTTATCTTTGCACTATGCTAAAGGCACTGAATAAATATCTTACATTTTTATTTCACTTCCGGTTCACTTTTACAGGTATTCCATATCTCCTTTTCTCCGGCCTTCATGCCGTCATGTACCTTCATGTTCGCAATATATGCTTGATGCACTGAAGAATTCATGGTCCGTTAACGGGTTCCTTGATGACAATTGAACAGGATTCTGCGATGCAGGCCGGGAGGCACTCATGGCTATGATCCGGTGCCGCTTTTCAGGTTTAAAAGATATGGATTCTTTATGCAGTATAAAAAATGTAACCGCCTGAAAACACTGATTTTAAGACTGCATCGACCGCACGACCACTCAGAACCGCACGACAATTAAAAGTTCAGCTCCTCCTTCAGCTGCTTATACCCTGCCCGGCTTACCGGGAGCTTGTCGCCCGACTGAAGAATTGCAATATGATTATCCTTTCCGTATGGTTCAATGCGTTTAATTTCTTCGACCCTTACAATATATGACCTGTGGATCCTTACAAAATCCTGTTTTGACAGATTATCCTCATAAAACTTCATTGTCTGCTGCTTGAGTGCTTTCCCGTCGGAATGATGGATCATTACATAATCATCCTGTGCTTCAACATATCTTATCTGTTCGACGGGGATAAGATTGATGGCATTTCCTTTCCGGACAACGATCCTGTTTACAGGAGAAGCAGGTTCGGGTCTTTTTGCAAGGAGCTGGCTTGCAGGTTCTTTATTCCCTGTTCCTGACCTATCTTTTCAGTAGCTTTTTTCACTGCATCCAGGAACCGTCTTTTTGGGAAAGGTTTCAAAAGATAATCAACGGCATTAAGCTCAAAGGCTCTTATTGCAAACTGATCATAGGCTGTTGTGAAAATGATCTCCGGCTTTTCGGTAAGGACCTCAACCAGTTCAATTCCTGTAAGCCTGGGCATCTGGATATCAAGGAAGACCAGATCAGGTTTCATCGATGAAATAGTTTTCAAACCAGAAAAGCCATCGGCACATTCAGCAATCACTTCAATATAATCCAGATCTTTTAAATAATATTTGATTATTTCCCGTGCAGGGGCTTCATCGTCAATTATTACGGTTCTGATCTTTTCCATATTGATTTGAGTAAATAGTTTGCGTTTTCGCATTATGTTTTTAACCCTAAATCCTCCAGAGGTGACTTATGAAATCCATGAAACATTTGAACACGAAATCGAATTTCATACTTCTAATTCTTAAATCTTTTTCTATATTCTTACTTCAAACCCCCCTGGGGGGTTGGAGGGTAGTTAAAGCTTATTGAAATCGCCTCTCACAATTAATTTAATCTAAAACAAATTTATATTATTTCCCGGAAATCAGACCTCAGCAGGGATAAAAAGTGAAACAGTATATATTCCGTTTTCTTTTACAGTTTTAATTGAGCCCTTTTCCCGTAGACCAGGTCAAGCCTCCTGGAAACATTTATCAGGCCTGTGCCGGTTCCTTTCACTGATGATGGCGACGGATCATAATTATTGCTTATAATGATTTCAACATAATTCACTGTTACACGAAATTGTGGTTTTAATGCTTACACGTTCAGTACTTTCATAAACCCCATGTTTTATTGCATTCTCATAGAGTGGCTGGAGAAGCATAACAGGGATTTTTACATCGAGGCACTTCTCCTCAATATTCTCTTCAGTTGATAATCTGTCGCCAAAACTCACTTTTTCAATTTCGAAATATAACCTCAGGTTTTCAAGCTCGCTTCTGAGCGAAACAGGTTGTTCATCTTTTTTCGAAAGGGCATACCTCATAAATTCCGAAAGCTTGATGACCATATCCCTTGCTTTTTCAGGATCGGTGATTGTCAGTGAGCTTATTGAATTGAGGCTGTTAAAGAGAAAATGGGGATTGATCTGCGACCTTAGCATTTTAAGTTCTGTCTCCTTTACAAGGCTTTCAAGCTTTGCCTCCTTTGCATTTTTTTCGGAAAGGTTGGAAAGGCTTACAAAAAGATAATAGGCAAGAACTATCAGCCGTAAATAAAAACTCCTGTTCCGATCCTGTAAGGGAAAGTTGCCATCCCAGTAAGCCTGATAGTCATTCTTTTCAGGCAGAATCAGCAGTACAATATATTTAGTGATCAGAATCCAGAGAGTTACGGAGATGGCTCCGCTTAAAACCAGGTTGGCAATCAGACAGCAGACGGTTTTGCTGCCTGAGTATTGAAATACCTGAAGGGATACCATAACGACAAGGCCGATTCCTGAATAGATAACAAGTGAGATTATACTGTCAGGAATGCAGACGGTAGTAAAACTGCCATAGGCAAAATAATACAAAAGCAGCTGGCCCAGCGTAAGAAAGAGCCAGACCAGCCACCAGACTATCAGTCTTACCCTGTTATTAAGACAGGATGTTTCATCCGGAGTAGATATTAATAGCTTTTAACTTCCCCTCCCCCGAATACAACAGCTCCTTTTATCAGAAGATGCTTTGAGGGATCAATTGTCCTTCCCGGGATTAAGTCTTCGTGAATCGCTGAAGCCTCCAAGTACAGGAGTAACTTCAATTGTAACATACCAGTCATCGGGAACAATAAAGTAGCGCCGCCGAACACACATGCAATTTCCAGTTCGGAAACTGCCGGGTGCAAGATTTGCCTTTGTAAGATCAAGTTCGATCCCTCCGAAAACAGCTGATATTTTTCCTCCCCTGAAGTTCTGGGAAACTATCTGGCGTTCTCCTCCGCTGAATACATTTACATAATCGATATAATCATCGCCGATGATCCCTTTTGAAGTCAGTTTGCGCGGTTCCAGTCCTTGCCGTTTTGATAACAATAAAAATTACTCCGACAATTATGAAAATAGAAGGCCAGAACATGTTGTACATATGAAAAGTCTCCCGGAAAATCAGAGGGATCATAAAAAATCCTCCGACAGCCATCACAATTATGCCTGCTGTTTTTTCAGAGGCTCCGAGTGTCATAACAAGGCCTATTGCAACAAGCAGCATCGGCCAGCTGAATATAACATTATCAATGAAATCAGGAAAGAAACCGGTATTTCTTATTACAAGAAACAATCCTGCAAGAACAAGTACCACACCGATAAAAGCCCTGTTGCTTGTCAGATGATGATGTTCCGGCTGCATCTTTCCATTTTCGTCTTTTAAATGGCGCTGCTCATCTCTGAAATCTCCATTTGTTTCCATAGTTTTAAATTTATTTTTAAAATTAATTACTTCTTTTTTTTCTTTTAAATAAGGATGAAATAATAAAGCCAAGTCCGACCAGGATAATAACCGACGGCCAGTATATCGTTTTTACGATTTCCGGCAGTTCATAGTCCTTATTGTCAATGAAGAACCATGCTCCCAGCGGCAATAAGTATCAGTCCCCCTGTGAATTGCAGGTTCAGTAAAAGCAGAGCGCCAATAAATACAGTGCTGTTTCCCAGGTGAAATATTCCTTTACACTTCCCAGGTTGAGCAGATCATTTGTTGCCACCAGGAGGGCAAGGCCGAGAGCAATCAGGAACAGTCCGACCCCAACCTTGGATGATGTTCTCTGTGCTTTTCTAAAAAATAATTCCCTGTTTTTCATGACATTTATTTTATTCATTTTCAAAAATACACCCGAACTTACATATTAGATAGCAGAAATCGGTAAAGTGCGGTAAAAAACCGGCAGACTGTCTTTTAAGGCAATTAATGTTACTTTTTTGTTGATAATTTTTTTAATTGGAGAAGGATTTATATTTTTGCAAACCAAAATTTGAAGAGATGTCCGGATTATTTACCATACCAGTAAGTGGATTAAAGGAAGGACATCACGTATTTGAATTTGAGATTAACAATGAGTTTTTTGACAAGTTTGAAGAGTCGGAAATAAAGGAAGGCGAACTTGCAGCTGTTATTGAATGTTGAAAAAAGCTCTTCTCATATTGATCTGGATATCAGGATCTCAGGCAGAGTCAGAATATGCTGCGACAGGTGTCTTGAGATGTTCGATTACCCGGTTGAATGTGAGAACAGGCTTGCTGGTAAAGTTTGGAAAAGACAAGGATGAGAGCGATCCTGAATTGTTACAATACCGCGTGATGAAAATGAACTGGATCTGAAGCAGTATATTTACGAATTTGTTTATCTTGCCCTTCCGATCCAGAGAATACATCCCGATGATGCAGACGGGAAAAGCACATGTGATCCGGTTATGCTGCAGAAACTGAACGAACACCTGGTTGAGGAGGAAAGGACAATAATGATCCCAGGTGGGACGAATTAAAAAAATTGATGAATGATAATTAAAAAAGAGTAAAATGGCACATCCCAAACACAAACATTCGAAAACAAGAAGAGATAAGCGCAGAACACATTATAAAGCAACACCTCCCACAGTAGGAACCTGTTCAAACTGCGGATCTTCAGTGCAGTATCACAGGGTATGTCCTGAGTGCGGATTTTACAGAGGCAAACTTGCTATTGAGAAAAAGGCAACAGCCTGATCTTCTTAACTTAAACAGTATCAATATGAAAATTGGCGTTGATGTTATGGGTGGTGATTTTGCACCTGATGCTATAATTGAAGGTGCAGTTGATTCCCTGAAGCATTTATCTGCTGATGAGAACCTTGTTCTTATCGGAGACGAGAACTCCATTACACCGGAAACTTGATGAAATGAAGATGACCCCTCTCTTGTTTCAGGATTGTTCATACCACCCAGGTTATTGAAATGGGTGATCATCCTGCAAAAGCTTTCTCGCAGAAGGAGGATTCAAGCATTGCCGTTGGATATAGGATGCTTAAAAAAGGACTTCTCGATGGTTTTTGCAGCGCAGGAAATACAGGGGCAATGCTTGTCGGTGCAAGCTATACAGTCAATGTTATTCCCGGAGTCTTACAGACCGGCTCTTGCAACCATTCTGCCATGTATTGACGGACGTGATTCTGTTATTCTGGATGTCGGATTAAATCCTGATTGCAAACCGGAAGTACTTGTTCAATACGGAATTCTTGGAAGTCTTTATGCAAAATATGTACTTGAAATAGAGAATCCGACAGTCGGACTTCTTAATATCGGTGAGGAAGAAACGAAAGGGACACCTGCAGTAAAGGCAGCTTATGAGCTGATGAAAGAGCATCCGGGTCTGAATTTTGGAGGAAATATCGAAGGACATGCTCTTTTCCATGAGAACATGACTGATGTGGTCGTTTGTGACGGATTCGTCGGAAATATTGTTCTCAAAGCAGGCAGAAGCATTTCATTCATATTACAAAAAGAAATCAACATTCCGATCCATTTTTTGACCGTCTTAATTTTGAAAATATTGGAGGAACCCGATTGTCGGAATAAATGCCAATGTTGTTATCGGACATGGAATTTCAAAAGAAAAGCTATAATGAACATGATCCTTCAGACCAGGGCTGTTGTACATGCAAATCTGGCTCAAAAGATTAAAGAAGCAATTTAATTATGGGAAAAATACGGGCTGCCATTACAGGAATTCATGCCTGGGTTCCGGAATACAGGCTAACAAACCACGAACTTTCAAAAATGGTTGACACTTCCGACGAATGGATAATGCAGAGAGTCGGAATAAAGGAGAGAAGAATACTGAAGGGAGAGGGACTTGGAAGTTCAGATCTGGGTGAACAGGCAGTAAAAGGATTGCTTGAAAAAACAGAACCTCACCTGATGATATTGAACTTCTGATCTGTGCCACAGTCACTCCCGATATGGCATTTCCCGGCTACTGCAAATATTATTTCGGATAAAGCAGGAATAAAAAATGCATTCAGCTTTGATCTTAATGCCGCATGTTCAGGTTTTCTTTTTGCCTTCAGACAGGGCATGCATATATTGAAACCGGCAGATATAAAAAAGTAATTGTTGTTGGTGCGGATAAAATGTCGTCAATAACAGATTATACCGACCGGACAACCTGTCCTCTTTTCGGTGATGCTGCCGGAGCAGTCCTGCTTGAACCCGCTAAATGAGGAATATGGTATAATGGATTATATTTTTCATACAGACGGATCAGGACAGAAATATCTTCATATGAAAGCCGGCGGATCAGTTAAACCGGCTTCACATGAGACAGTTGATGCAAGAGAGCATTTTATTTACCAGGAAGGACAGAGTGTATTTAAATTTGCTGTTGTAAATATGGCTGATGTGGCAGCTGAGATAATGGAACGCAATAATCTTAAAGCTGAAGATATAGCATGGCTTGTTCCGCATCAGGCAAATCTCAGGATAATCGATGCCACAGGAAGAAGAATGGGACTTCCTCCGGAAAAGGTAATGATAAATATTCAGAATTACGGAAATACAACTGCCGCAACAATCCCTTTATGTATCTGGGAATATGAAAAGAAGCTCAAAAAAGGAGACAAAATCATCCTTGCTGCTTTTGGCGGAGGATTTACCTGGGGTTCAATTTATCTTAAATGGGCTTACGATCCGGAATAGACTTCTGCTATTCTTAACGCCCCCTTTTAATTCCCCAATTCATCCGTCAACATTTAATTTATCCTTGCAATAGTTTTTATATTTGTGAGTTATTATGTTTATACGTATAAATTCTGGAAAAAATGGGAAAGTTCAACGAAACTGACAACAGCGCTATAAATCTGATCAGTAACGGAACAGAAATTACCGGGGATATAAAATCCAATGGCGATATCCGGATCGATGGATCTCTTACCGGAAATCTCACCACAAAAGGAAAGTTGTAATCGGACCAACCGGAAAAGTAAAAGGTGAGGTATATTGTAAAAACTCGGAAGTTTCCGGAACTGTTGAAGGCAAAATCATCTGTTAGCCAGTTGCTTACCCTGAAAACTGATTCAAAAATTATCGGGGATATAATAACTTTCAAACTTTCAATTGAACCGGGAGCAAAATTCACGGGAAATTGCAAAATGAGTGAAAGCGAAAATAATGAAGCAGCAACTTTCTCAAAAACAAAAGAACCAGAAAAAAGCCCGACAAATCAGGAAATAAAGGATTACAGGATTTTGGCAAATACTCGGGCCTGGCATTTCAGATGATAGCCATAATTGCTAGTAATGACATGGGGCGGAGTCAAACTCGATAAAGTCCTTGGTTTGAACACTCCTGTTTTTACAATTATTCTTTCCCTGCTGGGTGTATTTGCAGCAATTTATATTGCAGTCAAAGATTTTATAAAGTGACCTTTTATCTTGAAGCAATTTTAAGAAATATTTTATTGGCCTGCTGCTGATTGATTTTCTGATCTTTCTTACAGGATATCTCTGATTGACTATACAAGTCATAACTCTCATTTTCAGTGATATAATCTTTTTAACGCTCTGTTTTTCTTCAATTACTCTTACTTCACTCTTAATATTTTTACAGGGGACAAAAGAAAGAACCAGACAGTCAGACAATGCATATTCTTGTTGCAATTAGTCGTCAAAATGCTTCTTGAAATGGTCCTTGCTCTTGTCTGGTTTTTTGTTACTAAAAAAAACAGTCCCGTCTGTCTTTTATTATTTTTTGTTTTATATTTAGCATTCTCTTTGTTTTCAATATTTGTTATGTTGAAAACACTGAAAAGCAAATCTTTATAAAAACTAACTGATTTGAAAATGCGATTTGCAAAAGGTATTCTGTTCGTTCTTTCTTCTTTTGATGTTTCCTGTTCTCCGGTTCCTGCCCAGGAGGAACACGGAACTGCCGGAAGCAGAAGAAGAATTTAATGCAAGTTCATTTATACTTGACCATATTGCTGATTCGCATGAATGGCATATTACTTACAAAGAAAAATGGGGAAAGTGTTGCAATTTACCTTCCTGTAATTCTGTATTCAAAAGAAAAAGGACTGGATGTTTTTTCTTCGAAAAAGCTGGCTCATGGCCATGAATATAAAGGATATAAACTTGAAGAAGAAGGTGACCTGAAGGGAAAATAGTAAATGTAAATGAAGACGGGAGCTATCGATGAAGAAAACATTCCTCTTGATTTTTCAATTACCAAAGATGGTGGTGGGCATGCTGTGCTGCAGCTATTATCGGGCTTATTGCTTTTCCTGTCCCTTGCACGTTCATATAAGAAAACAGGAATAAGCCATCCGAAAGGGATCCAGAGTTTTCTCGAACCGTTGTCCTTTTTGTCCGCGATGATATTGCAATTCCCAATATCGGGGAGCATAAATATGAAAAGTATATGCCATATCTCTTATCGGTTTTCTTTTTTATACTGATAAACAACCTTATGGGACTTATTCCTTTTCCTCCTCCTTTCGGTGCAAATGTACAGGAAATATTGCAGTTACATTTGTGCTTGCATTATTTACTTTTCTAATAACACAGTTCAGCGGGAACAAAACATACTGGAGGCATATTTTTGCAACCCGGGTGTACCATTCTGGCTGCTGCCGGTAATGATACCGGTTGAAATAATCGGGATGTTTTCAAAGCCATTTGCACTGATGATCCGTTGTTTGCAAACATTACTGCAGGTCATATTATTGTTCTGAGCCTTGTCTGTCTTATCTTTATCTTCAAATCACTTGCAGTTGCCCCGGTTTCAATATTCTTTGTGATTTTCATGGATTGCCTCGAACTTCTTGTGGCATTCCTTCAGGCATATGTTTTTACTTTATTGTCAGCACTGTTTATAAGTATGGCAGTACCGGAGGAACATCATTAGTATTTATTGTTTAACTTAATAATTTAAATTATGACAGAAGTACATTGGCAGCAGTTGGAGCAGGTCTTGCAGTAATAGGAGCAGGACTTGGTATCGGAAGAATCGGCGGATCGGCAATGGATGCATAGCAGGCAGCCGGAAGCTACATTCGAAGATCCAGATAGCCATGATCATTGCAGCAGCTCTTATTGAAGGAGCTGCCTTGTTTGCAATTGTTGTTGCTCTTATTGCAAAGTAAGAGAAATCATGAAGCCTGCAACGGTTGGTTGCAGGCTTCATTTTAAATTAAACTGATTAAATACTTACAATATGATACTTATTAGCAAACAGTCTTACAACTCCGCAATAGGACAATTTTCTGGTCAGTACTTATTTTTGGTTTGTTTTTCCTTATCTTGCAAAATTTGCCTGGAAACCAATTCTGAATGCAGTAAAAGCAAGGGATGAAATGATCAAAGGATCACTGGCATCTGCTGAAAAAGCAAGGAAGGAAATGCTGAAGCTCCAGAGCGATAACGAAGCTATTCTGAGAAAAGCAAGGGAAGAGCGTGAAGGGATACTTAAGGAAGCCAGGGATGTTCGCGATAAACTGATATCTGAAGCCAAGGGAAAAGCAACCGAAGAAGCTGAAAAACTTGTTGAAAAAGCAAGAACGGTATTGAAAGGGAAAAGGCAAAAGCTCTTTCAGAAATCCGCGAACAGGTGGCAAACCTTTCTGTCGAAATTGCTTCAAAGATTCTCGGAGAAAAACTCAAACAGACCGGAGAACAGGAAAAACTGATTGATAATTACCTGAAAGAGATTGATTTCAACAAAAATTAAAACAGCTTATTCATAAATGAACGAAAGCAAAATATCAGTAAGGTACTCAAGGGCTCTTATTCCAGTCAGCTCTCGAAAAAAAGATCCTTGAAAGGTAAATCAGGATATGATCTTTATTTCAGAAGTTTGCAGCTATCCCTGAGATGAAAGAATTCCTTCACAAGTCCTGTTATTAGTGCCTTCCAAAAAAACAGATATACTTCACAAAATGTTCTGGAAAGATGTTCAGAAACTAACACTGTCCCTTATCGACCTTGTCGTTAAGAACGGAAGGGAAAGATTTCTTCCTGCTATAGCAAGGGTATTTATTCACGAAACCATGAAATACAAAGGAATCACTGAATCTGTCCTTACAACTGCTGTAAAGGTTGATCCGAAATTAAAAAACAGATTTCTGACCTTATTTCAGATATTTTCAAAACCAAAGTTGACCTGAAAGAAAATATTGATGAAACTATTATCGGCGGATTCATTCTGAGAGTAGATGATAATTATATTGATGCAAGTGTCAGGAATAAACTCAGAAAAATCAGGAAAGAACTGGGTGTCGGATATACCGTGCACTGCCTATATAATACTGAATAATAAGATCTTTTAAGTAAATATAATATGGCAAATATTAAACCAGCAGAAGTTTCAAAAATCCTCAGACAGCAACTTGAAGGAATTCAGACCGGAGTTGAACTGGAAGAGGTCGGAACTGTTCTTGAGGTTGGTGACGGAATTGCCCGTATTTACGGACTTTCAAATGCTGAATCAAATGAACTGATTGAATTTGAAAATGGCATTGAAGCAATAGTCCTTAACCTTGAGGAAGATAATATCGGAGCAGTACTGCTTGGTCCGACTGAAGAGATAAATGAAGGCGATATTGTAAAAAGGACAGGAAGGATTGCTTCCATAGGGGTTGGTGAAGGATTGCTGGGAAGGGTAATCACACCGACCGGCCAGCCGCTCGACGGTAAAGGTCCGATTGAAGGAGAACTGTTTGACATGCCTTTTGAAAGAAAAGCCCCCGGTGTTATTTTCCGGCAGCCGGTAAAACAACCGCTTCAGACAGGCATTAAGGCAATCGATGCCATGATACCCATTGGAAGAGGACAGCGCGAACTTATTATCGGTGACCGGCAGACAGGGAAAACAGCAATTGCAATTGATACTATAATTAATCAGCGAAGCAATTTTGAAAAAGGGAAACCGGTTTATTGTATATATGTTGCAATCGGACAGAAAGGATCAACAGTTGCCAATATTGCAAAAACCCTTGAAGAGCATGGAGCACTTGAATATACAGTAATAGTTCTGGCAACAGCTTCTGATCCGGCTGCTTCGCAGTTCTATGCTCCATTTGCCGGAGCTGCAATCGGAGAATTTTTCCGCGATACAGGCCGTGATGCCCTTATAATTTATGACGACCTTTCAAAACAGGCCGTATCATACAGGGAAGTTTCGCTTCTTCTTCGCCGTCCGCCAGGACGTGAGGCATATCCGGGTGATGTTTTCTATCTGCACTCAAGACTTCTTGAAAGAGCTGCCAAGATCATTGAATCGGATGAGGTGGCACAGGAAGATGAACGACCTGCCGGAATCAATCCGGCATATGGTTAAAGGAGGAGGATCGCTTACAGCCCTGCCAATTATTGAAACACAGGCAGGTGACGTCTCAGCATATATCCCCACAAACGTTATCTCGATCACCGACGGCCAGATCTTTCTCGAATCAAGCCTTTTCAATTCAGGTGTCCGGCCTGCAATCAACGTTGGTATCTCAGTATCGAGGGTGGGAGGGAATGCCCAGATAAAGGCAATGAAGAAAATTGCCGGAACGCTTAAAGTCGACCAGGCACAGTACCGCGAACTTGAAGCATTCTCGAAATTCGGATCCGACCTTGATGCCTCAACACTGGCTATTCTGAACAAGGGAGCGAAAAACGTTGAAATCCTTAAACAGGGCACAATATGCTCCGGTCCCGGTTGAAAAACAGATTGCAATAATATATTGCGGAACACATGGGGTTGCTCAAGGATGTTCCTGTAAACAAAGTCAGGGAATTTGAAACTGAATTTCTTGAATATCTCGATCTGAAACACAGGGATATACTTGACCAGCTGAGTGAAGGGATTCTGAACAATGATATTACGAAAGTTCTTGAGAAAATAGCTGCTGAACTTGTGAAAAAATACAAGCCATAACCGGCAGCGATAAGTTGAATAAATAAATCTTGAATGGCGAATTTAAAAGCAATAAGGATAAGGATCACTTCCGTAAAATCAACACGGCAGATCACTTCCGCAATGAAGATGGTTTCTGCTGCCAAACTGAGAAAAGCGCAGGATAAAATTGTGCAGGCTGAGACCTTATGCAAATAAACTGCATGATATACTTGTACGGCCTTTCCCAGAGCCTTGCTGAATCGGAAGTTGAAAATATTTATGGCAGGAACGCTGCTCCGGAAAAGATCCTGATCGTTGTAATAACATCAAACAGAGGTCTTTGCGGAGCATTTAATTCAAATGTGATAAGAGAGGCAAGAAGAGTTATCGCCGAAAAATATTCTGATCAGTACAGGAAAGGGAATGTCAGGTTTCTTGCAATCGGGAAAAAGGGATATGATTATCTCAGAAAACAAAAGCTGAACATTGCTGGCGAGTACAATGAACTTCTTAATGATCTTACATTTGAAAATGCTTCAGCTGTAGCCGAAAAGGTGATGAAAAGCTTTGTATGACGGAGAATTCGACAGGGTTGAGATTATTTACAACCAGTTTAAAAATGCTGCTGTTCAGAAGCTGACAAATGAAGTTTTCCTTCCGGTTTCGTCAACTCCTGAAAAAGGAAAAGCCTGCCTCCCGGTCGACTATATTTATGAACCTGACAAGGAAGCAATTGTAAAGGAACTTATTCCAAAATCGCTTAAGATACAGTTTTATAAGGCAGTGCTTGATTCATTTGTTGCGGAGAACGGAGCAAGAATGACAGCAATGCATAAAGCTACAGATAATGCAACTACAATGATCCGTGAACTGACACTGCAATACAACAAGGCACGGCAGGCTGCAATTACAAACCAGATACTTGAAGTTGTAAGCGGAGCTGAAGCATTGAAAGGATGAAAATATAAATTTTAGATTGTCACAGAGGAGCATGTACAATCAGTCAGGACTTAAACAAATCGTTAACACGGCGCTGGTAAACCTTTCATATAATACGGAAGCAGAAAGGCTTATTGACCCGGTGAAATATATTCTTTCAATGGGAGGTAAAAGGTTGCGTCCTGTTATTGCACTGATGGCATGCAACCTTTTCAACGACAAAATAGATGAAGCAGTTATTCCGGTGACCGGGCTGGAGATATTTCATAATTTTACTCTTGTTCATGACGATATCATGGATAAGGCCACGGTGAGAAGAGGATTTCCGACAGTGCATAACAAATGGAACATTAACCAGGCAATCCTTTCAGGCGATGTAATGGCATTTATTGCAAATGATTGTTTTCTTCAGACTCCCCCGCATCTTCTTACAGAAGGTATTCAGGGTTTTCAACAAAGCTGCAATTGAGGTATGCGTCGGCCAGCAGCTCGATATGGATTTTGAGAAAGCTACAATAGTCTCACATGAGGAATACCTGAGGATGATAGAGCTTAAAACGGCAGTTCTGATTGCTGCATCAGCTAAAAATAGGAGCTATGATCGGCGGTGCCGATGATAAAGATGCTGAGACTCTTTATGAATTTGGCAGAAACCTGGGACTTGCATTTCAGATTCAGGATGATCTGCTTGATACTTATGGTGATATTAAAGTATTTGGAAAGGTCTCCGGAGGTGATATTGTTGCCAGCAAGAAGACATTTCTCTATGTCAAGGCAATGGAAATTGCTTCACGGGAACAGAGAAAAAAACTTCAGGAAATCTATTCATCTGAAACAATGGATCCGGAAAACAGGATAAAAATGGCAACGGAAATTTATGATCAGCTGAATATAAGACATATCTCAGAAAACCTCGCCGGTGATTATCTGAAGACAGCCATAAGCTTCCTTGAAAAGGCAGGAGTGCCACAGGAGAGGAAGGAAGAGCTTATGCTTATGACAGGATCACTGGTTGGACGGGACCGTTAAAAACAGATACGGACTGATTATGAAAACTGATAATAACAGCATTGAATAATTATTAAAAAACTCTATAAATAAATCGGATTTATGGCAAAGAATACAGGGAAAATCAGCCAGATTATCGGACCAGTGGTTGACGTAACATTTGAAAGACAGGGTTCTGAAATGCCTGATATTTATGATGCTCTTGAAATAAAGAGGGATGATGGATCAATTCTTGTTGTGGAGTGCCAGCAGCATATCGGAGAAAACACTGTCAGGACAATAGCAATGGACTCAACCGACGGGCTTCGCAGAGGAATGGAAGTAGTGGCAACCGGATTGCCCATAACAATGCCAATCGGAGAACAGATCAAGGGACGTCTGATGAATGTTACCGGTGAGGCAATAGACGGAATTGGAAATCTGGATAAGAAAGGCGGATATCCGATTCACCGAAAACCGCCGAAATATGAAGATCTTTCAACTGAAAAAGAGATTCTTTATACGGGAATTAAGGTAATTGACCTTATTGAACCATATTCAAAAGGAGGGAAGATCGGGCTGTTCGGAGGTGCAGGTGTAGGAAAAACAGTTGTTATCCTTGAACTGATAAATAATATTGCAAAAGCATATTCGGGATTTCAGTTTTTGCAGGAGTGGGAGAAAGAACAAGGGAAGGCAATGACCTTCTGCGTGAGATGCTTGAAGCAGGTGTTATAACTTATGGGAAAGAGTTTCTTGAAAATATGAAATCAGGAGGATGGGACCTTTCAAAAGTTGATATGGCATGCTCTTAAAGAATCAAAACTTGCCCTCGTTTTCGGACAGATGAACGAACCTCCGGGAGCAAGAGCAAGAGTTGCCCTTTCCGGACTTTCAGTTGCCGAACATTTCAGGGATGGCGACGGGAAAAGCGGAGGAAGGGATATTCTGTTCTTTATGGATAATGTTTTCCGTTTTACCCAGGCAGGATCTGAAGTATCTGCTCTTCTGGGACGGATGCCATCAGCAGTTGGTTATCAGCCGACTCTTGCAACAGAGATGGGGATAATGCAGGAGAGGATTACTTCAACCCGTCATGGATCAATCACTTCAGTACAGGCTGTATATGTTCCGGCTGACGACCTTACTGACCCGGCCCCTGCCACAACATTTGCCCACCTCGATGCAACAACTGTTTGAGCCGAAAGATATCAGAACTTGGTATTTATCCTGCTGTTGATCCTCTCGATTCAACATCAAGGATACTTGACTGCCAACATCGTTGGAGAGGCTCATTACAATTGTGCCCAGAAGAGTAAAGGAATTGCTTCAGAGATATAATGAACTTCAGGATATTATTGCAATTCTCGGTATGGATGAACTTTCAGAAGAGGACAAGCTTGTGGTTCACAGGGCAAGAAGGGTGCAGAGATTCCTTTCCCAGCCATTCCACGTTGCGGAACAGTTCACAGGTATCAAGGGAGCGCTGGTTTCAATTGAAGATACGATCAAGGGATTCAATATGATACTCGACGGAAGTGTTGACCAGTATCCTGAATCGGCATTCATGCTTGTTGGTACAATTGAAGATGCAATTGAAAAGGGAGAAAAGATACTGGCACAGTCGAAATAATCTAGTTGCTGGTTGCTGGTTGCTTGTTACTGGTTAAATCAACCAGCAACCAGCAACCAGCACCCAGCAAAGCAACTAGCAACATAATTAAAATGAAAATAGAAATAATAACTCCTGACAGGAAAGTATACGAAGGGGAAATAAAATCTGTAAGGGTCCCGGGCAAAAAGGGCTCTTTCCAGGTTCTTAAAGACCATGCTCCGATAATTTCCACTCTCGAAAGCGGAACTGTAATCATTGTTGACCAGGCTAATATTCAGAAAGATATTTAAGATCAACGGAGGAGTAATTGAAGTCAAAACCAACAAGATCATTCTTCTTGCCGAATCGGTAAAATAAAGCATATTCCGATGACTACCGAGGAATTCCGGAAACATGCCCATGAGCTGGTCGAATGGATGGCCGGTTATATGGAAAATGTTGAAAAATATCCGGTTAAATCGTCATGTAAAGCCGGGAGAAATATTAAACCGACTTCCCGACTGACCCCCCTGTAAAGCCTGAATCGTTCGAGGCCCTTATGAAGGATTTCGAAGAGATAATAATGCCGGGAATAACACACTGGCAGAGTCCTAATTTCTTTGCCTATTTTCCGGCAAATACCAGTCCTCCCTCGATTCTGGCCGAAATGATAATTTCCACTCTAGCGCCCAGTGCATGATCTGGGAAACATCTCCGGCGGCTGCAGAACTTGAAGAGAAAATGATGATCTGGCTCAGCGATCTGATCGGACTGCCGTCAGATTTTGAGGGAGTTATTCAGGATACTGCTTCCACATCAACCCTTGCGGCAATACTTACTGCCAGGGAGAAAGTCAACGGATTTCGTGATAAATGAAGAAGGTGCCGGCAATGCAGGAACATTAAGGGTTTATTGCTCAGAACAGACTCATTCATCAATTGAAAAAGCTGTAAAGATAAGCGGCATTGGAAGAAAGAATCTTGTAAAGATTCCTGTGAGGGAAGATTTCTCAATGGATCCTGCAAAGCTCCGGGAGGCAATTGAAGCAGATAAAAGAAAAGGATATCATCCATGCTGTGTTATTGCTACCCTGGGAACAACAGGAACCACTGCCATTGATCCTCTAAGGGCAATAGGAGAGATCTGTGCTGAAAATGGTATATGGCTCCATGTTGATGCGGCAATGGCCGGAACGGCCCTTATTCTGCCTGAATTCAATGGATGCTCGATGGCAGGGAATATATCGACTCGTTTGTATTCAATCCGCATAAATGGATGTTTACAGGTTTTGATTGTTCTGCATATTTTGTAAAGAATCCGGAACATCTGATAAAAACATTTGAAATACTGCCTGAATACCTGAAAACAAGGACAAGGGGCACGGTAAATGATTACCGCGACTGGGGTAGTCCCCTTGGGCAGGAGATTCAGGGCGCTGAAGCTCTGGAGCGTTATAAGGATGTATGGCGTTGAGGGGCTCAGGGAAAAGATACGGTACCATATCAAACTGGCGGCAAAGCTCTGCGGAAATGATTTCTCATGAATCTGATTTTGAGATACTTGCACCGTTGACGATTAATGTGGTATGTTTCCGGTTCAGACCGGCCGGATATGAATGACGAGGAGATAAACAAAATAAATGAGAAGCTTAACCACAGACTTAATGATACCGGAAAGATATATCTTACTCATACTGTCATAAACGGAATATATACCCTTCGGATGGTAACCGGTCAGACAAACGTAACAATGGAGCATGTCGAAAAAGCATGGGATCTGATAAAGACAACAGCCAGAGCCCTTTAAACCGCATTTTTATCAGATCCTGTTCTTGCCGATAGTCATTCCAAAAAAATCGATGTTAAACAGGAACTTCAGGTATGGATATTCACCCAGGTACCTCCATGAAGCTTCCACTCCGGCTGATATCATAAACGGCAGCCTGAAAATGTAAAAATCCGCCATAAGCTCAACACCTGAATGATCTGAAGGTTTCGGTGTAATCATGATATTCCCGTGACCCTCCCTCTGATAAATAATAGTTACCTGTTCCGCGTGTATAGTCATAAAAGAACGATGACCTGATCCTTGTAAGGTACAGAAAGCTTGATAAATTAAAATCAGGATAAACCAGGGGCATAAAATAATCGACTGACCCGAACTGAATTTCTTTCGAGATTATATTATCATAGCTCCTTGAAAAATGCGTTCTGTTTCCAAGAATATATTTTTCAGGATTCTGTTTTTCGGCTTCAAGACGTAATTTAATACCATTGTTTTTAAGGAACCCGGGAAGATAAAAGGATGTTTTCACAGTAAGTATATCCCCGTAAATATCGCTGTCAAAAGGGTAAAATGAATATCCTGAAATCAATAGTCTGGGCCCATTTTGGATAAATATCACGGAAAGCCGACCTGTTGATAATTTGAAAAATACACCTTCCTGTCAATTGGTTCTGCCCATAATCATAAGCGGCCTTTTCCTGAACATAGATCTAGTCATTCCTGAAAGTAGAAGATGCTGACAGATAGAGATATTTGGTGAACCTGCCTCCCTGAAATGTCAACGGCAGCGACATTGTGTTTGTCCATTCATATCCGTTTGTTATATCAGGCGGATCATCAACAGCTTGTGAGAATTTTCAACATAGACAGGATCGCCGAAATCCATGCGTGATTCATACACAGGGTACCAGCCAAGCCATTTGATACTTGTATGCAGCTTATGCCTGTTATCAGAGTATTCATAACCAAATGATGAAACCAGGGTGCTGAGATTATTCTGCGACAACAGTGTAAAGCCTGGTGTAATTGACGCAGGATCACTCTTTACTTCTTCAATATCTGCATAGAATGGCATCCAGCTGTGAAATCTGAAAAGATTCTTCCATTTTCTGTAAGGACAGGTGTATAAACATTATCAGAAACATCATTTGGAAGATTCTGATCGGGCTTGAACCGGTTGATCAGATATGATGATTCACTTACCTGAATTTCTTCATTTCCTGAACCCGTAGGCAGAGTTGTATAACATATTTCATTGCCAGAGGAAGAGTAATCGGAAAACAATAACAGATATCCATTCAGATTCAGATCGCTGGCTCCGAACCTTGATCTTGTAAGAGGTACAACTGATTTATCAGGTTTGCATAAATAGATATTATCTGTTCCGGAAGAGGAACTCACGAAAAACAGTGAATCATTTCTGATATAGGAAGACTGAATATCATCATGCCCAGGCTCTATCAAGAGTGTTCCAGATTTTGTCCTTTAAACTGTATGATATTATCCCCTCTCCCTGTTTATTCAGATAAATAACAGTAACTATTTTGCCTGTTTCATCCCATTGAGGTCTCTGGAGCGATGCATTCCCGGGGGCAGGAACAGAATGAAGTATAAATCCGTTCCAGGCATCCAGGATCACCAGGTTATTCCTGTTGTCAATTGTATTTTCGGTTGCTGCAATATAATTTCCGTCGGGAGATATGGATGCCGACATATACCTTGTTTTGGATGCCAGCTGGCTTGTTTTTCCGGTTTTCAGATCCATGATCTTAATTACCGACCATGTCCTGTTCTCCCACCTCGGATCAGTATGTGATTTCAACCCAGACAAGCTTGCCCTTCCCGTACGAAATAAACCAGGGATAGCTGTAACCGGGAATATGTATTTTCTTTTCAGTTTTCTCCGAGGGACTTATAAGAACAAATGAAGGAGGATTCGGACAGAGAGGTTCTTATAGCAATAATGCTGTCTTTTCCTGCAAGGACCGGAGAATAATAATTGATATATTTTTTCCCTTTGGCTGGATTCAGGGCTTCATAAGTTTCACTTCCTGATTCCCGGTCGTCTTCTGTCCATATTGTCTTAAGCGTATCGAAGGTTTCTGTGAACAGTTTCTTTTTGGTAAGTGATGCTGTTTTTCTGAGGCTGAAATTAACAGGATTGATTGTGAAAGGAGCTTTGGCAGTAAGATCAAGCGCTTTTCTCCACATCTGAGGATCATACTTTGAATATGACCATGCCACCATCTGATATCCCGACTGATAATGATCCGGAACGAAATCCCTGAATGAACCGTTAACTATTTTATCATATTTGTAAATACTCCCTTTTTCAACCATTAATGCTTTGAGCTGCTTCTGAAAGGAGGCGCTTCTTCCCCGTCCCGATTCTGTAAGAACCGATTCGGCAAAAACGGCATCCCCTTCAAGGAACCATAGAGGCAGAAGAGATGACACTATCCGGAGAACTGCTGTCCCAGCAATATATGACAATGCTTTTGTGAAACCCTTATTCAGCGATTCCATCTGAAGTACATGTGTAAGTTCATGAATTGCCAGCTGTGTGTTCGGATCAAGAGGAATTGAGTTTTGTTCGGGTGTCGGATATATTTCCATCCGGCTTGGAGCCCAGGCAACATACCCGTTTGATTCAGTGGTGTAATTATGTATAATAACCGGGATCCTGAATTTCTTTTCAGGATAGATGGTCGACAGTTTTGAATAAGCATCATCGAGCGACCTTGCAAAATCTGGTCCTGCTTCACCGTATGATTCAGGATAAATAACTTTGAACTTTCCGGTTTTAATCTGCATCCATTTCAGTGAGCCAGGATCCTGCCCCGTATCATAATACTGTGCGGAAGCAGACTGCAAAGAAAAAGAGAAAACAGGCACAAAATAAAAACGAAAGATTTTTCATTGAAAAATCTTATATTCAAAAATAGTAAAATAAGTGAGTATCTCAATCCTGAGCCATAATATGAAAAATTTAGCTAATTTCGTCATTCAATCATCCGGAGTTGTTTCCGGACAAAACCAGGTAAAAACTGATGAAGAATTACAGGCTGATAAACAATATAACAGGCTGGGTAGTTTTTGCAGTTGCAGCATTTACCTATCTTATGACAATTGAACCGACAGCCAGTCTCTGGGACTGCGGTGAATTCATTGCATCAGCATTTAAACTTGAAGTAGGGCATCCTCCGGGAAATCCGGTATTTATGGTAATGGCGCGGTTTTTCACTCTTTTTGCAGGAGGAAATATTTCAAAAGTTGCCGCAATGGTAAATTCAATGTCGGCTCTTGCAAGTGCATTTACAATTCTATTTCTTTTCTGGACAATCACTCATCTTGCAAGGAAAATTCTTATCAAGGAAGAAAATGATTATAACTACTGGCAAGGATCATTGCAGTTATGGCTGCCGGTGTTGTCGGAGCTCTTGCATTTACTTTTTCCGATTCATTCTGGTTTTCTGCTGTTGAAGGGGAAGTTTATGCAACTTCATCATTTTTTACAGCAGTTGTTTTCTGGGCAATACTAAAATGGGAGGATGTGGCAGATGAGAAATATGCCGACAGATGGATAATTCTGATTGCATTCCTGATGGGACTTTCAATAGGGGTTCATCTTCTTAATCTTCTGGCACTTCCTGCAATAGTTCTGGTATATTATTTCAGGAAATTTGAATTTTCCTGGAAAGGATTTATGATCTCACTGGGCATCTCAGTGCTACTTCTGTCGCTGCTGATGTACGGAATAATGCCGGGAGTTGTAACAATTTCTTCAAAATTTGACTGTTTTTTGTAAACACTCTCGGATTTCCGCCAAACAGCGGGATGATATTTCATTTCATTCTTTTGACAGTCTTCTTTATTCTTGCAGTAAAATTCTACATTTTCATCATCCGATAATGTCAGAAAAACTGCAGTTTTTGCCATTGCTGCACTGTTTCTTACAGGGATATGGGTAATTTCAGGTTCATTTTTCCTGAATATCCTGATGTCTGGCAGCTATTTCAGGAGTATATCTGGTATATTGCCGGAAAGAACAGGGTTGTTCTGAACACCGTTCTTACTGCAATAATGGTAATACTGATCGGATATTCATCAAATGCAATCATTGTTATCAGAGCTTCTGCAAATACTCCTCTTAATGAAAATCAATCCTTCAAATCCTTTCAACCTTCTCTATTTCCTGAACAGGGAGCAATATGGTCAGCGTCCCTTGTTCAGGGGGCCGTATTATAATGCTCCGGTTACTGATTACAAGGACGGGAAACCCAAATATGTACTTGAAAATGGGAAATATATAATAACAGCGTCATAATCTTGAGCGTGATATATGATCCGAGGTTTATTACCCTTTTCCCCAGGATGTGGAGCGACCAGAGTGATCATGAAGCCATATACGAGGAGTGGGGAAAGGTAAAAGGAACACCGATTCAGGTAACCGACCAGATCGGGAGAAAAGAAGATTATCAGAAAACCAACATTCAGTGAGAACTGAGATTTATGTTCTCATACCAGTTCGGATATATGTATTTCAGATATTTCATGTGGAACTTTTCAGGCAAGCAGAATGATACACAGGGAACAGGAGGAGCTGTAAACGGCAACTGGATAACAGGATTAGATTTCTCGATGAACCGAGGGTCGGAACATCCGATCTGCCCGCGGGATATGAAAAATGATACTTCAAGGAATAAATATTATCTGCTGCCATTCCTTCTTGGGCATAGTAGGATTGTTTTACCAGCTTAACCGCGATAATAAGAACTGGTGGGTAATATTGCTGCTGTTTCTTATGACAGGCATTGCAATTGTTTTTTACCTGAACCAGTATCCTAACCAGCCAAGGGAAAGGGACTATGCATATGCAGGATCATTTTATTTTTTTGCAGTATGGATAGGACTTGGAGTACTGGCTCTTTTTGAAGCCATTTCAAAGCTGACAGGAGAGAAAATTGCTGCTCCTCTTGCAGGGGTATTATGCCTTTTTGCTGTTCCTGTCATAATGGGAACCGAAAACTGGGATGATCATGACAGGTCAGGCCGTTACCTGGCAAGGGATGTGGCATTTAATTACCTGAATTCATGTGCTCCGGATGCAATTCTTTTTACAAACGGAGATAATGATACATTTCCCTCTCTGGTATGCCCAGGAAGTTGAAGGAAAAAGGACCGATGTCAGGGTCTGCAACCTGATGCTTCTGAATACCGACTGGTATATCAACCAGATGAAAAGCAAAACCTATGAATCAGATCCTCTTCCTGTTACACTTCCGGCAAAGAAATATTATGACGGTATAAATAACCAGGTATTTATTGTTGAAAAGACAAAGGATCCGGTTGATATATCAACAGTAATTGATTGGGTAAACAGCGATAATAAGGCAACAAAAGTCCAGATTTCACCTACAGAGATTACTTGATATTATACCTTCAAGGACAATCAGAATTCCGGTTGATTCAGCAAAGGTTATTGCCTCGGGAACTGTTAAGACCTGAAGATGCCGGCAAAATTGTTCCATATATTGATATTAAGCTGAAAGGCAATTCAATACTTAAAAGCCAGCTGATTGTTCTTGATATCCTTGCTCATAATAACTGGGAACGGCCTATTTATTTTGTTACAGGATATCATAATGATGCATTGGGTCTTGAGGAATATTTTCAGCTTGAAGGGCTTGCCTACCGGCTTGTTCCGATAAAATCACAGAATAAAAGCTGGCTCGAATATGGCAGGATTGATACGGATATTCTTTATGACAATATGATGAACAAATTTGTCTGGGGCGGAGCAAACGATCCAGATGTAAATATCGATTATAATCATAAAAGGACACTAATTGTAGTAAAGGCAAGGCTGAATTATGCAAGGCTTGCAAAAGCACTTGCTGCTGAAGGGTAAAAATGAAAAGGCCGTTGAAGTCCTTGACCGTTGCCTTGAAATGCTTCCTGTTGACAAATTCCCATACGATCCCTATTATGCCGATCTGATTGAGGCATATTTTGCTGCAGGAAAGGCCGAAAAGCAGTTGAAATGACCAGGGAGACTGAGTGATTATTATTATGAAAGGCTTGATTATTACCTTAAACAGAATCCATATGTGATCAGTTCGGCGGAATATGAGATTCAGATCAGCAATTCAGATATACAGCAAAAGCAGCCGGCTTACTGTGAATCGAACGGCAGGAAAGAGCTGGCTGATGAGATTAATAAAAAACTTGAAGGTTACTATGCCGAATATATCGGCAAAGCAGCAACAATCAGCTGGAATAAGTAGTATCAGGAACGGAAATAAACAGAATTATGAACTTCCTGTTTAAGATATTTTTCAAGAAGGGAATAAACATTTTCAGGATAAATCGGTTTAAGAATATATTCATTGCATCCTGCAATATATGCATCAGATTTTGATTGTTCAGAAGAATATGCAGTTATCATAAGAACAGGAACATTCTTCCTGTCTTTCCTGAATATCCTTATACAATCAATTCCGTTGATAAGAGGAATAAGAAAATCCATGATCACCAGGTCAATCTTTACATCCTTGTTATTAATAAAATCAACAAAATCCTTGCCTGTACGGAATTTTATTACTTCTGCCCCTGAACTTTGAAGAAGAGTTTCATAGTATCTTATAGAAGGAACATCATCCTCAACAATGACAATAGTTTTATCCGTTAGTTCTAAACTGCTGAAATTCAGAGACATTATAAAATTGATTTTGACTTGTATAAATTTACGACAAGATATAGATGTCTGCCTAAATAAAAACCACAATTATTAACAACTTATAAACAAATTTAATGCCGATAAGTGAATTATCAAAACATTTAGGCAGGAATATTTATAAAATTTGGGAATTATCAGAACTTGTTGCTGGTTGCTTGTTGCTGGTTTGTTTGTTATTGATCGACCTGTACAGTAATTAATATAATGTACCTGCTACCCAGCACCCAGTATCCAGCACCAGTAACTTTTACCGGCACTCCCAGGATATCCTTGTGTTGCCGACAAAAATATCATCCTTAGCTTTCGATGGCAATCAGAGCCGCATCGCAGTATTCTGTCTCAGGACCTTCCGAGATGACACCTCCACCGACATTATAGGTTACCTGCCTGCAGATTTTGCATGACCCGAGAGTTTCACATGAATTGAATGCCACGGTCATGAATATGAATGTATGGCCAGATAAAATTTTTCGTTTCATTTAGAAATAGCTTCGTTTTGAACTCTATCAAACTTCAGCCGGTATTTGGTTTTTATTAAAAACGTCAATTTTAAAAAATTATTAGATATTTTGATGCAACAATTACTTTAAATGGAAGTCATTAAACTGGAATGAGAAAATAAATTGCTAAATAATACAAATTATTGTCATGGAAGAATCAAATAAAATGAAAAAACATGTGACCGTGGTCGGAGCTATTCATATTGGTTTCGGTATTCTCGGTCTGATACTGGCGCTGGGTGCTTTTTTTGCACTTAATTTTGCAAGAGGGGTTGTGGGTAATGAGGAAATTCCGTCGATGGTTCTGCGGCTTTCTTTCGGTCAGTGTTCCCCTTACTGATAGGATTTATGTCAACTCTCGGGCTGGTAGGCGGCATAGGACTGCTTTCTTTTCAACCCTGGGCAAGGTATCTTGTAATAGTTGTTGCAGCCCTCGGATGCCTTAATATCCCGATCGGAACCCTGAAGGGAGTCTATTCCCTCTGGGTCCTCCTGCAGGATGAAACAGTAAAATTGTTCGAATCAAGGTAAGATACTACAGGCTTAACATCAAATTGGAGACATGTTCAATTGGAACTCACGCTTTCAGTAGGGACATGCCATGGCATAGTCCTTATTTTTTTCTAAATTGTCGCAAAATCATTATTATGAGCGACGACAATAAGATCATCTTTTCAATGTACCGGGTGGGAAAGACATTTCCTCCTCACCGGCAGGTACTTAAGGATATTTCCCTCTCATTTTTTCTTGGTGCAAAAATCGGGATAATAGGACTGAACGGTTCCGGGAAATCAACACTTCTGAAGATAATTGCAGGACTCGAAAAGGAATATCAGGGAGAGGTCACTTTTCTCCCCGGATATACAGTCGGGCATCTGCCCCAGGATCCTCTTCTTGATGAAAGCCGCAGCGTCCGCGAAATAGTTGAGGAGGGGGTAAAGGAGATCATGGACCTGATAAAGGAATATGAAGAGATCAATACACAGCTTCGGTGAACCGGAGGTTTATGAAAATCCTGATAAAATGCAGCAGCTGATGGACCGGCAGGCTGTTCTCCAGGAAAAAATTGATTACCACGATGGCTGGAATATCGAGTATAAGCTTGAGAGGGCAATGGATGCCCTCGATGCCCCGAAAGCGATGCAAGGGTAAATGTTCTTTCAGGAGGGGAACGAAGAAGGGTGGCCTTGTGCCGGCTGCTTCTTCAGCAGCCCGATATACTTCTGCTCGATGAACCTACAAACCACCTCGATGCCGAATCGGTTCAATGGCTCGAAACAACCCTGAAACAATATCATGGAACAGTTATTTGCATAACACACGACAGGTATTTTCTTGATAATGTTGCAGGCTGGATACTGGAGCTCGACAGGGGTGAAGGAATTCCATGGAAAGGCAACTATTCATCATGGCTTGAGCAGAAGGCAAAAAGACTTGAGATAGAAGAAAAGGGAAATGTCAAGAGAAGAAAGATTCTTGAAAGAGAACTGGAATGGGTGAGGATGTCGCCAAAAGCCCGGCATGCCAAATCAAAAGCACAGACTGGGAGCATATGAAAACCTTCTTAACCAGGATGTGAAAGCAGAAGGAGGAAAAACTTGAAATCTTTATTCCCAACGGTCCACAGGCTTGGTGATAAGGTCATAGAAGCAGTCGAATGTGGCAAAATCATTTGGTGACAAACTGCTGTTTGAAGACCTCGAATTCAACCTTCCTCCAAACGGGATCGTTGGTGTCATAGGTCCGAACGGAGCCGGAAAAACAACTCTTTTCAGAATGATAATGGGACAGGAGAAAGCAACAAAAGGTGATTTTCAGATCGGAGAAACAGTTGTTCTCGGATATGTCGATCAGGCTCATGCAGCAATTGATCCTGCGAAAACAGTTTATGAGGTCATTTCAGGAGGGCAGAACGATGTTATGGTCGGCAACAGGCTTGTGAATGCCAGGGCTTATGTTGCCACGATTTAACTTCACAGGAGCCGATCAGGAAAAGAAATGCGGAGTGCTCTCAGGCGGGGAAAGGAACAGGCTCCATCTGGCCCTTACACTTAAATCAGGCGCAAATGTCCTGCTTCTCGATGAACCGACAAACGATATTGATGTTAATACTCTCAGGGCCCTCGAAGAGGGACTTGAGAACTTTGCCGGATGCGCTGTGATAATTTCCCACGACAGGTGGTTCCTCGACAGGGTTACAACACATATGCTTGCCTTCGAAGGCGATTCAAAAGTTGTATGGTTCGAAGGCAACTATTCCGACTATGAGGAGAATTATAAAAAAAGGGTTGCTGATACAACGCCGGTCAGGATCAAGTATAAGAAACTGGTGTGAGGTATGAGGTCACAATGCGGTCATGCAGGTCTGCCCCGCTTGCAGGACTCTTAGCTCCCTCCCTGAGGGCTGGTTTCAGATTAGCCAGATGCTTGTCATGGCGTTGCACTCCTCGAATGACGTGCACTGGACGATGTTTAAACTTTAAGAAATGAGAATACTGTTTATGAACCAAGTCGATCTTGCTGTTTCGATTATCCTGGTTCTGACTTAACATCATCCGACAGCCCAGATCGGCACGCGTTTCCCATCGGAAAAGAGGATCGTCACTGATCCGGTGACAGGAACGCAGCTCACCTTCCTTACAAGCTCCCGGGCAAACGATTCAAAGATCTATCAGACACATCCCCAGTGGACAGCCGATGGCAACTGGGTAATTTTCCGCAGCAGCAGGCTTCCGGGTGAAACACTGGCTGTAAATGAGAAGACAGGGGTTATTGTCCAGGTCTCCGAAGGCGGATATATGGGAATGCTCACACTTGCCAGGAAATCAATGAAACTCTATTTCATGCGCATGGTTCTGCGTCAGCCCGGGCAGAAGAAGGGGGGCCCGGTTCAGGTTAGTTGAGGTGGATCTTAAAAAGCTGTTTGCCGACAGCGAACCGGAAAATTGAAGAATGATAATGAATACCAGAGAGTTTGCGGAACTATTCCAGCCGAGACAGGGGCAGGAGGCGACATGGCCCTGGATGCGGATGAGGAAATTGTATATTTCAGGATAGGTAAAGAGGAGGCCGCCAGACATATTCCATAAGGATACGAAGATTGAGTCAGATTTTGGCCCGAGGAATATGGGCGCCGGACCATCAGGCATAGGAAGCATGAATATAAAAACTGGTGAAATCAAAGTTTATTATTGCAGTTCCTTTCCAGATCGGCCACATCCAGACAAATCCCTGGGTTCCGGGTGAGATAGTGTTTTGCTGGGAAACAGGTGGGAAGGCACCACAGACGGACATGGACAGTAATGGCCGATGGCACAGGACTTCGGCCTTTATATCCTGAATCGGAATATGAATGGGTTACTCACGAAGCGTTATACGAAGGATGAAGTTGCAATTGCCATAATGGGTCACCGGAAGGTTGGTACGCCTGAACAGCCTGCCGATCCTGCAAATCCTGGTCAGGAGACTGGATGGGGACCATCAGGCACCCGGGAAAAACCGACAGGACTGGGTATTGTAAACCTCAGGACCAGGGAAATGATAATTGCCGGGCAGACACTTTCAGGAAGCGGATTATGGCATGTGAACGGTTCAGCTGATGGCCGATGGGCAGTGGGAGATGATTTTGCACAGGAACATTTACCTTATCGACAGGCACACAAATGAGATGATCCTGCTTTCGGCGGGTCATAAAACAACAGCTTCAGATCACCCTCATCCCACTTTCAGCCCCGATGGAACACGGATAGAGATACAATCGGCCATGATTTCAGAGAATAACAAATCAATGGATATCTGTATAATTCCGGTACCGGAAGAGTGGCTGAAAAGGAAATACACCTCACCCCAAACCTCCCGCGAGGGCGGGACAGGCTCTCTCCCGGAGTGAGAGGGGCTTGAGTCACTGCCTGCTTCTGGGCAAGATCAATTGCCGTCAGCTTCAGCTGACGGATGCAAAGGCTAAAATTTATTAAGGGACTTTAGTCCCACAAATTTAAAGCTGATACTCCAGTGCCTTTCTTGTAACTTCAGGAGTTGTAAGACCCCTGTCGCCAAGAGTGACCCATTTTCGCTCCTCAAACCTTGTAACAATCTTATCAATTGTATCCTGCCCGACATTATAATCCCTCAGCCTGGTCCTTACCCCGAGTGATTCAAAAAAGCTGACAGTCTTGTCAATGGAAGCCTGAATCCTCTGCTCTTCCGTTCCCTCATTTATTTTCCATACTCTCTGCCCGTATTGCAGCAATTTGTCCTTTTTCTCTTCTTTAAGAGTCTTCCATAGCCCCGGAAGCACAATTGCAAGCGTCCTGGCATGATCAATCCCGTGAAGCGCCGTAAGTTCGTGCCCGATGCTGTGCACCGACCAGTCGCCGGGGACACCACAGCCGATTAGCCCGTTAAGTGCCATTGTGGCTGACCACATAAGATTCGACATTGCCTCATAGCTGCCGGGATTATTATATACTTTCGGTCCCTCTTCGATAAGAGTTATAAGAATCGCTTCAGCAAACCGGTCCTGTATCGGTGAATTGACCGGATAGGTGAGATATTGTTCGATCACATGCACAAATGCATCAACAACCCCGTTGGCAACCTGTTTCTGAGGCAATGATCCTGCAGCTTCAGGCAACAGCACGGAAAATTTCGGAAATACAAACGGCGATCCGAAAGCGAGTTTTTCGGATGTCGACTTACGGCTTATAACTGAGTTTTTATTCATCTCCGAACCTGTTGCAGGGAGCGTAAGAACAACGCCGAAAGGTAAAGCAGCTGTTACTGGAATATTCTTCGCAAGAATATTCCAGGGATCACCAAACCTGTAAGGAACAGCGGCGGCAATGAATTTTGTTGCGTCGATCACTGATCCGCCTCCGGCTGCAAGAAGGAAATCGATCTTCTTTTCCTTTATAACCTCAACCGCTTTCATGCCGGTTTCATAGGTGGGATTGGGCTCAATACCTCCGAATTCGGTGACATCAAATCGTCCGAGTGCTGACTTTATCTTGTCATAAACACCATTTTTGAAAATGCTCCCTCCTCCATAAAGCAACATAACCTTATTGCCTGCAGGGATCTGGGCTGCGATTTTCATGATCTGTTCTTTGCCAAAAAAAATCCTAACCGGGTTATAAAATTCGAAATCGTTCATTAATTTAATAATATGGTTTACAAATTATTATTAATAGTTACTGGTTGCTGGTTGCTGGTTGCTGTGTTGCTGGTTAAATCAGATTATTGGCAAATGTAGATAAATGATTTTATATCATTAAATTTCTTCCTTGCCAATGTTTAATCGAAATCTATTTATAAATTTACATACACTGACATTAAGTTCTCAAATGTCTCGCTGAAATTATTTTTTGTAAGAATCTTATTTGTTATTTCTGAATTATGCGTCACGAACGCAAAAATATCAGATTGAGGAATTTTGATTACAGGAGCGAATTTCCTCATTATGTTACAATATGTACAAGAGACAGGCAATGGTTTTTTGGAGAAATTATGAAATGTAAAATGGAATATTCTCCGGTTGGTGAAATTGCCGAATTATATTGGAAGGCCATCCCAGATCATTTTCCGCATGTTGTCCTTGATGAATATATCGTCATGCCAAACCATATTCATGGTATCATAAAATTGGATTACCGCGGGCAAATAGGGCCATGCCATGGCATGGCCCTATTATCGAATGATGGACAATATCGAATGATGGACAAATATCGAATGATGGACAAACACCGAATGACGGACAAACATCGAATACCGGACAAAAACCCCATCCCGAACGATCACCGAATCCCGGACAAATCCAATTCAACAAATTTGGTCATCCCGTTTCCGGATCGGTTTCGGTAATAATTAACCATTTCAAATCGTCGGTAAAACGGTGGTGCAATAAAAATGGATATGAATTTTTTTTATGGCAACCAAGGTTTTATGATCATATAATTAACAAGTCAGAAGGATCTTGGAGAGAATCCGTAAATATATTAGAATTAAATCCTCTGAAATGGAAAGATCGTAATAGTTAGTCTGTTATAATTTTTTCCTAACCTTCACTCATTACCTGTATAATACTTGTGAAAATTGATTTTCTTTGCAAAAGATAATAATCTTATTTCAAATCCGGTATGATAATAAAATTAAAAATTCTGACAGCAATAGCTGTAATTACATTGTTATTACATCCTGACACTCTTGCCCAGAAGAAAGAAACATCAACCACGGCATCAGAAAAATCGATCCCGACTCTGGTTCCGGTTATTCTTAATGGAGAGGCACAAAAAATTCCTGCATTTGAGAATCCCGATGAATGGATAAAGCATGATCTGTGGGTTGAAACCGGATTTGACACCGACGGCGACGGCAGAAAAGACAGAATGCATGTTGATGTTACACGCCCCCGGCAGACTGATTCTGAAGGCCTTAAGCTTCCTGTTATTTATGAATCAAGTCCATATTTTGCAGGAACAGGCTCCACTGCCAGACAATATTTCTGGAATGTACGACATGAACTGAACACTGAACCACCTGAAAGGAACGATATGCCTGCTATTGTCAGGCGGGGCCAGCGTCCTGTGATATCCACTTCACTTACCAGGACCTGGATACCTTACGGATTCATTGTTGTTCATTCTTCTGCCCCCGGAACAGGCCTTTCGCAGGGTTGTCCCACTATCGGTACAAGAATTGAAGCCCTTGCCCCAAAAGCTGTAATCGACTGGCTGAATGGCAGGGCAAAGGGTTACACTACTCCCGACGGATCAGAAGAGGTTAAAGCATACTGGACCACCGGCAAAACAGGCATGATAGGTACATCTTATAATGGCACTATTCCTTTTGCAGCTGCTACAACCGGTGTTCAGGGTCTGGAAGCAATTATTCCCGTATCGCCCAACAACTCATATTACCATTATTATCGTTCCAACGGACTGGTCCGCAGTCCGGACGGATATCTCGGAGAGGATGTCGACGTCCTGTACGATTTTATATATTCCAATCCCGATAATTGTGAATACTGCGACAGTGTCATTAAGAAGAATATTATGCTTGCAAACATTGACAGGAAGTCGGGTGATTATAATGACTTCTGGGCAGAGCGCGATCTGATGAATTACATGAAGGATTATAGGGCTGCCACGCTGATGGCTCATGGATTCAACGACTGGAATGTTATGATCAGTCACAATATCCGTTTCATCAATGTTTTAAAGGGAAAAGGTGTTCCCCTTCAGATGTACTTCCATCAGGGCGGTCACGGCGGGGAGCCTCCTCTCAGCATGATGAACAAATGGTTTACAAGATATCTGTTCGGAGTTGAAAACAGTGTTGAGAATGACCCCAGGGTCTGGATTGTCCGTGAAAATGATGACAGGCAGAAACCTACTCCATATTCTGATTATCCTAATCCGGATGCATCACCTGTTGAATTCTTCCTTTCCCGGAGGTGCTCCGGAAGCAGGCTCTCTCGTGCTGACAAAAACAGAAGAAAACAGCTATGAAACACTTACCGATAATTTTTCATTCAGCGGCAGCACTCTTGCCCAGGCAGAGTGGACCGACCACCGGTTACTTTACCTTACTGAACCGTTAAAAGAGGCTGTGCACATTTCCGGCACGCCTTCAATTACAATAAAGGCTTTAAGCGACAAGCCGGCAGTCAATCTCTCTGTGTGGCTGGTAGCATTGCCATGGTCGGATGCCCGGAATGTAAAGGCTACGGATAATATTATCACGCGTGGATGGGCCGATCTTCAGAACAGCAAGTCGATCAGGGAGAGCGAACCTCTTAAGCCCGGCCATCTTTTATGAAATGACTTTCGATCTGGAACCCGACGACCAGATAATTCCTGCCGGGAAACAGATAGGACTTATGATTTTCTCGACCGACAGGGAATTCACCCTCTGGCCCGATCCGGGAACAAGGCTTACAATCGATCTGAACGGGACCTCTTTGACATTGCCTGTGGTAGGAGGTAAGGAAGCGTTTAACTAAAATAGTAGCAAACGGCGATAAAAGGATTGCTTCATCCCGCGTATGCGGGATTACGCAATGACCGGAATGTCAATTAAGCATGACTGCAAGACCGGAAGCCTGACGACCGCATGACTGCACGACTGCACAACCGCACGACTGCACGACCTTTACTTCATAGTAGCCTTCCTGGTAGTTACATTTACCGGTCCCCCCTTACCGTTTATGATGCTTTTAACAACGCTTTCCTTATTCCCGTTCAGCCAGAAAATGATCTTGTTATGGATCTTATCCTCAAGATGTGCCGGAGTTTCAATTGCATTGTCGACTATTACCGGGGCATCATAAAAAACATTATAAATTCCTATACCCCAGGCTTCATGGCTCTTGACATGGTCTGCAACCTTATATGAGGCATATCCGTAAATACCGTCATGCTTCCATGATCAACTGTTGGCGGATCATAGGGCATTTCGCTCTGATAGAAATAGACCCTGCCGTTGTTACCGTTCCACAGCGTCTGGTACTCCTGGAAATGCTCATTGAACAAACCATAGATTGTGACATTATCGCCGTTTACAATAAGGCCGTTTGCGGCCCTGTTCTTATCCCAGCCGACTCCGTTTCCGTGATCAGCCCTCCAGAGCCAGATATGATCGACAACGACATCACTGCTGTTTATTGTCATGCATGTTCTGGCGGAACCTTCAGCCGGACCGCCGACCCTGAAAAAAATATCATACAGAAAAACAGGGTTTGCGGTGTCCCCCTTCGCTGAAGCTTCGGAGGACCCGTGCGGCTTGCGGCTGCCGGGCTTTCCAACCTCGAACAGCTTTTCTGAGAATACTTTTCCGGCATCTATTGTTAATCCGCAGACAGATAACTCCGTCAACATCAGATATCTCAACCGCCGCATTGCCATTTTCAGGTATAAGGGTTGCAAGTCCGATCCCCATGATCACTGTGCCGGGTTTTGTAACCATTAGACTCTTGCTAAGGAAATATCTTCCGGGTGTGATCAGAAGATGTTTTCCTTTTTTCAGGGCAGAATTCATCGATTCTGAATTATCAATACCCGGTTTTGCAATATAGAAATCGTTCATATAAAGAGTTCTTTCCGCTTTGACGCCATTTATCCAGTCGGGACCGGAACTGTTCTGCTTAATTCCAGTGATCTTTACGTTAAATCCCTTTTCATCAAATGAGAGAAATGGTTTTTCACGGATAAGCGGAGTCTTCCCGATTGTTGTATATGGAAGCTCGGGCCAGTTTTCGGCCGGTGCGCCGTTCACACCGACAAACATCATGTTCCAGTTCCCGCCGATCCATTGACCGATATCGGTGTTTCTTGTGAACCATTGCTGCTGCGGTCCTGATGTAATATTCCCGTCAACTTTTGAGTCGGCAAGAAACCCGCCGCTGGCATATCCTTTATCGAACAGCTGAAGGTTCCCTTTTATATGGACTCTCCGCAAGGGAGCAGCCTGCGAAACCCCCCATACCATTACAGAATCGGCTGGAGGAATCACAGTGAGGTTTTCGACGGATCTCCAGAAATTTACCAGAACGCTTTTCCGGTGAAGCGTATTTGACCTTACTGCTCCGTTTATTACTACATCATCCGGGGATTCTCCAAGTCCAAGAATCTGCATATAGTATTCGACCTTAATATCGAGATTATATTTGCCGGGTTTGAACAACAACGCGTATCGGTTAGTGCTGAATTCGCTTCTGCGGGCTGACTGCCTGGCAAAAATTGTATCAATTACTACCTGTATCTCCTTCATCTCCATTGAAGGATCAAAGACAAAAACATTTTCACCCAGCGAAGGAATATTGATATTTTCTGAAATTTTCAGGCAGGGGTTTACCTGATGTACCCCGAATCTGTGAAAAGGAATTCATGTTAAACTGGCATAATATCGCTGCCATTAAAAGAGACATTAATCTGATTTGCATGTTATTATTTTTAACGGACTATTTACTTTTATTATCCCTCAGTTTTCTGAACGTTTCAAGATGGTCAGCAGTTTCCCTTACCAGCCTCTGAACCTGCAGCCCATGTTCAATATCCGGAACGACAGCTTCATCGCGGCTCTCCTTCAGAAATATATAATGTGCATGGATCATCGGCCTGTGCCAGCCTGCCGGAACATGCTGTGAAGGGAAGGTGGTGACAGGTTTATAATTGCTTCCGGTCTGCTGCCGGACCCAGAGACCCGATTCTTCGGTAAAGTATTCGAAATAATCAGGTGATAATGAAGAGTAACGTATTGCCCCCTTTTCAGCAAAAAACTCAAAAGACAGGTTATCTCCGGTCCCTGAACTTATGCGGCTTGATGAAAGCGTACCCGCAGCATGGCTATCATCGTCAATAAGCGATATCTGGCTGAACAGATCTGATTCAGCTGGTACATCATCAAACTGGCCAGCCTGCAAAGCTCCTGTTATCCTTAACTTATGTCCGAGGAAAGCTATGAGAAAGCTGATTGCATGGGAGCCCAGGTCAGCCATTGCTCCGCCGTCGGGTGCTGGGGTAAGGCGTGAAACCCTTTTATCGCGGTATTCCTTTCGAAGGTAATCACTATGATAATATTTCAGATCGAAATGAACGGGCCTTCCCATCTTCCCTGACTTCCATAATAAAAGGGCTTCCCTGACTGCTGATATAAAGAGGTACTGAAAGCCCACCTGGAACCTGACAGAAGGATTTGATTCAACCAGTTTCCTTATGGATACTTCTTCTTCAGTATTTGAACAGACAGGTTTTTCAAGATATATCCGTTTTATTCCCTTCATCCCGAGAGTGGCCCTTAAATGTTCATAATGAACCTTGTTGGGTCCGAGGATGAATACAGTGTCAATATCACCATTTTTAACAAAATCGTCCAGACTGCATGCCTGTGAGAATCCGAATCGTTCTGCAAACGCCGTGCGGCTCTCCTTTCCGGCTGAACATACAGCAGCCAGCTCTACGTCCGGGGCATCATTATAGTAATACTTCAGGGAGTTTAATGCAAAAGCATGTGAGCGTGCAATACCTCCTGCCCCGATGAATCCGGCAATAACTTTTTCCTTTCCCATAAGACAGCTTTCTATCTGATCATTCTATATTTTGATAAACAATTTGTTTTTATAGAGCCAGTAACATAAATACCACATTGCAGCCCATACAGCCAGACTGGCTATAATTCCTGTTGTTGCTTCCCCGCCCCAGGAAAACAATAATTCGCTGAAAGGTTCGGCAATCCTGCTTAATAATCCGGCGCCCCCGGCGGAAAAGAACAGATAGATAAAAATGCTGTTCATCCCTACAATAATGAAGAACCAGGATCCTTTGCTAAACTTTTTCTTTACATCAATCAGCCAGTAGCAGAATGCCAGAACAAGGATTGCCCATCCTCCGCTTGCAAATACAAACGATGAGGTGGCAATTTTCTTGATAATGGGAGTAATATTCAAAAGGTCGAGTGAATATCCGATAACGAGCCCTGCGACGCCAGCAATGACAAGAGTTTGAATTTTCCTGCCTGCAGTTTTATCACTCATAAGGAGCTTGCCGCATAAAACACCCCAAACCGTATGGGCGGTTGTCGATACAAAGTTCAATGTGGCCCATTCGCTTGCTTTATCCACACCTTCGATCTTATTGTTGAACCAGGCTCCAAGGTTTTCAAAATTTACCCATGGATTATTAAATCCCGTCACCGGGAAGAATCTGTAGGCAAGGTCGATAAGAAGCAGGATTGCAAGTGTAAATATCAGCTGGAACTGAAAGCTTTTATTCCTGATCAGGAATGCTATAATATACGTTACCGCCAGTTGGGCAAGGACATTCTGGAGCCTGAAGACAAGATGCCCGGCATCAACAAAGTAAAGAGCCCACCCAAAGAACAACAACAAAGCCGATCGCTTAAATGCATGACGGGTGATCGTTCCGGTGCTTTCCCCTTTTTTCAGCCTGTTGGCAACTGCAAAGGGTATTGCGACTCCGACAATGAACATGAAGAAAGGCTGGATCAAATCCCAGAAATGCAGTCCGTGCCATTCATGATGATCAAATTGTGTGCCTATAAAATGCACAACACTATTGTTGGAATGAATCAGGTGGGAATAAAGCTCTGAAGCCTCTCCGGCAAGGAGAAACATTGTGAATCCCCGGAAGAAATCGACAGATGTAACCCTGCTGGTAGCAGGAAGATTGGTTGCTTGAGATTCTAAGGCCATTTTAAGATTTTTGTTAGATTGTTAAGGTCAACCCAAATGTAATAAATAATGTATTATGTATTATAGGCGATAGGCGATGTTTGGCCAAGGTCAGGGAGCGGGGCCAGGGGTAATAGAAATTGATTCTTGTATGATCATTTCATGTAAGGAAGCCGGATCATATTATAGAACAATGAACAAAACCTGTCCGGATGACGTTTATGTTCCGTTGGTCAGGTATTTATGATTCAACCTCTGATTAGTTTTTATGAAGACGAAAAGCAAATTTTTAAGAATAACGGGATTCGTGATTCTGGCAATATCATGTATCCTCTTCATTATGATACCGGTTGTTCCCTGGTTTGATTTTTCAGCAGCTCAGATTGCCGGTATCTCTGCAGGTTTGCTGATTGCCGGGGAAATCCTGTTTTACCTGAGCCTGTTTATATTGGGACGTGAATTTTATGATAAAATAAAAAGCAGGATAACGTTCTGGAAACCAAAGACAGACAAACCGATTGTTTAATCCTTGATAATCTGCAAACATGGTAAACGCATATTGTTTTACAATAAATAATTAATGTATAACAATAAAATATTTACCTGAAACGATATCAATTATTTAACCGCTATATATACCGGTATTACGACCGCACGACTGCACGACTGCACGACTGCACGACTTAGGAATACTATTCCTTTATTACTTTATAGGCATGTCTTTTCTCTTCGCCAATCTTTAAAATATACAATCCGGCCTCCAGACCGGAAACACTGACAATTGTCTCTTCTGCAGTTAATTTTCCTGTCATAACAATCCGGCCCCACAGGTTTATCATGGCATAATCAGCTGGCAGCAAACCGGCAAAGCTTTTAATATTTATTATATCATGTGCAGGAACCGGTGAAATTATGAAGTTATTCTCCTCATCGGGAACTGGGATTGTAAGTTTAAGGTAATAACCCAGAAAGGGACTCAGATTGAATACGTGAATCTTTTGCGGAGTATTGGTTAGCGGGAAAAGTGAAAAACTCTCATTTGACATAAAATATTTTATACCATCCGTAGATGTAATTGCTTCAATCTGATGAAAGTCGAGCAAAATTCCTATTTTCCTTTTGTTGCCATCAAAAAAATCGGAACCGGTGAAATCATAAAGCAGATACACAAAAGGTACAAGTCTGTTACTATATCCGGATAATGCAATTATTCTTTCTGATCCCAGATAAACTGCGCCTGTTATCATTCCGTTCACATCAAGGGATGATCTTAGTTTTGCAGTATAATTTCCGGCATTTTTCGGAAGTGAATAAAGGCTGGTCTGGTTGCTTACCCATTGCTTTGTAAACAGGTAAATGCTGTCGCCGGTAACGATGAAAGCTTCACAATCGAAATCAGTATCATTGCCGGCAGGTGTAAAGTCAACCTGATCGGAATAGGAATATTCTATGGAATCAATATCCGGCGACCCGCTGATCAGCGAGACCTTGCTGACCTTAAGAATTCTCAGGTCCGTGCGATTGCCGGAATTGTTCCCAAAATCACCGATATATACATATTCCTCATCCTGGGAGATCTCTTCCCAGTCTCTGTTTTCGATTCCTGTAAGGGGATATGCCTGAACAATTCTGCCATACAGGGTGTCAAGCATATAAATATTGCTATCTGAGTTATCATTATGTGTCCAGAGATTATTATTCCAGAAAATGAGTCCTGATGTTTCAGAAAGAACCTCATCCAGTGGCAGGCTTCCGAGGGGGCTGATATTGGACAGATTGTAAATGCAGCTTCCGTCGTTTATGGTTGCGGATGAATTGTAGTTTAATGCCAGTCTGTCGGTACAGCCATATATCTGTGCCTGAGCATTGCCAGACAGTAAAATGAAAACCAATATCAATGTGGAATACCGGATGTTCATTAACACCATATTAGTTACTGTTTAAAGATAGGAATTAAAATAAAATATTTTGGTTACACAGAGTTCCACAGAGGAGTCACCGAGTTCCACAGAGTACAGACAAAACATGGAATCTGTGAAAATCCGCGGGATTTGCGGGAGACTAAACTAAATTCTTTTCCCGCAGATTACGCAGATTTACGCAGAAAGTTGTTATTATTGTGTTGGTCAGATATGATTACTTATACAGGACACAAAATGGAGAATACCTTTAAAAATGTAGACGAATATATTAATTCGTTTCCTGAAAAAACCCGGGAACTCCTTAAACAAATCCGGGCGGTAATAAAACTGGCAGCGCCTGATGCCGAAGAGGGAATCACTTACGGGATGCCTGCCTATAAAACTTATGGACGGCCCCTGTTATATTTTGCCGGATTCAGTAAACATATCGGCTTTTATGCAACACCCTCCGGACATTCGGCATTTTCGGAGGAACTGTCAAAATACAGGCAGGGAAAAGGTTCAGTTCAGTTTCCCCTTGACAAACCTCTTCCTCTTGATTTAATTGCACAGATGACTGAATTCAGGGTAATAGAAAATTCAGAGAAATTCAAAAAATGATTCTGTAAGTGATTCCGGAGCATGTTATATCAGGAGATCTCTTCAAATGTTGATTTTCATAGTTAAATAGCTGTTTTTTTCATCTTTTGCCTGAAAATGTAACCAAACATTTTATGTAACTTTAGCAGTGGATTTTGTTATCAGTTTAATCAGACTCAACATGCTAAATGGTTAATAAGCTTTTAATAATACATACTAACTTTTAGCTGACTTCTTCTGATTATCTAATACCTTTATTTTCCGACATCTATGAAAAAGTTTGGTAAACTCGAAAAAGTGGACCTCCGTGAACTCTGGCGTGGAGGAATTGCAGATTTTAATCTCTGGTTATCGGAAGAAGATAACCTGATTGAACTTGGACATGCAACAGGGATGGAACTTCAGGTTCAGCAACAGGAGAATAAAGCAGGAGTTTTCCAGGCTGATATTCTTTGTAAGAATCTTCTTACAGGTCAGCCTGTAATGATCGGGAATCAGCTTGACCGGACCGATCATGCTCATCTTGGCCAGTTGCTGACCAGTGCGGCAGGGATGGAAGCAGTAACAATTATCTGGGTTGCCAGGACGTTTAACGAAGAGCACCTGGCAGCTCTGAACTGGCTTAACGAAATTAATGACCGGGCGGTCAGATTTTATGGTATTGAACTGGAAGCTTATAAAATAGGAGACAGTCTGCCCGCACCTGAATTTAATATTGTTGTCAGGCCCGACAGCGGTTCTAAAACTCCGAAGCAATCAGCCTCAGCTCAGAAATTAACTGATATTGAGCTGTTACAGCTCGAATACTGGCAGGAGCTTAAAAGCTTCATGGAAGCTAATCACAGCATCGTTCAGCTGCTTGGCACACCGCCCAAAAGCTGGTTCAATGCTGCAAAGGACAAAGGCAGGTACTTCCTTTCAGTTAACGTTAACTCGCAGGACAGCAGCCTGAACATCTGGCTGAATATAATTGGTGAAAATGCAAAGGAGGATTTCGATAAGCTTTGCGAAAATGCTTATAAGGATTCGCTTATTGAAGTAAATCAGGATCTCAAGTGGTATAAGATCAGGGCAAAAATAGGGTGTACGGTAACCCTGAAAGCATATGCTGATTTTTTGGAAAGAAAGGACTGGATGAACCAGTTTGCCTGGTTTAAGGAAAACCTCGAGAAGTTTGACATATTCTTCAGACCGAGGCTTGATGAATTACTTATCGAAGATCAGCCGGACGTCTTGCACAATTTACATTGAAATCTCCCGGGTTTGATATATTTCTTTCAGAACCAGTTTTGCACTAAAACCTTATTATCATACTGATATTGGTTTACCCTGTAAAAAACAGATGAATCGTTTTCAATCTGATATTCCCAGTTCCCGAAAACTTCGGGACTGGAATAAATTCTTCTTATATAGATTCTGTCCCCGGCCCTAAAATCACATTTTTTACTGTATGCTGAGATCTTGCCATAGGTGGTATCATTGGTAGTCTTAATCCAGATAAGATGAGGGTCCCCGAAGTTTAGCGGTTTTGCATGTATGTAATCAACAAAATTTCCGACATATTTTCTTGTGACAATGAGTTTGTCTTCCGGCAATAATCCGGATTTTTCAGTAGTGGCGCAGGATATTCCCAAAGCCATCAGTAAAATGAATCCGTGTTTTTTCATTTTTCCCTGAAGGATATTCGTTATTACAAAGTTATGAAAACATAACCTAATTGCAGATAATGTTATGCTTGAAAGTGAAACCATTCTGTCGCAGCCACCAGCGTAAGACCTTTGCAATTTTTCTGCGTTTTAATATTACTGTTCCTGTTTCTCCTGATGTAATCTGATATAGTGCTTTCATGACTTTTCGTTTTAATTGTACATGGTAAAGGTAATGCACCCAAATAACTCTGGCAAGTCGCAAATGCCCATATAGTGGAAGTATTGGGATGATTTGGGAATGTCTTGTCTGTTAAAAACGGATGATGGTTTATATATTGGGACACCTCACGGCCAAAAGGATGCTGTTCGTCATAACTGCATCAGAATTTATGAGAAATAAGGATGCTGGCAGGGGAATCGGGAATAATTGTCAGCTATAATACAGATATTCAATATATTATGTGAGCCATTAAGGATAGGTTTCAGGAATCTCCGATTTTGATAAACCTTACTTTTATTAGGATAAAGCTTCCGGGATGGCCCGGTTTTGATTTTTATTAATTTCCCATTACATTTGGTTAATTCTTAATGGGGATTTAGCTCAGCTGGTTAGAGTATGTGACTCGCAGTCACAAGACAAGGGTTCGAATCCCTTAATCTCCACTCAAAACACTCATATTTAGTGAATAAAAGAGAGTGAGTCCTGAAAATCAAGAGTTTGCAGGATTACACTGTTTGCTTTATATCAGGAGCATAATGCAAACATCAGGTCCGGAATTGATAATGGCGTATCAAGGAATACCGGCGTCCGGCACTAAACCTCCAGGCCTTGTTTGGAAAGAATTATTAAAGCAACTACCAAAAAGGAAGTAAGTATTAAAACTATTCCAGCATTTTCTTAATTTTTCTCAGGGCGCCTGGTCTGTTGATGAGGTAAACTCCACCAAGGATAAGCAGTACGGATAAAAACATTGTGGGGGCCAGGTGCTCATTATCTGAAAGTCCCCACAGTGTTGCCACAATTGGTATGAAATATGCCACTACCGAGGCAACTACTGGTGAAGTATCCCTGACAAGAAAATAATAAATTACATTGGCAAAGGCGCTTCCGACAACAGAAAGGATTGCTATATAGCCGAAGTTAAGAAGCCAATGAGGCGTGAGAAAAACAGCATGTATATCGGTACCCAGAAGAAGAGCCAATGCGAAGGGACTCACAATTAAGAATGAAAGGGAGGTAATCTCTAAACCATTCAATCCTTCCACCGTGCTTACCTCATTATTGCTCCATCCATTCATAACTGTGGCAAGCACTACAAAAAGACCATAATAATTAAAAGTTAAGGAGCCGCTGTAAAGCAGTCCTGCTGCTCCTGCAAACCCAAGAAACACTCCGGCTATCTGCGACCTGATAGCTTTTCTTTTATAAAATACAATGCCTATTAACAGAGTAAATGCAGAGCTTAGAGAGTTCAGCATACCGGTAAGAGAACTCTCTATCCTTGTCTCGGCAAGGGGATAAAGGAAAGCAGGAATTCCACTTCCAAAGAATCCTATAATAAGAATTGAAAGGAAGTTTTTCTTATTGAATTTTGAAAGGCTGCGCAGTGCAACAGGTAGCAGGCATACAAATGAAATAAGCATTCTGAGGGAAGCCAGCTGATAAACTGAAAAAGACCGTAATCCTTTTTTCATCAGAATATAACTTGTGCCCCATATAAGGGATAGAAGAGCAACAGCCAGCCAATGCCATATTTTTCTGTTTTTATTCATAACACGCTATCGGAAATAAGTACCGGGGGCTTTTCGTTTATATCCTGTTCCCGAAAAAATAGTAACTTTGATCAAAGCCAATAATTATGAAAGTAAAACATAAAAAACCGATTCTTTATCTAACCGATAGCGATCGTGATGAAAAGTCAGTTATGATAGACAAAGCACATTCCGTAGCAGTTGAAAATAATTTGGATTGGGATAAGATATATAAACAGATTAAGGACACTCATGAACATTGCATCGTTCTGCTTAAATTATCAAAGCATTTTAAAATTAATTAAAATTTACAGATAGTACTTCTTTTGCCTTTTAGCTGTATTCATTAATGCCTGACAGCAACAGTTGGTTTACTCCGTACCAGGGACCCCGGCCCTTTCGAGCAGCCGCTTAACAGACGAATTCTCTGCATAATCAATTGCTGTTTTGCCTTCATTGTTTTTCAGATCCGGATTTGCTCCATTTTCCAGAAGAAGTCTTACCACCTCCGCATGTCCATTGACAGAGGCCGCCATCAGATCTGTAAACATGACAGTATTATTTTTGTCAATGCGTGCATTTTTTTTAATGGTTACTTTAACGATTGTAAGATGACCGCTCCTTGTAGCACGAATAAACGCAGTGGTTTTATCGGCTTTTGCAACCATTTCGGAGGTTGCGGCATCGGTTTTTGATAATTTTACAGCCTCCAGCTGTCCGCTCTGTGAAGAGATAAGCATAGCAGTAACCGGTTCATTAAAATGTGAATCGGGACTTAAGCCTCTGTAAACCTTCATTTTTATGGTATCGACAAGTTCATCTCTGGCACTTATAATAATGGCATTGGTGCCATTGGTTTCCTGCGTATCAGGTTTTGCTCCTTTTTCGAGCAGCAGGTCAACAATATCAGTATGACCGTTCAGGGAAGCCAGAAATAGAGCATTTGCTCCGTCTGTGCACTTTAAACTGATATCAGCGTCCCTGCTCAGCAGCATCTTAACATATTCAGTGTGTCCGTTCAGAGAAGCCGTCATCAATGCAGTTAATCCGCTCTTGTCCTGCAGATCAGGATCAGCTCCTTTCTCAAGCAAAAGCTTTGCAACATCAGTATAGCCATTGATTGAAGATTGAATCAGGGCAGTTGTCTTATCATTCAGGTCCTGCACATCAACCTTGGCTCCTTTGTCCAGAAGCAATCTCGCAGTTTCTGAATACCCGCTCATTGAAGCTATTATTACGGGCGTATATCCGTCGAATGCCTGGAGATTCGGATTGGCCCCTTTTTCCAGCAGCAGCTTAACTATCTCGGTATGTCCGTTCTGTGAGGCCATCATCAGGGCGTTTAATCCGTCGAGAGCCTGAAGGTTGACGTTCGCCCCTTTTTCCAGAAGCATTTTTACTATTCTGACAGAACCGTTATAGGAAGCATACATGAGTGCAGTTAAACCATCAAGGGCCTGGAGATCGGGATCTGCTCCCCTGCCCAGCAATATTCTGACGGCCTGGGAGTACCCTTTTGCTGAAGAATACATCAGCAAACTTCTGTCGTACGCATCGGATTGATTGACATTATCGATTGTTTTGGCTATCTGAACTGTAGTTGCAAGGTCATCTTCTATTGCCTGGGTATTCATTTCCTGTACCCGGGTTTCTCCCTGGGCGTGAACCTCACCCTGGCAGAGCAACACTAATAAACCGATTATTGCTGCGGAACCTGTTGTTTTCATTTCTTTTGGTTTAATGATCCGGTAATCATTGTTTCAGTTATTATCTCAGTTAAGAAAAAGTGCTTATTGCTGATGATTTCCAACTCATCGCGGCAAACACAATAAAGTTACAAAAAAGTCAGGATTTTGTTCAATTACTTCCGGGAACAAAGTTACTGTATGGGGGTTTTTCCATTGCAATGCCTGATTCAACCCTAATCAGGGATCTGATCAGGCATTTCATTGTCAATTGCTTTGTTTGCAACATCCTTATTTAGCTGTTTCTTGTTTTTGATCCCCAGATCCCTGAGCTTTACAGCCTGTGAAACAAGGTTTCCGCTCCCTGCGCTTAACTGATTAAAGGATTTTGTATATACTGCCCTGGCCTGGTCAAGCTGGTTCCCGATTTCCTGCAGGTTTTCGACAAAGCCTACAAACTTATCATACATCCTGGCACCCCGGTCGGCAATCTCCTGAGCATTACGGTTCTGGTGCTCACGCTTCCAGAGATCAACAATAAGCTTCAGCGATGTGATAAGGTTGGTCGGATTGAGCAATAATATCCGTTTATCGTATGCATAATTCCATAGTTCCGGATCACCCTGCATTGCTGCAATATAGGCTGGCTCGCTCGGTATGAACATCATCACAAAGTCGAGCGACTTGTCATAGTCATCATACCCCCGGCTGTTAAGTTCATCGATATGAGCCCTGACTGCCTGGACATGACCGGCAAGCTCCTGCTTCTGTTCCTCCTGATCGTTGGAATTCATATAACGGAGAAATGCGTTGAGAGAGACCTTTGAATCAATTATCACCCTTCGGTCATCAGGGTATTTAATTACTGCATCGGGACGCATCTTTTTGCCTTCCGTGTCTGACCTTAAGGGTTTGCCCTGTTCATCAAGAAGCTGATGTTCCATGAAATATTCCTCGTCCTTTCTCAATCCTGATTTTTCAAGAATGGACTCCAGGATCATTTCACCCCAGCGTCCCTGGGTTTTTGACTGGCTTTTAAGCGCTTTTGTAAGGTTCCTTGCCTCTTCGCCTATCTGTTGGTTAAGAAGAGCCAGCTCCTTAACCTTCTCTCCAAGCGAGAATCTTTCCTTTGCTTCAGTGACGTAAGTATCCTGAACTGTTTTCTTGAATTCTTCTATATTCTTTCCCAGAGGCTCAAGTATATCTCCCAGATTTTTCTTATTGAGTTCAGTGAACTTTTCTGTTTTGGTTTCAAGTACCCTGTTTGCTATAATTTCAAACTCATCGTTAAGTTTTTTCATCATTTCTTCCAGTTCTTTCTTCTGTTCAGAGAGTTTTTCATTCAGGGCATCCCGTGAAGCAGTTGCTGAAGCGAGCATATGAATACCGTCTGATACTTTTTTCTCCAGTTCAGCGATTTTTATTTCCAGTTTTCCTATTGTCATATTTTTTTCAGCCAGATTCTGATCAGCTGCCAATAGCCTGGCATCAGCGGCCGATAATCTTGAAATGAAGTTCTGAATTTTCCCTGAGAAGAGTGATTGAGTCACAATCCAGCCTGCAATTGCCCCCAATGCAACTCCTGCTATAATGTACACTGTATTCATGCCTGTTACCGGTTTAACGAATAAAATGCTAATCTAATCAATGGTTTGCAATTATAAACGGCGCTTTCTCTAAAAGCAAAAATTTTGACAGGTTAATAAATAATTCATTAAATCCGGGCCTGATGAATTTCCTCTTCAGGCGAAAGATTTGTATGACCTCATAACTGTTGTCAGCGAACCGTTGAAGATTTAGCAGGAACATTAACAAATTCAGGATTCCTGTTCTGCAATCAGCAAAATATTTATATTTGCGTCACTGTTTTTTAAATTGTTCATGATTCGATCAATTAAAAGATATCTGAAAAGGATTAATGCTAAGATGATCCAGAAGAGGATTATTTCAGGCGAAACTGTCTACTTTGAAAGCCCTCTGGAGGAACTCGCATTTAAATATACTCCTGGCGGATCTGGAAAGGCCGGGAAATACTATGCCAAATACTATCGTCAGAATGAATATGAGATCAATTCCGATTCAAGTTCTGTTGAACTGGCGAGAAATGAAGGCTTACGGATCAGCAGGCAAAGGTATAACAGGTTTCATTTAATTGAGGGTGTCAACTGGAACAGGAAAATCAAAACTCCTCCTGATGCGGGAGAAATTCCGGAGAAACGGAATCTTACTGCCTGAAAATTTTGCTATTTCTGCATTTTATCCTCGTACAATGGGTCTTGTATGACTTTGTCAAAAGTGGTCGCTTAATTAGTTTATTATACTGAAAGGATAACATTGGTATGAATTTTGCGCATTTTAACGTGACCCAAGTACCTAAGCCGATTATAAATCGGGCTTTTAATCCTAAAAAACTAAAACATCATGAAAAAGTTTGCATTTGTGTTCTTCTGTTCGCTCATTTTAATTTCATGCGGAAAAGACAATGAAGAATTTCCGGCAAATCCGGATTGGTTAACGGATAAGATCTCTCAAATGGAAACTGATGACTATTATGCAGGTACAACTGTATACGCATATGAATGGAATGATGAATATTATTATTTAATCTCAATAGGCTTATCCTCCTGTATGATGTGTGAATTCTATAATTACCAGGGAGTAAAAGTTGAATGGACGCAGGAAAAGATTGATGATTTCCAGAAAAACGCCAAAAGAATTAAAGTGGTATGGGAAAGAGGGTTTTAGTTTTTTATTGAATTGTAAGCCATGAAAAAACTTCTGTTGATATTATCCTGTACGCTTATTTTTATTTCCTGTGAGAAAGATAAAGAGTCAATTATCGAAAATACGGATATCCCGTTGGTAAGTAAGGTATTGATTGGCGGGGAGATTTATATGGAGTACACATATAATGATGAAAATTTATTGACCGAAGAAAAAAGCAAATTTCATTACTCAAGACATTTTTACAATAACAATAACCAGTTGATAAAATCTGATTTTTATTGGGATATGCGCATTGCAAGCAGCAACAGCAGTGTGCTTGAAGCAGCAATGAACCGAAAAGAATGGGTTAGTCCTGAAAATACACCCAAAAGCATATCACATAGATTTACATATAACAGCAAAGAACAATTATTCCGAAAATCATTTGTCCGCCCTTCAGGGAATAATAGTGATTTCATGGAATTTAAATATGAAAATGACAGAATAGTCAGGTTAACAGGATTTAATAATAATTCAATATCAGGCTACACTGACTATCAATATGATGAATATGGAAATGTAATCAGTCAAATGAAATACATAGTTTCATCATCCGGAATTGAGGAGTTAAGCACAACCACAGAGTATGAATACGATAATATGCATAACCCATTTCAATCATTCAGACGATTAATAACTCCCGGTATTTATACCAATCCAAACAATATTACAAAAGAAACATATATACTTAATTTTGACGTTGGTCCATCGATTGAAAAAGTACAAATAACCGAATACACATATGAATATAATGCCAATGGCTACCCCATAAAAGTAAACGGTGAAACTAAGTATGTGTATAAATGAAAATACTGTTTTCCCAATGAGGGCAAGGATCACAATTGGTCAGAGAACTATAGAGTGTTCAGACAGAACCCTTGATATGACCCAATTGCCGGATTATTATAAAATCAAAGAATGCACATTAATTAAATAATTCACAAAGACATATTCCATAATGAATAAATCAATATTAAGTTTTGTTCTTATTCAGGTTTTCATCGGTGGATTATTGTTCCTTGGTTCTATCCCATTCCATAGTTGTGAGCCAGAATCCGACCCTGAAGAGCATGAAGGAAGTCAGGGTTTACAAACCGAACATCTATCTCTATCCGGACAGAAAAGGTCAATCTTGATGTATCCATTAGTTTCCCATTAGGGGGTAAGGTTATTGCTTCAATTCCTGATTACAAAACTGGCTGGAAGGTAAATGTTGATACAAACGGAATCATAAATAACAATTATGATTTTTTGTTCTATGAAAGTGAACAACCTGACGTCTGGCAAATGGATAAAGGATGGATAATCAGAAAGACTGAATCGGAGCGATTTTTTACAGAAAATTTATCAAAGTATGGATTTAACGGAAGAGAAATAAAGGACTTTATTGATTATTGGATTCCACGATTGAAAGATTATGAGTACTATGAAATTTATCCACAGGGAAAGAATATTATAGATACTGTAATAGCACTTGAATTCTCTGAGACTCCTGATGCGGTATTAAGACTATTTTATTTAATCAAAGGCACGAACAATGCCACTAATAGAAAAATCATCACACCTGCTGATAACATTCAATTTAAAAGAACCGGATTCTGTGTTACAGAATGGGGTGTGATTCTTAAATAAAACCATAATTCTTAATATTCCGAAATATTCATTCTGATCAGACTAATGATCTTATTAAAGGCAAACTTTAGATAAGGAAGTCTGATGATGGTATAAAATAAAAAGATGCCAGAGGCATCCAAGTCCAAATAAATACCTTGTTTTGGGAATCAACTATATATCAAAATGATAAATAGATGTGTATAAAGGATAGGTTGCAACCGGGAGTTATTCATATATAGCCACTTCGTGGCCCGAAGAATATAATCTCCTTTGCGGAAATATAAGAAATCCCTGTCTGACTGCGCAAGCCAGTCAATTCCCCTCCACGGTGGTATGTCCTATTTGGGTATAAAGAAAGGCGACTCATTTTATTTAAGAGTCGCCTTCTATTGAAATCAGATAATTTAAATGATTACCATCCTCCCTCATGATATAAAGCGTTTACCTCCTCAGTATTTAAGGAACGATTGTATATTCTTACATCATCAATGTTCCCATTGAAAAAGAAGGTAGTCGGTCCATTCCAATAGGGTCTTGCTCCTATATAAGTGGGTGTTGTTGCCACATCACTGTAGCCTGTAACTATTTCCGTAGCAATCAAGACATTGTCAATATAGACTTTTATTTCTTTTGCATTGTTATCATACATAAGGACAAAGTGATGCCAGTTATCGGAATCAATAGGATTATCAACAATAACTGGTCCTACCCAAGTTATTCCCGAACCGAATTGAATAGACATTATATTACCATTGTTACTATCTGCATTTATACGAACTTCACTATTCTGGAAAATATACATATCATTATATAGTTTTGAAACTAATACACCCCATCCATCCCACTGCTCAATTTTAAACCAACCTGTAAATGTGTGGGAAGAATATGCTCCAAGGTTACCAAGGTTAATAAAATTATCTACTCCATTAAATGAATATGCAGAGTTGTTAGTACTATACCTATCGGTTGTTAAAATAGCCCCATTAACAGTACCATTATGTCCATTCCCGCTTGCATCGTTTGCGTTCCCGCTAAATGGCCAATATCCAACTAATCCACTCGTTGGCGGAGGTGAATATAGGAGTTGTAAATGACTTATCATTACCATAAGTCGTACCCATAGAATTTACTGCCTTAACTCTGAAATGATATGTTGTACCTGCTGTTAATCCTGTAATGCCTGCACTGACATTAGTATTTGTAGTTCCTGTCACGGGACTTTGAGTAGCGGTAACAGTCTGTCCATAACTTGTGGTTGTCCCATACTCAAATGTCACTACTGTAGATGCATAATTTGCATTTACTATGCCGTTTAATGTTGCTCCGGTGGTTGATAAGCAGCAAGCTGCCTGGGTTGTTGCAGTTGGTGCTTGCCCTAATGTGGTAAAAGTCTTATCCTCACTGTAAGTCGTCCCAATAGAGTTTACGGTTTTAACCCTGTAATGATAGGTCGTTCCTGGTAATAATCCGGATATTTCAGCACTTACATTTACCATCGCATTTCCTGTTACAGGACTTTGAGTGGCTGGTTCAGTACTGCCATAACTTGTTGTTGTTCCGTATTCAAAAGTAACTGTTGTGGATAGGTCATTGGGATTTACGGTTCCATTCAATGTAGCACCTGCAGCTGTTATGTTTGTTGGTGTCTGAGCCTGACCTGAGGGTGCCTGCCCCAATGTTAAAAATGTCATATTATCACCATAAGAAGTACCAACGGCATTTGTTGCGTATGCCCTTAAGTGATAGTTAGTACCTGGATCTAGTCCGGCGAGATTACTTACGAATTGCCCGGTACTGACACCGTCAATTGTTTTCGAATCATTAATTGTAGGATTCTCAGTCAAACCCCAGCAAACACCGTTTTCGGCTATTGATGCACCGCCATCATCTTCAATTGTACCGCCACTTGTTGCTGCTGCTGTTGTGATGTTAGTAACCGGTGCTGTTGATACATCCGGTATTCTTGCCGGCTCATCCTTTTTACATCCTGATGCCAGGAATAAAACAATTGTGGTAACAATTACCAGATAAACTAAAAATAACTTTTTCATACTAAATATTTATATAGTTAATAATACTTAAAAACCGATCAATATAATTTATAATGAATATGTTACGAATAACCAGGTTAAGAAAGCCAAAACATCAAAAACAAAAAGCAAGGGGAGAGGTTTATTCGAATATTTGAAGAATTTGATGTGTTAATAACCTGATTTAAATTGATATAACTACATGAATAACTAAATGTGTTTAAGTTTTATTGTACAATTTATGGAAAACCTTAATTAATACGTACATTATTTATATATATGTACGGATAAATTAACGGGAATGGATACGAAACTTACCATAAAACTCAGCAGCAGTGTAATTACACGTGCAAAAAGATATGCCAGGCAAAGGAAGACAAGTCTTTCGAGAATGGTTGAATCATTCCTTGATTCAGTGACAAAAGATGAGTCCGGTGATGATGAGATAACTCAGCTGGTAAAGAGTCTCAGCGGTGTTATCAGACTGCCGTTTTATACCGCCGCCGCAATGTTGTTTTCACTCGCCGACAGGAAACTATTAAAACTACATGTATCTGCCCTGACCTTTGATGATGTTCATTATATTCTTTCCCGGCAGAGTCCGGAGAATAAGGTGAGGCAGATACTGAGGAATTTCAGGATTCTTGTAAGGTTATTACCGCTGGATGATAAAATAACTGATCTTGCCCTTAATTCGGATTTCAGGGATTTTGAAGATGCGATACAATATTATACTGCACTTGAGAACGACCAGGATTTAATCATTACCAGGAATCAGTCTGATTTTAAAGAGAGCCGAATCCCGGTCATGAATGCAGTTGAATTCATTAATTCGCTTAAAAAACCCTGATCCCGTTCTCCCCTTGTCTCCGGCTTCCTAAAGGGGACATAAAGTGATGCAGGTCGTGCACCAATAAAACCAGCTGATAGCTTCTATTTTAAGTTAATATAACACTAAAATATATTGTAAAGAAATATTCCCGTTATTGATTTACGATAACTAACTTACCCAAAACGATTAAATAAATGGCCTTAGTAATGAGAATTGCAATTATTCAGGGAATACGCTAATACATCAGATGCATCTTTTTCTTTTCTCTCCACCCTGCCTGGTTTTCATATTCAACGAAAAATATCTTTAAATCAGCCTGATTTTCATATTCGACAAAATATATTTTCTTCTTTGCCTGATTTTCATATTCTGTGAAGAACCATTTCCCGTTATTCTCACCTGCCTGATTTTCGTATTTTACTTTATAAACTTTTAAATCGGCCTGGTTTTCATATTTGACAACAAAGACTTTTACATCAGCCTGATTAGCGTATTCCACACTAAAGACTTTTTGTGCCGGCACTGCCATGAATACATTGAGAAGCACCAGCATTATCAGTAATTTTTTCATATCATGAGTTTTTTAAGAGCTTTCTTAAAAATAAACTGAATTATCCGGATCTGTGAACCATTATTCTTGTTTAATTCAATTTTCAGAATACAAAAAATGATCCAAACAAGTTGTTTTGGGATATTGCATTTTAAACCATTGGATCGCAAGGTTGTTAAACAGTAAGCTATTAGCAACGAAATGACTGAAAAAACAACTGATCGTGCTTACTGAATGAGGAATATTGACAGGTTCCCCGGCACAAAGCGGCAAGCTTCTTTTCGGCGAAGCGGATCCTGATGAGAAATTTTACTTAATTCATCATTAAGCCGGTAAGGCAGCCGCGGGAGAATCAACAATGTAAACCTTGTTGGTTTTACAGTGGGTTTATTTCATAAGTCTCTTTAACCAGAGTCGGAAAAATGAGTCATTGAAATTATATACATCACCCGATTTTGTAAGAACTCCCTCCTTTAAAAGCCTCTGAAGCGACCTTTGAGTCGAGGAAGCCGGTAATAGGTGGAATTTATCTGCAAAATCAGAAGTAAATACATTTTTGTTCTCTTCGCAAACAGCAAGCAGGACTCTTTGCTGATGAGCCGTAAGTTCTTCAAACTGCTTCATGAAGTAATCATTCTGGTTATTTATGATTTTATTAATAGCCTGTTCCAGTATAGCATCATCCACTAATAGATTGTTTTCCTGAGCTTCTTCCCACGCTCCCGAAGCCAGGTACTGGACATAATGAGGAATTGCTTCACATACTTCAATAATCCTATTGGCAATCCCCAATGTAATCCTTGTTTTGGTGTTCTTAAAAGCGGTTTCTATGTACTCGATCAGGATTTTTGAGGGAATTTTTTTCAGTTCTGTGATTTTTCCAAACTGGTAGAATGCCCTGTTCCTGTGTGTAAAGATATTAAGAAGCATATGCATTTTCGATCCCATAAAGACATAGCTGACTTTAGTGTGGTGTATCAGGGCAGCTCTCATTTCCTTTTCAAAACTTTCACCATTAAGCCTGGCAATATCCTGAAATTCATCAAATACAACTATCCATGGCTTTTTGTCTGCGAGCTTCTGGGGCAAATCAAATATCTCAGTCAAGTCTGCATCCCCGCTGCCGTCTTCAAACCTGACACTTACGTTTGGTAATCCCTGGCTGTCAAGAGAAACCAGAGGTCTTATTTTTTTCGTCATAGCATAAATTTTACGCATGGCTTTTTCCCAGGAGGGCATTTGCTTTATCAATTCGACATAGTATAATTCTGCAAATCTGCGGCGGGAATTGACCTTGAAGAAGTCAATATAAATAGTATTGTACCCTTCATTCCTGAAATTCTTCAATAATTTCAGGATCAGGGATGTCTTGCCATAACGGCGGGGTGAATAAACCACAAGGCTTTGACCGGATTTAAGCCATTTTGAGAAGTCGCTCATTTCCTGTTCCCTGTCAACAAAAAATGGATCGTCGACAGCTATTCCATAACGAAAAGGATTTTTCATTCTGAATTGATTTATGCGAACATTACAAAATTACGCAATTATGCGTAACGCAGTACTGCGTAATGCAATTATTTTGCCAGCTTTTATCGTCTTGTAGTACTGCAGGACCTGGGGGAGGATCCCGGTATGGTGGTATGGCATTTACGGAACCAGGAACCTGCAGCCGCCAGCCCAGTAATGCACCTCAAGCCATCAGCCTGTATAGAATTGTATGCCGTTGGCTTTCAGGAACAGCTTGATTATTTCAGCATGAAGGCAGTGGCAGACCAGGAATTTAGGCTGGTAACTGATTGTGACAAACACCCCGTATACTATTTGCGGAGCAAGGATCAAATCAACTGCCGGCAAGGTATCAGACTAACAAGTCATTCGGCGAAATACTGATATCATACCTTTCTGCATTTCCGAATTCGCAGAGAGGTCCGTATTGTCGCCGGTAATCGATAGCCTGAAGTCTCCTAAATTCGACAAATATCGTTATCGTTTTTCAGGGAATATTATTATATTTGATGTATAACGTTCGCTGCGTTTTTAACAGACAATATAGTTTTGATCAGGTTTCACAAATTGTTAAATCCATTTGTCATAATTATGACTATGAAAAATGAGATCGAAAAAACAAATTATAGTTCACTTATTTATGAAATCAGAGGATATAAAGTGATGCTCGATTCAGATCTTGCAAGACTCTATGGAGTTGAAACAAAAAGATTGAAGGAACAGGTTCGCAGGAATATTGAAAGGTTTCCCGCCGACTTTATGTTTATACTTAATAATGATGAAGTTAATAACTTGAGGTCGCAAAATGCGGCCTCAAGATGGGGAGGATCCCGGTACGCTCATATGGCATTTACAGAACAAGGAGTTGCTATGCTATCCAGTGTTTTAAACAGTAAAAGAGCGATAGCGGTAAATATCCGTATTATCAGGATTTTTGTGAAGATGCGTATGCTTATTGATACTCAAAAAGAGATATTAAGGAAACTTGAGGCTCTGGAAAAGAAAGATATTGAACTGGATGAAAAAGTAACTATTATTTTTGACTATCTAAGACAGCTTGAACAGGTAAAACAGGAAGAAACAGATTTTAAAAACCGGAAGCGAATCGGATTTAAATAATACTGCACTACTTCAAAACTGCAAGATCAAAGACCAGAGAAAGAAGAGTGCCTGCCTTTGGTGTAACTACGGTGGGTAAAACACGACTGCCCCGACGCAAAGGTCGGGGGCTGTGCTCCGACATGACTGCATGACCGCAAGACAGCACGACCGCAAGACATTTTATTTCCAAGTCCCTCAGACACTAAAACAATTAAACTCTGTCAATCAAAAACCTTTTTAATTGGTTACGGCGTTCAGAAATTTTGTTTTCAAGGCGTTTGGCAAGGTATTTATTGCCATCTTTTAATTCTTCAAGTATGGTCTAGGACTCTTTAAGATATTTAATGTTTTTTGCGTGTGACCAAGAAGAAGGTGGTGGTTGAAGGTTAGTTATCCTGAGCTTGAGATCCTCATCGAAAATCTTTTGGGACAGTCAGGCATCAGACCATCCGCCGAAACCATGGAACAAACCCTGGATTACAATATAAAGGATTTTCACAGCAGAATCCGCTTCAAGCTGAGCAGACTAGTAAAAACAAAATTTCCATCAGGTCCAGGGACTTTTGAGGAAATGGTAAGTAAGACCGGGAAAAAGATCGGAGAAAATGCCCTGCAGATTCCCGGGGTCTCAGCTTCATTATCCTGGGGAGATGTTTTGGGGGTGATCAAATCCAGACCATAAAATTAAAGGCAGGTTTCTCAATCCGGTACTCCCTGAATTTTATCCGGATAATTCATTTCCTGGTTCCATAAACCCCTGTTCCGCTTCCTTGCCTTACGTGCAAGTTCAGCAAAGGTATCAGCATATTTCACATTTGGAGGAGTCGTCATAACTATTGCATAGCCGTTCCTGACCAGGCTGGCATTTACAAATGTGCCATCCTCAAGATACACATATGCCAGGGTGCGGCCGTACCGGTCAAGGGTGTCAATATCGTATTCAAGCCTTACCCTTTTCCCGTTTATCAGACCAGTCAAATATTCAGTTGCTTCATCTCCGAAAGCAGCTTTTACCTTATTCCTGCTGTTTCTGGATTCAGGAGCGTCGACGCCAATCAGCCTTACCTTCATTCCCTTTTCGCTTCCGTCGTCAACCCAGAAAGTATCGCCGTCAACAATCCTTATAACCAAATAAAAAACTGCTCCTTCACTGTGTTTCCTGTCAGACTGGGCATTTAACGGAAAGTTCACTATTAAAATAGTAAAAAGGAGTATGATCCCTGTATGCTTCAGCATCGCCCCTAACACCCGGCCATCTTCTGTTTCGGGTTTATCCTGATATTTTATCATTTACCTTTCTGAAAGCAATTTGAAGAGGGGATCATTGACATAATAATTTGCAGTCCCCAGTTTATTTTTTGTCAGGAGTTTATCATCAGCAAGCCGGTTCAGATAATTGGCTGCGGTGATCCTCGAAACATTCAGGTCGCGCTGAATAAACTCGATTTTAGTATAAGGATGTTTAAAGAGATTGTTCAGCAGATCCTGGCTGTAGAATTTATAATTGTCCCGCAAGGCTCTCTTGTAGTTCATCATCAGCTCACGTATTTTGATGATCAGGTCAATGGTCTCCCTTGAAGTCTGATCCACTGCCCTTATCATGAAAAGGAGCCACTCCTCCCAGCTGTTTTTGGTTCGCACCTCCTGCAGAAGCCTGTAATAGTCAGATTTATTTTTAATTATATAACTGCTTAAATAAAGGATTGGAAGGTCCTGAAGCTTTTCCTGTATCAGGTACAGGATATTGATTATCCTGCCGGTCCTTCCATTGCCATCATAAAAAGGATGAATACTCTCAAACTGATAGTGGATAATTGCCATCTTCACAAGAGGATCAAAGTCACAGGCTTCCCTGTCGTTGATGAATTTCTCCAGGTTGGCCATTAAATCCCTGATTTCTCCGGGGTCCTGCGGCGGAGTATAGATTGTCTCCCCTGTTGAAGTATTCTTTAGTGCTGTCCCCGGAAGCTTGCGAAAACCGGCGGTGTTACCCTCGAGAACTTCCTGAATTTTCAATACTATCCGGTTAGTCAGCGATCCGGTTTTTGAAATAAGGTCAAATCCTGTCTTTGTAGCAGCAACATAGTTCCGGACCTCTTTTGCATTAAGCGATTTGAACGAATCAATATCTAATTCTGCTTTATAAAGGTCATCATGTGTTGTTATTATATTTTCAATTGCCGAACTGTCCTTTGCTTCCTGAAGTCCCAAAGTATTAATTAAAATACTTTGGTTTGGCATTGTCGAAGCAATCCCTTTCAGTTCAGCCAGGGCGGCATGAGCTGAGGGAAGACTTTTTAACACTGCCCTTGTTTCCACATCCAGGTCCAGTGGAAGTGGGCGTAATTTATTTTTTGACTCTGCCATATGTACAGAAAATGTGAATTACTATTCAAATCAATCTGCTTATGTAAAGAAAATGCGATTTTCTATACAAAGGTAACATTCTTTTGATAAGAAAATCAAATAATCTATACATATTATGCAATAAATGATAAAATTTCCAGGAAATCTTATCATTTGGGATTCCGGGTACGTTTTAAGGTTCAAGGTTTGCCTACGGCGAGCTCGGCTGCGCCTCGGTTCAGGGTTTCAGAGTTCAATGTTCAATGCATACTGCAGTGAAAAACATCATCCTATCAAAATTTTTAAATAATTTTTAAAATTTTTAATGTTCATTATCAAACAACTAGCAACAAGTATCCAGCAACCAGCAACTCAGGTTAATTAAAAAAACAAACCCCTTATATTCAGTTATATAAGGGGTTCTATTTTGTAGTCCCACCAGGAATCGAACCTGAATCTAAGGTTTAGGAAACCTCCATTCTATCCATTGAACTATGGGACCAATTGTCATAGTTGCAAAAGTAAAGGTTTTTTTCCTCATTGCAAAGACTTGTCAGTATAGTCTTGCAGTCTTGCGGTCATGCAGTCGTGCAAAACTATGCAGTAACTGCTTCTGCTCGAAGCGAGCGCAGGCTCAAAGTGGAAATGTCTTGCCCCTCTCCCCCGGGAGAGGGGTTGGGGTGAGGTTCTTCGCACGCATGCCGCAAGCCGCGATCCGATTATTTTGATTAATTCCCAATCTTTCCTAATTTCATACTCCAAATTCAACCAACCATGAACTGGATCGACTTTATAATCATAATACTTCTTGTGTTCGGACTTGCACGCGGATTTATTAACGGATTTATTAAGGAACTTGCTTCACTGCTTGCCCTTATACTCGGTATCTGGGGAGCAATAAAATTTTCAGCATTTACTGCCGGAAAACTTTATGATTATTTTGACATGACAGGCCAGTATGTAGGAATAATAGCATTCCTCATCACTTTCGTAATCATCGTGGTAATAATCCATTTCATCGGAATGCTGGTTGATAAATTTGTTGAAACGCATTTCTCTGGGATTCCTGAACAGGCTACTGGGAATTGTTTTCGGACTATTTAAATCAGTACTGATACTGAGCGTGATATTTGTTGTTCTGAATGCAATCGATGCCAAACATCATTTCCTTCCAAGAGAACAAATTGAAGAATCGAAATTCTATAATCCCATATCCGATATTGCTCCTGCAATCTTCCCGATAATCGGAGAAGGGGGCTTTGACCAGAGTTTCGACAGGTTTAAAAAGAAACCTGAAGGATGTCACAATCTAACCCTGTTTGCTATATTTGCAATTCTCAAAAAATGCTGTTATGAATTTTGTTGAAGAACTGAAATGGAGAGGCATGATACATGATATCATGCCCGGAACTGAAGAATTGCTTGAAAAAGGAAATGACAAGCGGATATATAGGATTTGATCCTACTGCCGACTCATTGCATATCGGCCATATGGTACAGGTAATGCTGCTTGTTCATTTCCAGCGGCCGGACATATTCCTATTGCCCTTGTTGGAGGAGCAACAGGAATGATCGGTGATCCTTCGGGAAAATCGGAAGAGAGAAATCTTCTTGATGAGGCAACTCTCAGAAAAAACCAGGAGGCGATTAAAAAACAGCTTTCAAAATTCCTTGATTTTCAGTCCGGAAAGGAAGAACAGGGCCCTCATGGTAAATAATTACGACTGGATGAAGGAATATTCATTCCTTGGATTTATAAGGGAATAGGAAAGCATATCACCGTAAATTATATGATGTCGAAAGATTCTGTAAAGAAGAGAATCGGATCAGAATGCAAAAGAGGGGATGTCATTTACCGAATTTTCATACCAGCTTGTCCAGGGAACCGATTTCCTTCATCTTTATAATAATCTCGAACTGCAGACTGCAGATGGGAGGATCGGACCAGTGGGGAAATATTGTAACAGGCACCGAACTGATCAGGCGGAAAACAGGAGGGGAGGCATTTGCCCTTACCTGTCCGCTGATCACAAAATCGGACGGATCAAAATTCGGAAAAACAGAATCGGGAAATGTCTGGCTCGATCCTGAAAAAACATCTCCTTACCAGTTTTACCAGTTCTGGCTGAATGTATCAGATGAAGATGCAGCAAAATATATTAAAGATCTTCACAATACTTGGCCAGGAGGAGATTGAAGACACTTATTGATAGATCATAATAAGGCTCCGCATGAACGGATTCTGCAGAAACGTCTTGCTGAGGAGGTAACTGTAATGGTCCATTCACGCGAGGAGTATGAATGCGGCAGTTGAGGCATCACAGATCCTTTTCGGAAAAGGGACAACAGAATCGCTTAAGAAGATGAATGAAAACACATTCCTTTCGGTTTTTGAAGGTGTTCCGGTATTTGATGTCAAAATGGAATTATTGCAGACAGGAGTGAATGTCACTGACCTCTGTGCAGAACATTCGCAGGTATTTGCTTCAAAGGGTGAACTGAGAAGACTTGTCCAGGGAGGAGGACTGAGCATCAATAAAGTTAAAGATCGAAAATGCCGGATCTGGTTATCGGCAGCTGAATCGCTGCTTAATAATAAATATCTGCTTGATCCAGAAAGGGAAGAAGAATTATTATCTGATGAGGGTAATTTAGAGGTTACCTTATAAGATCAGCAGCAATTATCGAAACATCATCAAAAGTCGAAGGATTATTATCAGGTAATCCAAGTTCCCTGATCATTTCCCTGATATTGGTTTCAACAGGATCTGTATTTGAGATATGCCTTATTATCTCCTGTGTCCGTATCTCTTTCCCGTCGTCGCCCTTTAATTCCGAAAGTCCGTCGGTATAGCAGACAATCTTTGAATAGTCGTTTATCATGATTTCAGATCTCTTCTGACAGGCGGAATTTCATCGAGCATTCCCAATCCCGACGCATGATGACTTCAGATGAGTGACCTCTCCTGTAACAGTATTATAGAGAACAGGAGGATTATGGCCTGCATTTATATATTCAAGCATGCCTGTTTCATGATCATACCGGGCAACGAAAAAGGTAATGAACTTTTCACCTGCGGCATTTGCAATAACAATGGAATTAAGTTTCTGAATAAGTGCTTCAAGTTCAATATCATGAGTAAACAGGCCCTGAGGCTTGCCTGGAAATTCGACATCAGGATGGCAGCTGAAATTCCTTTTCCCGAAACATCGGCAATGCAGAATCCTGTTTTGGTTTCAGAAAGCTTTATGCAGTCATAATAATCACCTCCCACTTCATAATGAGGATAATAAAATCCATTTACAACAAAATTCGGATTCTTAGGCATATGTCTTGTTATCAGGGATAAGCATCTTCTGCATCCTGGCAGCAAGTTCAAGCTCTTTCTTCATGGCTTCCTGGCGGAGACTTTCCTTGAAAAGCCTTATATTCTCAATAGCAACAATAATGATACTTGAAATAGTCTGAATGAAATTGAGGTGTTTCAAAACAGGGCTCATTCCTTCGCCTTCTTCTTCAATATCACCGATAAGGACGAAAGCAAGATGTACATTATTATTATAAACAGGAATAATGATATCGACACCTTCAAAGCCAAGATCTGGCGTTACTGAAAGCTATCTCAGTGAATTTCAGAAGCTGTGATTCAACATCAATCTGTTTCAAAATGTCTTCGGGAAACCTCCGTTCAGAAGACATTCCCAGTTAACCGAATGTTTGAAAATCAGTATTTTACCGATACCCAGATTGTTCCTGAGGATTGATTCATATTTTGATAAAAGATCTTCAGTAGGCAGATTGGCATTGATCGACAATGTAATATCGAGCAAGGCATCCAGCTTGAATTTGGATATCTTCAACCTGTCTATTGAAGCCTTTTTTTCTTCCATAATTATTATGCCTTTACTCTTTCAACATATGTCTTGTTCGCGGGTATCAATCTTGATCTTATCGCCGGTATTAACAAACAGCGGAACCATAATAGTGCTCTCCATTCTGAACTTTTGCCTGTTTCAGGGTATTTGTTGGCAGTATCGCCCCTCAGTCCGGGTTCGGAATAGATAACTTCCATAACAACAAACTGAGGAATATCAACAGAAAGAACAGTTTCAGTATCGGCATGAACAACTATTTCCACATTCTGATCCTTCAAGCAGGAATTCATGATTATCGATCAGTTCTTCACTGACATGGATCTGTTCAAAAGTTTCAAGATGCATGAAATAATAACCCATATCATCTTTGTAAAGATACTGATAGGGACGTCTTTCAACCCTTGCCAGATTCACTTTTGTCCCTGATGAAAAGGTATTGTCAATCACCCTTCCTGTTTTAAGGCTTTTTAGTTTTGTCCGTACAAAAGCCGGTCCCTTTCCCGGGTTTAACATGCTGAAACTGAACAATTGTATAAAGGTCATTATTGAATTCAATGACCAATCCATTCCTGAAATCTGCAGTACTTGCCATAAATATTTATATTATTCCTTTAGTTAATCTGTTTCTTTCTTTTTTATTTCAAGCGGATATACCAATCCTTCATAACTGATAATTTCAACTGAAAATGCCCCTACAAAGATATCAAATCGTATTTTAACCGGTAAAAAATTTTTATCGGCTGAAAACCAGAATGAAACATCTTCTTCAGTTTTAAACAATCTTCCGATTTCAGTCACAGGATTAAATTTATAGACATTTTATCTTTCCCAGCCTTTGTTTTTACCTCATCCGATCCCTATATATTTCAATCTTATCGGATAAAGTTCATCGGTGAACCAGGTCATTATTGTAATCATTTCTCCTTTTTTCAGATTCTGCATAATCGGGAAGATATGATTCCTGAAATAATAAAAACATGAAAGAATATCATGAATTCCTTTTGGTGTAATATGAATCCCGGTAAGATCACTGGTAAGGATTGCTGAATCAGTCCTGGTATAATGATCAAAAATAACTTCATTATATTTCCTGTATCTGCCTTCCTGAATATTTCTGATCGATTTAACAGGAAGTTCAGTTTCAGGGTCAATATAACTTTCATAAATATCCAGTAACCTTGAAAACTGCATCAGCCATTCCGGTTGTTCTTGCCAGAAAAACTGAATGCCAGACCTCTTTCCCGTTGAATGTATCGGTTTTAAGTTCAAGAGATGCAACACCTGCCTGTGATCACACCATAATGAATACGTATATTCAACTTTTTCTCCGGGCTGATATGAACTAATTCCTGGCCGGATGAAAGAACCGGTATGAAAAGAAATAATACATAAAATCCTGAAAAACCTCATTATCTTTTTCTGATACTTATTGATAATTAACAGACAAATTACTTTCCAAGAATATTTTTTCTAGGGCTTGAAGTTATAAAATCTTTAAGATAAAAGGGTTCAAAATATGCAACATCTTCAAAATGACGTTCTTTAAATGCCTTAAATGCAGGTTTATGCATATGTGAAGCTGAAATCCTGAAATCATCTGCAAATACAATATTCTTTCTGTTTAATAACCTCCTTGCATTTTGCAGCTCCGTCTCCGAAAAACAGCAATCCTGATGATTTCAGGAATATCCGCAGAATGAATTTTCATTAATTATTTCTGCTGAAATCTCCCTTAATGTTTTCCCGTCAGAATCATAGATTGCATAATATACTTCCATTCTCCTGGCATCGAGCATCGGACAGAACAGTGATGTTTCATCAATCCCGTGCCTGTTCCTGATTTCTCCCTGATCCCCAGAACATCGAAAAAGTTGTTTCAATACCGATCAGAGGAATTGATGCAGCATATGCAATTCCTTTTGCAACAGAGACCCCTATCCGCAGACCGGTATAGGATCCTGGTCCTTTGCTTACAGCAACAGCTTCAAGGTCACCTGCTTTCATTCCTGCTTCGGAAAGAAGCTCCTCAATAAAAACAGTAAGCATTGAAGCATGTGATTTGTTTTCGCTGCTTTCTCTTAATGCAACAACACCGCTACTGTCGCAAAGTGCAACAGAACAAAGATGTTGTTGAAGTTTCAAGACATATAATCATGTTATATGATGATACCAGGAAACTATTTCACCTAAAAGAGATCTTCTTTTTTAACAATTTCAACAAGAGTACTGTCGGACAGTTTTTTACTGATTGCACTGAATGGAGCTGAAATCACCCTGTCGCCTTCAGCAACACCCGAAAGGATCTCAATATAGTTGTTATCCTGGATTCCGGTTTTAACATCTTTTGCAAGGGCATGTTTGCCGTCGGTAATAAAAACAAGGGTCCGGATATCTTCATCTGACAGTGGTCTGAACAACTTTGGTGGTATCGGTCCGTGTTGTAACAGACTGAATCGGAACAGTAAGGATATCCGCTTTTGATTCGGTCTGGATATCAACAGTTGCTGACATACCCGGTCTGAAAGGATTCTTGTCTCCTGCATCAACCAGATCTTTGATATGATTCAGGAAGGACAAGAATCTTAACATCGAAATTGGTTACCTGGTCGGCAGAAACTCCTGTTGTTTTTGCAGAATTGGCAATTTCGGTAACAATCCCTTTGAATTTCTAATCGAGGTAAGCATCAACTTCAATAAGTGGCAGTATCGCCGAGATTAACTCTTACAATATCATTCTCATTGACCTCAACCTGTGCTTCCATTCTTGAAAGATCGGCAACCCGCAGCATTTCGGTACCTGCCATCATTCTTGTTCCTGCAACTCTTTCTCCCAGTTCCACCAGGAGCATTGAAACTGTTCCTGACATAGGGGCATAAATTGATGTTTTAATAAGGTTTTCATTTGCCTCCTTAAGTGATGCTTCGGCGCTTACAACAGAAAATTTTGCAGCATCAACTTCTGCTTTTGCAACAGTGTATGAAGCTTCAGCCTGTTCAAATTCTGATTTTGAAATTGTCTGTTCATCGTAACAGCTGTTTGGTTCTTTTAAATGAAAGTTCGGCCTGGGTAAACTGTGCTTCAGCCTGTGCAAGACGTGGCCCTTGCCGAACTGATTGCTGCCAGCGACCTGTCTCTCTGTGAAATATAAATATCGGGTTTTATCCTGAGAAGAAGCTGACCTTTTTCAACATGATCTCCTTCCTTTACTGTAAGTTCAACAATTTCACCCGAAACATCCGGAGCTGATCTTTACTTCTTTTTCAGGCTGGATCTTGCCATTTGCAGTAATTGTTTCAACTAATTGTGCGTTTTTCAGCATTTTCAACAGCAACCTTAACTGTCAATGCTTTCCCAAACCAGCCTGCTTTTTTTCCGACAACTGCAAAGATGAAAAGGACAGAATTACAGCCGGGAGTAAAATCTTTAAGTATCTTATTGTTTTTCATGATGATAATATCTTGTTATTTGATATTTATTGATTAAGTTTAAGTGGTAATCCTTTATAGAAATCAAGAACTTTTGTTTTAAAGATGAATTCATATTTTGCCTGTGACATGTCGGACTGGGCATTCAGAAGCTGTGTTTTTGCAGCATTATAATCGACAGGAGTAACCATTCCGACATTGAATTTCTGTTCGGTATATCTGAAAGATTCCTCCGATTGAGGCTAACTGCTTTAATGCTGGCATTATATTTTTTCAGGGCAGCAACAGCATCGGTATAAGCCTGCTGGATATTTTTATAAAGCTGTTTTTTTGTTCCTTCAAGTGCAGTACTGGCTGTTTTCGACAGTCAAGTTTTGAATTGAAATATTCTTATTCACCTGCCATCCGTTAAGAATAGGGATATTCAGCGAGAGACCAAGGCCGAAGTTTTTATTATTCTTAAACTGTTCGTTAAAGGGATCCTGTTCAACAGGGACTCCATTTATGGCTAAATCATTTACGAATGAATAACTGGTTCCGAAAGAATGATTCAGGGAAATGCTGGGGACTCCTGCCTCCTTTGGCAATTTTAAGATCATACTCACTTGCAGTAAGCATTCAGTTCGGAACTCTTTATCTCAGGTCTGGCTTCAGTTGCAAACTGAATATTTCATCAACATTCCCTGTAATAACTGAATTTGTTCAACATTTATCTCCGGAACAATAATTTCAAAACCGGCAGGTGATTTAAGTTCAAGCAGCTGGGTAAGATTAAGATATGAAGTTTCAAGCTGGTTTTTCATGGTTATCAGCTTAAGCTCTTCCTGTGCTGCCTGTGCTTCAATCTGAAGAAGGTTTCCTCTTGCCACACTTCCGGCATCAACAAGCTTCTTTGTTTTTTCAATCTGCTGCAGTGTAATGTTAAGCTGATTTTCATTTGCTGCAACCAGTTCCTTGTTCAGAAGGATCTGCAGATAAGCCAGGGCAACATTCAGAGAAATATTATCACTTAATACTCTGAAGGTCCTGTTCCCCGGCAAGAAGCTCATATTTGTTTTTCTTTATTGTATTATAATTCTGCAGCCGTTGAAAACATTTGTGCTTCCTCCCAGATAAAACATGTCTGACTGAACGGTCTGATTTAAAATATCTGTAAGTATGTCTGATCGAGAGCCCGTCCGAATGAATAATTATGAGATACCTGACCGTTTAGTGTAGGAAGAAGGTTAAGCTTTGACAGATCCAGTGTATTCTTCTGAACCTCGGTCTGAACAGTCTGTTGTTTTATCTGAATGTTATTATCGATTGCATACTGGATGCATTCTTCAAGCGACCATGCTTTTGCTGCTGGGCAAAAGCAATCCCATGAAATGCAATGAGACAGGCAATTATAAATATCAAGGACTTTTTCATTTCGCTATTTATTTTTGTAAAAATCAAGTATAAAGCTTTCCTGTAATGATTCTTTTTTTTCATTAATGCTGCATCTGGTTAAAATATTTATGTTTCTACAGCTTTTTAAAATAAGGTTACGAAGATAAACAATATCTAGGAATATGAATAAATTATTTATTTTATGAATAATCTGAAAGTCATGTCTGATGACTTACATTTGTCAAATTTTTATAAATATTTTGGCCGCTAAGGCTAAAATAACTATCTTTCACGCCTTATTTAAAAACATAAATTATGCTACATTATAAAGAATTAGGGTTAGTGAATTCGAGAGAATTGTTTAAGAATGCTGTGAAGGGCGGATATGCAATTCCTGCTTTCAATTTCAACAATCTTGAACAGATGCAGGCAATTATCAGTGCCTGTGTGGAGACAAAATCTCCGGTTATTCTTCAGGTATCAAAAGGTGCACGTAAATATGCAAACCAGACTTTGCTCCAGTATCTTGCCAAGGGAGCTGTTGAATATGCAAAAGAGCTTGGATATGCAATTCCCATTGTTTTGCATCTCGATCATGGCGATTCATTTGAAACATGCAAATCGTGTATTGAAACAGGTTTTTCATCGGTGATGATCGACGGATCACATTTCCCTTATGAGGAGAATGTAAGGCTAACAAAACAGGTTGTTGAGTATGCTCATCAGTTTGATGTTACTGTTGAAGGTGAACTTGGTGTTCTGGCCGGAATTGAAGATGAAGTTTCATCAGACCATACATCATATACAAGGCCTGAAGAAGTTGAAGACTTTGTGAAAAAAACAGGAGTTGACTCCCTGGCAATTTCAATCGGAACTTCACATGGCGCTTTCAAATTCAAGGTAAAACCGGGCGAACTTCCTCCCCCTCTGCGTTTTGACATTCTCGAAGAGTGTGAAAGACGTATTCCCGGATTCCCGATTGTTCTTCATGGAGCCTCTTCAGTTCCTCAGGATATAGTAGCTGAGATCAACAAATATGGCGGAAAAATGGAAAACACAGCCGGTGTATCTGAAGATCAGTTGACGCAGAGCTGCAAAATCAGCAGTTTGCAAGATCAATATCGACAGCGATGGCCGTCTGGCAATGACTGCAGCCATCCGTAAGGTTTTTGTTGAAAAGCCAGGTGAATTTGATCCGCGTAATTACCTTGGTCCTGCACGTGAAAAGCTGAAAGAGCTTTACAAGCATAAAGTTGTGAATGTGCTTGGAAGTGCAGAGAAGGCATAGAACAATAGACAGACCCCCTCTGCCCGCTAAAGCGGGCATCTCCCCCAGGGGGAGAAAATATCGACTTATAGAATTCAGTAAGATGCAGAGATTTTTCCCCCCTTGGGGGGAATTAAAAGGGGGTCTAAAAGTTGTTAATAATATAATAATCTAATAGCCAGTCAATTACCGACTGGCTTTTTTATTTCTGTTAAAAACTAATTAATCCGTTAATTAAAGCTGAGGAGTGTTTTTTTAAATTAGTGTTCAAATTCATGTTTTCACGTTTTGAAGCGCAGCTTAAATAAGGAGGACGTTTAAAAAGGAACAACAGGCTTTCGCTGATGCTTAATAACAGGGAGGAGGGCCCTTGGGTATCTATTGCAGCCGGTACCGTGTAAGAAATAAATCGGAATTCCTGAGAGAAACAATAATGAAAGCCATTCTGAAAAGGTTTGAAGATGAACATCCCACATTATGGGAAGAACCGGATCCCACTCTTTTCAATCAGAGGACAGAATAGGAATTATTTTATTTCGGATTTCGGATTTAGGAATTCGGATTTTAAATCCGCAATCGAAAATCCGTAAATTCGCAATTCTTATCTATCTGCCACAGAATAAATCCAGGGTAAATCCGTTTCTAAATGGAATGACAGGCCTAAACAGATACACAGCTGATCCGACAAGACGAACCCCGAGGATCGTTCTTGAACCGGGGAGGATCTTTATTGTGGGACGCTCAATTCCCGAGAATCCCGGGGAATTTTATCGTCCGGTTTATGACTGGATAAGCAGTACATACAGATTAATGGTCACGGACACGCATCGAACTGGGATTTGAATATATCAACACAAGCTCCACCAAATGGATCTATAATATCATCAAGGAGATATCAGGGATGAAGAATCTGGCCGAAAGTGCCAGGATAATCTGGTATTATGACAAGGGTGATGAGGATATGTGCGAGCTGGGATTTATACTCAGATCGCTTGTAGAGTGTCCGTTCTTTGTGGTCGAAACAGAAAAGATGGACAGGCAGCCTGAGGACCCGATGGTCCATGATTCATACTAAGCCTTTATTTACCGAACCAGTCAAAATGCCGCTGGTCTGATCAGGAATTAAAAATTTTTCTAATTTTGCAGCACCGGAAATGACAATACTGACCCATGGTGTAATTGGCAACACGTCGGATTTTGGTTCCGCAGAGTCCTGGTTCGAGCCCAGGTGGGTCAACAGAAAGAGTGAGAGCGGGAGCGGGAGCGAGTGCCTCACTCTTTCTGTTCTCACTCTCACTCTCACACTCACACTGTCGTAAGAATTAATAGTCCTGTTGAGAGGCAGGAAGGTAGGGGAGACTGGGCGGGAAGCCCAGGTGGGTCAACAAATAGAAGCAAATAAAGACCTGTAATTAAATCAATTATAGGATTTTAATATTTAATCACTAAATAATAGCTAAAATAATCCTGCTTCAAAGCTTGGTATCTAAAGGATTTTTATAATCCAATATTCTTCCCTTCTTCCAGGGATAATGTATGATAAGGCACCCTTTAATTAAATGGAATAAAATTAAATAGTGATGCTGTTTTCATTCATCATCATCCGATTTGATTAATCGTCCGAGTTCTTTCTCCAGGGCAAGTAACTGACCTTTGATGGACTCATAAAGTTTCTCAAGTACTTTTATTTCAGAGGTCCATATTGCCATACGGATACGTTTACAAGTATAGGTAAAGTTACAATATCCTTATACACAAGTCAAGTGAGGATTAAACTACTATAGGGTTATCAAAAAGCTCCCGAAGGGGGCTGAGAACAGGTGGTAGATTCGACAAATTAAGTACCAGGTTAACTTCGGCTGGTAGTAGGTTAATGTTACTCTCACTTTCAGCCTTACCAGCCAAGTGTATATCTAAACGGATGTCCAATAGTGGCGGTGCTTATTTCAGACCGGCTACAGGCTTTTTGCTGCTTCGAGATTGAAGAACATTGTATGGACATTAACCTTAGATTATCGATATGGAAGATTCATCTTCCTGGCAATTTCCTGAAAACGGGGATTATCCCTTAACTTGTCATAAAGGGGATTTAAAAGATAAGGCATATTGGGATTATGTTCCTCATAAGCCTTTTCCAGCCAGAACAATGCATTGGAAGTATCACCTGCCATAGAATATATTGTTGTTAATGCAATGGGATTGCTATAGGTTGTTTTTAAATTAGCTGCACGAAAATCTGCCAGCCTTTTACATCCGCCCTGGAAACCTGCCTCAGCATATCCTTCATCCAAAGCCCTTAAATACTCCTTATTATTCTTCCAGCGGTTCTTTGCCATTTTAAAAGCTTCTTCCTCCCGACCTGCTAGAAAAAGTGCAGGGGTAATGTTCTCAGCCACCCCTTGCAGAGGATTAAGATCGAGTGCTTCCCGGAATGCTGTTACAGCATCATCATACCTGTGCAGAAACATCAGATCTATACCATAAAATGATTTTATCTTAGGATTTAATGGATCCAGTTCCAGTGCAATTTCAATGTGTTTCATCGCTTCATCCTGCCTTCCTAATATATTCAGCAGATGTGAATAAACAGAATGTGCATCTGCATTACTGGGATTCAGTTCAATAGCTTTTCTGAACGATGCTTCCCCGCCTTTCCAGTCCCACCTGGTCCATACCTTTATGGCAGCCATTGTGTTGTGAACCTCAGATTGAGTACTGTCCAGCTCAAGGGCTTTCATGATAGCTGCCTCTGCTTTCGGAGCAGCATCTGCTGATTTTATTAATCCCATTTGCTGACGTGAACCCCAAACTCTGCTTATACCTGCATACGCAAGGGCAAACTTCGGATCTCTTTCTTTTGCAAGCTCGAAAAATTGCATTGCCGTTTCCAGATCCTTCTGATTTAGTTGTCTATTATGAAATTTCCCCATAAAGTAAGCCTCATAAGCTGTCATATCAGTCGTGGGCACTCTGGCTATAAGTCTCTTCTCCTGCTGTGTTATAGTCGTACTGAGTTCTTTTGCTACAGCCTGTGCAACGTCACTATAAATTGAGAATATATCAGAAAAGCTTTTGTCATATATTCTGGACCATAAGTGAGTATCTGTTTTTGCATCGATAAGTTGAACGGTGATACGGATATTATTCCCGTTTTTCTGCACACTCCCTTCCATAATGGCTGAAGCACCTAACTCACCTGCTATCTCCTTTAATGAGAGATTTGTATTTTTAAACCGCTCAGACGATGTTCGTGAAATTACCTTCAAAGCACTTACCCTGCAAAGACGGTCTAATATTTCTTCCACTAAGCCTTCACTGAAATATTCCTGCTCAGTATCATTGCTGAGATTTTTAAACGGCAATACTGCAATTGATTTTTCAAGTCCCTTTGTTTGAGTTCCACTGCCGATGATCTCAGTGAAGAATAAGATTGCAAACACAATCGCGATTATCACTATTATTACTGTGAGTAAACCAATCAGTCTTTTCTTTGAGGCGGTAATACTCTTTTTTGCATCCCTGGTTTCGCTGGTTTCACTCTTAATTACTTCAGCCGGCTTAGTTTTAAAATTTGTCCCGGTCTCCTTATATTTCAGATACCACTTGATTATAATATCAAGATTGACAAGAACCGGTTTCACCTGTTCCGGATCAAAATTCTTAGGATGGGCACCGTAGTTGGATAGCTCATTCAGTCCATGCATGGAAGTTATTATATGGGCGGGAACCTTATCTTCCTTATGCAGCTTGTCAAGGATCCCTTTTAGTGGTTCGGTCTTTCGGGGTCTTTTCAGCTCACATTCGCAAAGGTCTGTAATAATTACCTCCAGGCTTCTCCTTGAATAAAGCATGAGTACATTAGGATCATCAAAATGGATGAGCTGTGCCAGTTCCTTTTCCAGATCAGGTAACTGACCTTTGATAGATTCATAAAGCTTCTCAAGCTCTTTAATTTCAGCTGACCAGATTGCCATTAGCCTAACAATTTGCGATCATTAAGGTCATTGGTATATATACAAGTAAAGTTATGCTATCCTGATACCAAAGTCAAGTGAGGGTCAGGTTATTGAATATGGCATTTTAGGTAATAGGGAAAAGCATGTTTGGCTAATGAAAAGCTAGATCGTATACATTATATAGTCCTTCCAAAATAATCCTACTGGTTTAACTTCTGTATATGATATAAAAATAAGATTATCTCTATTTTGAATTACTCGTAACTTATTTTGGTAAAAAATTATTTATTATCGTTTTAGCACTTTCTTTATTATCATTCCAAATTGATAAAATCTTTTCTGCTCGAACCTTTTCAGGATTTGATTCTATAATTTTGACTGACAGATCAACAAAAACTGCTCCATCTGGTAATAATATCAAATTTGTTCTATGTTTAAATTTTTCAAAAGTGGTTTTACCAAATTTCACAGAAGAAATAGCTATTGGTGGTAATTCTTGTACCCTTTTTTCTCCGCTAACCAAGAAAGTGGGCTTTAATTCAATAGAATAGTCAAATTTGCCGTTGCTTATTATGGATTTTGCCGCAGAAAAATTAAGTTCAATGTAGTCAACATAATAAATTATCCCACGTGGCTTTAATCCAGATATCGTTTCTGCTTTGAAGCTTATTTCTAAAGCTTGATCTTTATTATTTATCTTTCTATAAAATAAAAAATCCGGGACAACAGAATCTCCAGCTTCTAAATAACTTTTTTGCTTACTGTACTCGGCTGTAAATTTTTTTACCCGATTTTTTAATGATGAATTAGTTAATTGAAAGACTAAATCTACTACTGTTGGGATAATAGCTATTAATGGAAATAGCCTAGTTTGTTGTTCTTCTTGTGGAGAAAATTTAATTGACGATTTAGCGAATAACAAATCAATGTCTTCAGTTTCAAAAGGTTTTTTGTTACCCTTTGAATTATAAACATAATTTTGAGACATTGCATTTATGAACATGACATTTAAAATTAAAACCACAAATAAGCTTTTCATGATAATTTGATTTTTGGTTTAAATTAAAAACAACAACAATCCAGATATTATATGTCTATGATGCTGAAAAGACTTCCTGATTTGATGCTAACTATGGTACACAAGCAAAAAGTCAAAGTCAATTTATAATAACCTACCTTTTTCAAGTACAAAGTTCGACTACCCAAATATCAAAGTCTACCACTTTTGTATCATTTTCTGATACTTTTGCTACATTTTTAAGGAAAATCGGTCTAAAATCAGGGAAATGGTAACAATCCTGAGACTCCCGTTGCTGAAATAAAGAAAAAGCCCCCGATCTGGGGGCTTATTATGCAGTAGCAAATTTTTTAATTCTTTATTTAGTTGCATATTGTTGGACCTACAGTAATCTCCCCAGTATTATAATCATAGGTAAGGGTACCAATGTAATGGTTGCCCATGTTTCCCTTGAGGTTATACTTCCAGGTCACGGTGGAAAAATTATTGTCAACGAAATCGTTCTTGTCGATTTCTACAATCTCGAAAACTTCATAAGGCTCTTTGGCACTTGTAACTTCACCTCTAATCTGATCAGTTCTCCACACCCTTTTACCATCTTTTCTATGTACAACAACGTGAATTATAATCTCCCCGCCTGAAAGCTCATCAATCAATTGTTCACCACAATATACAGGTGTCCAGTAAGTGGCTGTAAACTTCCATTGGAGAGTGTATGTTCCGGTAGAGTTACTGTTCTGTGCAGAAAGCTGAGTAAATCCAAAACCTAAAAAAAGGCAAATCAGGAAGAAAACTTTTGTTTTCATAATTCATTGTTTTAATGTCGTAGATATTCCTACTCTTTTAAAGGATTTTCGGATACCTCCTGTTAAAATATAGTTTTATAAATGCCAAAAACTAAAGTTCTTTAATTACAGGCAAAAACCTTATTTTTAATTGTTCCTTTAACCGAAACACCATTTACTTTCATATCTGTCCAAAAAGTTGTATAACCACTTTCCCCTTTACCACAATCTACTTTAACTAAAAAACAAAACATAGGATTCATGCCTTTATTCAAATCTGTAGTACAAGTTATCACTGTTTGATTATTTACATTATTAACGGTATAAATCCTTTGTTGATTTATATTATTCATATGAGGAAGAAAATATTCAATATGAGGAAACGTAAATTCAACAACAGCACCAGTAACATCTTCAGGACTTATATACCCAAAATGAGTCATCACATCATAATTAGCAGGATTATATTCTGTCTCACCATTTAAATAGTAAGGAGAAAAGTCATAATCCGGAAATTGAGTAAAGCTATAATTTGGTAATGCTGGACCTACTGCTGGGGGAAGCCATAAAGCTGTTTGTAACATGCTATTATTATCCCAGATTGCAGGTTTCGTCCATTGTGCAATTGGCGATGCTGTTCTTGCCGATTTGAACTGATTTTCATCCGGATTAACCGTAAAATCATCAGATTTTGAGCATCCCATTACAATCAGGAATGCAAAAATAACAAAAGAAATTGTTGTTTTCATATTACATGGTTTTAGTTTAAAATTTCCTACTCTTTTAATGGATTTTCAGATTCCTCCTATCAGCTATTAATTCTAAAGACAAGAAAGCTGATGATTAATTTCAGGTAAAGTTCAACTAAAACACCCTGGGAATCATTTCAATTTAACAAACTAAAACTTTCATTTTTTGCATATTTCTTTCGATTTTTGTAGATGACTTTCATTTTTTGAACAAGTTGTTCAAAAGCACAGATAGTTGTCGTGTGAGAATTGAAAATAAAAGGTGGTTATTGCTGAGTAGCATCAAGAATTCCTTCTCTTGGCAAGTAATTTCTCAACCTTATCATGCTCTTTCCTGTACCTGGCTTCAGCAACTTTAATATATTCTGCAAATCCGGGTTCATTTCTGATATTGTCAAGCATTGTGCAATTTTTAAAATCTTTAATCCTGAAGATTGTAGAGCCCATAGAATCTTCAACCTTCTGAAGATTTTCCATTGCTTTCGTTTTTTCGTTACGGGCTGAGTAAATTTTGGCTAAAGCTAAATAGCCACACAGTTATTAGATGACTGGTTTTGTCCAATTATTTTTTTTATTTCTTTAATTGTTCCTTCAAAATGAAAATCGGCTTCCTTTTTATTTCCGGTTTCCAGGTAAATAAAACCCAAAAGGTAATCTGGTTCAATTTTCCTTCCCTGTTGCTTCATGATTTCAATATATTTTTGCAACAACCTTTCAGCTTCCTTGAAATCTCTGAGATATAAAATGTGTACATTAACAGATAAATGTTGTTTAATTTATTTGTATCACAGGCATACATTTTATATGCCCATTTAAGCGCGGAATTATAATTGCCAAGGTCGAGGTCAGCTGATGCCAAACCCCAGTAATAATATGATGAATCATTGTTTAGTTCAAGCAGTCTTGCAGCATATTTTTCACCTTCCTTATAAAATCCCAAACAATAAAGGCTTGAACAAAAACTTTCAATAATATTACGTTCCTGCATTGAATTATTCTCCAGATGAAATGCCTGAAGCTGATTCTCAATTGCACCGGAACAATTGCCCTGGTAAAAATATAACTCACCCAGGTAGCGATATGCGGAAGAATTATTCGGTTTATTTTTTATCGACAGCTTATAGGCTTCCTCAGCTTCTTTGTCCATCCCTTTATATTGATATATAAAGCCTTTCAAAGTATATGCTTCAGGATTTTTATCATCAAAATGCAAAGCTCTGTTTGCAAGGCAAAGTGCGGAGTCAATATTTCTGTCGGAAATGATCCATCCAAGTGATGCATATGGATCTGCAAAGGTGGAATCAATCTGAATTGCCCTTTTATAGAGATGTTCAGCTTTGATGTTGAGTTCCCATTTCCCCTCTGATTCCGCAATATTATGCACATCATTTGCCTGTAAAAACAAATTCAAAGCAGCAAAATTGGCAGTGGTGTTTTTCTATTGATTCTTTATCTTCAGTGGTGAAAACTGCCTTAATTTCAGAAGCTACTTTTATAGCTACCTCACTTTGCAGAGTAAAAATGTCCTCCAGCTTCATGTTGTACCGTTTGGAAAACAGATGTTTATCGGAGCTGGCCTCAATAAGCTGAATATAGAGGCTTACATTATCTCCGATTTTCTGTCCGCTCCCCTCAATAATATAATTAACACCAAGCTCCCTGCAATTTGGGGTATGGTTTTGGAACCATTTCCTGTACTGTTCCACCGATGTCCTCGGGTGGACCTCTAAATCATTTATCTGGAAAGGTTGTCCAGAATGGCCTCCATTACTCCATTGATAAAATATACATTCCCCGGATCCTGGCTGTCGTTGATGAATGGTAAAACTGCAATCGATATCTTTTGATTTTTTAGCTTGCTGGCATTAAAAATTAAGTTACCGGTAGTTAATTTACTTAAAGATAGATTGAAACAATTAATAACAAAATGGCTGAGGCAAAAAAAGTAATATTCCACTGAAACTGCTTTTATCCGCTTTGATTGCCTTGTTCCTTTTTCACGTATTCCTGTTCCGGGGCAAATGTCCCGCGGGAAATCCTTTCCTGTTTTCCACGGAGTTGTTTATTCCTCTTTTTTTTACCATGCCGGGAGGGTATCCAAAATATTCTGAAAAACAGGTGCTAAAATAGGCAGGACTTCCAAATCCGACCTTAAATCCTGCCTCGGAAGCAGTTACCGGTTCCTGTTGCAACATTTCCATCGCCCTTTTCAGCCGTACTTCCCGGATATACTGGTTAATCGTCTTCCGGGAAATGACTTGCAGTTTCCGGTTTAAGTTGAAACTACTCATACCGGTTTCTCGAGCCAATTCTTTTACCCCAAAACTCTCATTCTCCAGGTTTGCCAGAATGATATCTGTCAGCTTCCTGGTAAATGTTTGATCCATGGAGGTAAGATCGTTCATTGGGTGAATTTTATTTAAATCAAGCCTGTTGCAGATAAAGATTTCAGTATATTCTCAGCGCCAATGTTCAGCCGTGTCCTTTTTACATTCACGGATATATACGAAGTTTTGATTTTCCGGAAAAATATTATATTGAGGTTTTTCAATGTATATTATAAGATCTATTAAATACACTATATATGTATTGAATAATTCATATAATTGTAAATTTATGCAATTATTCTCTAATAAACAGTACATTTATAAAATAAATTCTTGAAAATCATTCTGTTAATTAATTAACAGAAAGATAGAATGTGTAATCATTCTTTGCTGATTAAGTCGCTAATTTATAGCAGGCTGGTACTTTTAAGCGATTAATGGTGCCTGGTATTAAATAATGATTGACTAATACCTGCAGGATATTTAATTTATTAAATGAAATATATTTAACAATTATAATTATGAAGAATAGTTTTGTTGAGAGCACTACTCCGGTCTACACCCTAAGTACAGCATCCACTCTTTCAGGAATTCCCGTACATTCAATAAGGCAATATATTGATAAGGGATTGATAATTCCTTTCAAGAAAGAATCAAGCAGGAATTTATTTTCTCAGGTGGATATTCTGAGACTAAAATATATTCATAAATTACTGGACGAAGATGGTTTAAATATTGCAGGGATAAGATCTTTACTGGCTCTTATTCCTTGCTGGGCAATCCGGAAATGCTCCGATGAGGAGCGTGAAAAATGCCAGGCTTTTCAAAGTGATACTTATCCCTGCTGGGAAGCATCTGAAAAGGGGACACTCTGTAGGAATACTAATTGCAGGGAATGTGAAGTTTATCGTATTGTTGAAAACTACCCTGATTTAAAATCATTCTTAAAAGCAATTTTTCCATAAAGTGTTTCTGATATTTTCAGACGGGTATTTAAAAGAAACCTACTTTCCGAGGACCGAAAATGTAACTTTATTTTATAATACACTACCAACTAATTAATAACAATATTATTCCCAACACCAAGTTCAAAGAAATTTGTTTTAAAAGCTTCCTTTATCATTTGAGTCTGCTTTACCCCTGTGCAATGTGTCGCTCCACATTTTACGACTCCAAGGGCTTTCATATCATCTATTATTTGATTCATGTCATTGTCTGATTTTCCAAGCAGGTGGAATCCGCCAAATACCATATAAATATCCTTGTTAAATGTTGATTTTATTTCTTTCAACATTTCAACTATCCCTGGATGTGAACAGCCAGTCATTACAACCAAACCTTGTTTTGTATTCAACACAAGAGCTTGTTCAGGAATCGGTCCTGAAAATTCACCTGAACTGTAAAGATTTGTGCATAATTTTGACAGGCTCTTTCACCAAAAGGGGTTCAAGTCCGAATTCAACCAATTTCTTTTTAAATGATTCTGAGAATGAGTATGGAATAATAGCAGGTATATCTTTATGCAACTTTGTAAAAGCAGGTATCCCCGCATAATGATCATCATGTTCATGTGACAATATAAGGAGGTCAATCTTTTCGGGATTGATACCCATTATTTTGAAATTCGATTCAAGAATATCCGGGTTAGCACCCGTATCAAAAAGAATAACTTTATCAAGTCCTTCGATCACAATCGAATAACCCCAATCGGACTTTAATCCATCCACTTTAACATAATTATCATAAACAACTTTAATATTTACCGGGAATTTCAATTCCATTTATTGCACTTATTCCTCTCAAGTCCATCCGGATCATTCAGAAATTTAAAATCCTGCCCCAGAACATGTGCCTGCAAAGACAGAATAACCAATGTTGTCGCTAAAAATTTACTCGTTTCATTTCGTTGTCACTTTTAACTTAACTATCAAATTATGCATTGGGTAAGACAAATCAATTTTACTTTAATAGCCAGAAGCCATTATTATGAGATATGCCCGAATGATTCTTGATCTGGTTTAAGAATTGTCTCCTTTAGAAATTTCCGGGCGCGTAAATATATTTTGTCCATTATGTCATAGCGAAGTGAACAAAAAGTTGGATATATAGCTTCCTCGAAGCCGGTCATACTGTTGTCATATCTGTATAGGTAATCACATTGCCTTGCATTTAAAAGGCACTCCTCTGACCAGGATTATGCGTCTGCTATTGTAGAGTCTACCTACCTGTGGATTATCTTAGTCTTTAGGGAATCTCAAGGTAATGTGATGAAATCTCATCTGTGGTTAATGCTCTGTTGTAGATACGGATGTCATCTATCGATCATTGAAATGAGATTCATGTAGAACATTTGCTGTATTATCGTTTATAAATCTTCCGATATATAACAAGTCATCTATTCTCCGAAAAAATGTTAGTCATTGACAAATCAGGGAAGCTAAGGCGAGTTTATGTACCATTCTGGGTAGTGTCATTGGTCGACCTGATAACTAAAGGTCAGATCGTGCCTGTAGATGCCGTCAAATTTACTGTAGAGGTCAAAGAAGTGTACGTTATTAAGGGCACAGCTTATTACATAATTTTTTTCAAAATAATACTGGAATAGTTTAGTCAAGCTGCATTATGTTTTCGTTGCTTTCAAAAGGTTCAGCTCCACCTTAAAATCTCAAGGACCCCTGAAAACCAACAGTGCTAATTCCATCCATCTGAGGTATTACTTGGGTGGATGGATTTTTGCTTGTAAAATAAAATTGCTTTAATTCTGATTATGATTTAATTTTGTTATAGTATAGGTACAATGTTTAGAAGATTGAAGAAAAGTTATTTTTGTTATTGTTAGCATTATCAAGGGATTTCAGTTACTGATCAGGAAATAATTTTGTAAAAATTAAAATATCAGGACAGATAGACCTGATAAAATATGTTTAACCTAATTTAATAAAAACATGGCTAAAAAATGTTCTGAAACCGATCCTATGGAATTCCCGATGTATCCGAGATGTGCAAGTGCTTCTTTAAAAACAGCATTAGAGAATGCAAAAACTGCTGATGAAGCAAATATTGCAATGAAAACTTACACAATTAAAACTCTTAAAGCAAATAACGATCTTTTAGAAGCTCAAAGAGAACTTGCTGCCACACTTAAGAAACTCCTTGAAAAACATAAAATTAATTGGTAACAGGACAATAGAATCATTTTAAAAATATTAGCATTAATACTATATTCTCCTGAAGAGTGATATATTTTAATTTGCTTGTTATAGTTTACCTGTAAGAGAGTTAGTGTTGCCCTAATGAAAGGGAAAAAGTAGTTATAATAGCTATAAAAGAATCCGAGAACCTGGAATGGGTTACCTGGCTTCTTTACTCAATGAAGCTGGCTATAATACTAGAATCTATGTCTATAAAGATAATAATGAAGAACTTCTTGCGATCTTAAAAGAAGAAGATCCCGCAATTGTGGGTTTTTCTGTTATTTATCAGTATTATATTGACAAATTTATCAGCCTTGTCAACTTTCTCAGGGAAGAAGGAATAGCTGCCCACTTTACAGCAGGTGGACATTACCCGAGTCTGAAGTATAAGGAGCTATTAGGATTCACAGACTCCTTGGATTCCATTGTCAGATTTGAAGGAGAATATACTCTACTTGAGCTCGCTGAATGTATTAGTTCAGGCAAGGATTGGAGGCAGATAAAAGGTATTGCGTATAAGAGCGATGATAAAATTGTCACAAATCCGTTACAACCATTTGAAAAAGAGCTCGATAAATTTCCTTTTCCTGTCCGTCCCCCGCTAAGAGAATACGCTTTCGGCAAAAAATATGCAACGATCATAGCAGGCCGGGGTTGTATTCACAGCTGCTCATTCTGCAATCTGAAGGAGTTTTACCGCCAGTCAAAGGGTCCTTCCAAAAGAATAAGGAATCCTGAAATGGTCGTAAGAGAAATGGAATATCTGTATACGGAGAAACGATGTTCTGTATTCCTCTTTGAGGATGACGATTTCCCTATTAAAACCTCAAAGGGCTCTGAATGGATGTTAAGGTTCTGTGATGAGCTGTCGCGAAAAGGTTTAAGCACCAAAATTCTGTGGAAGATAAACTGTCGTGCAGATGAGGTTGAAAAGGATCTCTTTTCCCTTATGAAAAGAAATGGATTGTATATGGTATTTATAGGAATTGATGATGGCACTGATGCCGGCCTAAAGAGTCTCAATAAACATACAACAATTAAAAAAAACCTGGAGGGAATCAAAATTCTTAAGAAACTTGGAATAGGTTTCGACTATGGGTTTATGCTTTTCCAACCAATCACGACTTTCAGAACGCTGAACGAAAACCTTGACTTTTTGGAGCAGATTTGCATTGACGGTTACACTCCCGCAATGTTCAATAAACTCAGACCTTATTATGAGACCCGAATTGAAAAAGAGCTTGTTGAGTCAGGAAGAATGAAAGGAAAGCCGGGATATTTCGATTATGATTTCCTTGAGGACCCAATGAACCTTTACTATAATTACGTAACCGATTGTTTTATGAATTGGCTGAGGGATCCGGATGGGGTGGTAAATCTTTCACGATGGGCAAGGATTTACTACCTTGTTTTCAATCGCTATTTCAGTATGACTGATGAGGTAGTGAGCACAGAGAAAGATATAGTCGGCATTATTGCCGAAAGCAATAGATTTATACTCGATTCACTGAAAGAATTATCAGTAGTATTTGAATCAGGGCAGTACATTTCAGACAAAAAATTACTTAAAAGATATAAGACTAAGATACATTCACGACAAAGTGATTTCGTAAAACAGATTGACAAATTAGTCAGCAATTTGTACAGGATTTATAACCGTCAAATTTATGAGCCACTGTTTAATCTGTTGTGATCTTTTAACGGATTCCATAAAAGACCTTCCATCTTTTTAAAATTAACTGATTTCACTGCACCAAAACAGGAATACAAATGGGTAAAAATTGGTGACCAAATATGGATGGCTGAAAATTTAGCTTATCTTCCCGAGGTGAGCCCTCCCGCATTGGGTAACACAACGAATCCTTTTTACTCTGTTTATGGGTATAATGGTAGTGAGGAAAATGATGCCAAGGGAACGGATATATATAAAACGTATGGCGTGTTATACAACTGGATTGCAGCAAAAACCGCATGTCCTGATGGATGGCATTTACCCGCCGAAGATGAATGGACCAACACAATACATTAACGATCAAAAGGGGCCATATACTAAAAGAGAATATAGCTGGGAAAAATTAGGCAAGCACTTGAAGTCAACCACGTATTGGAATAATTCGGGAAATGGGACTGACGATTTTGGTTTCTCCGGCCTCCCAGGTGGTTGGCAAGGTGCAGGAGTATTCTCTCCTTGGATCTGAAGCGTGTTGGTGGAGTGCTACGATTAGTTATGATATTTTTCAGAACGACTATATCACTTTTATCGATAGTACTAATTTCGCATGGGGACGTGACTTGTTTAGTTCTTTTGATGATTTCTATATGAGTGACGGCTACAAGATGAATCAAAAATCTGTTCGCTGTATCAAAGGTAACTTCAAATTTACCCAAGCAAACCTAAAGTTGAAACAAAAAATGCAATTAACATTAAATTACATTCCGCAACACTTAAAGGTTTTGTAATTCCAACCGGCAGTAAAGTTTTAGAAAAAGGCTTTTATTGGAGCAAACAAACAACATACCCACATCTAATGATAATAAGGAAATTGTGTGTGGTACAACAATGAGTTATAAAACTTATAACTGGGTTAAAGTCGGGAACCAAATACTATTATGTTGCTTTTGCAACAAATCAGAATGGTACGTCAATTAGTAGCGTTAAATCATTTACAACAGAGGCGGAGGGAATGGGAACATTTATTGATACTCGTGATGGACATCAACAAAAAGAGTGAGTGTGGGAGAACAATATGATGAGATAACCAACTCACTTGCATAGTTAATCATCCGTCCGAGGAATCGGACAATGAGCCTCATTTTTATGTTTATGATTATAGTGGCTCAGATATATGCGATGCAATGGAACGGATAACTATAGTAATTTCGGTGTATTGTATAATTTCCCGGGCAGCCAATGTGGCATGTCCTGTATGGATGGCATTTACCCACAAACGAAGAATGGGAACAACTGGCAAGTACGTAAGCGATCAAAGAGGGCCATATCAAAGGGATGAATATGGTTGGGAAGAAGTGGGCAGACACCTGAAAGCGACCGGTTGGTTAAGTTATAGTGATGGAGATTGGCATGGCAATGGTTTATGGTATAGTGATAATTCTACTGTCGAAGGCACTAATGATTTTGGCTTTTCGGGTCTTCCCGGAGGTTTCTCGGTAGATGGTTTATTCTACCTAATAAATTCCAGAGGAACCTGGTGGAGTGCTACTTTGCCATATCATAGAGTAATTCAAAGTCAAGATATACGTTTTCATACATGGGGCAACTCCCCTAATGTTGGCAACAGTGTTCGCTGTTTAAGGGATTAGTTTAACGTTGTTCTTTCTTGTATTTCCCGTCTTCTTCAGTTATAAGACTATGTAGCCTTCTCTCGTGGATGATATTGCAAAAGCCGGAAGCCTTGACCACTCTCCGCCGGATTTAATTACTACCATAAGTTATTTGTATTTCTCTGGTATCATGTAACTATTATTTTGACACTTTTAGCGGCCAGAATTGGTCTAGGCTTGCAGTTGTTATACTCAAAGACTTTGTGGATTGATCAGTCTGGTTTTTATCCTAACCTGCCATAAATAAAAAGTTTTAAAAGCTTAAAAAATTTATAGGAATTTATTTGTGTCTGGCCCCGGAGATGGTTATAATTGTCCTAAATCACATCACATTTAGCGCGGTAAGCGAGGAGTGCCAGCCCCCGATAATCAGCAGATCGGTGCTTTTTATTATCTTTAAAAATTATGTGATTTTATTCAGGAAATAAACCTAAATTCTGCCCTCGCTGTCATTCCCGGAAGGTTGTCAGGATAATTTACGGGATGCCGACATATGAAGCACATTTAGAAGCCGAAGCCGGAAAAATTGTTCTTGGAGGTTGCTGTGAATCAGAATCAGGTATTGATCCGGTATGGAGTTGCATAGATTGCAGTGCAAAGATATTTCGAAGGGAAAATTAATCTTCCTCAACCTCCCGGACATTGTAATTGTTTTCCATGCGTTCAGCTTCTATGCGGGCTTCCTCTTACCTGCATATGCCTTGTCTTTTAGACGGAGATATTTGAGCCAGTAATCATTCAGCCTCATAGCTTATGTTCAACTGATAATAGCCGTCCGGCCTTTTTTCTACAGGGGGGACACGCTCAAATTTCTTCTTTTTGGCCATTGAATAATGATTAGATTTCGAGGTACAAAAATTAATGCAAAAAAACAATTAAACTAACTGGTTAAAAACCTAAATAAGGCTCTTGCCAATCAACCCAAGTATTACTAACTTTACCTCTGCAGATGTAAGCAGAGAGGAGTATATTTCGGGACCTGTTGAAATACACCTCTGTATTAAATTGATTATAAGCATAGTGGTAAAATATTTCAGACCGTCTTTTTTACTGGTTCGTGATAAAGGAATAATCTGATATTAATAATCCAATTTTTTTTACGGCAGGTTCATCTTCCTGACTAATTCCTGAAAGCGGACATCATTCCTTAAATTGTCAAAAACAGGACTTAAAAGATAAGGTAAATTGGGATCATGCATCTCATATGCTTTTTCCAGCCATGCAATTGCATTATCAATATCGCCAGCCAAGGAATATCGGACGGCAATGTGTAATGGCCCGACAAATTTAGTTTTTGACCTTTCAGCAAGAAGGTCCGCGATCCTTTTTACTGCACCCTGGAACCCCCCTTCTTTAAAACCAGCATTAATGGTATTAAGAGATTCCTGATCTTTATAGAAACTCCTGAGCATATCTGTTGCCTCACTTTCTCTTCCTGCAAGAGATAGTGCATCTATTATATTTGCATCAGCTACACCCTGAGCCGAACTGAGATCCATAGCCTCCCTGAATGCCATGACAGCATCATCGTACCTGCGTGCAAACAAGAGGTCTACACCATAAAATGCAATAATCTTGGTATTGAACGGATCAAGATCCAGTGCAATATCAATATGTTTCATCGCTTCGTCATACCTTCCTAATATGCTAAGCAGATGAGAGTATGTGGAATGGGCATCGGCATTCTGCGGATTCAATTCAATTGCCTTTCTAAACGATTCTTCTCCTCCTTTCCAATCCCAGTTAGTCCAGGTTCTGATCCCTCCTAAAAGGTGATGGACCTCTGAATATGTGCTGTCCATTTCAACTGCTTTCAGTGCAAATTCTTCAGCTTTGGCAGCTGCTTCCGATACTTTAATAATACTCATTTGCTGGAGTCCGCGCCATACACGACCCATACCAACATAAGCAAGTGCGAATTCAGGGTCTTCTTCTTTCGCGAGCTCAAAGTACTTCATTGCAATATCCATATCTTCCTTATTCAGCTTATTATAGTGCAGCATTCCCCTCCAGTAGGCTTCCCAGGCCTCCATGTTTGTTGTAGCCTTTTTGTCTATGAATTGTTTTGCGTCAGGTGTAATTACTGCTTTCAGTTCTCTGGCAACGCTTTTGGCAACATCGCTTTGAATTGAAAATACATCAGACAGATCCCTGTCATATATCTCAGACCATAGATGTGCTTCAGTCCTGGCATCAATCAGCTGAACCGTTATCCGTATATTATTCCCCTGTTTACGTACGCTTCCCTCCATAATTGTTGTTACATTTAACTTACGGGCAACCTCTTTTAATGACAGATTTGTATTTTTGAACCTCTCTGAAGATGTGCGGGCGATAACTTTTAAGCCACCGAGCTTAAAAAGCTTATCCAATATCTCATCTACAAAGCCCACACTTAACCACTCCTGCTCAGGATCATTGCCAAGGTTTGTGAATGGTAAAACAGCAATAGATTTACCGGCTTCCGGAATTCCTCCCAGGTTTATAACTTTAAAAACTACCAGCAGAGATACAGTTATAATAAGTGTCAGGAAGAGACCCTGAAGAAGAAATGAAGCTTTAATCCTTTTAAAAGGAGCTTTTTTTACCTGTGTCTCATTCTCAACCACCCAGGACTCTACCCGGGCTGTCTTTAAATTATTTAGCATCAGATCCTTGTAACCAACATACCATTTCAACACTATGAAGAGGTTGTTGAGGACAGGTTTCACCTGAACAGGATCATAATCCTTTGGATGGGCACCATAAGTTGACAATTCATTCAGCCCATGCATGGAAGTTATTATATGAGATGGTACTTTTTCCTCCTTATGCAGCTTATCTATGATCCCCTTCAGAGGTTCGGTTTTGCGTGGTCTTTTAAGTTCACTCTCACAAAGGTCTGATACTATGACTTCAAGACATCTCCTTGAATAGAGCAAGATAACATTTGCATCGTCAGTTTTAATCAGTTGTTCCAATTCCCTCTCAAGTTCAGGCAACTGACCGTGGAAGGATTCATGAAGTTTCTCAATCTCTTTTATTTCAGCTGTCCAGATTGCCATAGATTTCATGAAAGTTTACCGGTTTATATATGTAAAGTTATATTATCCTGATACCAAAGTCAAGTGAGGATCAGATTAATAGAACAAAAAGCCCCCGGAGCTGGTCCGGGAGCTGGGAATACATTATTTTTTAATGATTAATCAATTCATTACGCAGCGCACAGACAATCCACACAATCTTTGGATTGCGTTGCCTTTGCCATTATCCACTCCTTCACTGTCAGAAGCCATTTGCCGGTAATATGCAACCGACTCAAAAGGTGAAGTTGAGGTCCAGCATTGACCCCAGTACCCAATATAGTAACAAACACCCTGAGCGCCCCGAAAACCACCGGGAAGGGCAGTAAATCCTGATTCATTGGTTGCTCCCGTATTTGGAGAATCCCAATGAGATATACCACCTTCTTTCAGTTTGCCACCCGCAATGCTTTCCCCACCAAGAAAGTCAGTAAGTACTGTCCATTCTTCATCAGAAGGAACATGCCAGCCTGTGGGACATAACTTACCCGTTTGTACTGCATACCAATTATATAAAGCACCGTAGGTTTCTCTGTTAGTAATATCATTGTCGTACCAGCAGTAGCCAGGAGTTGATAGATTTATCCATTCTGTATTTCCGGTAACAAGTGGTATGGAAGTACCATCATTGTATTTCGTGGATTTAACATTCTCAACCAACCAGACCTGATTGCCAATAGTGACTGTCTGGTAAATATTACCATCAATATCCGTTACAGTTTCAGGAATATCTTTTTCCTTTTTACAGCCTGATAAAAGCACAAAAAACAAAACAATAATGGATAATGAATAAACACGGACTAGTCTAGCAGGTTTCATTTTACTTATTTTCAGGTAAATTCATTAGCAAATTAAAAATAAAGCCCAATAAATCCAAAGATGTTTGCTAAAAAGGTTTTTAATAAAATAAAAAACTCTTTTTTTGCACAACAATTATTAATCCGTTAACAGATCAGTTTTATGAATATATTACTTATAACATATACCCTTGTTTTAATGGCGATCGGCAAAAATATGCAGGATGATAAGTTCCTTTTCAATGGAGTATCTCTGGATAACTGGCAGGTTATAGATTTCGAGGGTCATGGAGACATTTCAATTGCTGATAGTTGTATTATAATTGGTAAGGGAGAACTAATTTCCGGTATCAGGTGGACTGAAGATTTTCCAAAAACAAATTATGAGATTACTCTTTATGCTAAACGTATCGATGGCTCTGATTTTTTTTGTGGAATGACGTTTCCTGTGAAAGAATCCTTTTTAACCCTGGTATTGGGTGGGTGGGGAGGAGCAATTGTAGGGCTGAGCTGTATTGACGGATATGATGCTGCTAACAATATGACAGGTAATATATTTCGTTTTGCATCAGGCTGGTGGTATGCTATCCGGCTCAGAGTGACCGATGAGAAAATTGAAGCCTGGATTGAGGACGAAAAAGTTGTTGATTTCACGATTGAGAATTCCAAATTATCATTGCGATGGGAAGTAGAAACATCCGCACCTTTTGGAATTACAACATATAAAACTACCGGAGCAATTCGAAATTTAAGTCTTCATATGATTCCTGAATAAAAGCCTTTAATCCTTAACGCATCTTATATATTTTCCTGCCTGTCTTCTGACGCTTCCGGTAAAAACCTTAGGCTGATCAAAGTCTAACCGCCTGTAAAGGCCAAGATTCGAATTGTCTAAAGTAGAAGACCACCAGTAACTAAGTGCTCCCATGTTAAAAAATGCTCCGCTGGCCCCATATCTGTATCCTCCCGGAAATGCTGAAAAGCCACTTGAATTTGATCCGTTTCCATTATTATCCCATCCTGATTTGCTCTTCAGCTTCTTCCCCTGGTCTTTCCCGTGCCATCCTGTTGAATCTGCCTGTTCCTGAGTCATCCCCAGATACATCTCCAGGATTTTAAATTCATCCTGGCTGGGTACATGCCATCCTTCCGGACATATTTTTCCTGTTCCAACCGCAAACCAGTTATATATTGCCCCATAATAAGCTTTATAGGTTGTGTCATTATTGTACCAGCAATATGCAGGATTGGAAGTGCTTGTCCAGGTGGTGTTGCTGGTGACAAGACTTATGCCGGACATATCATTGAATCTTGTTGTTTTCAGGTTTTCTGCCATCCAGACCTGTGTGCCTATTGTGACAGTTGAATAAACATTTCCATCAACATCTGCTACGGGTTCGGATTCGTCTTTATCGCAGCTGGTCATCTGAATCAGCAGGAGTCCTGGTATTAATAGCCGGCTAAGCAAGATTCCACTAATATTTTTCATATCAGAAAGATTTTAAATCATTTCACTTTGCTATTCAGTAACCATTACAATGAAATAACTTACCAGCGGCACTTTTATTTTATCAGTCTCAAACTGAATTAATCAGGTAAAATGCATTGAAAAAGGGGAAATATTGTTAGCGGGAGTGGTTATCACAAAAATTCACCCGTAACTGATTTCGGGGATTGTATAAAATGAGATATATTTGAACCGACTAAAGGATACAAATGGTTCAAAAAATGAGGGGGTATCAAAAGACCCTAGGGGCCTTTGTGATGACCTTTGAGGACCTTAGTGGTTAATTTTTAAATCAATACCACAAAGGATCACGAAGTACAACACAAAGTTGCACAAAGGGAATAAGTATACAGAATAACACTTTTGATACAGACTCATTTTCTTTGGTCTGGTTTAATTAAGGTTATCAGATGAGGCGGTCGGATTTTAAAAATGCTGCAATATTCACAACTGTAGTGTTGGTTATAGCTGCTGCATTTTTAATAATTACCTTACCCCCAAGACATATCACGTTAAAGGATATTCCACCAGCCATAACTCCGCAGACAACACCGAAGGAACCCGTTACAGAGGAAGCCAAGATGGTATTAAATGGTAATGATAAACCACAGGCTGGCTATTACATAATTATCGGAAGCTTTAAAAGTCTCGCCCAGGCTCAGCAAAATGCAGCAGAAATAACAAAAAAATTCAATACAAATACTATAGTACTTCCTCCCACGCCGCAAGGTCTATACAGGATCAGCTACGGGAAGTATTCTACACGGGAGGAGGCTGAATCAGCAATTACCGGCATTAGAATAAATTTTGGATCTGACGTATGGATCTATTCGGTGAATAAATAACCTTAGTTGCTGGTTACCGGGTGCCAGCCTATACTACCACCTTCGCTGAAGCTATGGTGGTCAAAGAAAGCTTCGGCTGGTAAAACTTGTTGCCAGGTATTTGAGGATGAACATTATATATTTTAAAAATCAGATGCCGGTTTTTTAAACATCCTGTAAGTATTGTTCCTGTAAATTATGCCAAGTTTGAAATTTAAAAAACTTACTCTGTTAAGTGTGGTCCGGGCCTGTAACATATATCCAACCGATAAACTGCCTTCAATTTTCGGTGAAATATACCGGCTTATGCCGACCCCGGGATTTACGAATATTTTTGACTCATCGGTGAAGTTTTTTATCGATAGAAGCACTCCTCCGTCTGCATAAAAATAGGGAGTGAATCCTTTTAAATACACACTATATTTATTTTCCAGATAAAGCGGGACGAATAAATTGTTTTCGCAATAATAAAATCCGGCACCGATGCCGGCAAAAAAATTTCTGTCGGCCTGATATCCAAAAACATTAGTGAGACTAAAGTAATATTTTGAGTTTGTGGCCGTGGTGTCCCTGAGTCCTATTGCACCTTCTATCCCTGTTATGCTGACAAACCCGGGACTGGACACAAGACTGTAAGAAGGATTTGATAATCTGGTGTATGACTGACCCGACAGAGGCATGATAATCAGCAAAGTCAGAATTGTCAGAGCTAATCTGCCCTTTATGTTTTCTGATGGAGTATTCCCGATGGTTTGCAGGATATTTTCGTAAATCATAATGTATTTTGAAGATATAAAACTTCCTGTGGTTTAAATTTAGGAATAAAATACTTATGTAATATTTGAGAGAAGAAAAAGTTTCCTGTAAAAAAGACTCTTAATCTGCACAAGTGAGATTTGAATCTTTATTTTTGCAATATGAAGAAACTGTTTTTCCTTTTATTGGTTATCATACTTCTTGCTGCCTGTAATAAACCTGTATGCCCTGCATACAGTGATTCAGCGAATAATGTGAAAACCTCACTATTCCAAAGTGGGTCGTACAGAGCTGACGGTATTAACAAATTCTATCGTGATTCCAATAAGAAGAGATAACCTTGTGTTATGTTAATTAAAAATAGCGACAAAATAAGTTTAACTTAACACTATAGGTTCCTGCTGTTTTTCTTATATCTCCTGTAGGCATCCTGTTTCATTTTCATGTTATGCCTGGAATAGAACGCCTTATTCCTGCTGAGCTGAAGGTTATTCAGAAGCATAAGTCCTTTCAGCTCGTTATGGTTCTTCCTGCTGGTTGCGCAGCCTGAAAAAGTTGCGACAAGCAGCAACAGTGAAAGTACCGATATGATTAATCTTTTCATTTTGCTGCATTTTATTCATTTTTTGGCAGCGACAGAATTCATAATTCACAGTACTAATGCCCTTTTATCAATCGCTCTTAACCTTTATACGGAAATTGCGGGGAAAAGTTAGGTTTAAGTGTAAATATCCTTTTTCAGATAACGCCTGTATGAAATTATCAGAAGCAGCAGAGTAATTCCAGTGAAATACAACAGGTTCCCCGGACTTAAATTATATGATGTATCAAGAACATCTGTCCTTGCATATTTAAACGGGCTCAGATACCCTATTTTTGCCACACTCTCTGTAATCTTTGAAAGAGTATAAATAAAGTACATTATCAGGACTATCCCGATGCAGAAAGTGGTGATTGGTTTGGCCTTTTAACCATGACCGACAGGAAAAGCCCGATTGAGCCGAAAAGCATGTGCAACAACAGTGTATAAAGCGAAAGAATTAAAAATGCCCTGATGCTGAAAGATCCGGTTTTAAATATTTCAATGCAGATAAAACCAGCCAGGGTAGTTACCAGATTCAATAAAAGAACATTAACTGAAACTACGGCTAACTTGCTTAAAAAAACCTCACTCCGGGTTACAGGCCTGGTCAGGAGATATTCCGCCGTCTTATCATATTCTTCTTTCAGAAGGATATTTGACGACAGAACGATAGCAAAAATACTTCCCAGCACCATCATGTAGATGATATTGTTTACAGCATAAAACCCCAGCGCAGAAAGCAAATCGTTAAAATCGGAAATACCCTTGAACTGCAGAAGACCGGCAGGCACTATACTCATCATTCCCGCGATCTTTGACTGGTTTTCCAGGAAAGTCCTGTAGACTGACATAGTAACTGAAATAAACAGAGTTATTATGATTATCCACAGGATAAGACTGAATGAATTTCTTCGGATTTCCTTAATAAACAGGTTCCAGTTCATCTGCCTTATGATTTAGGTCTGGTAATAGTGCATGAAAATTTCATCAAGCGATGGTTCTTCTATAATAAGGTTATTTATCTTTTTCCCTGACAAATAGTCTACAAGATCATTGATATTTCCTGAATACAAAAATGACAGAACGTTACCCGGGCCAGAACTCAGATTCTTTGTACCGGTGATTTTAAAGCTTTCAATACTGATCACTTCACCGAATTCAATAAACACTTTCTTTAGTTGTTTTTTCCTCAGGTTGTCGATATCCTCTATCTGAATTATTTTACCTTCCTTAATGATTGCAACTCTCTTGCAAAGCATCTGTACCTCGCTTAAAATGTGCGAGGAAAAGAAAACAGTCATTCCTTTCTGATTTTCTGAGCGCAAAAGTTCAAAAAAAACAGACTGCATAAGCGGGTCGAGCCCTGTGGTGGGTTCATCCATGATCAGCAGACCGGGATTATGAATAAGGCTCTGAACAATTGACACTTTTTTGCGGTTCCCCATTGAAAGGTCGGCAATTTTTCGTTTCAGATCGAGTTCAAACAACCTGGCGAGCTCAGATATCCTGCTGCTTCCATTTGGTATCTGATAGAACCTGCTGCAATATTCCAGGAATTCATTTACATCCATCGAAGAATAGGCATTCGCATCGGAAGGGATATATCCGACTTTTTGTTTGATCTCTTTTGTTTGCCTGATAACATCCATCCCCATTATCCTGGCACTTCCTCCAGTCGGGAATATCAGGTTCATCAGTATCCTGATTGTGGTCGATTTCCCGGCTCCGTTGGGACCAATAAAACCAAAAATTTCTCCTTCGCCTATTTCGAGGTTAACATGTTCAATTCCCCTGGATTTCCCATAGAATTTTGAAAGATCAGTAATATCGATAACTGGATTTTGCATTAACGGTAAAAAAGATTTCCTGGCGTAACTGCTCCTGAAGTTAATTCCCGGGATTTTTATTTAATATTCACATTAATATAAAACAGTTCTTCATCACCCAGTTTGGGTATCATGGCATGAAAAACAACTTCGTCAGCAACATTTGTGGCAGATTGTATTATTTCAACAGATAGATTCAATGCGTCTTCAGGGCAGGCTATACGAAAATCGTACAGAATTGTGTCATTCCTGTAAGTCGTTGCTTGTTTGCCAATTACAAGGTCATAGAGAGTAAAATCTATTTCGGGATGGCATGTTCCCGTGACATAAGTGTCATAGTCATCTTTAGTTCTGATAATCGTGACAGAATTAGTCAAATCTATAGAAAGATCGTATTTGGTATTCACGCATCCGAATTCAGTTTCAAAGTGTTTGGCAGATCTCAGTTCTTCTTTGCAGTCGTCTTTTTTGCAGGATGACATACAAATCAGAAATATAGGAATTACTATCAGATATTTCATTTCGTTTAATATATAATGAACATAAATTTCAGGTTGAATTAAGCTATCAAATATAATCATAATGGATACATTATTAACTCTGAACCGCTCAGCGGTTCCACAATGAAATTTATTTATTCACCTCCAGTATATGCAATGCATCCTTTGCAACCGCATCTATTGTGACAACTTCCGGTTTGGGAAGGCTTGTATCAAGGTTGAGGTACTGCGTTTTTACTTTGATCGGTGTATCTATTTTATATGGCTTGCAACCGGCAATAACACTTACCGCCTTTTTTGCACCCTCATATAATGCTTTCCGGGTCTCCTCAAACGGATAAAGTATTGCCGCTTCCCTTGATATGCCTTTCTTGACAGGTACAGTTACAATGTTACTCCCGAAAAATTTTCTGGCCTCCCTGGTTGTAGCTTCATCACCGGTAACCATAATTACCGGAATTCCATAATACCCTGCAATAAGGGCATTCTGAGCCAGCTCACCCGATTCCACTCCGTTGTACCAGTAACGGTTCTCTGTCTTTGAGCTCTGGGTATGATTCAGTACGCCATCGGGCGTTCCCATCATTGCATGAAACCCGATCATTACCATTCCGGCGAACGAGCTATCGAGTGCTGACAGATTTCCGGCGCCCGGTCTTGGCCTGCCTGTGATATATTTTGCCCCAGGCTCCATCAGATGGGGAATAACACACTGTGAGCCGTGGCCATCGAGGACCACAACCTCCGTCGCTCCGCCATCTCTCAATCCACGCACCACAGCAGCTACATCCCCCATGAAGTATTCGCATGCCTGAATATTCAGAGGAGTATCCTTTTCCCTGGTCTGGGTGAATTTAAAAACTCCGCTGATCCCTTCGAGATCGGTGTTGACATAGATCCTGATCTGGGAAAAGGTCATAATGGGGAATAAAAAGCATATCATAAAAAATAAAAACACACACAGAAACTGATTTCTAAAGATCGATATATACTTTTTCATGTTATTAAATATTTAATTCCTTTTTATTGATCCATTTCTCAGGTATATCAAAGATATCCAATTTATTAATTTGTACATTAAAACAGGTCGCCACTTACCGGACTGAAAAATATTTTATCAGTTATTATTAAAGAGCTACTTTGCAGAGATATGTTATATTACCGTCGGTTTTAACCGACGGATGAGGAATATCGAAATAAATCGGGCTTCAGCCCAAAGAGATTTGGGACTAAAGTCCCCTGAAGGAGTGAAAGGTACTTAATCCGTCAGCTGAAGCTGACGGAAATTGAATAATTCGCTTTTTAAAAGTCTATCTGGCATCCATGTTCCTGAAAGTCAAGTTAAATTTTCTTAATTTATTACACTTTCATGCGTTACCCGGGAGATGACTGGATTTTTTAATATATTTATTGGCAGTTATCATTTGAAAAAGAAAGGAGTATCCCATGACCCGACTTAATCCTGAAAAAAACAAGAAATCAAAAGAGCTTTCCAGAAGGAAATTTCTGGGTACTGTAAGCGCTGCTACTGCAGGGTTTACTATTATTCCCCGTCATGTAATGCCCGGGAAAGGGTATCAGCAACCCAGTGATACTGTAAATGTTGCCGGAATAGGTATCGGAGCCCGCGGGGCTGCAAATTTGCGGGGCCTTTGCGATCCGGATGTGCCGATTGTAAATCCGCAGCGTACAAGCACAGGACAGCCTCTCAGCAAAGAAGAAATTGCTGCCAGGGAAGCCCGAATGACTAACCGTCCGCAGGGCGGTGCTCCACAGGGCGGAGCTCCTCAGGGAGGCCAGCAGAACAGAGAACCTGTAAAACTTGCAAATATTTATGCTCTTTGCGATGTGGATACCGATTTTGCTGCACATATCTTCAAGGGTTACCCTAAGGCAAAGGTTTATTCTGACTGGCGACAGCTGCTTGAAAAAGAAAAATCAATCGACGCGGTAATGATTGGCACTCCTGATCATAGCCATGCCCCGATTGCTGCTGCCTTTATGAGACAGAAAAAGCATATATATGTTGAAAAACCAATGTGCAAGACAATTTTTGAATGCCGTAAGCTTGCCGAGATCGCAAAGGAATATAACGTCGTAACCCAGATGGGTAACCAGGGGCATGCAAGTGAAGGTGCACGATTAATTAACGAATGGATCCAGAGCGGGGCCATTGGTCTCGTCCGCGAAGTTCAACTTTCGACCAACAGGCCTATATGGCCACAGGGAAATATTACCCGGCCGGCCGGAATCGCAATACCCAAATCGCTGGATTGGGATGTCTGGCTCGGCCCTGCTCCCAAAAAAGATTATCATCCTGATATTTGCCATTTCAACTGGAGGGGATTGCGCGATTATGGCACCGGTGCACTTGGAGACATGGGAGCTCATATCTATGACCACGCATTCTGGTCGCTTAATCTGGGGATACCCACTAAAGTACAGGCAAGCTCATCAGTTTATAATAATGAATTCTGGCCGCTTGCTGAAATGATAACCTATGAGTTCCCGGCCCGCGGCTATATGCCGCCTGTCACTATTACATGGGTTGATGGAGGATTACGTGCAAAACGTCCGATTGAAATAGATCCCGGGACCAGAGTGAATTCAGCACTTTATATTGGCGACAAGGGAGTGCTGATGCACGGAGATTACGGAAGCAATCCTCAGCTTTTACCCAAAAAGGTTATGGATCAGTTTGTGCCGCCAAAACCATGGCTGCCAAGGTCACCTGGTATCTATGCAGAATGGATTGACGCAATTAAAAACAATACAAAATCATCAACGGATTTTTCATATGCATCGAAACTTGTGGAGACCATGATGCTGGGCAATATTGCAGTACTTATGGCAAGCAAGAATATTACCCTGGAGTATAATCCTGATAAGATGGAGTTCACAAATCTGCCGGAAGCCAACGAACTGCTTCACTATAAATACAGGGAAGGCTGGACATTATGATAAACGGTATTTAACCCCGGGGAAATCCGTTAAGCTCTCAGTTCGAATGGTTTGCTGACATTCTGTGCACAGAAATATGTAAGCCCGTTCATCTCGGTCATGTCAATGATTTTGAAACCGTGTGATTCCATTATTTCCGATACTCTGTTCCTGTTCAGTATCTTTTCATTGCCTGAATAGAGATTGCTGATTTTATGTCCTAATTGCTTTATGGGACGAAGAAAAGAGGGTTCACTTTTTTCAGAATCGTCATAATCGGAAAAACACCCAAGGAACTTTGTGTCAGGGGGCAATACCTGTACCAGGGTATATAAAAATTCGTCAAGATATTTTATCATGTTGAGTTTACGGAGATTTATCAGTGTACTGACATTTTTGAGCTCATTTTCATCATAGAAATAGTGATGTCTTGAAGAGAGCACAACAAGGTTATTTTCCCTCGACAGGCCAAGATCTTTTAAGTAACGGAAGAAATTGTGGCCGTCTTCTGCGATCATAGTTACAATTGCAGGAAAGAAACCTGAAATTCCGTGTGTGGTTTTATCGTTGTTAGCATGCTTTACTTCTGAGCTGTTAAAAATCGGGTAGGTTGGGGTACTTAAAATTGTTTCCATCATTTTGTATTTAAATAATGAAATAAAAATAATGCCGGCTGTGATTCCCTGCAAGTAGCTAAAGCCCAATTAGTGAGGAATTGCGAAAGTCCGGGATACTCCTTGTCAACTAAATCCGGGGGATTGTAAATCGGTGCAGCCTCCTTAAATAAGAATTGAGGCAATTCGTCAAAATCGGCTTGGATATTTACTGAAAAACAGCAAAATAATGTAACCTTCATGAAATGTAATAGCTTAATATACAGATATACAGCAAGTTAATAAGCCGCAACAGATTTAATTGCCTTTTGCTGTTTTTTGACGAGTTAAAGGAATCCTTTGATCAAAATCTGTTGAAACAGATAAAATACCTGCGGTTTTCAGCTGCGCGACAGATGAAAACCGCTTTTTACAGACGGGTTCAGCTTATAAATATCCTGAAAGAGGCCTTCTTTCAACAGAGTGAGGGTTATATTATTTATGCTTAGCTTTAGTTATTCATTTACTTTGTGAATCCTTTGTGTAAGCCTTTGTGTTCCCTTGTGGTTAAATCTTTTTTACCACAAAGGCTCTCAAAGGTTATCACTAAGTAACACAAAGGTATACAATAACTTAAGGACGGTTATGAATTAATCAGATTAGAATAATTCTATTATTTTGGGAACAAAAATAATTCCTCCGATAATTACAGATATAAGGGCTGAAATCAATACTGCCCCGGCAGAGTAATCCTTTGCTTTTTTAATTCTTTCATTCCACTCACTATCGACAGCATCACCTAATACTTCAAGGGAGGTATTAAAAAGCTCGGTTAAAAAGACAAGGCCGGTCACAAGAACAAGAAAACACCATTCAGTAAGATCAATTCTCAGAACAATGCCTGCGATCACTGCAATTATTGCAGCAACAAGATGTATCCTGGCATTATACTCAGTATTTCATAAGAGATGCCAGTCCCTTGAAAGCAAACCTGAAACTCTCCACCCTTGACGTGGCAGAAAAAGATTTTGGTTTCATTTTTTTATCAGTTTAACAGATTTCCGCAAATCCTGATTATAAACAGTTACAATAAACACACCACCCGGTAGTTCGCTGGTATTGATGATGGTCTGGTACCGGCAATTATCTTTTCTCATAAAGAGCTTTCCTGTTGTACTGTACATTAATATAGTGTAATCCCGGTCATTATTCAGAGCAACCGTGAATTCATCATCCACTACTGTCGGCCATATATAAACCTGAGGATCTTCGGAAGATCCTTCTTTTCTAACATAAACATAAACATTGCTGCTCGTTTCGGTTCCGCAGGAACCTGACACTATTGCTTTATACAATCCAATATAACTTGCATCGACATTTTGAAGATCAAGGCTGGGTAAAGTGGCGTCAATATAACTTATATCGTCCTTGTACCACTGATAGGTCAGGTTGTGCCCCTCTGAATTGACCGAGAGGGTGAGATTATCACCAAATGGCACTTCGGTATCGGGAGTGATATTGTTTATTCTTGTGACAGGAAGGATCGTAAGGCTGGAGGTTCCTGATGATGCATCGCCGCACGATCCTTCAATTTCGCAAAAATAATTACCCGAGTCATCAGCAAGGGCATTGGGAATTATAAATTCACCTGTTGTTCCGGTATTGAATACAGCATTATTTTTATACCAGGTATAGATAAGATTATATCCTTCAGCCACAACTTTTAAAGCAACAGGCTGTTCAGCGCACAACACTCTGTCTTCCGGCTCACTGAGAAGAGCGGTCTGCTTCGCAATATTGACGGTGAGCTGAGATATTTCAGACTGCTCCTCATTTCGTGCAACCTGAAGGCTGATGGATGCAGTGCCTTTAAAGCCTGAGTTCCATAAAACCGTTGCATTTTCGTTATTGGCGGTTAAAGTACCGGCATTTTCGGGTGTCAGCAGCCATTCATATGCTGTTGCGTCTTTAACTGTGCTTACATTATATCCGCTTGAAGTTGTTCCCGGACAAATAATTGAATCGCCCTGGGGAACAGGAGCTCTGAACGTGATTTCAATTCCTGTTTTTTCCGTGATCCAGGATTCAAACAGCGACAGGCGCGTGTACCCTCCGTATGTATTGCAATCAGAGCTTCCCCAACTGACGAGGCCGGCTAATTTATAACCTCCCGAAACAGGTACCACAAGAGGTCCCCCGCTGTCGCCGGCGCAGGCATCCTTAGTCAGGTTGCGGTAACCGGCCATCATGGTTGTTTCAGGTATGAAGCTCCAGACAGTTGAGGCCTGTTCGTTTGATACGATCGGTAACTGAACCTTCTGGAGGAAGAAGGGTAAATTTCGGGGTCGACCTTGAAAAGGCCGTATCCTGTTACCCAGGAGATTACACCCGGATCGGTTGCTCCTGCATCGACATCCTTTTCCGATATCAGTTTTATTGGAACCGCATTTGGATAATTGACAGGCTCTGTCCAGTCTCAAAAGGGCAATATCGTTATTGAGTGTCCCGGCATCAAAATTTTCATTAACGATTACCTCACTTACAAGATATTCTTTCCCCTGGGAAGAGTTTCTTGGATTATTGGCTCCGACAGTAACAACCATATCTGATGCCGCGATCGGTTCATTAAATTCTCCTTTTGTGCAATGAGCAGCTGTTACTGATCCACTCCTCGCTGATAATTGATCCTCCGCAGACAAAGTTATCAGCTTCAAGATATATCTGCCATGGAAATTCCGAAATATCTGCATCCGATCCCTCCGGTGATCTTTGCGGTTTCATCATTTCCGATACCTGTAAAGAACGGGAAAAAGTGATCACCGGATCCGATATCAGAACGGATTAAAATAATAACTTCATCATTCAGTGAAAGAGAACAGAGAATGCTGTCGGCCTGATTAATTTCAGAAACAGAAATTTCAAAGAAATATCTTTTATTCGCATCCAGGGAGAAAACAATTGTATCTTCAGCAGGATAAAGATCACTGGTCAGCACAGGCTTTAGTCTTTCATCCAGGATTTTCCATTCTGAGGCAGTCCCTGTATCTGATCTGGTGATCCGGATGGTCACTTTCTGCGGCATATACAATCAGTGGTACGACAGAAATAAAAAAAATCAGAAGGATCCTTTTCATGCCCTGGAGATAAACTCCAAATGTAATATAAAATAGTCAAGACGTTACTTTCCTGTGCATGACACAGGTAAATCAAAGCTGATTAAGTGTATAAAGTACATTTATTCTGACATCCGGCTTTTTGCCTCGATATACCAGAGAAGTTCATGTATCAGAGCTGAAGCTCGTTTATCCATTCCGGCTTTGTCGGCAGGAGTTCCGTCTGCATCGAATGTAGTGGAGATATCAGGTAAACGCAGGGTGGAAGGAATTGTCAGGGCACCAAGTTTCCATAATGAGAACTGAATCGGGATTATTACCTGCGACCCGGCAAAGTGACCGTCCGAGACATTCACAAAAGCAACCGGTTTACGGCGCCATTCACTTGTCAGCAGGTCAACAGCATTTTTCAGGCTGGCTGGATAGCCGCCGTTATATTCCGGGGCAGATGATTATCACTCCGTCGGCAGAATTAATTTTCTCTGCAAAATCGATTATTTCCGGAGCAGGTGAATCAAGGTACTTCAGCCTTTCAGTGAATAAGAGGGAAATTATATTTCAGCAGGTCAAGTATTTCAGCTTCTGCAAGATTATTTTCTTTAATAAGATCAGCAAAATAGAGGGCAACCCTGTGGCTGTTCCGCCCTTTTCTTACGCTGGGGGAGATAATTGCTATCTTCGGCATAGATATGATTTGACAAATAACTTAAAATTAAAAATAACCTGGTTTTAAGAATTTGTGAAGTGGAATGGGAAAGTGAAATGGATTTTGAGGGAAATTTACTTAAAAGTACTCATGCAGCAAATTTTGGAATCGGATTTCATTTTGCAGTGCCTGATAATCAGGATTTATTTTCAGCCAGACAATATCGCGATATCCATTCTCAAGAGCTTTTTTTGTTTCGTCGATAGCTTCCGGTATTTTGCCCTGCAGGCAAAGCAATTCAGCAAATTTCTCATGTTTTGTTGAATCAATCTTAATTGCTTTCTGCAAAGCCTTCCTGGAAGACTCAAAATCACTCATTCGTGCAGTAATTGCACCTATAGCAAAATATGTCTCAGGCAAATCCGGGTAGGTTTTCGTCCATTCTTCGGCTGCAATTTTTCTATATTCGGAATAATACTTCATTGCTTCTTTTTGATTACCCATAGATTGATAATTGATACCCAGGTCATAAAGGGCAGAAATTTCATCCTGGTTACTTTCTCTGACTTTTATTAATATTTCTATCGCTTCATTATATTGCCCCATAAGGCGATAAGTATGAGCCAGACGATATGTATTTACAAAGAAGTCAGGATTGATTTCATAAGCTTTCCTGAAAGCTGTCTCTGCCTGTGAAAGACTATCGAGACCCAGATAAGCAGAACCCAGGTAGAAATACCCCCAAACGTTCCCGGGATTATCGGACATCATTTTTTTTACCCATATCATTGCAGAATCAATCCTTCCAAGCTTTTCAAGATATATCCATTCTATTCCACCGTATGACAGGGGCATATCAGGAAATATCCTGACAGTTGCCTTATATTCTTTTAATGCTTCTTCATACTGACCTGAAGTCATGTACAACCATCCCAGGTTATTTCTGGCTGCTGCATCGTCGGGATACAACTCTATCCTCATCTTTGCATATTCGATGCCTTTTGGAATGTTTTTTTCCACATTCAAAGCATGAAATGTAAGTATCGCAAGCCTTTCTCTTTCTGTCAGTTTATCAACTGATTTAACGGCCTGACTAAGTAATTCACGTCCTTTTACAGGATCAAATTTCTCAATAAGAAGGTTTCCTAGCGATGCTCTGGCTGATGTAAAATTCGTATCAATAATTAAAGCATTTTCATAATACTTTCTGGCGCCTGCAAAATCCATCATCAGATGATGTTCAATACCCATGGAATATAGTTTAAGAGCTTCCAGGGATGAAGTTGTGACTTTCTTCAATGGCTTGTCCTGAGATGCAATCTTATACCTCGATTCGCCAAGGTGACGACGTAATCTTTTACTCAGCAGATCGAGCTTTCCAAGAATTTCATCCGGATTTTCAGCATAAATAACTTCTGATCTGAGCAGATCGCCCGACTTCGAGTCCATTATTTTTACCCCGATAACATACTTGTTTCCGACTTCACTGATGCTGGGTACAATATAAATATCTATTCCCTCCCTGACTGCAATCTCTCTTCCGGTTTCATCATCAACAGATTCTTTGCCAGAGATTTCCATTCTTGCCAACGCCTCAAGCATTCTGGATCGTGGCAGGATATTTATATACCTCGATTGATTGGCAGTGAGTGAAAAGGCAGTATAGAGCGATTTGTCAAATACTGTATTGCTTGTAAGGTTTTCAAAGTCGGTTATTACTACCCAGTCCCGCTCGGCAAAGGGAACAGTATTCGCACTTGAAAAAGTAAAAAGGACCGCAACCGCAATAATGACAATGAACGAGCTGAAACTGTATATTCTGCCTTTCTTACTGTTTTGCAGGGCATTTTTTGAATAAAGCACATTATTATAGGAGATCATCTCTTCGCGCGACTGGGAAACAGTCGATTCCCAGCCGGGAAGTACAAATTCGACGTCGGCTTTTTCCTCTTCACCGGATTTATCAATATTTCTGGTCCTCTTGATACCTTCAGGAGTAATATCATAGACCCATGTAAGGATTACAACAGCAACAAGGCCTGCTGCCACCAGAATAATGACAAGTGTTACAGTCCACGACGGAAGGCCAATGCGGGGAAAGATCATATCAACAGCCTGCAGAAGCGCAAATGCACCTGCAATATATACTGTCATGGCACGGACTACCTTTCTCTGTTTAAGTTCCTGCCATAATTGAACCGGATCTTTATAATTCCAACTCATCTGTGGTCCGGATATTAATAGTATAAAATTACACTTTCCGGATGCCAAAGTCAAGTGGCATGAAATGATTTATTGAAAAGTGCTGGTGTTGCGGGATTTATTATTTCTGTTTTTTATAGTCCTGTATAAGAGTGATGCCCGGGAATCCGAGTCCGGCCAGTTCAGGATAGTATTCAAAGGTCTCTTCCCTGGTGTAGAATCCTGTGACGATTACATGGTAATAATCAAACTGTTTTACAATTTCAACCGGCCTATTAAGTTTGGACATTATTATTTTTTGTGCCTTTAATGCCTTTGATTCTTTAACGTAGATAGCAACCTGAAGGGCAATTGATGGTTCCCCTATATCGGGTTTTTCTGCAATTATAAGCCTGTCAGGCCTTCTGGTTGTCAACCTTAATGTTGAATCAGATTTTACAAATGCTTTCCGGATTATAACAGGTTCTTTAATGACAGGCTCTTCAAGAGGTACACGCGTATAGGGAACTTTCCATGTATCTTTAAGATCAAGATGGCCAAATGAAGGAGTCAGGTTGCTCATTGCATTCAGAACCGTAGGATCAAGTATTGGAAGCTGAGGTATGATCAGTTTATAATATCCATCTTCATAAATGATCCTTGCCTTTTCCCTTGAATCTGCTGAGAGAGTTTCGCGCAGGGCAATTGCATCTGACATTTTTCGGAAGATACCCAGTTGTAAAGAGGCTGTTTCGGCAGAGGATAATGGAGTTTCCTTTGAGACAGCTGTTTCCCTTATTCTTGCCAGAGAATCTTCTTTTGTGATCAGCACTCTTTGCTGTTGCATTGCAAGCAGGTGTATTATCCAGAGTTCCTTAAACCCGAGTTTATTAAGTTTGACAACATTTTCATCGACCTCCTCCCTGGTCGGCAGATCAAGTATTCTTACCCTGTAATAATCACCGGCAATTGTAATCTGGACTTCTTTACCAAGTTCTCTTTCCAGCATTTTCTGGAAACCTTCGGCATACTCCCTGCTCCTGAATGCACCGATCTGGATGGCCCAGCTGTCTTCAGTTATTGTATAGACCTCCTCGGACATTTCATGAATTATCATATAAGAGGTGTCTTTTACAGTAACAGGTATTTCAGGAGCCGGAATTATTGTATCTGGTGATTCGCGCAAAATCCTTGTTAAAACAAAATCAAGGTTATCAGCTATATCGCCCTCAATACCTCCTCTGATCGTGAACTGAATTTTATCAGGAGATGAAGTCATTCCAAGTTTCCGAAGTTGTACAGTATCGATCATGACGGAGTATGACCCGGACGGCAGCCCGAAATAACTGAAGTAACCATCATCTTCCGTAATGGTTTTGCCAACAGGATTCATGCGTCTGTCAAGGATGTTTACAATTATACGTCCCTGGCCTCTCTTTTCACCTTCGCTTTCAAGGATAACATTACCGGTTGCTTCTCCCACAACATTCACGGGGATCTCAACCAGTTTTAATATTTCCGGATCGACTGCGACATTGTAGGTCTGTTTTGACAGTCTCCAGGATATGTTTTCAAAGCTGTTGGGATCAAGATCGATAAAGCAGTTTGTGTATGGTTCAAGTCCAAGTATTCTGATCGTTGTATCACGGTCGCTCTTTTCAATGCGGCCTCCGTTTGAATGGAGGTTTAATCCATAAACTTTTGGTTCTCCAGGGTCTTTTTTACCATTGGCATTTAAATCGAGGAACGGGACAACAGAAATGCCTCCCCTTCCTACATTGGAACGGTTATCTGTTCCGAGGTATTTTGTTTTTCTGTCGTTAATAAGGCTTCCCCTTGCATATTCAACAAAACTGGTTTTGTTATTATACTGCCTTACCGATGCACCTGTCTGGGCGAATGAGAAGTCATACCGTAATCCTGCCTCCGCAAGTTTCAGTTCGTTGGTGAAATTCTGCTCATACGACAGGTTAAAATAGCCGTTTTTCATAACTCGTTTTTCGAGCCTTGCCTTAGCCGAAAACAGCTGATTATCCGTATAGGCATACTGTACCTGCGGCATAAAAATAAAACCTGCAGGGAGCCTTAAGGAGAGGGCCAGCGTACTATAGAGATAAGGGTTTGCATTTTCAGCGACCAGTGCATATGTCGTAAGGTTTGTATTTACTCCGAAAAGTGAACCGGAAATCAGCCATTCTCCGGTAGTGTATCTGGATGTCGGGAGAATGATCTGGTTAACCGAGAACCGTTGAAAGGTGGATAATTTACCGATCTTCAGGGGTACTATTAAAGTTGCTTTGCGTTCTTCCCTGTAATTGTAGAAAATTGCTTTCTGATCCTTATCATACCAGGTGTAATTAAGATCGAGCTGAAGGTTTGAAGGGAGCCTGTAGGAGAGGGTGCCTTTTGCCCTTACACCGAAAGCATATTCGCCCGAAAGAAGAAGATTGCTCACTACCCTGAGTGAAGCATTAACATAGGGCATGAAAGGCTGTGAGGTCACAGATGAAAGATACTCTGTACCGGCGCCAACTGTCAGACTGCGCGTCACGCCATAATTTACGCTTGCCCGCGAAAACCTGCTTCTGAGTGTATCCTCAACTATACCGGCACTCATGGTATATTCAAGGGTTTTTTCAGGAAGGAAGTTATAAGGTATGTTAATATTCTGTTCGCGTACCCGCTCCTCACCCCAGGGACCGAAGAATTTTAGCTTTACAAGTGAATTCCCATATACAAGAGGTATTTCGAAAGTAAAAAAGCCTGAAGCATCGGCTTTAACATAATCGACCAGGACATTGTTTACATAAAGCTCTACTATCCATCCGGGTTCGGTTTTATCACTGAGGGTGTAGGAGCCGAATGATCTTCTGAAGGTTGTAGGAGTATTAGTGAGCTGAACTCCTATCACCGGATTATACAGTGAAGCTATTGCATTTGTCCGGATCTTTCCTCCCATGACCTGCCTTAATGGTGCAAAATCGTTATTGACATACCTCCACAGGTAATATTGCTGTTTTTCTGAAAACGGTTCCAGGCTGTTATAGTACAGGGCTGCGGTTGCTTCTCCTCCTGCGATCATTGCCCCCAGCCCAAGATCAAGCCTTAAATCGGATTTTCCGTTTATTTCCTGTGATGATGTTGCCGACCAGTCGGCCATACCGAATTTAAACATTGGGTAAGTCCGTCCGATAGTTGTATCAGCCTGAAATTCACCTTTAAGCCGCGAGATATTGTTTCGCATCTCTTCCTGCCGCATTTCACGTATCAATGGCAGTTCGAGAGTGCTGGTTATGGTGACTGAAAGAGTCCGGAAGTTGAATTTGCATTCCAGGCCAAATACTTTACCGTAATATAACGACCTGAGATACAGGTTGGATTCCGTCCGGATAAGATCACCGGCCTGCAAGTCAAATGTCTTATCCTGATAAATGATCTGGTTTTTTATCCTGTCGATCAGGTAGGTTGCAGCAGGATTTACAAAGAATCCTGAAATATCCTCCAGGTCCGGGGAAGGAACATTTCTTATTTTCAGAAAATCAAAAAGATCTGTGACAGGCAGATATAATTCTTCAGATTTTATCAGGGCATCAATCTCAGTTCCTCCAACCCGTGGTATTTCAGCAAAAACAGATATTTCATCGTATTCGGGCAGATCCTGTGACCAGAGCTTACCATTAATGAAGAACAATATAAGAAATAAAAGCAGACTTATTCGACGGATCAGAACTGAACGCATACATCCCGGATATAAAATATTGGAGTATGCTTTTCTGAACGTCATTTTATTTTTTCATTTAAAAAATGTTGTCCGGGTTATTCCCGGACAATTGTTATTTCAAATATTCCTGTATAGCTGCCGGGCGGATTAGCGGCAGAATTTCCCACAGTCAGGGTTCCTCCTATATACAATGGAATTGGTACATTAAAGTTAACTGTTGATACAAACGGTGATGTCGGATTTGAACTGTCTATACTTAATGTCATTGATCCTGATGGCGTTCCTGTGAGAAAAACATCTGCCCCAAAAAGGATTCCAACAACCGTACCCCGATGGGCACGAACTTCAAACAATGCTGCTGAAACAGGAAATCCCATACCCAGGGGAACCACATCACCGGTTGTGGTTCGCGCGCCAGCAGGATCTACAATTACTGTTCCTCCTGAAGCACCAAGATAAAAGGCGCCGAAACTCAGTCCCTGTCCTGTTGCAGTTATCCTGATTGGCCTGGGAGGAGGTTCCTGGGCTTTTAATCCGGACATTGCAGGAAGCATAATTATGATCAGCAGTATTAAAAATAACCATCGGTTAAAGCAGTATATTTTTATTGCAGAAGTCATCTGTTCTGTATAAATATCTTTTTTGAACCCCTGTAATTTTCCGATACAAAAGTGACAATATAAATGCCATTTTTTATCAGCGGGATTGAACTCATTATAACCAGAATCGATAGATTCTTTTAACAAATAAAACCTGTCCTGTCAGGTTAATAACTGATAGGGTACCCGGACCGGTTTTATCTGTATTGACATAAGTATTTTAATAATACCATGGGAGCTGTAAACAGAAAAGAGCCTGTCATCCGGTACGATTTCCGGAATTCCTGTGGCTACAGAGGAGAGATTAATAAAGAATCTGTTCTAAATATTCACCAGTGTTCAGGTAAACCCTGTACTCTTTCTTATCAAGCAGATCATATTCAGTCCCTGACGCCATGTCGGAGATATATATCTTCTTACCCGAAAGGTTCTCATCAACATCAATCAGCCTGAAAATGATATAGCCATCCCTGTTAAGCTTTATACCAAGCGGGATACTGCAAATTGTATCCTCCCGTAATTCAGGCAGGGCATCAATCGACAGCTTTGATCCGTCTGTGCCAATGGCATAAAGGTTTGGAACGGTATAGTCGGTATTCATTAATTTAAGGGCATCAAGATTTGAGTCGAATCCTGTTCCGGCTTTCTCATCAAAATAGATTACCATCGGATCAGTGGAAGAAGGATCATCAGCAAATGTTGCCCCAAGACGGAGCAATGGGATTGAACTTTTCTCTCCTGATTTTGCAAAAGCATGAGTGAGATCCGTTACCCTGACATTATTGTCAAGCGACAGTGTACCTGTTACCGGCCATGGCGGTCCGTTTGTCACATGAACAAAGAATCCCTGCATTGACGGAATAATATTAGAGACAGTATCATCGCTCGAGACTCCGTTAATGTATGTACTGTATTTTCCTCCGTATTCGTCGGTTGCGCTGGCTTTAAAGTAATAGAGGGCATTGTCGATATTGGTTTTTGTCCATCCGGCGGCGGCATCCCAGTTGATGGGAGAGGGATATGGATTGCCGATAAGGTTAAATCCTTTTGTATAAGTGTTGTTGTGATTATAAAGTGTGACAGAAAGAGCTCCGTTATTTACTGCTCCGGTAACATCTGCTGTAATTGGCACTGCTGAGGAGCCGAAATTAGCCGCATATCCCTCGAGCGGGTTCAGAGGATCTGTTGTTGTCACATAATCGGCCCAGCCGCGTTGTGGTGCTGCTTTCATCGTACCTGTATAATACAGGGAATGATGCTGAAAGATCCAGTTCATCAGCAAATTCATTAACTGTTGAAGCCAGGAAAGGAGAGCTGACATATTTATAGCCGAATGCCGAAGGAAGGTAGCGCTGCATTGTGACATTTCCTGTTACGGTTCCTGCGCCTGACCCGTCTATTAAAGCTGTCCCTGAAGCTGATGAGACAAGAGTTAAATTTCCAGCCGAAGCAAGAGCCCCGTTCTGGATATTGACGATTCCGGTAACATTAAGCGGTCCCAGAAGGGTGACACCGGCAGCATTACTTACTGAAATATTCCTTACAGTATTACCGCTGAAGACAGAGGCACCGATAGTCTGAGCCGTTGATCCGTTCATAGAATTGTTCCGTCAGAGGCATCAATCGTTCCGTTATTTGTGATCGTTCCGGATATCTGTAATGTATTGCCTGAAATTATCAGAGACGATCCGGCTTCTATTGTTAAATTATTAACAGAACCTGTTGACCCAGTGCTTAATACCGGTTTGTTGGATACGTTTGGAATTTGGACTGAAAGTGTCTGGGTTGGTATTAAACCGCAGCTCCAGTTACCTGTCGCATTCCAGTCTGTGCTTGCAGCTCCTGTCCAACTCAATGTAGCAGAAATCGTAATGGGGCTGTCTGCAGTTACTCCGGGACAGCCGCCTGCAGCTGCAATTGTATTTGTTACTATATAAGTTCCAGGGGTACTTGCTGAAAGGTTAATCTGTCCTGTTGAAGTGCTGACAAATACTAAACCAGGTGTTGATGAGAATGTTCCTGCAACACCTCCACCACTAAACGTCGGAAACGGATTTGCTGCATTCGGGCAATATGGAGTTCCTATGTAACTAAAGGTTGCTACAGGTTGAACGGTTACAGTTAATAGTGCTGTATTACTGTTTACCGGAGAAGAACCACAGGAAGCGGAGATAACACACCTGTATTGTTTTCCGGTTTTCGCAATCCCGGGGTTAGTTAATGTGAGCGTCGGTGTAGCGGATCCTGAATAAATTCCGCCATCAGAGATGTTTACACCATCTTCCTGCCAGCGGTAGGTCAGGTTAAAACCTGTTGCTGAAACAGAAAAAACAGCATTATCGCCTGCACATATGGATACAGGCTGAGGTTGTGTGTTAACGGTGATTCCACTATAGATGGTCAGGTGACTGCAGTGGCAGGACTTTCACAACCATTAACTGTCTGTGTAACAGTATAATTATATGTACCAGCAGTAGTTTGCCCGGTCGAAAACGGATTTGCAGTGCTTACCAGTGTCCCACCGCTGTACCACCGGATATTAGTACCGGATGTAGCTTCCAGGTTAGCAATCTGGTTCGAACAATACTCTTTATTTGAAGCTGTTGGCGCGGGTGGAACCGGCGTAATAATATGATTTTTTGTAATACCTATAGGGCCACAACCTCCATCGTAAGTGTATGTTATTGAATAAGTTCCGGCTGACGGAGGAGTAAAGACGTTTCCGGAAATATATGGATTCCCTGAATAGGTGCCTCCTGTGGGATATCCAAAGGTAAGGGTCATAGGTACGTGTACATATACCTGCTGATGGAAGATTATTTGTTACAGCTGCGGCGTCTAAAGTATAGAAAGTTGAAGGAGATGATTGGTTGTTATATTCCGTTCTCATCCACCCGTTTGATCTTACTTTATCAGAGATTCTAAGTTCATCAAACATTCCATCAAAATAATAGTTTGACAGGAAAGGCTCTTTGCCAATAGTCAGATTATTAGATGCTGTTCCCAGGATACCTGTTTTTTTGAAAGGTCTTTCGGGGATACCATTTACAAATGTTTTTATTGAATCGAGAACATCGGAACTTATTCCTGCCAGATAGTACCACTGGCCTGTACTTAACACCGTTCCCCCTGCTACATCTCTATTCAATGAAGGTGTATTTGCAGAATTCCGGATCTCAAATTCTACCTTGTTATTTGTATAAATACCAAACTTATAACCTCCGCTTGAATTATTCTGGTTTCCTGCAATTTTCTGGTCACGTCCTCCGGCATCCATATAAACCCAGGCTGAGACTGTTACATTTCCTGCAAAGTTTGCATTTGGGGCGTTGAGAACCTCTGCATACTCATTTGTCCCGTTTAATCCCAGGGAATTATAAATCCTTCCTGAAGGATACGTTGGTGTATTATAAGGTGTTCCGGGCTTATTAAAAGAAGTAAAATCATCCAGAGTGTTATTGTCAAGATGCCAGACACCTTTATAATGACTGTCCCAGACTGATGTAACAGAAGGATCAGTAGTTACCTGAGGATTTCCGTATAGAATTTTAATTACCGTATTTGAAGAGCTGGAAAGAGTTGGTACCCGGACCCAGGCTATAAGATCTCCGTTTATGCCATTGTAATACTCAAGCTGGTGATCGAGTTTATTGTAATTGTTATCAGTAAAAATAATATCATATCCGTTACCATTAATAGATCTGACCTGCCGGTGAGTTCTTTAAAAAATCCTGTCCGGTGATGGTTACTAAAACAGGAAAATTGTAAAGGTCTGATCCCCCGGACACTTTTGTATAGTCAATTGTAATATTTCTTTCGTAGCCATACCCCAATAATGTTATATTACAACCAGTTGCAAAGGCAAAATCGAATGAAGTAGAGTTGAGATTTGTGACTCCATTCCGTGAGACATCATTTCCAGACCAGGTGCCATGAACACCTAAAGCTCTCCAGTTTGTATTAGTATTATCTCTTCCGGTAATTCTGGTAAGCTGGTTGAGTGTATAACTGGTAAAACCGCTGCCGGTCAATTTTATTGAATAAGTCGCTGCAGGAATGCCGGAACTGGCAAATCTCCAGTACCCTTCGGAAAAAGTGTTATTGAGGTAAGCTATATCATCGGTATAAGTTGAAAAACCTGCTGGAGGAGTGGCAATAAACTCAGCGGTTATGCTTGTCCCTGCCGACAATGAGGAAAAATTCATAACAGCTGGCCGGTAATAAGCTGCTGTTCCGATGGGAAAGAGATAATCAGTCGATAGCGGAGTGTTTACAGACCTCCTTAACCTGCCAATGATTGTACCTGACGTACGAATTAACGAGCCGGCAGCACTATTTGATATAATCAGAATATTGATCCCGGTCGTAATGTTTCCCTGGGTCATTGTCAGAGTACCAGCAATTGTAATATTTCCTGTCAAAGTAATTCCGGATGAATTATTGACTGTAAGGTTGTTAAGGTTTGCTACACTTGACGGTACCTGGACACCGGCTGATGATCCTCCAAAAATAAGGTTTGAGGAGGATGATGTTGACAGATTTGAAGGAGTGCCTGCAATAGTTGGCCCGTTTAGTGTAAGTGTATTTGCTCCCACAGTAAAAGCTCCTGAAGTAAGGGTAAGAGTACCGCCGACAGTAACATTTCCGCACAATGATACCGCCCTGTTGATGGTCAGATTATTTAAAATTACGCCTGGCAGGCTTGCAGATCCGGAACCCCCAATAATAATATTTGAAGTTGCTCCTCCCACAAGAGTTCCGCAGTTAATCTGCCCGTTGAGCGTCAATGTGTTTGCACCGATTGACAACCCGGCACCTGTGGGATTAAATATACCGCTGACAGTAGGGGAGCTTTGCAGAGTAACAATGCTGGTATTTGTAATTGAAAGGCCGTTTAAAGCAGTGACACTTGTTGGTATTAAAACGCCGGCGGATGTACCTCCGAAAACGAGGCTTGATGATGATGTGGTTGAGAGATTTGAAGGTGTTCCTGCAATGGTTGGTCCGTTTAAGGTGAGGGTATATCCTGCTACGGCAAAGGTTCCTGCGGTAAGAGCAAGAGTACCATTAATGGATAGATCGGCTCCTAAGGTAATATTCCTGCTTACATTGAAATTATTCAATCCGCCTGATATTGCATTCAGGGTAATAGCTGCTCCAGTTCCAATAGTAAGGTTAGAAGTTGCACCTCCTGTCATTGAGCCCGCTCCATAACTTAGATTTGCCGCATTGGATAAAGTGAGGGTGTTTGCCCCGATTGATAATGCCCCTGAGGTAAGGGTAAGAGTACCGCCGACAGTTACATTTCCGCATATTGATACCGCCCTGTTGACAGTAAGATTATTTAAAGTCACATCGGCAGGTTGCGGATCCGGAACCCCCAATAATAATATTTGAAGTTGCTCCTCCCACAAGAGTTCCGCAGTTAATCTGCCCGTTGAGCGTCAATGTGTTTGCACCGATTGACAACCCGGCACCTGTGGGATTAAATATACCGCTGACAGTAGGGGAGCTTTGCAGAGTAACAATGCTGGTATTTGTAATTGAAAGGCCGTTTAAAGCAGTGACACTTGTTGGTATTAAAACGCCGGCGGATGTACCTCCGAAAACGAGGCTTGATGATGATGTGGTTGAGAGATTTGAAGGTGTTCCTGCAATGGTTGGTCCGTTTAAGGTGAGGGTATATCCTGCTACGGCAAAGGTTCCTGCGGTAAGAGCAAGAGTACCATTAATGGATAGATCGGCTCCTAAGGTAATATTCCTGCTTACATTGAAATTATTCAATCCGCCTGATATTGCATTCAGGGTAATAGCTGCTCCAGTTCCAATAGTAAGGTTAGAAGTTGCACCTCCTGTCATTGAGCCCGCTCCATAACTTAGATTTGCCGCATTGGATAAAGTGAGGGTGTTTGCCCCGATTGATAATGCCCCTGAGGTAAGGGTAAGAGTACCGCCGACAGTTACATTTCCGCATATTGATACCGCCCTGTTGACGGTAAGATTATTTAAAGTCACGCCGGCAGGCTTGCGGATCCGGAACCCCCAATAATAATATTTGAAGTTGCTCCTCCCACAAGAGTTCCGCAGTTAATCTGCCCGTTGAGCGTCAATGTGTTTGCACCGATTGACAACCCGGCACCTGTGGGATTAAATATACCGCTGACAGTAGGGGAGCTTTGCAGAGTAACAATGCTGGTATTTGTAATTGAAAGGCCGTTTAAAGCAGTGACACTTGTTGGTATTAAAACGCCGGCGGATGTACCTCCGAAAACGAGGCTTGATGATGATGTGGTTGAGAGATTTGAAGGTGTTCCTGCAATGGTTGGTCCATTCAAAGTGAGGGTGGTTGCTCCGACTACAAATGAACCGGTTGAAAGTGTCAGAAGATTATTTATGGCCATGGAACCCGAAAGTGATACTCCTGCTGAGTTATTAACTGTCAGGTTATAGTAAGTATATGCTCCAACTATCTGAACACCCGAACCATTATATGTAACTGTTCCTGATGTTGGCGCTAATGCACCCCCTCCTACGGTGCTTGTTATTGTTCCTCCTGTTATTGTTCCACCGATATATAGATTGCCATTTCCGGTAAACCGTATATAAGTTCTTACATTTGTGCTGTTCAGGGCTATATTCCCGCTGACATTCACATTTCCTGTTGAGATTCTTATATAAGCATCCCTGTTGTCACCATCAGAATTAGAATTAAGGGAACCGGTAGTGAATATTCCTGCATCAACCAAAATAGACTTTTCATCATTATCACTGTTAGAGTTCAGATAGGTTTGTCCTGTAACTGTCAATGCTACTCCTGAATTGAATTGAAGGTAAGAATCATTGTTTCCCCCGTTTATACTCAAGTTACCAATGTTATTTGGGACGTTTGCTGTTATAGTTACTGTATGATTATTCATTATATCTACAGTACCTGCACCGGCCGCAGCCCCTGGATAATCCCCTGCTGTACAATTACCCCATGCCCCTCCGGAATAAACCTGCCACACTGTATTTGAATTCCAGTTACCCGTAGCACGGGTACGATAATCCCCGTTTGTCTGGCCTGATACGGGAATTCCGGATCCGGCCAGCAAATATATGATGAATGAGACAGAGAAAAGTTTTAACAGCCAATGTGCTAAGACCTTATTTCCTGTAAGTAAATTCATCATATCATGTTGTGAACAAAAAGAGAGTTATGTTTAACGGGAGGTTATTAATTACTTAAGGACAGCTCCGCTTCAGTCAGTCTTACCGGTCTGACATCCGAAGAAGATGAATAAATTACACGGAGTGTACCTGTTCTGAAGTCCACTCCGGGAAGTTTGTTCAGATTGAACTGAAACCTCCGTTTTACATTGGGTGTATAGACAGCAACTCCGTTGGCAATACCTACCCTGGTGATTTTTCCCTGGGTAGAAATATAATCAACTGAGATATCTCCATAGACTGAAATATTCCCGGTACGATTGAAAACCATGCTGATTCTTGGCAGGGTATCATTTACCAGTTCAAGTGACAGGTCCGACAGTTTTACGGTTGCATTTGTTTCGCCGCTCCTTATAATTGCAGGGATTGTAATACCGAATATAGGGATTAATCTGACCGAAATTGATGTGGTATCCTTTGAGGCTTCTTCTTCTCCAAGCGGCGTTACTTCTGGCACCGATCGGAAATAAAAATGAGACCTGTATTCCCCGGGTGTCATCTCGTTCGATCTTATGACCTGGATTTTCACCACCTGGGCTTCGTTAGGACCGAGAGTGACCGTTCTAGGAAAGTACCTGATAAAGCGGTCAGCAAATCTCTGACCGGGATCAGGTTCGGTTATTGTTTCAAAACTGCCGTCTTCATTCATTCTCATCTGCACCAGCGAAACTGCATACGTTGCAGTATCTTTTCCGGTATTGGCCAGGTTAAGATCCATTGATCTTTTTGACCCTTCAAAAACTATCCTTCTGGGTGTTATCAGCAGGTCCCCCTGTGCTGCGCTGCTGGCCGGGAAAATGATTCCGGACACCAGAAGGAGGGCAAATAGGAAAGATAACCCGGAAATTCCGGACCCTGGTGAATTGATTTTATTATTCAATCTGGGGAATAACATTTAATTAAAGTTTAGGGACTGCTAGTAAAAGTCAAAAGATATATTATATGATCCGACATAAATACCTACCGGATTATCATAAAGAGTTCCGACTTTTAATGTGGCACCCACGTTGACAACCTGAAAACCACCCTGCAGCATTCCGGTTCCTGTTCCTGCAGCAGGTACAGAGATCCAGTCCTCAACAACCATTGTCTTTGCATCGGAAATATGGGTAAGAACAACAGGACCTGAAGGCAGTGATATTGAATAGGCTGCATCAACATCCCCGGAGACATAAAAACTGGCAGCATTGTGACTTCCCGGACCTTTATAGATACTTCCCTGCAATGAAACAGTACTCTGGGGAGTCAGAATAATTCTTCCTCCCTGCGGCCCTGGCGAAAACCGGCCGAAATTCAGCTGTGATGTCTCATGGGCAGAGAAAACCGGGACTATTTCAGCAATAATCTGACCGGTTGCACTATTTGAAGGAGTAACCTGTGCTGAAATCTCCTCAACTGTGGCAATCAATAAGCATATTGGGCTGAAAATTAATATTTTAAGCCACCTCATCCCAAATATATGAAATAAAATTTTCTGAAGACTAGACTTTTAATTATAGTTAACTGTCACTGTGAAAGCAGTGGCATTGGTGTATGTTCCCGGCGCCTGGTTGGCTCCAACCGTTAAAGTCGCACCAACATAAATATTCTGGGCGCCTAAAGCATCAAGAGTACCGCCAGTCGCAACAGTCGGCGTGCTTGTGAATGAACCCACAGCCATGGTCTGTCCACCACCGTTTGTGATGTTTACTGTTGCCGGAGCTATAGCTATGGAATATGCATATGCAGGTGTACCTGATACTGCAAATTCTGCAGAACTGACAGTTCCTGTGACTGCCGGAAGAGTGACCACAAGGGATGTACGTGTTGTAACAGCATCGGGGCTCAGAGTTACGGATCCGGCTGCTGCTGCTGCTGCAATGTTACCAAATTCCAATGCCCGGGTATTGTTAATCGCAATTGGAGATACAATTGTAGCTGAAGCAGCCGAAACGTCAGAAGCCTGTCCAAAGGTCGCAACCGTAAATGCCGTCAATACAATTGAAAGTGCAAGAAGTTTTTTCAAGTGTTTCATTTCCTGATAGTTTTAAAAGTTAATAATGATTTTTTTTTGTTTTTCCTCTTTTGTTAAATAATGTCTGATTCACAATCTCACTTGACTTTCACATTTTTATCTGACTGTAAAAACTTCCGCCAAATTAAAAATCATAATGCCATTGAGAGGGTAGTTTATTTGAGTTTATTTAACAAATTTGGTTAGTTATTAACAAAAAAAAAGGGGGTTTATTGTATTATCCCCCGATAAGATCGCAAAATCAGCTGCTTACAGATTGAAAGTATAGGTGTATTTCAGCATGACAGACCTTGAATTGTACAGGGGAAGATTTGGTTCTTCACGGGTGAGGTCAGTATTCCTGCCTCCGTCATACACAATGTAAAGGTCATTGCCTTCCCTGGGATTATATCTTAATCTTAGATTAGTAATTATTTCATTTACAGCGGTGTTGTACTGAATATATGCATTGACCGACAACCGTATATTCAGCATATAAAGGGCTTTTAAGCCTACTATATGATTGGTCATGGATACATCTCTTTTGCTGACAGTAACATGATCGAAATTATACGATCCGCCAAGTTCAAAATGTTTTGACAGATTCCATGTCGGCTGTAAACGCACCGAAATCCGGTTCCCATCATAAAATTGTCCTATTTCAGTCATCAGCATCATAAAAAAATGCTTTGACATCGGAGTAGCTCCTTCTCCCCTGAAACTTGCATAATTGTATCTTCCCTGGGGAATATAAAGTTCATCAGGCATTATTTCAAGAGAGTCCCTGAGATTGTCATCATTATAAACAAAAAATCCGCTTGCCTGCCATTGGTTTTTTGTCTGGAATTTCCAGCCTGTGAAATTTGTAAAATTCATGAATTCCCCGTTGTCAATATATTTTCGGTACATAAATCTGACCTCCGGGCCATGACTGTATATTTTTGATTTTTCCGGGGAGATCCATCCATAGCGGACCCCTCCCCTTAAAATTGAATAATCATCCATCATTTCAAATCCGATACCAGGATTAAAATGTATCCCTGACTGTGAATATCCCAGATCATAACCAAGACCTTTAAGCGACCTTCTTTCCCACAATGCCATGAAAAAAGTAGGCTCTTTCAGGGAATTATTTTTAATGTTATCCTCAAATGTCTGGGTCCACCTGATATTGAAATAGTCATCCTTATGAACTCTGAAAGTCCCATCCAGACCGTATGCCATATTGTAAGACCCATCAGCGCCAAGCCTGCTTGTAACCATTGTGCCAACATAACTGTTTTCATTGAATACCTGCCGGCGAAACCTCATTACTCCGAAATTTTCTGAAGGGCTCAGCATAATTTCATTTTCTTCAGATTTGTTTTTCAAGAGTGGAGCCGTCTGCATATCAAGGAAACCAACTTCCCAGTTTTTAATCCTTCCGGTAATCCTTGCACCCCCATATATTCTTATAGGTTCAGGTTCAGGCTCCTCTGAATACTCATCCTCATACAGCCCGATCCGGCGGCTGTAAAACAGATTACTGTTGCCACCAAGAGAAAAATCAAAAATGCTGGCACGCTCAAGGAAGAACATTCTTTTTTCCGGGAAATAGAGGGAGAAACGTGTAAGGTTAATCTGCTGGTCATCTGACTCTACCTGTGCAAAATCAGTATTAACTGTCAAATCCATTACCAGCGTTTTTGAAAGCCCGTATTTAATGTCAAGCCCGGCTTCTATTTTTGGTTTATCCGACTTCAGGTAATCTGTGTTGTCAGCATTAATCTCATAATTACTTTCGTAACCGGCGAGTACATAAGGTGCAATATACAGAGGCTTGTCCGGTTTTATTCCTTTGAAAACAATCTCCTTTGCCTGCGAAGGTTTCATAATTGAGTTCTCTCCCCAGTTAGGAGGAATAGCAGGAAAAATGTCACTTTCATTTTTAGCAGGGATCCATCTTTCAATCGTCATACCCATTCTTACTTCCCCGTTTCGTTCCTGGAACCTCAGACTCGAAATGGGGATCCTCAGTTCCACTGACCATCCGGTTGAATCCTGTCTGGTAAGAACATCCCAGAATGTATTCCAGTTAATGTTCATCGGCATCTGATCGGGTAAGGTAACAACTGCATCCTTTTGAATGGCTGCATCCATTCTGAGGCCATCAGGAGTGGTAAAAAAACCAAGTGAGTTTTCCTTGTCATTGTATGTATCGAAAAGAAGGCCAAACCAGTCTGTTCCCGCCCCCAAATAATCTCTTTTTAAACTTGCTGTTCTCATCAACGACCGATCCTTGTAATAAAGAATGGCCCCTGCATACATGTATTTGTCATCATACGCAATCCGCACATCGGTTTTTTCTGAAGGTTCCTTGCCGAAAACCGGTGCATGCATCGTTAATTTTATCGGAGTGATTTTCTTCCAGGCTTCTTCATCAGGGACTCCATCAAAGAGTATGGATTGTGAAAACTTATTAATTGTTAATACTGATTTTGAAGAATCTGCCGGATCAGACTGGCAAAAAGCTGAAAATCCTGCCAGGAGGGAAAATATGGAAGAGATAAAAAATATCCTGATCATAAATTACAGATCGATTATATTTGCTAAAAATAAGATATTAATCTTCAGGGAGCATATACCGGCAAATAATTATTCTTAATATTCAAGAATCTGACCGTCGGCGATAAGCTGTTTTCTAATCTCATCATAAGAAAGATCATGGATGCTTTTCTTCTTATTCAATGCCAGCGAAGCAATTGTCCCCGCACTCTGTCCGAGTATCATAAATACCGGCTCCATCCTTATCGATCCGAATGCAATATGGGAACACGAAACGCAGACAGGAACCATCAGGTTGCTGCATTCTTCCCTTAACGGCATTATTGAACCCAGACCGATCTGGTAAGGTTTTGGAGCTGCAACACCGATGTCCCCTTCATTCTGAACATACCCTTCGGGTGTTACATATCTCTGGACATTATGGGAATCCATTGTATATGAACCCATTCCAATTGATTCAGGTACCTGTCTTTTGCAAAGAACATCATTTTCGGTCATTACATATTTCCCGATCATTCTCCTTGCTTCCCTTACATAAATATTATAGGGCCAGTAACCGTTATCGGTGAATTCGTCAGCCGAATATCCCCATTTGTTCATAGTATCACGGACCCAGGAAGGCAGACGGAGATCAGTTCGCATGAAATAAAGCAGTCCTTTCTGATATGTCACATGTTCCATTATAATTTCACTTCTTCTTTCATACGATGCTTCGGGGTAATCCCAGTTCATCCCGATATTATCATAGCTGAAAGGGCCATGGTTATTAACATCTGTTTTCCAGTTTGGTATGGCATCATATTTCGCGAAGAATTCATTCCATCTTGTCTCTGATAATCTTACAAGAAGTTCATACTGTGTACTGTCGTATCCTTCGGGTTTTGTAATCGGAACCATGTTTCCGGTATCCTGTGTAAGGCAGAGCCTGTAGCAATAAGCCTGGATCTTACTGTCTCCCGTTCCATTCTCTCCCGGTTTCTCTGATGAGATGCGGGGAAGAAGTCCGCTTGACGGATCGCCCGGGATTTTATAAGGATCGATTTTATCCTTGAAATAATGCCCGTGATGAAATACCCCTGCCTGAACTCCGTTCCATGTTTCGTTATAAAGTCCGTTATCCTCTCTTCCGACAGTGAACCTTATACCTGCTGATGCCATCAGATCACCCTCATAGGTGGCATCAATAAAAATTTCGCCTTTAAAAACTTTTCCGCTTAGTGTTTTTATTGAAATTATTTTTCCATCTTTTTTAAGTATTCCGTTTTCCCTGTCGAGCCATTCATCCCTGAAAAGAGTAATATTGTTCTCTTTAATCAGTGTTTCAAATGCTTCTTCGGCAACATGAGGTTCAAAGATCCACATTGTCCGTTTTTCCCCGTCAATTGCCGGATTTCCCTGTCCTCTGTTTCCATATTCGGAATGCTTCTGCCATTTCCATGATTCAGGTTTCTCATAATGCTGATAAATCAGCTGATAGAATTCCCGTGCAATACCTCCAATAACCTCCTTGTTTCCGGTATCTGTAAATCCCAGACCGGATGATGACATACCTCCGAGGTGCTTATCGGGTGAAACAATAATCACTGAATGCCCCATTCTGCTGACCTGAACTGCAGTCGTCACTGCAGCCGAGGTTCCTCCATAGACAATTACATCAGCCTTGATAGGTATTCCTATTTGGATTCGAATTGTTCTTTGCAGCCAGAATCCTGATAAGAATTAAAATCACAGTCAGGATCAAATTGATGAGTTTTTTTCATAAGTTCAGCGTCATTTTAAAAGCGCCCTTTCGAAATCGGTTATTAAAGTACAATCTTATTAGTTCCCGGATGCAATTTAATAATCTTGTTTTTAATCTTTTTACCTCCCGGTGTTATTGTTAAATTATTAACAGTATCAATTATAAAATCACATTCCATATTTGCCGGAATGATTATCAGGTATTCTTCGGATGTGCCTGGATTTACTGAATTCTGCAACTATATTTCCGCGGATTGTCGGCACGCTGATCTGGCTGTATGTCAGATTGCCTAATTGCGGTCTTAATAACTGCTTTTGAATATCCCGGTGCTGCAGGCCTGATTCCCCACATAAATCCCGGGATAATGTTAGCCGGTGCTGCACCCCAGGCATGGTTCCAGTCGGAGTTTGGCTTGTATTTCATATCCCAGGCTTCCATTGTCATTGTTGAACCCGATTTTATCATGTTATACCAGCTTCTGTCGTGAGTGGCAGTCATCAGACTCTTTGCATAATCTGATTCTCCTGCTTTATAAAGTCCTTCAAGAAGGAACTGGGCTCCGTAAACACTGCAGGCCATTCCCCGCGATTTTATGAAATCAATGACAGTTCTTTTATGCTCATCGGGAACAAGATCAAAAGCCAGGGCCATCATATTCGCATGAAGAGAAGAGTGATCTGAAAATTCTCCGTCGATATAGATACCCTTCTTACTGTCAAAGAGTTTTTCATTTATTGCTTTCCTGACTTTCAGCGATTGGTTCCGGAACAGCACTGAATCGACCGGTTTTCCCAGATAACCGGCAAGCTCCGACATAAGCACAAGGCTCCTGTAATGAAAAGCATTAACAACAGTATTAATTTCAACCATATCATAACCATCCCTCTCACCTTCCGAGGTGGCCAGCTGCCAGCCTGTATCCTTCTGCGAAGGGGGCCAGTCAACAATGTCCCTGATACGTTCCTTCGCATTTGTGAAGCCCAGTTTTGTCATTATTTCATCAGTGACATTTTTTGAGCTGATAAGCCCGTCAGGGCGGGCAATATCTATAAGTGTTTTATATTGAAGTGCTTTATAGAATTCGATGAACCGACTCTGAATTACCGGTAAACATCAGGTCGTTGTAAAACATCAGTACTGTCTGAAGGATCCATTCCGTGGGCCAGGTCGGGTGATCAATAAAATATTCGTTTGTGCGCCTTGCCATGCGAAAATTCCCGGTCGGTATAATAGTGTCCGAGCTGGTTTATATAGGCATCGGCTTCATACGGGATCCGTTCACGGTCGCCGTCAATATACAGACCGGCAAAGGAGGTTGCTTTAATTGTGTATTTGGAGATATCCCAGACCATGTTAAGAACAGCTGTCGGAACTTATAAATGCACTGTTCCCGTTTTCAAAATAGTGCCAGAGAGCTTTCTGATGTAAATTTTCAGGAACAAGTTCAAAGCTGCAGTTCTCAAGTTCACAATACCTGAAGGGAGTAATAACACCAAATGAATCGGGCAGTTTAACTGCAGCCGGTCCGGTATTCCTTGAATCGGGAGGAAGATCAGGGACATAACTTGTTTTTCCGGGTTCAACCGGCAGTAACTATTTTGTGATACCTGATGGTGCCTCCTGGATTACGGTCGATTCTGTTCTGTCCTTCGGTTTTTTCGCCCAGATGGACAATTAATGTATCTTTCCGGGCAGGATTAATTTCCAGCACCAGGGTTCCGAATGCATCTTTTCCAAAATCAGCAAAATAATGATTATCCCCGGTTTTAATCAGTTTTTCAGGATTGATCAGAGTCTCGGTAAATATATTACCCGTAGTAGCATAATCATTAAAAGAACCTGTTTTAAAAGACTGAATCGCCGACCATGATGAGGGCTTCCCCTTTTCTACTCCAGATCCTTACTTTCCAGAAATATGTTGAATTCTCAGAAAGATTTCCTCCTGCATATTCAACCTCAACCGATTTTGAACTGATTGTCCGAACCCCATTCCAGAGGTCCCCGATATCTTTTGAAAGCATTTCTTTTGAAGAAGAAACAAGGACCTGGTAAGCTGTCTGACTTTCTGCATCATCAGGTACAATCCAGCTGAATTCAGGTTTTGGATCAAGTATCCTGACCTGAAAAGGTTTACGGATAAACTCGACCATAAGGCCTGTGGGAGGATCCGAATCCGGTTTATTTTTTTGCGGGGAAAGAGCTGTAAGTAAAATCAGTAACCAGAATGCCTTCATAGAATATCAGATTTCAAATCATTTCAGTGGTAAAATAAAGAAAAAACCGCAAAGGATCACAAAGGTAAACACCAAGGTTCACAAAGGGAAGGGGAAATTTAGAGAATTCTTTTTTTGATGCCAGCCTTATAAACCGTTATTGCCCGTTGCCTTGCGAAATCATGTTCAACTATCATTTCCGGATAATCGGGTCTTTCTGTGTTGCCGATCCATTTCTTTATGTATTCTTCCTTCGGATCGAATTTCTTCTGCTGGGTTTCGGGATTAAAGATCCTGAAATATGGTGCGGCGTCGCAGCCTGTTCCCGCAGCCCATTGCCAGTTGCCATTGTTTGACGACAGTTCATAATCGAGGAGTTTCTGCGCAAAATATGCTTCACCCCATCTCCAGTCGATCAGCAGGTGCTTACAGAGAAAACCTGCTGTTATCATTCTTACCCTGTTATGCATATACCCTGTTTTGTTAAGTTGACGCATACCTGCATCCACTATCGGATAGCCGGTTTCCCCGTTGCACCATCTCAGAAATTCTTTTTCATCATTTCTCCATTCAATAAAATCATAAACAGGTTTGAAATTGCCGGTAACCGCACCAGGGAAATGATAAAGGATCTGCATAAAGAATTCCCGCCATATAAGTTCGTTCAGAAAGATTATATTTTCATCCAGGGCTTTCTTTGCAATTTTTCTTATGCCGATGGTCCCGAATCTCAGATGAGGTGAAAGATAGCTTGTTTTGTCGGCTGACGGTATATCGCGGTATTTATGATAATCAGAAATGACAGACAGATCATATGGCCTTACCCTGATGGAGCTTTCCCTGAAACCAATATCCTGAATTTGCGGAAACGGATAATCGCAGGAATAATAATTATTGAGTCTCTCAGCTTTGTCCGTAAAAGTTTCAGGTAAATTTTCCCTTAGTTTTATAAGCCACCTGTTTTTATATGGGGTGAAAACTGTGTATGGCCTGTTATCCGGCTTAAGGATTTCTCCTTCCTCAAAAATCACCTGATCCTTGATTCTGAAGAAACTTATCCCCGATTTCAGAAGAAATTGTTCAATTGCCTCGTCGCGCTGAATGGCATAAGGTTCGTAATCCCTGCCGGCGAAGACAGCATTTATATCAAAGGTTTTTACCAGTCTTTCCCATATTTCCCCCGGCGATCCCTTTAAAGTATAAACTGAACTGCCTTCTCTTTGTAATACATTATTCATGGATGAAAGGGTCTCATAAATAAAACTGATCCTGGGATCATCGGGGGGAAGCTCATCAGTAATATTTGTATCGAAAATAAAAACGGGCAAAACAGGTAATCCTGAGTTTAGTGCTTTATTCAGGGCTCTGTTGTCATCAAGCCTTAAATCGCGTCTGAACCAGAAAATGTTGATCTTCATTAAGATATAGATAAATATTATAATTACTTAGGGGCTGTTGAAAAAGTCTTTTTAACCGCAAAGAACACAAAGGAATACGCAAAGCACACAAAGACAAATCATTGATATTAAGTCCTTTGCGAACTCAGCGGTATCCCGATAGCTATCGAGACTTTGCGGCCTTTGCGGTTAATGGATTTAGACTTTTTCAACAGCCCCTAATTTATTTAAACAATTTTCTTTGCATAATATTTCTCAACTCTTTCAGCCACCAGCTTTGAGCTGATTATCACCATTGGCAATCCTGTTCCGGGTATTGTAGATGCCCCGACATAAAACAGATTCCTGAAAACCTCATCAAAATTCTTTGGTCTGAATCCGCCTATCTGCATCATTTTATGAGAAAGACCGAGACCGCTGCCACTGTAAAGGTTAAACTGATCCTGCCAGTCTTTTGGAGTATAAACAGTTCTTGACACAATTTCAGGTCTAATATCTTTTTTTATTCTGGCCGAAAAATCATCAATTATACTGTCCACAATTATATCTTTATCGTCCCAGTTGCTTTTAAGCCGGAGATCCGGAACCGGACAGACGAAAAAGAGGCTTTCAGAACCCTCCGGTGCACAATCCGGATTCGACTTCGATAAAACATTAACATAGTAGTAAGGCTTCTCCATTATTTCCGGATTTTTGAAGACCTTATCAGCATATTCCCTGAAATTATTCCCGAGGTAATAATTATGGTGATTAACCAGGGGGAGCTTGCATTTTATTCCAAGATAAAAGGTCAGGGAACCCATTGTCCAGTCCATCTTATTAAGTTTATCCTCTGAAAATGCTTTGCGTTTAAAAATCCGCCCCCTGAATAGTGCCGCATCAGCATTAATAATAATTATATCAGCTCCCCATTTTTTATTGTTGCTGTCAACAAGGTATTTCAGAGTATCTCCATCAGATACATAATCAGTAATTTCGGTATCATAGGTTATCTTTACATTCTCTTTTTTCAATTCATCCACAATGCCCTCAATTATTTTGTACATGCCTCCCTTAACATTGAAATAACCGTCGTGCATAAATTCGGTATAGGAAAGCAGAGTGTAAACTGCCGCGGTATCATAAGGTGTTTTACCGAGAAAAAAGGCAACAAGGGAGAGTATCTGCCGGGCATCGTCGGATTTAATGTAGTGAGAAACCTGTTGCCAGAAACTCCTGAATATCACCGGCAGATGAACCGGGTTCACCTTCATAAGGGTAATCAGATATTGAAACAGTGAATCATAATTGCTTTTGATTACAATATTTGTATCATGGTAGAGGCGTTTGCTTTTTTCAAGATATTTTCTCATACTGACCTCAAATCCGGGTTCAGCCTCCCTGAACTGTTCAGCAAGTTTGCATATCTCCTTGTACAGATGATATGTCACCGGGCTGTTTCTGAAATTGACTGAGTATAGAGGGTCAAGTTCGAAATATTGAAATGGCAAATTTATTTTGCACTCTTTTGCAAAATCCTTGAATTCATACGACATGCTGAAGAAGCTTGGGCCGGTATCAAATGTAAAACCGTCTTTCTTAAGCTGGTTAAGCCGTCCTCCGGCCTGGCTGTTTTTTTCAATAATTTCAACTTTATATCCTTTCTTTGCCAGCCTGAGGGCCGTTGCAAGGCCTCCTAGCCCCGCCCCTGCAATTAAAACACTTTTTCCCATATTTCAGTTTTCCATTTTTTTTAAGAGTTTAGGATACAGGTCATCTTTAACATAAAGAAATCCGGGCTCCAGCTCAAGAAGGTTCTGGTAGACTTTCTGTGCTGAATCGTAATCCTTAAGATAAGTGTAAGTCTGACCAATCACTATCAGCAGGCTCAGATAGTTCCAATCGTCTGAAAGTGATTCAGGATTTTTTTCAATAAGATCTTTTGCTTTCAGAAAATATTCGAGCGCTTCCTTCTTTGAACCTCCCAGAGTTGAAGGCATAAAGAATTCGCTGTTTCCCAGCTGGACGTATCCCAGGTAATTTTCAGGATCCAGCTTTACGGCATTTCTGGCGCAATCGAGGCTTCTCATTCCATAAACCGCAGCCGTAATAGGGCTTAATGCGATCCTGAATCCATAGAAGGCTGATTTATATGAATTAATAACTGAGAGGCTGTATTTACGATCTTCAAGTATTTCAAGATTTTCCTGAGCGGCCTGAAGTAGTTTTCTTGCTTCATCCTTTTTATCGAATCCGAGACAATACCCTATATAACCATACTGATAATTAATAAGTTCAAGCAAAAGTTCATTGTCCTTTTCGGGAATGGCATTCATCTTTTCAATGGCATTCCTCCACAGATCCATATTGTTGCTAATGTAGGCAGAGTACACCTCCGACCTGTAACTGGCTTTAATCTGAAGAGTGAGCAGCAGAAGTATAACCAATATCAGTTTATGTTTCGACCTTTCCATTGGAATTTCCTGAAGTATTTATTTATAAATGAATTGTAAATGAATAAAAATAAAGATACCTGTAAAGGTATAATGAAAAGGATATTATAAAACACACTTTGCCGGCTTGCCAGTGAGATAATAATTCTTGCCGAGAGATATGCAAGCAGATATGCGGTAAATGTATAAGGAGGCAGTTCAAACAGTATCGGCAGAAATCCAAGTGTGGTGACCAGCCAGAAAAGCAAAGCAATAATAAATGAATTACCAAAAAATGCGATCACATTTTTAGAAAATCCATTTACTGCTTCACTGAAACCATTATACATTCTGCAGCTTATCGATTCGTCACCTAAAAGACAGGCGACCTTTAATCCGGAGTCTTTAAAAGTCCTGGCGATTGCAATATCCTCAACCTTTTCATGTTTCATCTTTTCATGAGGCTGCATTGAACTGTATTCTGCTGCTCCGAAGAACATGAACTGACCGTTGGCAGCAGCAAGAGACGGGTATTTTGTTTTCCTCACCAGCACAAGCGGAAGGAGCGATACCAGAATATAATTCATGTCAGGAACTGTAATCCTTTCCCCAAAAGAGCTGATGATCTGTTTCGGGAATATTGAGACAAGGGCCAGATCATATTTTTCAGAAAATGAGACTGCCCTTCCGATAGCATTATTGCCGATCCGGACATCAGCATCAAGAAAGAGCAGATATCTGCCATTCGCCTTTCCGGCAAGCGAATTACATGCGAAGTTTTTGCCCAGCCAGCCTTCAGGTAGTCCGGTGGAACTTATCATACTTATTCTGGTATCCCTGATTGTATATTCTGTTACAATTTCTGCTGTTTTATCCTCCGACTGGTCGTTGAAAACGACAACTTCAATATTATTATAATCCTGATTCAGAAGATCATTCAGAAGAATACCAATATTTTTCTCCTCGTTCCGGGCTGGAATAAGTATAGATACAAGAGCGTTTGAAACATCTTCCGTTTTGGGAAGATATGTTTCAAAAATAAGATTTGCCAGCGATACAAGCAGCTGAATTATAGTGAAGACAAGAATTATGTAAGCTACAATAAGCATCATGATTCACTTTTGGACAGGTTTTCAGCGACACATTCTGCATGAAAACGATTGAATTCTTTCTGAAGAGTTTCACTTGTGAAATCTGTTCCGTTGTATTCCCGGAGATACATGTACAGCCCAGGCCGGGGATTTGAAAAATAGTCGATAAGGTTTACCAGGAACAATATCTGAACTTCTCCTCCAACCTTTTTCAGAACATATTCAATCCCTTTCTCAAACCTGATTGTCTGATTATGGATCGATTCTATTTTTCCCTGGGGAAACATGAGGACAAGGCTCTTTTTTTCCTTCAGAAGTTCAGCCGTATAATCGAGGGATTTTAAAATGCTTCTTGAACCTTTTCTGACGGAATAGCCTCCTGATTTATTCAGGTACATACGTTTCCTTAGCTGTTCCTCGAGCATCATGAAGTAAAATTTCCTGTGAAACAGTTTAATATTGAGGTAAACAACCCAGAATCCATCCCACCAGCTGATATGATTCGAAATCATAAGTACCGGCAGCCCCTTTTCCTGAAAATCTCCCGAAACAAATACCCTATGGAAATTGATTTTTATCTTCCAGAGAGAATAGAGCTGGAAAAACGGATAAATTATAGGATGATGAGAGGCCCTGTAAATCATTGAACAAATTTAAAATAGAATGCCAGAATCAGAAAGAAAGAGACCTGAACATAAAAAACTATGGGAGCAATCCTGTTAACGATCCTTATACCAGCCAGCCTCAGCAATGAATGAAAGAGTGCAGCCAGGATAAACCAGACAATATAATTTCTGACAGGCACAGATCCGTTTTCAAAACTCCACATATTCATCGCAGGAGCAACCTGTTCCATTATAAGATCATAAAGAACCATCAATACCGATGAGCTCAGAATCTTAACAATAACAGGGGCTGATATACTGTCGGTAATAACTGCAGTGCAATACACCAGCAAGACCCAGTTGATCCCGATAAGAAGAGGAGTGCTGAGTATCTTGATCCATAATCCTTCACCATAAGTGTAATTTCCAAATACCCGGCCAGTATTTACCCCCCAGGCCTCAATCAGAAAGGAGGCAGAAAATATTGCAGCAAAAACTATTATTTCCTTTTTAAGATCACCCGCCTGATGAAATGCAATTATTGCAGCCATGCTTAAAAAAAGAGCAAGCGGTGTCAGGGAAATAAACAGATCCCTTGTTGCCTCTGCAGCAGTACCGAAAACGCCAACGCTGTAAAATATTATCAGGAAAATTTTCGTCGTGCAAACCCGGTTTGTTTTAAAGTTACTGGTATCTGATGTTGTGAGGCTCATTTCAGTTTTCAGGGTTTTTGTTAAACAGACTCCGAAAATAGTTCATTAACAGCAGATTTATAAGGATAAGACTGAAGCCATAGGTAAAATCCTCAACAGGAATAGTAAAAATCCTGATTCCTGTTATTTCCGAGCTGTTATACCATACTACTTCATCAGCTATAAAGCTTCCCGTAAGGATTCCGTTTATGATTGTGAACGGGATCAGAATTACCAGAAATGACACATAGAATTTCTTTAGAAGATCAGTGTTGGCAAACAGTGCTACTGTCAGTACAATTATCATTGCTGAAAAGTAAACCAGGGTGTAGGCTTTCTGTAAATTCAAAATTATTCCGAGGGTAAGGGCTGATATTAAAACCAGTGTAATTATTATTGTGGTTTTGTCAGAAAAGAAAGCTTCTGGAAAGTATGCAATTATTACATAATGGATAAAAATGCTTGCATATGGTATTACAATAAAAAAGAGCCACTCTTCGAGAGGAAGATAAGCTATTACAATACCGGAATGATAACGCGGATTGAAACCCCAGATACCCTGTCGGGCAAAATAAATATCGAAAATAATAAATAAGGCGCCGGTTACCATTAGCGAGGGGAAAAGTGCCGGCCAGTGTCTGTAAAATGCTACTTTATTATCAAAGCTTAAGGTAAGAGGAACAATTATTGAAATTATCAGGAGGGTCAGGTATAACGGCATACTTACGGGTAAGGTTAGTTACTAGTTGCTTGTTGCTGGTTGCTGGTTGCTGGTTGTTGTAAAAAATATATTTTCATTTTAAGCCTTATAAAAGTATTCTTTGCATTAATCCATAAATCCGGAACTAACCAGCAACCAGTAACAAGGACCAAGCAACTGACCTATTTAAAATATCTTCTGTTAAAGATCAGAAGACCGAAATTATTGAAATCCGTAACATTTTTTGGCTTATGATGTGCCTGGTGGGCCTTTATGATTGCTTTTACGTATGCATTTGACGGGTTGCTGAAAAAAGGTAAACGCTGATGATAAACAACATCGTGAAAAATGAAATAAGTTATTCCATAAAGGGAAATTCCTGCACCTAGAAGCTATCATGTACGGATTTCCTGCCGATAAACCCCAAATTATAAGGACAATTGCTGGTGTTGCATAAATAAGAAAAAAAAGATCGTTTTTCTGCAGGACAGGCTTACTTGCTATATCAGTAAGATGATGATCTTTGTGAAATGACCAGAGGAAACCATGCATTACATATTTATGGTTTGACCATGCCACAAATTCCATGAACAGGAAAGAAGATATTATGAGTATTATAATCGATATAATCATATTCAGCGATTTTGAATTTAGTTACAGTTCAGTTCATAAACTTCAGCTTGCACACGAGATAGGCTTTCAGCAATAATTGCATCTTAACCAGATCAGGTACCCTGACCCTCTTTTTAAGAAGCAGTTCTGCCGGAGTATTTTTTATTCTTTTAAGCAGCTTTTTATAATAGTAGTAAGCGGTAAGAACGCCAATCCTTGAATTTTCAGGTAATTTTTTTATCCCCGTTATGGAATCGGCAAAATCACTTTCTACTTCATTAATTATGTTTTTTTTAACTTCCTCATTAAAGTGTGAATAGATGGCATATTTAAAATAGCGGCGGTTGAGGAGTTCCGTATCATCCCTTATATCACGCAGAAAATTTACTTTCTGAAATGCAGCTCCAAGCTTTTTTGCCGGATTCTCAAGCTCTTTGAAGAGTTCTTTATCACCCTCCGCGAAAACCCTCAGGCACATAAGCCCGACAACTTCAGCAGAACCGTATATGTAATTTTCCGTCTCATTTTTAGTGTGGTGATCATTCTTCACAAGATCAATCTTCATGCTGTTAAGGAAAGACCTGGATTAAATCGTCAGGGATACCATACTTTTTTACTGTAAGCTGAAATGAGTTAAGGATAGGATTCAGGCTTATACCATTCTCCGGTGCCTCATAATAATCCCGTTCAAATTTCTCCAGAAGTTCTTTTTTATTAAAAGAATGAAAAGTGTCAACGATCTCATCGGCGAACCTTACAAATCCGTAAATGCTGTAAATGGCGTCCCGGATTTCAGGATCAAGAAGCCGGACTGCACTCGCAAATGAGGTACTGTAAGAGCTCGTTACAATATAGCTCGTCTTATATGATATCTCATTGAAAAGCTTAAGCATCAGGTATTAAAATTGAGACAAATATAACCATCTTTTATTCATTATGGATTGCCAAACCATTCATCCATTTGCAAACCGGAATTTAAAAAATAGAATTTATCTTTTTTAGACAGATTCCAAATTACTATCTGATTTCCGCATCAGGTAAAAAACAGGAATTTTTTTACTTAACTTTTGGTCATAATTAAACCTGAACCTTATGAACCTGAAAAAGCGCTCGGTTATTTTTATCCTGTTTGTTCCCTCTGCAGCGGTAATTTTATTATTAACTGCTTTTACACTGAGGTTAATGGCACCACCGGAGGACCTTAAGAGCAAATATGATTATAAGGATTTTGAATCGGCAAAAAAATGCAGGACTTGTCATCCCGGGATTTATGAGCAATGGTCACAGGCAATGATGTCGCAGGCTTATACTCATCACTGGGATGAAATAGAGTATTTTGACCTTGCAGTTGCCCATGCTGCAGCAAAACCTGAACTTAAGGATGCGGTTGACGGCTGCAATGGCTGTCATACTCCACTGGCTTTTATGGGAGGGAAGCAATTTCCTCCTCCGAGGCCTTCGGAAAAGAGCATGGCCAATGAATCTGTTTCATGCGAGGTTTGCCATCTGACACAATCCGCCCAGACAGATCCTCCATTTAATTTCAGCTATCTAATTAAACCCGGAATGACAAAATATGCCGGCCGCACACCTGCAGTTGAATCTCCTGCACATAAAATTGTAACAAATGATTTTTTCAGGACAACTGAATTTTGCGGCAATTGCCATAATGAAAAAAATCCTTTCGGGGTATGGGTAAAAAGCACACAGCTTGAATGGAAGGAGGGCCCTTATGCAAAAGAGGGTGTAAGGTGCCAGGATTGCCATATGCCCAAAGGAGGGCCATACCTGAATGCACTGATGACAAAACCATATGATGATGCAAGGCTTCACCTGTTTCACGGAGCCCACGATCCGGGCAAAGTAAGAGGAACCATTGAAGCTCAGAATCGAACCTGATATCCGGGAAGCAGAACCGGGAGAGACCATTGTTTTTACAGTTGCCCTTTTCAACCAGAAAACCGGGCATAAATTTCCGACAGGTTCTGTTGAGGACAGGATTGCCTGGCTTAATGTTGAGGCAACAGATGCCAAAGGGAAAGATTTACCATCTGAATGTAGATAAAAAGGGATTTGAAGGAGAAGAATATACAATATCAGGCGATTACCTGGCATACCAGGATATGGGTGTGCCACTCGGACATGCCTGATTTTAAGGGAGTTCAGCGTGATGGGATTCCGGCAGGCAACAGGATATTCAGAATGCCATATTTTGATCCTGAAGGAAGAATGACAATTATGCAGTGGAATACGGCAAAACTGGGGGTCGATTACCGCATCGGCCCAAGGGAGACAAAGGTTGAAAAATTCACATTCCGGCTACCATTTGATGCAGCTCCCGGTGAGATGAAGGTAAAAGCAGTGCTGAATTATCAGCTGCTTGTGAAACCGGTTGCCGATTTTCTTAAGGTTCCTGAAGATGAATCAGAAATTAAAATGGTAAATGAGCACTCAACAAGTGTTCAGATCTTACCATAAAAACCATAACCCAACATTATGAAAAACATTAAATATTTTAAGATCGCTCTGTTCGCTGCCATTCTGTTTTTTTTCATCCCCGCCAAACCCGGTACTGCTATCCCTGCTTTTGCCCGTAAATACCAGATAAGCTGCCAGGTATGCCATTCACCTGCAATGCCAAGGCTTAAAGCCATTTGGAGATGAGTTTGCAGGCAACGGATTCAGGATGACGGAATATGAATCCCCAAGATATTTCATTCCGACCGGCGATGAAAAGCTTTCCCTGTTCAGGGAGCTTCCCGTTGCGATCAGGATGGATGGCTTTGTCGCATATAATTTCAATAATGAGGGAGCAGCAGATTTCGGTGCCCTTTTGTTCTGAAGATCCTGTCAGGCGGAGAGATTTCCGATAAAATTTCATATTATTTTTATTTTCTATTTAATGAAAGAGGATCAATTGCAGGACTTGAGGATGCATTTCTTATGTATAACGATTTCATGGTCAGGAATAAATTTCTATCTTGGCCAGTTCCAGGTTTCAGATCCACTGTTCAAAGGAGAACTCAGATATACACTTGAACCATATAAGATTTATGGCGCTGGCTCCCGGCACATTCCACTGCAGATCTGAAATATGACAGAGGGATAATTTTTGACAAGGGATTCAGAACAGGCACAACGGTGGTCGGACAAATAGTAAACGGATGCGGAATTGGAGAAGCAGGAGAAGGTTACCTGTTTCGATAAGGATAAATATAAAAATTTCATGCTGAGGGTAAATCAGTCAGTCGGTAAAATAGTAAGTGTCGGATTCTTTGGATATACAGGGAAGGAGTTGCTTTCTGATCCGGGAATGATTTACACCAACATAACAAACAATATACAAATGTATGGTCCTGATCTTACATTGAATTTCGATGAAAAGCTGATAGTGAATTTACAGTATGTCTGGCGAACTGATTCGCAGGTATTCCCTGTTTACGGAGGTTTGCCCCAGGAGGATATCAGCACGACCGGAGGATTCGCGGAAATAATATATGCCCCGAAGGGTGACATGAGCAAATGGTACCTGACCGCCCTGTTCAATTACATCGATTCGGATTATGAGGATGAGGATCTCGATTACATGTCCGGCAACTCTGCATGCAGGATATCTGCTGAGACGAAATATGAGGATTGTCGGTGAATATACCCAGCAGTTCAAAGGGAATGAATACGGGAGGGTAAATATCGGGGTAGTCACGGCATTCTGATCAATGGAAATAAAAAGCCCCCCTTCCGCGGGGAAGGGGGGCTGAAATCTGTAGTTTAAATCCTGTAAATTATTTTCTGCGGGAGGTGTTGCCGGTTTCCTTCTCTTTACTATTACTGTTACTCTTAGCAACGCTCTGAGGCTTGCTGCTTTCACTGCTCCTGCGAGGGGCTGAACTCACACTGGCTGAATGCTGCTGGGTTGTCCTTGCTGTTGAAGTTCTGGGGCTTGATTCAGGTTTGTATGCCGGTTTTGAACTAACAGCTTCAGGCGACCTCCTGGCATTACCGGTGTTCTGGCTGGCGGTATAAGTGGGTCTGGTGCTTTTATTCACAGTTGAAGCTGGTCTTGATACATTGCCTGTGTTTTTGATTGAGGAAGACGTTGATCCGGACACATTTCCGGTGCTTCTTGTTTGAAGTTGGAACTTGTCCTTGCTCTGTTATCCACTGTCGAATTTACCTTTGATACAATGCCGGTACTCTTACTGGCGGAGCTGATTGTCCTTGACCTTTCGCTCACAGCCTGATTTGATTTTGATGCATTTCCGGTATTCTGATTTGAGGAAGGACTAGTCCGTCGTGCAGTACTGGTACCCTGACCGGATGAAGGATTTTCCACCTTGCGTTCAGTCGAGACCGGAACAGACCTGCGCTGACTGGCTGCACTTTGTGCCGTTGAAGTATTATTGCCGGTTCTGTCAGTTGTAGTACTTACTGACCTCCTGCTTGTGCTGCCGGCACTTCCTTCAGGCTGCCTTGAAGCAGTGGCCTGGGAATCTGTTCTTCTGCTCTGGCTGCTTGCTGATGAGAGGCTGGATGCCCTTTCAGGATGAGACCTTGAGTATAATGCTTCTCCATCCTTCCGTTGTTCGGGACGTGAATAGGTTGCCTGGTAATGACCGGCATTAACCCTATAGCTGACGTTATGAGAGTAAGCACGGTGTCCATGATAGTAAAAATCGTTCCAGTAGGCGTAGCGGTGATAGTTACAGTGGTGATAATACTGGTAATACTGAGGGTACCAGTTATAATGGTATCCGTAGTAGTAATGCCAGTAGTATGGACGCCATGGGTTCCAGTAGGTTGGGTAGAAGCCCCAGTACCAGGAAGAGTTCCATGTCACATATCCTGGAACATATATGTATCTTACCAGGGGCCATGCTGCCACTTCATAGTAAGTTGTTCTCACTACGGCCACATTCTGCCTGCTGGAGTAAGATGAATAGCCAGGATTCGGGGTCTCGGCATATATAGGTTCTATGATGTAATTCCTGCCGTACAGAACCTCATCGCCCGTGAGCTGGATCTGAACAGATCCGTCATTGAACTTCTGAACTGTAAAGACAGCAACATCCTGAGTTTCCTTGCGGCCCAAAACAGCCCGCAGTACTATGGTATGGTCATTCCCATTAACATAGTCAACTACCTTAATGTAATCGATAAAGTTGTCGTTGTTAAGGTCGAGGTTATTTATCCTGGTATTTTCATCGTTCAGGCTTCTCTCAAAACCTTCAAGGGTTTCGGATTTCTGGAACAGATTCATAACAGCATAAAGGTTGAAATTATCCCCAGGCAGACCCAGATATTCGTCCGGCTGATCCTGAGCCATTATTGTGCTCCCGGCTGCAGTTATCACTGCGAGAATCGAGATGATTAAGAATTTTTTCATGACATTTGTTTTTAAAAGAACCGTCTTACGATTATTAAGATGCAAATCTGGTGCCAATTATTTCTGCCGGGTTGAAGTTTTATTTTTTGGTGCTGACGGGAAAGGCTTTATCTGCAATAATAGACCTATTGAGGGACTGAAGTCCCGGTAAAGGGAGAGTCTTCCGCAACCGTCAGCTGAAGCTGACGGTAATTGAGGTTATCCTGAATCGGGAGTCAATTACTGTTGGCTTAAGCCAACGGCAAGAGAAATCCAAACACTTTTTTGGGCTTTAGCCCAATTGGATCTCTTCAATTCTTTTCCTGTTGGCAGTCATCTTTTCATTACTTTCAGGAAAATAAGTTTTCTGTTCCCGGTTAATGAATTCAAAGCGGTTGTTTAATTGTTTATATTTGATATGCAACTGTAAATTCGATTATGCCATGATTAAATACATCAACATTATACTTTTTGCAGGGATGATCGTCATGAACTACCTGGCTAATGCTCTCCCGTTAAATAATAAAAACACCGGAGAGCTTTCTGATTCTTTCCCCAACCTTTTTGTACCGGCGGGGCTTACTTTCTCAATATGGGGAGTTATTTACCTTCTGATTCTTATTTATTGTGTGGTTCAGTTCAGGGCGCCCGACAGGGAGGCTATATCAAACATCAGCTGGCTGTTTGGCGTTTCATGTGTGCTGAATGCTCTCTGGATAGTGTTCTGGCATTATGGTAAGCTCCCTTTATCTCTCCTGGTAATGCTTGGATTACTTGGTTCGCTGATATATATAAATATTTTGATCCGCGATCTGCCCTACGGAATACTGAAGGCATCATTTGGCATTTATCTGGGATGGATCTGCATTGCAACCATTGCCAATGTTACAGCGCTCCTGGTAAATGCAGGCTGGAACGGATTCAATATTTCACAGGAGACCTGGACAATCGTCATGATCTTTGCGGGTACCCTGATCGTTGGATTATCAGTTTACCAGTTGAAAAATCCTTTTATAGGGTTATCGGTAATATGGGCATTCATTGGAATAGCAATTAAACGGCAGGATGATTACCGGTCAATTCTTATAGCATCAATAATTGCCATGGGGTTAATCGCCCTGATTACAATATGGGGATTCTTCCGAAAAAGCATTATAGTGAATGCATAAGGAACAGGAATTATCTTCTAAAGCAAATTAGAGGATATTGCCAGCAAGAGTATTATTTTTCATTTAATAAGCTTTTTTAAATCATTTTCTGTCCTGCAGGCAAAGAAACCCGGGATTTTTTTCTTTTCAGCGATATCAGCAAGGAAGCCTGCAAGAAGTACTTTTTTGTCGGAAAACGATTGACTTAATCTTAAAATGAATTCATCAGTATCCTGTAAGGATAATCCTGAATGGGCTCCTGTTATGATTATTTCAGGATTCCAGGTTTCGCATACTTCAATCACTGCATTTATTGGCGTGGCCTGTCCAAGATACAGGACCTTATGACCAAGGTTCCGGATAATAAATGCATAGTAAAGCAACCCTAATTCATGATACTCATTTTCGGGGAGGAACATGATGATCCTTTTGCTTTCCGGAGTTATTACGGGAGAGAAATTATCGAATGCAGAAATGAGTTTACGGCGGAATATATTTGAAATAAAATGTTCAGCGCCGATGATTGACAGAACCTGTGTGCCAAAGCACCCCTACTTTATGCAGGAATGGGAAAACAAGTGATGAAAATGTTTTTTCAAATCCTTTGCTGATAACCGACCGGAGCAATATTTCATTTACCGCCTCTTCATCAAGCTTTGTCATCGCTATAACCAGGGAATCTGAAAGAATATCAGTATCAATACCGGCGTTTGCCACAGCCGCAGTTTTTTCTGTCAGTTCCTCCGGGGTCATACCTGCTATAGTGGAAATTTTTACCCCAGTCCTGTTAAGAATTGATATATTGATAAGCCTTCTCAGGTCATCACCTGTATACCATCTTCTGTTGGTTGCAGTCCGGTTGGGCGAAGTTATCCCGTGTCGCAGTTCCCACATCCTTATGGTATCAGATCTGATCCCGGTAAGCCTCTCAAGGTCATTCAGTGTATATTGTTCCATAAATTACCGGCAATGGATGGTTAAAATTATGAATTTAAGTTTTAAATGTCTTTTATTTAAAGGTAAAAAAGAAGGTGCCTCTTTCGGGGCACCTTCTGAACTGATAATTTATGTCAGCTTATTTAGAAGGAAGAAGTACCTCATCTATTACGTGAATCACTCCGTTTGTTGCCTGAACATCTGTTGCCAGAATATCTGATGTGGCATTGATTGCGGGAGAAGGACTTAATGTTACGTTAAAACTGCCATTGAGAGTTGTTACGGCTCCTGCTGTCAACTGATTTGATCTGACATTGCCGCTTACAACGTGATACTGAAGTATTGGAATAAGCTGTGCTGCCGTAAGTTCGCTGATTCCTGATATTCCAAGAGCTGCGAAAAGAGCTTCAAATGCTGCGTTTGTGGGAGCAAATATTGTAAACGGACCTGTTCCGCTCAGAGTGCCTGCAAGACCAGCCTTTACGACTGCCTGAACAAGTATGCTGAATGAATCGTTCGAAAGAGCCTGATCCACAACTGTGGGAGGAAGCAGCACCTTATCAATTGCATGTATGACACCGTTCTTAACATCAACATCCGCAACTACTACTTTTGAGTCTTTATTAATCATTACACCTGATGAAAGACTTACTTTAAGACTCAGGTAACTGTTTTGGGCAGGGCTTAGTGTATTATAGTAGCCTTCTGAAAGCATTGTTGATTTCTTTTCTTCACCAAGAACATGATAAAGAAGTATTGGAGTAAGAGTTTCAGCTGAAAGATCGGCAATACCAGTTACTCCCAGCTGACTGAACAATGCATTGAAAGCATCATTGGTTGGAGCAAATACTGTAAAATTCCCTTCACCGCTTAAAGCATTTACCAGATTAGCTTTGGAAAGTGCCTGAACCAGTATGGAAAAATTTGCATCAGAGGTCGCATATTGTGCAATCGTCATATCGTTCGGGGAAGTCATCGGATCGCTTTCTTTTTCACAGGATGTAAGGGTTAACATTCCCATCATCACTGCAATTCCTAAAAATAGTTTTGTCTTTTTCATTGTATGTAAATTTTAATTGTTTACTAATTTTATACATAAACATGAAAAGACCGGGAAGTGTTCGCAATAACTATTAAAATAACGAACAAAATGATAAAAATGATGAAATTCAGCTTCAAAATAGAGTTATTAATATATTATATATCAATAATATATATGCAGAATGTTAAATAATGTTAATAATATTGAAGATTATAATCAGGAATAGATGAAAAGGTATTAAATGATCATCAGCAAAGTTCCTGGAATGCTTTCCTGAATTCAAGTGGCTTTGAAATATTATGAAAAGTTTCCCTGGTACCACCGGTTCCAATAATAGTTATTGATCCATAGTTCAGTATCCGGCCCATTACTGTCTGGTCGACATTCACGGTTTCAATCTTCGACAAATTCATTTCAAAAGTTCTCCGTGCAATGAAGCCCTCTTTAATTATTATTCTTCTGTTGGTTATTACAAATTCAGAGAGAGCCCGCTGAATCAACGGGGAAATTGTCAGCGTAACCAACGATTTTAGTGTAAAAAAGATCACCCAGTGGTACCTGGTTTCGAAAGCTACCGACTCGTCCCTTATCAGATGATTATTAACGTATTTTCCCATTGGTTAAATGAGTTTAAATTACATCCTCCCAACTCCCTAAAGGGGGAATTTAAGAATAGTGTCATAAACCCTTTTCTTTGTTTCCTCCGGAGTGGGATTTAACTCATATGTGGTAAAATTCCCTTTTTCGATATTGATCCTTTCGAAGACCATTTCATAAAGATTAAAGATGATCTCAAGGCTCAGCTGATACCTGGGCTCCATGAGGGGGCTGATCTGCCTTATAATTTCCGCAGTCTCCTTCCGGTATTCATTGGCTACGATATAATATTCCCTTATAAGGTTACGGAATCCATTTGTGACAGGGCTGCCATGGGCAATATTTGTCAGATCCTGCCTGGAGAGTCCGTTTTGCCTGATGTGTTCATCCGCAAAATAATTCAGGTTATTGAACTGATCCTTCTGAAAATCACGTATTATATGTACGATATAGCTAAAAATAGCACAGGGTGTGGCGGCTTCTTTTACATTGAATGAAGGATCCAGGAATTGACCATTCTTCTGTGTAAGTCCGCTCAGATGGACAAAAATTGAAGCCGGGGCAACCGAGGCTCCATGAGCATATTCAAGAAATGTTTCAAGTGTGGGAAAGCCATCGTTATTTATATCATAGATCATCGACTTTGCAAAAGCTTCCAGGGGCCACAGAGGGATCCTGAATCTTTCAATTATCTTTTTCATCTCAATCTGGTCAGGATTGCATTCTTCAGCAATTATTATCATCCTGAGCCAGTCATTGACATTTGTTTCAAAATCAGTTCTTTCTTCAGCAGCAATCATCCTGTTGTTTGCTTTATGATTGTCAATAAGATCATCAATGGCCCGCATAAGCCTGTAGCAGATTCTTGCTGCACAATACCTCTCATCATCCCAGAAATTGGCTGCAATCAGAATATTAGGATGATCAAGGATCTTTTTGAAATCGATTGAATCGAATGTTTTAATGAATTGTTCCCTGTATGAATTTGTCGACACTTGCCAGTCAGTTAGTATTTAATGGTCAGTTTTCTTTTAATATCCTCTCAGAAACAAGCTTTGCCGAAATCAGATACATTCGGGATCCCGTTGCCGGGATGAGTGCTTCCTCCTGCAAAATAAATGTTTTTGTACTTATCATGGCGGTTATGGGGACGAAAATATCCCATCTGCAGAATATTATGAGCCAGACTTCCAAAAACAGAACCTCTCGAAATATTGCATGCACTCTCCCAGGTTTCAGGGAAATAGCATATTTCAAATTTAATATGATCCTCAATGTCCTCCAGACCCTGTTGCTTAAGACGGCTGATTACTGCTTTCCTTGATTATTTCCCTGATCTTGTCCCATTCCTGTTTGTAATGCTTATCAATATGCCCCACTGCCACAGCAACTGATAAAGTATCCTGATTTACGGGGGCAGCAGCCGGATCGGTTCTGGCAGGTGCATGGATATAAAAGCTCGGATTGTCGCTCACTGTTTTATCTTTGAATATCCGGTCGAGCGAATTCCGGAAATCATCGGAAAGAAAAACATTATGGTGATCAAGCTGGGGATAGATCTTGTCGAGTCCCCAGTGAAAACATATGGCAGAGCAGGAATATTTCAGCCTGTCAAGCCTGGCCGATTTTCTTTTGTCGGGCAGCAGCTTCCGGTAAACATAAGGAAGGTCAGCATTCGCAATCACAATATCGGCTTTGATTTCAGTTCCGTCGGCAAGTACTATGCCGCTTGCTTTTTTACCCGAGATCATTATCTGCCTTACAGGATTGCTGTAATTGAATTGAACACCTTCTTTTGCTGCTGCTTCCAGCAATTTCTCCACAATATTGAACATCCCGCCGCTTGCAGGGAAAAATGATCCTTCAGTAAGCTCGGCAGCAGGCACCATTGAAAAAAGTGCCGGGGCATTAAAAGGACTTTGTCCGACATAAATGTTCTGAAAAGTATATGCCGCAAGAAGATGCTGATGGGTAAAGAACCTCCGGGCATATTTGAAATGGGGAGTGAATGCCTTGATTTTAAACAGAAGGGGAATGTTTTTCAGATTTACCATCTCGAAGAGGTTGTAAAAATTTCTTCCTATCAGTTCATCTATACCGAGTCTGAAAATCCGGTATCCCCTTGAAATATATTTTTCTGCTTTCTCAGAACTTCCAGGCTCGATCTTCTCGAGTTGCAGCTTCATTCTTTCTTTATCGGCAGTAAAGTCAAGGATTGATCCATCGCCGAAAAAGATCCTGTAAAGATTTTCCATCGGGAGGATGTCGGTGCCTTCTTCAAGCCTCACTCCGAGCGAATCAAAAACATCATGGTATATTCCCGGCATCATCAGCATTGTCGCTCCAAGATCAAACCGGTGTCCTTCGCGGATCAGCTGTCCGCAACGTCCTCCAGGAGAAGAGTTCTTTTCATAAACACTTACTCTGTACCCGTTTTTTGCAAGATAAACGGCAGTTGTTATTCCCGCTATTCCGGCACCAATGATTACAGCCCTCCCTGGTTCACCCATAAAGAGTTATTATTAAAGTAAAATCAAAATCTTCGTTAAAGACGGGTGAAAAGCTTAAATGCTTCTCCGTTTTGGACAGAAAAGTAATATTTTCTTTTATTTTATTACTGAACTGAGTGGAATTTGCTTAAATATTTTCCTGTCATTTGTAATTTTACTTCAAATAGTCATCTTTAGAAATATTTTGTCAGAAAAATTAAATCGATGATATTATATCGAATTCAATATGGATTATACTTAAAAAGTGTTTTTGATACAGCCCCATTATTTAAGCCTTTTCTCCTAATCGATAGTCTCGGTAAGCTTCTGAACCACCCTGAACTGATTAAAGAACTCTTTTGCGATCACCCTGAGCAGTGTATATACGGGAACAGCCAGCAGCATGCCGACTAAACCGGCAAGACCTCCTCCGATTATAATTACCAGAAAGATCTCAAGAGGATGCGACTTTACACTTTTCGAGTAGATTACCGGTACAAGTATATTATTGTCAATGAAATTCACAACCACAAATATGGAGGCAAGTTTTATTGTCACCGGTAACAAGTCATTGTACGAACCTGCAGAAAGTGTAGAGGTAACACCCAATACTATTCCGATACCCGACCCTATTATCGGTCCCAGATATGGAATTATGTTCATTATCCCGCCGAAAAAGCCAATAAGCAGTGCATTTTTAACGCCAAATATCCATAGCCCTAAAGCAATAAGCGACATCACACCAAGTAATTCAAGTACTACACCAACATAGTAACGGACAAGGAGATTCTTGGATTCGGCAACCACATTCCGGGTTGCGTTATGATGTTTTGTCGGAATAAAAAGAAGCAGGCCGTTCTCGAACATATTCTCGTCTTTCAGGAAGAAAAAAGCTATAAAAAGTATGGAGAATAGTCCGATAAAAATATTTCCCGCCACACTTATGAAATTACCTATCATGGAGCCCACGCTTCCAAGATTTACAACCGATTTGGCATATGATATAAGAAAATGTTCTATCGATTGTCCTGCAGGTATTACCCCGAGTGAATGAAGTTTCTCATCGAGCCATTGCAGGGGTCCCTGGAGGTTTTGAGCCAGCCTTCCGACATCGATCCTGGAAATTGTTTCAGCCTGATTGAGTATCATAGGCACAAAAACAGCTACCAGTCCCAGGAGAACGAGGACGATTACTGCCAGCGACAGCAATGCACTTAGGAAATGGGGCATTTTTATTTTTTTAAAATGGATCCTGTCAAAAAAGCGTACAAGTGGATGTCCAATAAATGACAGTACTGCTGCCACAAGGACCCAGGCAATAATGTAGGAGAAGCGCCAGATCATATAACCAACGATGAGCAGAACCAGAATGTACCCGGTATATTTCAGAACCTGTTTCATGAATGATTGGGTTTTATCAGTTCATAAATTTAAACAAATCTTTTTAACCACGGATTTACACGGAGTTTAAACGGAGTTACACGGTTAAGAGACTCCGTGTTTAATTCCGTGAAACTCAGTGCAATACAGTGGTTAAGAAGAATTTTTATTGAAATATTGCGAATATACCAGCATTAATATTGCTGAAATCAATGCTGTTACTGCTCCGAAATAGAAAGGGATCCTTGAATTGACTTTATCGTAAAGCACCCCTGCAATAAGACTGGCCGGCAAGAGGGTAATTCCCAGCAAAGCATTATAAATACCCATTCCTGTACCTTGTTTGTTTTTATCGGTTATATCAGAAATAAAGGCTTTTTGTATTCCGTCGGTTGCTGCTGAATAGAAACCATATAATGCAAAAAGAGCTACAATTGTGCCTGTATTTCCGGCAACGCCAAATCCGTAATAGACAATAGCATAAATCAGAAACCCGGTAATAAGGATTTTTTCCTTTCCGATCCTGTCAGAAAGCGAACCAACAGGTATAGCCAGTAACACTGAAACAATACTGGTGATCAGATAAACGAGGGGAATAAAAGCAACTTTTACTCCTGCCTCATTTGCTTTGACCAATAGCAATGCGTCTGTGGAATTGCCAAGTGTAAAAATGAAAATAATAACCAGGAAGAGATAAAAGCTTTTTGGGAAATCTTTGAAATGGAATTTTTTAAACAGATTCTCTCTGCTTTTTCTGGCCTCTTTAATCCCGAAAATAATGACCAGAATACTCAGGATTGCAGGTATTCCGGCCAGCAGGAATATGATCCGGTAATTACCCGGGAAGGAGCTTAATAATAAAAATGCAATCAAAGGCCCCGCAATTGCTCCGCTGTTATCCATCGCTTTCTGCAGTCCGAAACTTTTACCTGTTTCTCCGTTTAGTACCGAACCTGCAATAAGGCTGTCGCGGGGGGCAGTACGGATACCTTTTCCAAACCTCTCGATAAAACGCAGATATAAAACCTGAATGGGAGAAATAACAAACGAATAAAGCGGTATAACAAGCGCAGAAATTCCATAGCCTATTAGCATGAAAGGTTTGTTCTTTCCGATCTTATCGCTCCAGAACCCTGAAAGTGTTTTTACCAGTGCGGCAGTGCTTTCTGCAATTCCCTCAATAAGCGACAGGCTGGTTTTTGAAGCTCCTATTGATAATAAGAAACATGGGCATAACCGAATAGACCATCTTTACAGATGTGTCCGTCAGAAAACTTGTCAGGCCGGTAAAAAAAATATTTCTGTTGAAACCAAAAAGGTTATTTTTTTCTATCCCCTCATTTGATCTTTTCATCCCTTGCGGTATTGATCCTCAGAAGTTTGAATATATCAACGACCACTATAGGTATGAGCGACATTAAACCAACAGTCAGCCAGTGTTTGCCATCCAGTTCTGTAAGGCTGAAAGCATCGCGTACAGGAGGGATAAGAAGAACAATAAGAGCCAGTCCGGCTGAAGCAAAAATTGCCCCTATAAGAGGTTTATTCCTAAACGGACTTATGGCCAGCGATGATCTGGTGTTGGAATGCAGATTGCGTACATGTGCAAGCTGTGCAAACATAAGTGTTGCAAATGCCATTGTCTGACCAAGCACCACTCCCTGCTCACGCAGGCCAATTAAGAATGCAGCAAGAGGGATTGCGCCGATCATTATTCCCTGGTACATTATTCGCCAGATCATTCCGTTTGTCATAAAACCTTTTTTGGAATTACGGGGTTTACGATTCATAATATTTTTTTCAGCCGGATCGACACTCAGTGCCAGTGCCGGGAGACTATCCGTTACAAGATTAACCCATAATATATGAATAGGAAGAAGGGGAGTTCCCAGATTGAAAATTGATGTTACAAGCAGCAGGAATATCTCACCTATATTTGTTGAGAGGAGAAACTGTATAGCTTTAAGAATATTGTCATAAATCCTTCTGCCCTCCTCAACAGCTGAAACTATTGTGGCAAAATTATCATCGGTAAGGACCATATCGGCTGCTCCTTTTGCCACATCAGTGCCTACAATTCCCATTGCAGCACCGATATCGGCCTGCTTGAGTGCCGGTGCATCATTAACTCCATCGCCAGTCATGGCCACAACCTCATTATGCTTCTGCCATGCTTTTACAATACGGACCTTATGCTCGGGAGCAACTCTTGCATACACCGAGTACTTTGCCACATTCTCAGTGAATTCATCCTCGCTGAGCTTTTCAAGTTCTGCTCCGGTTATGGCAGTATCTCCATCCTTGTAAATTCCAATCTCCCGTGCAATAGCCAATGCCGTGCTTTTATGATCGCCTGTAATCATAACAGGCCTTATGCCGGCAGTATTGCATTTTGCAACTGCATCAATAACCTCGGGTCTTGCAGGATCGATCATCCCAAGCAAGCCAATAAAAATCAGATCATTTTCAAGTTCTCCGATATGAACATTTTTTGGTTCCTCAGCCAGATCCTTGTATGCCATTGCCAGTACCCGCAATGCTGAATTTGCCATTGATTCATTTGCATTACGGATCTGTTCCACATCGCTGGTTTCGATTGGCCTTATATTTCCTTGTATAATTATCTTATCGCAAACACTCAGAACTTCATCAAGACCACCCTTAACATTGATACGGGTAATCTTTTCAGACATCCGGTTGACTGTTGTCATTCGTTTTCTTTCCGAATCGAAAGGAATTTCAGCAATCCTTGGAAATTTCTTTTCAATTTCATTCTTATACATCCCGTACAGAATGCCGAAATCAAGCAGGGCAGTTTCAGTCGGATCGCCTGTAAATTCAAATTTGCCATCTTCACCGGTCCTTATCTGGGCATCGGCGCATAAGACGGATATTGCAAGCAGCCTGTTCTCCTCCTCGTTCAGAACAGTGGCTGGAGCAGCCCTGTTTATCACATCTTTTTTATGATTGACATAAGCCTCAACGACCGTCATTTTATTCTGGGTAAGTGTCCCGGTCTTATCGGAGCAGATAACTGTTGCGCTTCCAAGAGTTTCAACTGAGGGAAGCGTGCGGATAATGGCATTCCTTTTTACCATGCGCTGAACGCCGATTGCCAGAACAACGGTCGAAACAGCAGGAAGACCTTCAGGAATGGCAGCAACAGCAAGGCTGACTGCTGTCATGAACATACTCAATACTGAGTTGCCGTAAAGCACTCCCACAATAAAGATAATGGCACAAATGATCAGCGCCGCAATCCCCAGAACCTTGCCAAGCTGTTCGAGACGCCGGCTCATTGGTGTTTCGGTATCAACAGTCTCCTGCAGCATATTTGCAATTTTACCCACTTCGGTTTTCATGCCTGTTGTAACTACAACACCGCGGCCACGGCCATAAGTTACCATACCACTTGAAAAGGCCATATTTATCCGGTCTCCAAGAGCAATCCCTTCGCCTTTGAGTGGTTCTGTCTGCTTTTCCACCGGGACAGATTCTCCTGTCAGTGACGATTCCTGTATTTTCAGATTGACAGCCTCAATCAGCCTCAGGTCTGCAGGAATAATTGCACCTGTCTCAAGAATTACGATATCACCCGGTACAAGTTCCCTGGTCAGGACCTCTTTAATTACTCCGTCACGGAGAACCTTGCTGAGCGGGGCAGCCAGACTTTTTAAAGCTTCGAGTGAAGTTTCTGCCTTCCGCTCCTGGAAAGCTCCTACAAATGCATTGACTATCAGAATCCCAAGAATTACAAATGTGTCAAGGAGTCCTTCTCCTTCCATTACGCCAACTACCCCTGATATTGCTGCGGCAATAAGCAGAATAATTATCATGAAGCTTTTAAACTGCTCAAAAAATATCCTGACAAAGCTTTTCCTCTTTTTTGAAGCCAGCTGATTATATCCGTATTCTGCCAGCCTACGCTTAACTTCTTCAGTTTTAAGCCCTGTTGGCAAATCAGATTTTAGACTTGTAATTATTTCGCTGATTTCACTGTTATAGAAACTCATCATGAGAATAGTTAAATTAATAAAAATAATATTGTTATCAGGTTCGGAATGTTAAGTATTCCCTTCATATTGTTTCTTTCTCCTCCATGTCCCTTTCGGCCGCAACACTTAGCAGCCTGTAAGTATCGAAGATATTAACAAGAAATAAAATTCCGGCAACAATTACAGCAAAATAGAGGATAGCACCCTTGAAAAATATTTCTGCTACCATAATGGCAATAATTATTATCCTGACTTCCGTGGGTCCGAACAAACCTGAATCTATTGTATATTTTCCAGTCACCTTATATCTTACAACGGCTATTATCATTGCCCAGCCATACATTGTCACAAATCCAAATCCGGCCATTTTCCATAATCCTTCAGCATAAATAATGTAGCCCAATCCTATAAGGATAGTGCTCAGCCAGTCAACAATAAGATCAAGAGAGAATCCGTACCATTTTCTGGGTTTATTGCGGAAATAAGCAAGCCGGCCATCGAGGGAGTCTCCAAACCAGTTTACTGTAAATCCTGCAATACCAAGCAAAAGATAATATCTGCTGATATAAGCTGCAAGTATAAAGCCTGAGAGAGTTATCAGGCTCCCAATAAATCCTGTAAAAGTAAGCATATCCGATTTAACCCATGAAGGAATTCGCCGGACCAGAAAAGCCAGCGCTTTCTGCTCCGGGTTCTTTAACAGGTTGGTTCTGGTTCTGTCTTTTGAAATACGTGCCAGGATTTCTTTAGCTTCCTGCGAAAGAACCGATTTCATTATATCTGTATTTTAGGATCTGTGGGAACAAGATTAAACAGCATAAAATTAGTATTTAATTAATTAGTGTGGCAAAACCGGCAGGCTAAAAAATATCATAATTGCGACTGCATGAACAATTATTATGCATTTAATAGCTTGATATGCAGGAGAAAAATTTGCATCTTCGGTATCGACGGCAATCCCATTTGATGTCGGTCCTGCAGCAACCGTTTTCAGAATGAAAGTACACGGGAATGATCTTGAAATTGTTGAATACAAGGAATAAGAATCCTTAAAGTTCTTTCAAACAATTATTGAGGCAGTTTTTTAATCAAAATAGAATATTTCCTCAATTTTTACCTCAAATACCTTTGCAATTTCATAGGCCAGCTTAAGGGAAGGATTATATTTATTCTTTTCAAGAAAGACAATTGTCTCTCTTCTGACATTCACTTTTTTTGCCAGATCATCCTGGGTTAGATTATATCTTGCCCTGAACTCCCTGATCCTGTTATTCATTTCTGACACCTCTGAAATTAAACACTAACCAGCATACTGCGAAAATTACAGCCATACCTAAAATACCTGCACCAATAATTGAATGCGTTTCGAAGTCGGGTTTATCAGAAAAATACATTATTGCAAGCCACCAGTAAAGTGAGATATAATATGACAGCGAAGATGTTTTCTGCATTATCTTCCTCGACATCTCATCCTCGGCTGGTTCTCCTTTCTTAACGCTGGTTAATCGCTTATAACCAACAAAAAGTGCAAATGCCACTACAAGTACAATCACAACTAAGCTTACAAGTTCTGGAGGTTCGACCGGGGAGGAACCTGAAAAGATCCAAAATCCGGTTGTAATAAGAACCAGGGCTCCAATGAAGAATAAAACAACTGTCTTTTTCATTTTCTGATGTAATAGTTAATTAATTCTAACACAAAGTTAGAAATAAATAACATTAACTTCCAAATATTTTTGAAGATTTTTTAAGGAAAATTTAACCACGGAGTCGCACAGAGTTTTTATGGAGTTACACTGTTAATATCAAAAATAATCCTAACTCCGTGAGACTCCGTTTCTTTACTCCGTGTAACACCGTGGTTAATAATTATTTGCTTATTAGATATTTTAATTCATTGACTAATTAAACCTGAGGCATTTTCACAAACCATATAAGATTTTCCTTTTTCAGTCGATTTTAATTCGATTGCTTTTCCCTGGTAACTCAATTTCAATGGATTTCCAAGTTTTGAAGTGATCCTTGCCTGTTTCAGCTTTCCGTTTTCCCAGTCGATATCAATTTCAAATCCGCCGCGTGCCATCAATCCGTGAATATATCCGGTTTTCCATGCTGAGGGGAGAGCGGGAAGGAGTTCCACTTCACCGGCGTGGCTCTGCAGAAGCATTTCCGTAATCCCTGCGGTTCCTCCGAAATTGCCATCGATCTGGAAGGGAGGGTGATTGTCAAACAGATTGTAAAGAGTCGATTTGCGGAGAAGCTCCAGAACATTCTCATAGGCTTTTTCGCCATCCTTCAGGCGGGCATAGAAATTGATAATCCAGGCTCTGCTCCAGCCCGTATGCCCCCCTCCGTGCGAAAGCCGGTACTCTATTGTTTTCCGTGCGGCTTCGATCAATTCAGGATTTTTCTGTGCTGTAATCTGGTTCCCGGGATGCAGACCATAGAGGTGCGACAGATGACGATGCCCCGGCTCCGGCTCCTCAAATTCCTCCGACCATTCAAGAATACGTCCGTCAGATCCTGTTTTTATCGGAGTCAGTCTCTCAAGAGTTTTTTGCATTTTAGTACGGAAAGATTTATCTGTATCTGAGCGCGATACTTGCCTGAATTGTATTCTGAAGCAGGTCGCGTATAATCATATGATCCATAGTGGGTCCCATTACCATACTGGCGGTTCCTTTTTCCCCCGGTATCCTGAAACTGTTTTCAGGAGAGATTGAAGGACCTGATACCAGATACCCGGTTTTGGGATTCACCACCAGCCACCCGATACAAAATTCAGCTGCTTCTTTCATTATCGGGTAAGCTTTGTTTTTCAGATATTCAATGTCACCGCCAAACAGGTAATGATCCCAGATATTCTGGCAGCTCCATGCAATTCCCATAGGCCACATTCCATATACTATTGCACCCATTGGTTCTGTGTAATGCCAGACATCAGTTGTATAATGAGCCACAATTCCTTTTAGTCCGTATACCTCTTTGGCTGTACGTCTTGCATTCGGGCGCATTGCATCAATAAAATCAACAAAGGGCATTTGCAGTTCACCAAGGTTAGTGATCTCCGCAGGCCAGTAATTCATCTGGATGTTAATATTGATATGATAGTCGGCACTCCAGGGTGGCTTCAATCCGTCAGCCCATATTCCCTGAAGATTTGCCGGCAGGTTTCCCGGACGTGAACTGCTTATCAGCAGATAACGACCAAACTGATAATAAAGCTCTATCAGGTCGGTATCGACATAGCCGTTCTGCATTGCAGTTATGCGGGCGTCGGTGGTAAAATAATTGCCATCGCCGGATCCGAGATCAAGTGAAACCCTGTTAAAATACTTTTGATAATCAGCAATATGGTCTTTCCTGATGTCAGCATATGAACGCCCTGAAACGGTTTCCATCTGATTTTCTGCAATCGAGGGATCATCACCGGAATAATCCGTCGCTGCGGTAAGCAGAATTAAAACGGAATTTGCCTTAACAATTCTTATGCTGTCGCCGCCGGACACTATTGTTCCTCCATCATTAACGAGTTTCAGCCGTGTTTCCATTTTAACACCGGTACCTTCTCCCACATGTTCATTCATGGTAATTTCGTTCCCGGCGGCTTTTACGACCGCTTTGTTCCCCGGACGTGAAAGCCGTGCAGTAAAACTCAGTGACCCAGGCATATCGGCAGTGATCCTTACAACCAGTGCCTGGTCGGGAGCGCTCGCAAAAACCTCCCGGGTATAGGTTACCTTATCAGATGTATATGTAATTCTGGATATGGCCTCCCCGATATCAAGCTCACGACGGTAAGCCGAGACTCCCCTGAGAGAGCCAAAATCTAATGTGAGGTCACCGAGGGTCTGGTAGCTTGATGCATTATCGCGCCTGAAACTGCCGAGGATCCCGCTCTGAGCCAGTTTCTCAGCCTCGCCGTATTTTCCTTCGAAAAGAAGCTTCCGTACCTCAGGCAGGTTTTTCAGAGCATCGGGATTGGCATCCCAGCGGGGAGCACCGGTCCACACCGATTCTTCATTAAGCTGGAGCCGTTCCTTTTGAATGCCTCCGAACACCATTGCTCCCAGCCGGCCATTTCCGACAGGCAGAGCATCGTTCCATGTTTCAGCAGGTTTGTTGAACCAGATCTTCACTCCCGATGGTGGTGGCTGGGATTTTAGGGGGATTGAAAGAATGACAGATATTACGAAAATATAAATCAGGGATTTGGTTTTGGGATTCATGATAACTCTGTTTTATGAACATAAAGGGACATGCCATGGCATGTCCTTATTTCTTCAGCAGGTCCCTGATCTCTGTAAGCAGTACCTGATCCTTTGTCGGGGCAGGAGGTGCTGCAGGGGCTGCTTCTTCCTTCTTCTTCATGGCATTGATTCCTTTAATAAGCATAAAGATCACAAATGCAACAATAAGGAAGTCAATGGCAACCTGGATAAAACTTCCATAATTCCAGGTTACTGCCGGTTTGACCTCGGTAGCTGCTTTCATTACAACTTTAAGGTCGGTGAAGTTAACTCCGCCAAGCAGTAAGCCAATCGGGGGCATGATTATGTCGTTTACCAGCGAGGAAACGATCTTCCCGAATGCAGCACCAATGATTATACCTACGGCCATGTCGACCATATTACCTTTCATGGCAAATTGTTTGAATTCGTCTAAAATTTTCATTTTGTCAGGGTTTAGTTAATATTATCAGAATTTAAGTGAAAATCCAACTCCAAGAATCTCTTTAAACTGCGTCCTGGGACCGGGAGCCTCTGTTGATTCAAATTCCCCATTCCCGTTTCTGTCGACAGGAACTAAAATGTCGTCATCATATAGAAGGTGTGTATTAAAATTGACTGATAAATATTTATTCACTTTAAGGGCCAACAGGATTTCCCAGTTAACATCAATATTCTGGGGATTATCGGAGTAATTCGAAAAAAGATCAAGTTTGGTTGTAAATGCAACGTTTTTAAGAAATTCATTTGTGAAATCACCCCGTGTATATATTGTCCGGATATATCCGCCTATTTCACCTCTTACTGTCTCTCCGGGTGTTACTCCGAAAGCTCCGTCATCTGAAAGATCAGGATCAGCAACAAACGTAAACTTGGCAGTCAGTGGTGATAAATATGCACTGAAATACTGGTTTGGTTTATAATCCAATCCTGCTCCCAGCAGGAGATAAGCCGGAGCAAAGAAATCAGATATTTTATTTTCAGTGTCAGGATACTTATACCCGGGACTCATCTGGGTTTTGAAATTCAGAAGAGCTGCATAATTGAAATTCTTAAATGCCTCCCGTCCGTATTTGGACATGATATCTATTTTATCGTCGGTTTTAGTGAAATAATCATCAATCCCCTGTTTCAACAGACCATAGCCAAGATCAAGGGAATTATCCCAGGATGATTTACCCTGTTTGTAGCTTGCAAAGGCACTCAGGAGTCCATTTACTGACAGTGAATTTTGTCCGCCGGCAGCCCAGTTTGTAAGTGATGTCTGGGAAAAGTTAAATCCAATCACTCCGCCCTTTTTCCAACCCATTATTGTGTCGGTATTGACAGCTCTTAGTTTTTTCTCTGCTTCGGTCACCTGCCCGGTTACCAGTGAGCAGAAAATTGAAAAGAGCAGGGTAAATGAAAATAGTTTTAGTCTCATGGTGATATAATTTGATGAGTTATACAGGTAATATTCAGCTAATAATTCGAAGCAGGCTAAAAATGAACCGCAAAATGCACACTAAGCGCAATTTTGGTGCGTTCTGCGGTTACCTAAATTCGGGTCAGGACAATCGGTTTTATTTTGCCACCTCTTTTATTTCAGCCTTGGCAGCATTTCTTTTTACTGATTCGATGCCATTATCGCGGCCACTTTCGCTTTTATAATTCTGGCTTGTGCCAATTATCTGGCTGTTTGCTGCTGTAATTGCAAAACGGAACATTTTTGACGGAGTAGTGGTCTTGTTAAACCTTTTGGGATCAGCTGCATTTTTTTTCACGGAATCAATTCCATTCAGGCATGATGCTTTGCTTGTATAGCCTTCGCTGCTCAGGATTGTCTGTCCGTTGTCAGCTTTAAGACGGAAACGGAATTCACTTTTCTTGCCACTCTGGTAAACTTCGAATTTTGCCATTGTAATTAAATTTTGGTTAGTAAATTATTCTTAGAAATTAACTGAATGCATTTACTTATAAAGGTCTACGACATGAAAAAATCATTTTACAGCTTTCCCTTTTCTTTTAAAACCTACAGTTTAACAGCAGCCTCTATACATTTTAAATTTTTCATTGAATTTCAAATATAGCATTTTTAAATTTTTCTTCAGAATATCAAATTAATTATATATGAACCTATCCATCTCTTTTGTAAATTAAAGCTAAACAGTTAAATTGCATCTTCGGTTTACAGTGGTTAAATATCCTAAAAAATGGACAGAAAAGAAACGTTTGCAGCCCACATTAATGCAGGTTATGCCTGTAAAGGTGATTCCATCATTCTTGGAGGAGCTATCCTCGACGGGGCTACACTTACAGATACACTTGTAAGTGTACCTCTAAAAACAATGAACAGGCACGGACTTATCGCCGGTGCTACAGGAACCGGTAAAACGAAAACACTTCAGGTATTATCAGAGCAGCTTTCTGAGAAGGGGGTTCCCGTCCTGGTGATGGATGTCAAAGGCGATCTCAGCGGTATTGCAAAGCCGGGAGAAGAAAAACCTTTTATTACAGAAAGGCATGCAAAAATAGGGCTGCCATATTCAACAAAAGGATGTCCGGTTGAACTCCTGACCATTTCAAAACAGGAGGGAGCGAGGCTGAGGGCCACTATTTCTGAATTCGGACCGGTGCTTCTTTCAAGGATACTGGAACTTAATGATACACAGACCGGTGTACTGGCAGTTATTTTTAAATATTGTGATGATAAACATATGCCTTTGCTTGATCTGAAAGACCTGAAAAAGGTTCTCCAGTACGTGACAGAAGAGGGAAAAGCAGAGCTTGAACGCGAATATGGTTATATTTCGCCATCCACAACCGGAATAATCCTTCGCAAAGCTATGGAGCTTGAACAGCAGGGTGCTGATCTTTTTTTTGGCGAACCTTCATTTGAAATCCGTGATCTGATGAGACGGGACGAAAATGGTAAAGGATTTGTCAATATAATCAGGCTCACTGATATTCAGGATAGACCTAAATTGTTTTCAACTTTTATGTTGTGTCTTCTTGCAGAAGTATATGATATGATGCCGGAAAAGGGAGATGTCGAAAAACCCGAGCTTGTTATATTTATTGATGAAGCACATCTTGTCTTTAAAGAAGCGAGTAAAACACTTTTAAATGAAATCGAGACAATAGTAAAACTAATACGTTCCAAAGGTGTAGGTGTATTTTTTATTACACAGAACCCGATGGATGTTCCTAACGGAGTTCTTGCCCAGCTTGGCCTCAAGGTCCAGCATGCTCTCAGGGCTTTCACGGCAATCGACAGACAGGCCATAAAGCTTACCGCAGAAAACTTCCCTTTATCAGATTATTACAGGACTGACGAGACTCTTACATCGCTTGGAATTGGCGAAGCCCTGGTTACTGCATTGAATGAAAAGGGGATTCCGACACCTCTTGCGGCGACAATGATGCGTGCTCCCATGAGCAGGATGGATATTTTGTCGCAGGAAGAACTTAACTCAATTAACAGAGGCTCGGAACTTGTCAGCAAGTACGGTCAATCGATCGATCGGGTAAGTGCTTATGAACTTCTGAAAGATAAAATTGAAGCAATTCAAAAGAAAGCCGAAGAGGAGGCTGAGAGAAAAGAATGGGAGAGGGGACGAAGGGGAGAAGTGGGGAGAAAAACATCGGGGTCTGCAAGAAGAAGTGTTGCCAGGAGCCCGGTTGTAAAAGTTCTTACAAGCGCTACCTTTATCAGGGGTCTGCTAGGGATAATGAAAAAGGTGATAAAATAGTATCTGGTTATCAGGAGGGCAAAACAAGATATCTATTCGTGAAGGGGTCTTTTCTTCAGAACTCCGCCCTTGGCATTGCTGATTGGGAAACAATAAATAAAAGCATTTTCATCAACCTCGTTTACAAGCTTTTTAACTTTCCCGATTTCCAGTTTGGTGACTATGGTGAATATTATATCCATATCGGCAACTCCGTCAAGATCAGCATGCCTGCCTATCATGCTTCGTTTTCCCTTATAAATGGTCAGGCCGCGTCCAAACTTTGTCATTAAGAGAACCTTCACTTTTGAACTTTTTTCCGAGATTATTGTAACCCCGGTGTATTCTTCAACACCTTCAACAATATAATCAATTGTTTTTGATGCAGCCAGGTAAGTCAGGATTGAATACAGGGCAGATTCAATTCCCAGGATGAACGCTGCACAACTGAATATTATCACGTTAAATATCATTATCATATCGCCGATGGAGGTTTCACTTCTTCTCCAGATGTAAAGAGCAAGTATCTCTGTGCCGTCAAGCACCCCTCCTCCGCGCACTGAAAGACCTACCCCCGCCCCAAGAAACAATCCGCCAAAAATTGCTATCAGCAGCTTATCATGAGTTATTACCGGGAAATCAATAAAGGCAAGCACCAGGGCGAGCCCGGCAATGGCAGCGAAAGCCTTAAAAGCGAAGGTTTTTGATATCTGACTGTAGCCCAGAATAATGAAAGGCACATTAATAATAAAGATCAACAAGGGAAAAGGTATTTTCGAGGAGAAGGAGATAAGCAGTGATATACCTGTCACCCCGCCGTCAATAAACTGATTGGGTATAAGAAATCCTTTAAGACCGAAGCTGGCTGAAAATATTCCGAGTATAATTAAGACAATACTCTTGATATTTTCTTTAGCACCTAACGACATTTTATGAATTTAAGTAAATGCTTATCAGCCTTTTATGGCCGGATGATAGTGCCTGTCACTTCCTGACAGCAATACTGTCGACCAGGTATCTTGAATCTCCCCGCCAGGGTAAAGGACCTTTTTTCTCTATGTAATGAACAATCACATTTTTCCCCTGGAGCGTGTCGTACATGATATTCACATTTTTTTTCAATACAGTAAACTGGAATTTTTCAGAAGCGAGAGCAACATTTGAAGTGCTTGCCACACTGCTTAGAATCAATTCACCTTCATATGTTTTGAAAATAATGCCTTTATTCGAAAACTTCTGCAATAATCCTGCGCGGTAACCTTCGCTGTAAGTGTAAAAATACTTTATGTAAACAAATATGGCAAGAAAGATAATGAGGATTGCCAGTACCCAGTTAAGGAACCTTTTTGTCTTTTTTACGGCTCCTGCCCATCTTGAAGGTTTCGCCGAGGTTGTTTCTGAAGCCATTTTTATATTTTTAAAATTAGTGATTGGTATCAGATCCGGTTTTTGTAAAAATCAATTATTAAAGATAATTTATTTCTCTGAAACTACAAGCATTTCAAAATCTTCACTGGTTAAAGCATGGTCCCTGCTGAAGGCATCAAGTATAGCACCAACAATTTCATTATCGCTCCCGTTCAGATAACTTACAGGTGCATATATTCCATCTGCCTCAAGTTCAGCATAAAAACAATTATTTAGCTGAGCCTTGCCACTTGTTCACATCCATCTCAAGGGAAAAACGGGTTATCGGGAAAAGCACATCCTGACCTCTATCTTTTACATAATCAAAATAGGTCCCATTCTGACCCAATTAAATATGATGAGCAAGTACCGAGGCAAAACCATTTCTGCAACTTATTGGCAATGATAATTAATTTTTCAGAATGTAATACTGAAAATGGATAGGGTGTTTGTGCATTTGCTCTGTGGGGTTTAAAGATATAATTTATACTGACCACCAGATAATTAAATCTTTATCTTTACTTAATCAAATATTGACATAATGATAAATACGAATAGTCTGAGACCTCTTGGGCGTACAGATATTATGGTTACCCCCATAGGCCTTGGTTGCTGGCAGTTCAGCAAGCAAAAGAATATGGCAGGAAAATTCTGGCCCACTCTTGAAGATGACCTTATTGAAAAAGTTGTCGCGCTATCAATTGAAGGAGGGATTAACTGGTTTGATACAGCTGAATTATATGGCAGCGGTGCGTCAGAAATAGCTCTTTCAAAAGCCCTCCAGGCAGCAGGGAAAAAGACAGGTGATGTTGTAATCGCAACTAAATGGTGGCCGGCTTTCCGGTTCGCTTCCAATATAGGCAAGAGTATAAACAAGCGGATCAGTGCACTTGAACCATATCCCATCGATCTCTACCAGGTTCACCAGCCATTCAGCTTCTCCGGAGAGAAGAGTGAAATGGAAGCAATGGCTGAACTTGTTAACAGGAAACTTATAAAAGCCGTAGGGGTAAGCAATTTCAATGCACGGAAGATGAAGAATTCATGGGAGACACTCCAAAAATCAGGTATACCGCTTGCCTCAAACCAGGTGAGGTATAGCCTTCTTGACCGCAAAATTGAATCCAATGGAGTTATGGACCTTGCGAAAAAGCTGGGTATTACTATAATTGCGTATTCACCTCTGGCACAGGGTCTGGTTACCGGCAAGTTTCACGATAATAAGGACCTGCTTAATAATATTGGCTTTAGACGATACAGCTCACAGTTCAAGCCGGAAGGACTTGAGAAAAGCCGGCCAGTAGTGGACCTGGTGAAGGAGCTGTCAATTAAGTATAGTGTAACACCATCCCAGGTAGCTCTCAACTGGCTGATTCAATATAACGGCGATACGGTTGTGGCAATTCCGGGTGCAACAAAAGAGATCCATGCAAAGGAGAACGTCGGAGCGATGTCATTCAGGCTTTCTGATGAGGATATGGTGAGGCTGGATAATGTGAGTGCAATATTTAAATAACCGCAAATCGACTACTGAGGTTATCTCAAATTGTCTGTTAATGATACGAAAGAGTCCCTGAGTTGCTTTATTTGCTAAACATCTCTGAGAATGAGGTTTTATTTAAGAACGTTTTTAATCACAGGATTACTACTTTTGATCTCAAACAATCTTTCATCCCGGTCTTTTCAGATAGGGCACACAAGTATTTCATTTGTTGATTCATCAAGAAATAACCGGAAAATCAGAACAGAGGTGTATTACCCTTCTGATACCGCAGGAAAGAATGTTGCTATCTCTGAGGTTTTTGCAGGAAAATTCCCTGTTATTTGCTTTGGCCATGGTTACCAGATGTCATGGAGCTCCTATAAGTACATTCGTGATTCCCTTGTACTCCATGGATTCATAATTGCCTTTCCAAAGAGTGAGAGCGGAATTATTCCCATCGCACATGGATTTTGCAATTGATATTGCATTTATACTGGATGAATTGCTTGAATCTGCCAAGAGATCCATCATCACTATTTTATAACAGGGTTGATTCGATGAATTGCGCAATGGGTCACAGTATGGGAGGCGGATCAGCAATTCTGGCTGCACGATTCAGTTCTTCTGTTCGCTCCATTGCCCTACTGGCACCCATTGGATACACGACCCTCTTCAATCAATGCAGCATCGGAGCTTGAGAATACCTTCGATGATTATTGCAGGGAAAAATGATTGTGTAACGCAGTCCAGAGATTCATCAATTACCAATATATTCCAACTGAAAAAGCCTTTCAAAAATAATTATCACGATCAAAGGAGGAGTCACTGCCAGATGGCAGACAGAAATACTAAATGCAGGCTTGCTGAGTCCACCTGCAGGCCCGCTCCGGAAGAATTACTGATAAGGCAACACGCAACTGAGTATCCTGCAAAATATCTTTTGCCATGGCTGAGATTCTATCTGAAAGGAGACATGATGCAGGCGTACAGTTAATTCATACAATTGGTCAGGATTCAGCCATTGAATATATTCAATCCGATCACTTCCAGTTGAGTGCAAATAGGATTTGAAATGTTCAAACAGACTGTATTATTTTTTAAGGCTGGCTTTTGAAAAAACATGATCAGGGATATCCACATTAAACTCTATTTCATCAATTATCAGTTCTGTACCCATTCCTTCCTTCAGCATATCCTTAAAGACCAGTTTTTTCGGGTACCATCTTTCATTAATGCGTTCAACATTTGATAGCTCGGTTCTTTTCAGAAGGGTGCCGCTTTTTGCATACATCTCTTCACGAAGCGGAATATTCCTTTCCTGATCAACCCATAGTTTCATTCCCTGGTAGGCAATCTCCGGGACAAAAGCAGTAAGTTCAATAACCCAGCAATTACGGCCATCAATCATTTCCGTACCGGTTACTTTTGCATTATACTGGTCTGTAAGCCTGCTGTCTTCCATCAGATCCTCATATGAAAGATCAGAACCCATAACTGACTGGCGCAGCATATGTCCTGCAATCTGAATTATGCGGTCGGCACCGGGAGAATATATCCATAGCTGATCTTCGAGTTTAAGCATCTTTGTTCCCTGCTCCCGTACCGGGAAAAGGTATTCGGTGAACGATTTATTATCACCGGCAGTCCAGGTTTTAAGTTTGAAAGTAAGGGTTGTTCTTCGTCCGTGAATAATCATGGAAGATGAATAGATCCGGTTTTCGGATGACAGATTCTGATCTATCCTTGTCAAGGATTTCTTTCCCGTCAGGAAACTGTGCATGCAGAGGAGCAGAAGCCAATCAGAAACAGAAGCAAATAATCAGTTTATTCATGCTTCAAGTTCTTTAAAAAGTTGTGCTGTCTGACGTTTATATATTCCTATTCCTGCAAGCATTGTACCAAACTGGGTTGAAATAATCCCGGAATAAATCCTATATACCATGTTGCGGGGTAATCTGGGCCCTGAAGACCCTGGGGCATCATAATAGAGGCATTCTTCATTGCAAATCCCAGGTCAATACCGTGATTCTGAAGGTATAATGAAATGCTCATTCCTGCAATTACTCCTGCCAATGATCCAAAGAGACCAATAATGAATGATTCCAGGAGCATTGTTTTATAAACATGACCTTTTTCTTCTCCTATAGCAAGCCGCATGCCAAATTCTCCATATCTGCGCAATCCTCCAAGCAGCCCTGCATTCCAGAGAATGAGTGACATAGCAAAAATGAAAACAGCATACAAGAATGCCCTGCAGTTTTTCGGAATATTCAACCAGGAATCCCATATTATTTAGCTGTGCCAGGCTTTTCATTACTAGAGAAAACTCATCCTGTTCTGAAGAGAATTGGTTATTGAACCGTTCAGCAATTGCCTTGCTTCTTCATCATCATATTTACCGGTCCGAAAAAATCCAAGTATCTCACCAGTGGCATCATCCATATTCAAAGCCTCTCTGACATCCTTAATATCAGCAATAATTGTTCCCCTGTCAAGGGCAGTGGTCCCAAATTCAACTGTTCCGCAGAGAATAAAATTATACAAAGTAAGTTCCCCGTACATACTTGAGCTGACAAGGGTCATTGTATCTCCGGATTTAATGCCAAGTTTATCAGCAAATGTCTTGCTGAGCAAGGCTTCCTTGTTTTTACGGGCAGACGACCGCTCTTCAGTGATGACCGGAATATTCAGGCGTTCTATTTCATCCTGATTTCCTGAAAGCATATCGATTCCAATTCCCATAGCGGGACCCTGAGCTCTTGTTTCACCCGTATGATCAGGTACATCAATCAATGCCTGCAAAATAAATTCGTTCGGCAAAATCCATCTCAGGCACCTGCGCTGAAATAATATCTTTCAGAGTGTCTGTTCCCAGGATTGCCAGATCATTTGGTGATCTGGGCGGCATTTTCTGAATAGGCTCTTGTCATTATTTTAACATGCCGGTAGAAAAACGTGCATTAAACTCAATGCTGTTGCCTATAACTCCGGTCATCCAGGCATGAAATACAACTGTAAGCATAACTCCTGAGGCGGTAACAAGAAATGGAAGAAGGCTGCGGTGCTTGTCCCTTAGAAGTCCTTTAAAAAGAAATCTGATCATTGTATCCTCCCCCTTAATGCTTCTGTTGGATTTAGTTTAGCTATCTTTCGTGATGGCCAGTAACTGACAATTGTTGTGACCAGCAGTACGATAAGAACTGTTCCTGCAATAAGGCCAAGGCTATATACCGGATATAGTTTTTCCGCCATCGCAATGCCAAAATCACTACTGTTTACAGGAATTGAAATACCTCTTATAGCCTGCAATGTCAAGCAGAGGGATCCCATAAACAGCGCCAACCAGAGCTGCCAGCACTGAATGCATGGCTCCCTCAATAGTAAATAATTTAACCACCTGTCCGCGTGTCATACCAAGGGCTACATAAGTCCCAATCTCTTTCTGTCTTCTGAAAATTGACAATACCTGGGTGTCAAATACTGCAAGCATGGCCATCATCAGCAGAATTCCCCAGATAATAATCCCTACAGCACTTTTGGATTTGATTATTTTTTCGATATCGGATAGAAGTGATTCCTGATTCTTAAAAATCCATTGATCAGGACCGGAGCATTGCTGAAATCAGTCGCTGTTATCAGGATTGTTGCTTCTCCCGGAAGAAGCATCATTTCCCGGAGCTTTTCAATAGGAAGCCATACCTGTCCCACATCAACTGTTGGAACATTGGTTTCAAATATTCCGGCAATTCTTATCTCTGTTGCATCAAAAGTGCCGTTTTTGTCTCTCCATCGAAGTGTCACATAATCGCCTTCTTTGAGCTTTGTAGTTTCCGCCATGGAACTACCTATAATTGCAGGTATATCACCTTCTTCCCCATTCCAGTTTTACAGTTGGAAGTGCAAGTAACTTCTGTTCCGGCGGAATGCCCCTTATAATTACTGACAGCATTCTTCCCATGGGATAAATAGTTCCCTGGGTAATCAGTACAGGAACAATGGTTGATTCAGTGATGTATACAGATAATCCGGACAGGAACAGTGTCCATGGCTTTCGGTTAATGTTAAAGGATCATAAGGGATCATAATTGTAATGCCAGTATTGACCTGCAGCTATTTCCCATTTGATCATATCGTTCCTTGCCTGACGGTCCCATCCTTCAAGAAGACCCTTGGTCCAGATAATGATGATAAAGGAGAATGAGAGTACAATAACATTCAGCCAGGTCCGTAATCCTGCACCCAGAAGGTTTCTTAATGCAAGTTTAAAAGCCAGCATTAAGATACCTCTGTTAGTTTTTATCAATTATCTCATCTTTTGCAACCTTTCCGTCGAGAAGGAAAATCTTTCTCCTGACATAGCCTATCACTTTCTCATCATGCGTGGCGAAAATAAATGTAGTATGCAGTTCGCGGTTAAGCTTCTCCATTGTCTGGAGTATATGATGAGAGTTGGCGGCATCAAGGTTTGCAGTTGGCTCATCTGCAAGTACAATGCAGGTCTTTTCACCATTGCACGGGCAATTGCAACCCGCTGGCTTTCACCTCCGGAGAGTTGAGCCGGTCTTGATTTAATCTTATCTGTCAGACCTACCCATTCAAGAGCATCGAGACCATCTTTTTGCGCTTTGATGCCTCAATGCCCTGAAGGAGAAGAGGAAACTCAACATTCTCAAACACAGTATATACCTGGAACAGATTATAGGTCTGGAAAATAAAACCCAGCTGAGACTTACGCAATGCAGCTGATGCCGCTGGTGAGAGGTTCCCGACTGATTGTCCGAGGATAATTGCCTTCCCTTCCGAGGGTAGCATCAAGGGTTCCGATAATGTTAAGCAGTGTTGTCTTTCCTGAACCACTGGGACCAATGATTCCGGCGAACTCACCCTTCCCGAAGGAAAGATCAATCCCGTTCAATGCTGTGAATTTGCCGCTGCCCATCGGAAAGTGCTTTTTAAGACCTTCAATTGTAATGATGCTACTATTATTCATCTTTACAGTTATTTGTAATTAAATATCAAGTACAAGCATAAGCTGAAATCCCTTTCCGGCAAAAAGTATTATTGTCGTCCTTGCACTGTAAACAATGAAAATTTTTCAGGATTCCAGAATGTCATAATATACAGACTAAGATAATCATATTTCAGTTGAAGATTCAGGTAACTGTACCATTCCTCAGTTTCCCAGTTATAATAAACAAAACAGGAAATATTATGAGACAGGGTAAATGGGTAGTTTAATGACAGGGATTGAATAATTGCTTTTGGTTTTTTGCTGAACCTCATCAGGATTATTGGAATAATGGAAGAATTCGGTGATCAGATTAAGTCCGTTACCAAGGGAGAAAGTATAATCAAATCCCAGATTGTAATAGGTCTCCCATCTGCTCATGAGCTGATTATCTTTATCATTTAGGTTTCATGACATATTCAAACCAGAATCCCAGTGCCAAGATCCCATTTGCCATCCACGGCCAGATCATGTTCTCGCTAAAACTGGTTTCTGTTATCATAGAGGTAATCTGAATATAAAACTCTGAATAATCAGCAACACGATGATGATAACTCATTGCGATTTCACCTCTGGGAACAGGAAGCTGGAATCTGCCTCCGTATTCAGGAATAGTCTGTACAGAAGGAGCTGATTTCCCATCCTTTTACTTTATCATTCCCATATAAAGTCCAGAGCCAGATATTTATATTGTTGCTGAAATAATAACGTCCGAGCAGTCCATAAACACCTTCTGTCAGCTGCAAAGGATCGCGGTAGTCCATTTTGTCAAACCACATCAGAGGCCGGAAAATGTTTGCTGAACCGAAGTTTATCTTCTGAAGCCCTGCCCTGAGCTCAAAATTTGAAGTGGAATATCTGAGCCATAGGCTGTATGGCTTGAAGACATAATTTGCAGTATCAAAGCCTGATCCTGTAAAGAGCAGATTCCCATAAGTATTAACCGAGATCTCGGCATCGAGCTTGCTGTCTTTCCCGAATTCCAGCCAGGGGCTGAGGGTTGGGATATACCTTGCCCCGGTCTGATATCTTAACGGATCCGAAAAATTGCAACCGGCCCAGCCGCTTATCTGGTTCTGGAAGTCAAGGCCTGTATTCTGACCTATTGACAGACTGCAAACCGAGGATAATTTTTAAAAAAAGTATATAAATAATTCTTCTGTTCACCAGCGCATTATTTTTATTTCCGGGATCTGTTCTTTAATTTTTTGTAAACAGCAAAGAGGCTGTATTTATCAAGAGCCCGCCCCAGGCTTTTTCCCATAAGGATGAACTCGAGAGACATCCTCCTCGGTCAACTCAATACCTTTTTTCTTCTTTAGTTCGATGAAGCGTGAGAGATCTTTGCGCATTGAAAACCAGAAAAAGAAGTTTATAAAGATCATGAAGAGAGCATACCGCCAGTCATTAAAGTAGTACCAAAGCCAGAATATCATTAATACATACCCGCCCCATCTCACCACAAGGACACTTCCGGTGATAAAACCCAGAATAGTGGCAGCAAGGTTCACCAAAAGCAGATCCAAACCAGTTTATTACAAGAAGAATACCCAGTATCGGAGATTCTCCCCTGCCACCTTTAAACCGGTAGTAAACAGGAAGATTATGTCCAATAACTCCAAAAAGTGCAGTAAGCAAATAGTAAGGATCTGAAGTGAATAAAAGCATTGACCAGAAGGGTCGGAACCGCAACTTTAAGAATATCAGCAATTGAAGTAATACAGCCATATCTGGCTCCGATCTTTTTGTCACAAGGGTGGCACTTACCAGATCTGATTCAAAGTTTCGTCAGAATGGGGAACCGGTTCTGAAAAGGATTCAATTTTTTTGTTTTTGGTGACAATGAAATAGACAATCCGGGCAAAAGAGACTGATCCTATAAGATAACCGGTCAGGCACTGCAAATAATTACCAGCAGCAGATGGTTTTTGAATCAAGGAATGCTATTACTTCACTCATAATCATGGATTGTTAGTACTCCGTTTGATCCGTCAACTGTTACTGTTAATCCACTGCCTAATGCAGCAGGCATTTTCAACTGAAACAAGAGCGGGAATTCCCATTTCCCTTGCAATGATTGAGCAGTGTGAGAGCATACCACCTGTTTCAGATACAATTGCCCCGGCTTTGACAAGTATGGGTGTCCAGCTGACATCGGAAAAAGGAATTAAAAGAACATCACCCTTCCGGACTGTCAGCAAAATCATCTGTTCTCTGTACAACCCTTGTTTTGCCTGAATAAGTTCCGGAGGATGTGCCGATTCCGGAATGATTCTTCTCTTTCCCTTTTTCGAGAATCGGAGCTTCTTCTCCATAAATAACCTGAGGAAGAACAATATCCTTAGTCTCGGCCATCTCATTTTTCCGCTTCTGGATCAGATCCTGGTATCTCTTCTCATGTACTTCAGGATTATTTTCCAGAATGAAATCAATCTCCTCTTTCCTGAGATAAAAAATATCATATTCGGAGTCTATGATCCCCTTTGCAGCCAGATCTTTTCCGAGCATTAGAAAAAGCCTGCGAAAAAGACCATAACCAAATATATATAAGGAACTTATCTGTTCACGATATACTTTAAAATTACCTGCTTTTTTATAGGTTTTATAAATAGAACGGCTTATTCTTAAACCTTTCTGCTGCATCTCATTAAGGGTATACATACCGGATTTGTTTTCATCCGGAGAGGAGCTCATAACCATATTATAAACCAGCTCAGGATTTTCCTCCCACTTGGGGACTGAGAAATCGTTACCGCTTTCGCTCAGATGGCCGAAATCTTTCAAAAATATATCAAACTCTCTGACAATGTCTTCAGCTTCTTTAATTGATCTTAGTTTATCCAGAGAGACACACTTCTCTTTCAGGTTTTCAGGTAAATTATCGATCTGCTTTTTGATCTTTCGAATTGAAGGGAGAGGAGTGTAAGAAATCAATTGAGGGAAGTCCTGCCTGAAATCGAGCTTGTCATAATCAAGATTGACTTTTTCCAGATGTTTTTTAAGTCTCTTGTGATATAATGACATCAGCATCGGGGTCACGATATTGAGGTATGCCAGTCTTTTCCCCTCATTAAAAAGAGTTGAATAGATATCAGGATAAGAATCGATCTTAAAATCTTCCTTCAATGACTCTTCTATCTTTTTATATTTTAATCTTAGTTCACTGTAATCTCGGAGGAACCTCTTTTCAAAACGAAGTTTAGTGTAAATAAACCTTATAATTCTGAATGAGTGGCTCAGACTTCTGAGACCGGGTTTAAAAGAGGGTCTTGAATTGTCAGTTCTCATCATCAGGTATTCCAGGCTGTCGGCTGACATTCCGAACTGGCTGAATATTTTACCCAATTCAATTATGTTGAAATATGTTTGATAATAAAAAAGCTTTGCCAGATCTTCGGGCTTTACATCCAGGGGGCCTGTGATCTCTGAAAGCAGATCTATCCATGTTCCGTTGACCATCGGAATATTCACCGACCATACAAGAGGTTTAATCTGGCCCGGCAGCATCTCTTTGGCCATTTTATTGGAATATATCTGAATATCTTTTCGTCCTGTTATCTGTCTTAGCTGGAGATAGTAAATTTTCTTGCCGTCATACGCCCACTCTATATCAATATGCGATCCGTAATATCTTTTCAGCTTTGCGGTATCTGCTGCTACCTGCCTGATAACAGAAAAAAAGTGATGATTCTTATTCCCGTCAAGAACCAGATCCTTTCTTATTCTCCAGCGTAAAGGTGTAATTCCCTTCTGAACAAGGTCCTCGCCGAATCCTTCAACAGCCTCAATGACAATTTCCTGCTGATTTGTAACAGGATTGCGGCTGAAACTGACGCCGGCCAGCTTCGACGAAATCATTTCCTGAATAATGACGCCGCATTTAAGTGCAGAAATCTTAGTTTTTCTCAGATATTCATTATCACTTAATAATGATGATGAGTTCCATACCTCCTGTACTGCTTTCAGAATATTCTCCGTTCCCCGGACATTCATAAGAGTTTGAAACTGACCGGCATAACTGTACTCCTTCGAATCTTCAGCAGTTGTTGAGGAGCGAACGGCATAAGTTACATCCGGAAGCTGCTGAACCTCATCCCTGAGTTCTTCAATTACTACTGAGCCCTCTTTGAGATACTTATCATAAGCGCAGGTTGTTACCAGGAAAGTTAAAGGGATGTTGAAACCATATCTGTGAAGAAAGATAAGGGAATTGGCCTTATTACCGGTCTCATCTGATTTCAGGCCCGCTCTTAATCGTTTTATCAATGCAGTCTGTTTCATTCTGTTCCGGAACAGGAATATCGGACTATTAAAATACTATTTATTTTTTTAACCATTTTTCAGGATATCTGTTATTGAGGTCACTGCTGATTCGACAATATATTTGCGGTATTTACCAACCGGGCATCCGGCATAGATGCCTGTAGTTTTTCCTTCCCGAAAGGAACGTACCAGCGGCTTTTCCCAATCAGGATAGGGAACTGGCTCATTCGGATCGTAGCTGCTAAAAGCTTTGAACTTTTTTATAGCATGCAGGAACATGAGGTCAGTATTTTCGGCAATAAATTCTGTGGGAACCTCGAGTGCATAGTCGAATCCTTCATTAATGGCTTTGCGATAGGCTGAGCAGGTTGAAAGTTTTGTTTTCCCCGGGTCCCAGTATTCATCAGCATACTCATCATCACTCCAAACCAGCTCCCATGGGCCCCCCCATTTCCCCATCAGATCTCGCATCTCTGTTTCCAGTGGCACACGATATTCAGGCCCGCGCAGGTCCTGAGTCTCCTTTTTAAATGGGTGGCCATGTTTTGACAGGATCAGGAGGACCCTGGCATGGACAGGCACCTGAGCGAGTTGGTCGCGGATTATCTGCACATATGCCTCACGCATTGCCGGTTGGTTACCTAATTGATCAGCACAGATAATCTTTGCCCGTTTGTTCACAAAACTGCAGACTCTTGGAATGGCATAGGCATAATCCTCAAAGTCGGAGTATACCGGATTACAAAAGCACTGGTAAATAATTGTTTTGCAGCCTTTGGCTAAAAGGTATTCAACAGCCTCTCTTAATGATCTTTCATAAACGTATTGAGCATGACAGAATTCGGCTTGAGGGAATTCCTTTTTAAGGGCAGCGACTGTTTCGTTATAAATACTTTTGCACTGGTACTCCCATGGCACTTTTTTCTCAGGGAGGAGGTGTCCATAGTACCATCCAACGACTTTGGCCCCTGTCTTCTGGCATACATCAGGGGCACCGCCCTTCCCGTCGCCGGTATAGAGAAAGTACCCGTGATCCGAAGGATTCTTTTTCATTCCAGGCGGGCGCCATTTAAATTCGCATTCAACATACGGACGACCTTCGCGATTATTAAAAGAGCCGTTCATATCCACCAGCTGAAGAGGAACAAACGGCTCTCTTGCCAGTGGATTTAATGGATCAATCAAAGCGATTCCCCTGTCGGCCAGAATATAAGGTTGAAGAAAAACCGGCAGGGAGTAAAGAAAGACATGGTCCATAAAATTAGTGTAAAAGTCAGGGTTATAAACCTCCGGCATCCCTAACTCTGACATGATTATCCCCGTTTTCCCCTGCGGCCGGCGGTCCTGACCCCTGAAAAATGTCTCATATCCATACTGGTTACCATATCGCCAGTGTCTCATCCATTCAAACATAAAAAGAGTTCTTTATTTATCTAATTTTATATTTAAGTGATTTGGAATCTGCTCTTAAAGTAATTATATTTTCAAATTATATAACAGACCTGTCGTTGAATTTTTTTTGGGAAGGTTCCTTAAAGATTTTCTTTCCGAATTTAAGGATAATATAAACCATCAATAAAATAAGCAGTGCTGCAATAAACAGCGGAATAAACAGTGAAAGTACAGAAGTGCCGATGGCTGCGGCATGCTCCCCGGTTGCTACAACTGCATTACCTGCCCCGGCAGTAAGTTTGGTCGAAGCGAGCCTTGTCAGGACGCTTCCGCTCTGGACAGTTGCAGCCGCGCCACCTCCTAATATAAAGCCTGAAGCCCATTTAAGGAAGTCATTATCAATGGGAAGAACAGAGGTCATTAGCAGTGTTCCTCCGCCTACAGCCAGGGGAGTCGTGATTGTGTCGAGAAGATTATCGATAAACGGCACATAATATGCAAGTATTTCGGCTAATGTTGCAGTTCCGAAACAGAAAATAGCGGGCCAGCCGGCAAGCCATTGAAATCCTTCAGCGACAGGTAATATACCTGTTTTTGCAGCAATGGCTGCCACAAGCATCGGGACAAAAACCCTGAATCCGCAGCTGGCGCTTAATCCAAGCCCAATGGCAACTGCAGTAATTATCTCTTTTTCCATTTCTTTAAAACGTTTTCTTAAAGATAAACCAGATAAATGATAAAGAGCTATTCATCTTGCCGGATATTTAATATTTTATGAGTATCAGGGACCGTACATAAAATCCAATAAATTGATTTTCAGTTGATTTATAATTTCTTATTCGTGATTGCCAATAGTCATATAATATTTTATTATCTTTAGGGGAGATTCCGAAAATCACGAAAATATTTTTTTAAATTCAAATCTAAATTTTTAACCAGATGGAAGAAAAAACAAATCAGGAACCGGTAAAACCGGAAAAAGAAAGTCTGCTGGACAAGGCGAAAAAATTTTTTCGTAAGGCAGATGATTTTGTAGATGACAAAGTAGATGATGTCAAAAAAAGTGAAGCCTTTAAAAAGGCGAAGGTTGCTTATGACAAAGCTGAGGATTATGTTGAGGACAAAATCGAGGACTTAAAGGAGAGCGGTGTAAAGGAAAAATTTGAGGCATTTGCCGATAAGGTTGAGGATAAAACCGAAAATGCAGTTGAAAAGGTGAAAGAATTCAGCAAGAAAGTAGCAGACAAGACTGCCGATAAGCTGGAGGATATTGCTGAAAATATCAAGAAAAAAACCGCGGAAGAGGAGAAACCGGCAGATACACCCAAGGGTGCTTAGATGAACGGATGTTAATAAAACGTTTGTAGGGGCGTAGCATGCTACGCCCCTACTACGATAATTACCCCAAACCAATATAGGATATTATGTCATTAGATTCACTTGCTGTTGAAAATACTTTATTAAGTGTACTGATCAGATTTTTCACGAACCTTGCTGTACTTTTTGTTCTTATCAGGATCATTTATTACAAGTACTCAAAGAAGGAGGAATATGTGTTCTCTTTTTTCCTGATGGGTATTATTATCTTTCTGATATGTTCATTGCTCGAAACAGTTGATATTCAATTAGGAATGGCTCTGGGTCTGTTTGCTATTTTTGCAATTCTCCGTTTCAGGACAGTAAATTATACTGTAAAAGATATGACATATATTTTTACTGTTATCGGTATTTCGGTAATTAATTCACAGGCAAATATTCCTCCTCCTCTGATCGGAGCCATTGTGGTTAACTCAATTATAATTATAGCAGCATATATTCTCGAAATTTTCCTGAATAAGCGAACCCATACATCAATAGTTGTCATTTACAAAAATCTGGAACTGCTTAGGCCCAGTTTTAAAAAGGATCTCATAAGAGACCTTAGTGCCCAGACCGGACAAACAATTGAAAAGGTTGTAATCGTTAAAATCGATACAGTTAAAAAAACTGCAGAACTTTTAGTCTATTTTATGGATAAAGATGTTACACAATACTCCACTGGTACGGCCTGAACGGAAATACCGGCGGAGTTATGTAACCAGATTTTCAGGATGCTTTATTTTACCAGGGGAGGAATAACAAGCACCTGACCCGGATAAATCAGATTCGGATCTTTCAGCATCGGCTTGTTAGCTTCAAATATCACATTGTATTTATTGGCATTTCCATAAACCTCTTTTGCGATCTTTGAGAGATAATCGCCTTTTTTCACTGTATAAAACTGCTTTTCGGGCTGGGGAGGGGCGACAACCGGAGGATGATTAACCTTCAGCCAGTCATCGACTGATGCTATTCCCTCTACATTCCCTGCAGTTACAATTACTTTGTTCTTGTTGTCGATTGTATCAATGCTGCCCATCAGTATTACTTTGTCACCATCCACCTTTACCTGGATATCGCTGGTATCGAAGCCAAATTTTTTGATATGAGATAAAATTAAATCAGCTTTTTCCCCTTCTTTTTTTTCTTCAGATTTTCCGAATATTTTTTCTCCTGCACCTTTAATAAATGATATTAGTCCCATGATTTTTAAAGATTTAGATTTATAAATTAATTAGTATAAGTTGCTGGTTGCCTGATGCTTGTTACCGGGTGGCATGGTAAAATGTTAGTTTAGCAGAATTTAACCAGCAACCAGGTAACCAGTACCCGGTACCCGGATTCAGTTCATTACCTCAAATGAGATCTTTACATTGACCCGGAATTCGGTTACCTTGTCGTTTTTCACAATTGCGCTCATGTTTTTAACGTGTGCCGATTTTATTCCCTTTACTGTCTTGGCTGCAGTTTTTATTGCTGCACTTGTTGCATCTTCCCAGCTTTTTTCTGAGGATGCCATAATTTCAATAACTTTTAATACTGCCATTGTAAATAATAATTTAGATAATTGTGTAAAAAAGAAATATTTGGTTTTGAAATATTCCTGTAAATACGGTAATTCAATTTGTTAGTAATTTAGGCATATTTTTTGAATAATCAATTCATTTTGTGCAGTATGTTTTATATTGTTTGTTACTTTTGACGCGGTCGAAGTTCAATCTAATTGAATTAAATACTGATATAGAAAAACTACATACAATTATGAAAACTAAGTTTTTTACATTTGGACTTATTCTTATTTTGCTGATTCCCCAGACATTCGCCCAGAAAAAAAGAAAAGTTGATACGGGAATACATTATGGAGTATTGGGAGGATTCAGCTTTCAATCGTTTATGGGGACAGACTACTGGGGGGAAAGCCTTGATAATCAGCTGACACCCGGTTTTCATGTCGGTGGGAATGTGACTTTCCCGATAATTGCCGATTTATATGTTCAGCCCGGACTGTTATATTCAATGAAGGGAACAAAACAAAACATCATAACAGATGATATTACCAAAACAACAATGCTTTCCTATATTGAGCTTCCTGTCAACGTACTTTACAGACCACAGCTTGGAGATGGTCATATACTTATAGGTGCAGGTGGTTATGGAAGTTGCGGGATTTCGGGAAGGGAAAGGACCAAAAGCGGAACAATTACAATTGAACTTCCGGTAAAGTTCCTGGAAGATGCTACCGAGGAACCGACATCATATGCCTATTACAAACGCTTCGATGCCGGAATAAATGCCTTTCTTGGGTATGAACTTTATAACGGGATCTTTTTTCAGCTCGATGGACAGCTTGGTTTGCTGGAAATAAATTCTGATTACGGTCTTCCAAATGACCAGACCTCAAAAAAGAACTTTGGCTTCGGAGTTTCAGCAGGATACAGGTTCTAAAGATAGTTTATAGTCTACATAGAGTTGCACAGTGAAGTCACAGAGGCATACAGAGTTAAGAAATCATTTCTCTGTGGATCTCTGTGAACCTCAGTGGCCCTCTGTGTAAGTTATTATATTAGTTAAATAAGAGTACACAAAGCTAAATTATTATATTTCATTCCATTGAGATCTTTGCGGAAAGGCTTGGCGACCTTTGCGGTTAATGGATTTTGTCTTTGGATACAGCCTCTACCTGTTTTTAAGGTAATTTGAATACCATGACCAGGAGATATCTGCGTAACAATAGCCTTCAGTCCTGACAAGGGTTGTATGGAAGAATTTTTTATCTTTCATTTCATTAATCTCTTCATAAGCTTCTTTGAAAGCTGTAGTTATAAGCTGTAGAGAGAAACTCTTATTCTTTGTTCATCATCCAGATCCTTCAGATTGTATATAGCTTCGCAGATCTTTAAAAATGCTGCCAGGTAAAGAAACTGCGACTCCGGTTCTTCAAGATCCCTCACAATAAGAGACCTGTACTTTATAATGTCCTCCATTCTGATTTTTTCCTTAAACCGATTTTTGAGCCTGCCTTTTAATAACGTTACCTTTTCATGAACTGATTCGGCAAATGAAGGTTTCATCTGGAACTGTCCGATTGAGAAATCAGCATAATCCCGGCCTTTGTATGTGTACAGGCTTTTCAAAAGCGTGATCTCCATTTTGTCGCGAAGGGCTGAATATCTGATCAGTTCAGGAAAAACCACTGCAACTGCTACCGGATATGAGATATTGTATTCTTCTGAGAGGCGTTTCATCCAGGTTTCATTCTCAGTCACAAAGCTCTGGGCTTTATCCCAGTCTTTTCCAAAAATAGTTTTATAGTTTTCCTCCTGGGAAACTGATACTCCTTCATTGCAGAGGATGAAAAACGAAACCAGCAATATCTGGTAATTATATTTTCCCTGCACAGATTTTATAATTGACGTGATTTATATCAGACACATTATTAAAAAGGAATCGAGCATTGCATTATAGCATCTTTTCCCGGAGAGTAGTACATGTAAGTAAGATAAACCTTGTCATCTGTTTTGATAACATAAGGACTAAAAACCTCAGCCAGTGTTTTATTATCGCTGAATGTCAGGGTTCCGTAATTGTAGGTGGCATATAATGTGTTTGAGGAATTAACATACATATTGTCGTAGTTGGTGCTGTTCTGGGAAAGTTTCAGGACGGTTTTTCCCGTAAGATCAATTATTTTGTCAGGAGCGATCACAAGCAAGTCATTAAATTTGACACTGCTGTTAAGTCTTCCTCCCCCCCATGTCATAATATCATATTTTGCTCCCGGAATATTGGAGACCATCTTTGGCTGCAGTGATTCCGGACCGCCGCCCTTTGCTATCTGTTCCTGCATCTGCTGGGCCATTCTCATGGAAATATCCATGCGTTCCTGATCGGTCTTTGCATTTTCCATTTCCTTTTCCAGTTTCTTTCCCTGCTCTTCAGTCATCACCATATTCTCGGTTACAACAGCAGCAAACTTATCCCTGCCCGAAGAAACTGCAAAATCGCTAATCATTGCGTAGGGGCCATAATTCTTGCCGTTAAATCTGATAAGGAATTTTTCGCCTGATTTTGAAATATAATCGGGGAACTTAACTGCCCAGTCATCGTCTTGTTTACTGCTGTTGCTTTTTCTTACATCTGAGCAAAATCCGGCAATTTCAGGAGCTCCCTCACTGTATGGTCCTTCAGACACGCCATTCCTTGAAATATAGTACTTACCTGCTATATTATCTTTAACCAGGATGCTCCCATCATCTTTTGTACAGATAGCGATTTCGTTATAGACGATTTTATATTTACCGAGGTCCATAATCATGTTCGCATCATCGCAGGCGCATGCAGGCTCCGGTCCGGGTTTTGAAGATTCCTTACCTGCATCATCACCAATAACACTTGAAATTTCTTTTGAAACGGCTTTCTTTACCTTATTCAGTAATCCCTGGGATTCAAGAGGATTTGAAATAATGAAGCACAACGCAACCATAACCAATAACGATTTTTTCATATTAGGAGATATTAATTATTTTATATAATAACCTGATTTGCTAAGAAATTGTTCAAAAAATCAGATATGTTATTATTCTTTTTTCCTCTTCATTTCTGCCAATCCCTGATTGAAGAGCAGAACAGCAGCCACTCCAAATATCAGAAAGAGCAATGCTTTAATGTCAAGACCCCTGAAGAAAATAATTAATGCAATAATTATCGAAATCAGACTGAGTCCAAAAAAAATAATTGCTTTTGTGTTCATAAGTGCAAAACTTCGTTTAAGCAAAAAAACCCTATGAAATTAAATAATATAAGGCATATTGTAAAGGGGGGACCGAAAAAATAAATAAATCCCTATCCCAGACCTCCTGAAATCATTTTGTTAATTGACTTGCTTTTATGACCTGCGGAAATAATCCTGTCAAAAATCCATGCATTCTTTAGTACCAGTTCCCTCAATAATAAGTATTGTCTGTTCTCCTTCCATAACTTTTCCCTGATGGTGTTATCGTAGTTTTTCAAATACTTTGCTGAGAAATCATTTTTGTCAAAGCATTTCAGCGCCTGCCAGCCTGCATACCTTCCTGATTGCATGGCCTGTCCGATTCCTGCCCCGGTAGCAGGATTAACCAGTGATGCTGCATCGCCGCAGAGCATAAACCTATTCCCTGAGACGGGAGTATTATGTGACCATAGAGGAAGAAGACTTCCCCGGATCTCACTGATTAATTCTGCTTTTAAAAACCGCTTGCTGATGTATGGAACTTTTTCAATAGTCCTGAGAAGATTCTGCTCAGATTTATTTTATCTCTGATTACTGAGGTGGAAGGGATACCTAGTCCAACATTAAACTGACTATCATGCATGGGGAATATCCAGAAATATCCTGGAAGGAGCTCCTTCAGAAAATGTAACTCAAAAGTTTCAGAGGGAGTATCTGTGATATTTTTAAAATAAGCCCTGACTGAGCTGGAGCAATAATTAAAATTTATATCTGTACCTGAAAGGCGTCTCCTTACAATACTGTTTGCACCATCACAGCCAATAACCAGCTGAGTTTTCAGATCCTGGTTTTTATCTGTCCTGACTATAATCTCCTTGGTGTTTTCAGAAACATCTTTAACCTCAGTTTCCTGGAATATGGTAATATCTGGCAAATGGGCGGCAAGATCAAACAGGAAAGCATCAAATATAATACGACGGCAAATAAATCCATACGCAGGAAACTTCAGATCCAGACTTTTCTTTCCAGGAGAGAAAATACGGCAGGTATTTACTTTATTCTTTTCTGCTAATCCTTCGAATGCTTTTACATATTCCGGATTTATTGTATTAAGGACTTTCGGGACGAATGCCGGGATAGCATCACCGCACGTTTTTTCGCGCGGTGATATTTTTTTATCGATTAATGCAATTTTAAGACCTGACGATCCAAGAGTAAGGGCGGCAGTGCATCCGGCTGGCCCTGCGCCACAAATTATCACATCGAAATCTGCTGTCATTGCAATAATCAATAATGGTTAGCCAGATGGAGAACAGACCACTTATTCTGGTATTGTTTCGAAGTCTGTTGAATCAACCCATCCTGCAGCAGAAGCTGAAATCAAACCTTTCATAAACCTGTTGTAAAAATCCCTTACAGCTTCTGAAGCATAGGGGTATTTATCAAAAATATCTCCATTTCCAAGTATCCTTGGATCCTCCTGCTTCTCAAGCTCCTGTACCATTAGTGCACGCATTCTTTGCTTAAGAACATTATATCCCGGATCAGGCACCAGATTAATCAGGCACTCCGGATCTGATGAAATATTATATAACTCTTCTTCAACCCTCATCCCGAAATTGAGTTTCCAGTAATCAGACGACTCCCCACTGCGCCTGATGTTAAGGATAAGCGTCTTTACAGGGCTTCCGTCGCAATCGAGATAACCTGTTTCCGGGTCTCCCGACGGCCAGCGGTTTGGCTTGAAATTTACAAGGAAAAGATAGCCTTCCCTGACAATACCTCTTATCGGATATCCGGTATCATCAGGACGTCCGACATCATTTCTTTCCCTGCCTAACAGAACATGATCAAAAGATTTATCAGTAAAACCTTTTTTTCTGTTTTTGAAAATCGCAGCAATACTTCTTCCTTGTATCGGCTGCATGCCGCTTTTAGCCTGCTCTATGCCGGCGACATCGAGTATAGTGGGCGCTATATCAATAAAGCTGATATAGTCATATACTGTACGGCCGGCATTCTTAATGCCTTTCTCCCACATTATTGCAAGCGGCATATGATTTGAATACTCGTATGCCTGCCCTTTTACCCGCGGAAAGGGCATTCCGTTGTCGGCAGTAACAATCACGATTGTATTGCTGAGTTCTCCTCTCTGCTCCAGCAAACCGAGCATTTTTACCAGATGATTGTCAAAATGTTCGATCTCAAAGGCATAATCGAGCATGTCGTTCCGGACAATGTCATCATCAGGCCAGAATCGGGGAACCTTTTCAATATCCGTAATCTTTTTGCCTCCAATGCTTATACCTGATCCAAACTGATATCTGCGATGAGGTTCCTGGGATCCATACCAGAAGCAAAAAGGTTTGTCAGGGTCCTTTGAATTTAGAAAGTCTTCAAAATTGCCTGCATAGTCATTACCTGAGATTCCGTTTGCAGGAGGTGCAGTTTTTTTCTCATTGAATGCTCTTCCTGTAAGACTTCGCGGATTCCCCGCGCTGTCGAGGGCTATTCCGGGAGCCCAGCCTTTTGCTGTATATCCGGTGGTGTATCCGTTGTTTCCCAGTACTTCAATAAAGCTTGTAAACTTAGGAGGGAAGAAGGGGACATGATTTGCCGCTTCTTCTAGCTGCCAGCTGTTCCGGCCCGTTAGGAGGCATGAACGCGAGGGTGATGACTTCGAATTTGGTGTATAGGCATTACGGAATAGTATTCCGTCGCCGGCAACCCTGTCAAATCCGGGAGTTTTTATCCAGGGACATCCATATGCACCCATATGAGGGTATGAAATATCGTCGCCGATTGCAATGAGTATGTTCGGACGATCCTTAAGCGGGATCTCTTTTTCAGAAGTATTGCATTGGCTTAGAATACAGGGGGTAAGGGTAAAAAGGCTCTTCAGCCAGATATTTTTCATGTGGGTACAATTATTGATTTATTCAACACCCCATTTATAGTCGGGTTTATTACCCATTTCAAAAACCAGTTTACCACCTTCAATAATGTCGTTATGAGTGATAACAGGCTTAGTTAGTCTTTTACCATTAAGCTCAGCCGAAAGGATATATTTGTTTTCGGTGCTGTTGTTTCGGGCAATGATTGAAAATGTTTTACCGTTCTGAAGATGGATTTTTACATTGTCGAAGAGGGGACTTCCCAGCTGATATTCAGGAATACCTGGTGTTATCGGGTAAAAGCCCATTGCGGAAAAAACATAAAATGCCGACAACCCGCCTCCGTCCTCATCGCCTGATATTCCCATAAGATCGTTCCTGAACCATGTATCCAGAAGCATACGGACACGTTTCTGGGTTTTCCAGGGTTTGCCTGCCAGGTTATAGAGGTATGCTATATGCATCGATGGTTCATTGCCCATTACAAACTGCCCTACGTTTCCTGTTGCATCAGGCATGGTCGCATAATATTGCCACTTTGATCTTCCCAGGCTTTCGCTGAACAGGCGATCGAGCTTGCTGTCGAATTTATCTTTGCCGCCCATCATGTCTATCAGGTCACTGAATGCATGATAAGGCTGCCAGATATATGTCCAGCCATTGTTTTCATCGTAGTAATCGCGAGCTCCCATACCCCCGTCGAACCTGTAATCGAAAGGCCCGATCCAGTTTCCGGCACTATCTTTCGGATGATAAAATCCGGTATCCCTGTTAAAAAGGGTTCTATAATTGAGGCTTCTCCGGATAAAGAAATTATAATCATCCTCTTTCCCAAGCTCCCTGGCAATCTGTGCCATGCACCAGTCGTCGTAGCTCGATGCAAGGGTTATTGCAACAGCCTGACGTTTCTCGAAGGAATGGACTTTAGGATTTGTTTCTGTATCTCCCTTCCTGAGTGCCGGGAAGTACCCGTTCCGGTCATAAAATTCATCAAGAACGGTTGCACTGTCTCTTACCCAGGGTAATTTTGTTTCATAAAGAATTGTTTTTTTCAGATGATTATATGCCTCTTCGAGATCAAAATTCCGGATCCCTTTATTCCAGGCATCCAGGATCACAGCAACTGAATGATTGCCGTTCATTGCATGGTTATCGCCCGAAATTGTGGGGAAAGTCGGCATCCATCCCGATTGACGTGCCATACGGATATATGAAGTGATCTTTTCATCCTGTTCAGAGGGATTAAGGATTACCTGCAGAGGGTGCAGAGCCAGGTGGGTATCCCATACCCAGTCGTCGGTATAAAAGGCTGTATCGCCAGCTGGTTCAACCCTGTTACTCCATATGCTGTAGTATTGTCCGGCTTCTGTAATATCAACCATCCTTTCAAAGCAGCGGTAAAGAGAAGTATAAAACATTGTCCTCTGATTTTCTGTGCCTCCCTCAATCTCTATCCTTGAAAGGGCAGAATTCCATTTTGTCCTTGCATTTTCGGATATTTCATCACGATTCCATCCCGGAATATCATTCTGCAGATTTTTCCTGGCCTGTTCAATGCTGATATACGAAAGGCCATAACGGATTTTTATCACTCTGCTACTTGCGGTATCAAATGATGCAGACAGAGCAACTCTGCTTCCGCTGACTGATGTACTTTCGGATAAAATATCTCTCTCAAGTGCCTTGATAGTTATGGGTGCCTTGTCAAATTCCAGGTACAGATATGCTTTAATTCCGTCGAAGGTATCATATCCTGAAATTGTATTATTTTCATACACAAGCTCTCCCTGGCTTGTTGTTTTCAGGATCACACCATGCGCAGAATCCTTATTGAAACTGAAACCAAAAAATCCTGATTTTTCAGCCGGAACAAACTGGACATCTATATCAGGTTCATCCAGCGTCACATTATAGCAGTAGGGCGTTATTTTTTCATTGTCATAAGTGTACAACATATTTCCATGTATTTCAACTGTATTTCCACTAAATGGACTAAGGTTAAATACTTTTCCCGAACGGTGCGACACTACATTTAGCGGGAATCCCTGCATATTATTGGAAGTATAGTTATCCCTGTTCGGATAGAATCTTAACATGCTGTTCGGAATATGAACAGTTGGATATGTCGGCACAAGCAGATGACTTATATTACCGATATACGGATTAACATAATCTACCGGTTCAAATCCGGTATCTGAGCAGGAGGTCAGTGTAAAAAACAATATGGACAGAATCAGTAATGACAGTTTTTGTTTCATGATATTCGGCTTAAAAGGATCAGTATATATTATCTTGCTTCTTTCCTCTCCCATATACCAGGTGTCTTCATTATATACCCGATAGTTACGAAAGTTGAAAAAACAAACAGCAGCAATGTAATCCAGGAGAACTGAACAACTTTCCACTCAAGCAGGGTATCCGGCTCTTTATTAGAGATATCTGAAAGCGCCAGGAACATAAAGACCAGGGCAATTAACGAAGCAGAGCCAAGAATTACAGATACTGTAGCAGAGATCCTCAGTTTTTTCATGTTTTTGATTGTTTATTTCTGGCAAATTATGATGAATTCTTTAGAATCTGAATTTAACTCATTTCCCATAAAATCACCTGAAATCTTATATTTTTTAAATTGCGAACGTTCAATCAGATGTTCAAGTTCATATCTGAAAAAGAACCTTAAAGGAGTTTTCCATTCCTGCATGTAATCTGATTTGTTATCGTTCCATTCAAGCCTGAAAGTGATATTGATTATCTGATTTATAAGATCAGGCTTTGTCGAAACTATCCTTTTTACTCTTTTTCCCGGTTCATATTCACCTTCAAAATCAACAACATTCTCCAGCCCGTTAATAAGTGGTTTTAAATCGGGCACGAATACATCAAAAATGAATTTTCCACCCGGAGTTAAATATTTAAAAACATTATTCAGGGCTTTCAGCTGGTCTTCTTTATTTATAAGATGCATAAACACCCTGAATGGTGCTATAATCAAGTCATATGTGATGTCTGATTTAAAATCAATAATATTCTGGAGGCTTACCCTGCTTGCCCGGTCAATTGTGAGTTTAGCTTTCAGAATATCAAGCATTGCCGGGCTAATATCAATTCCGTAAATATCGGCACCATTTTCCAGGGCTTCAATCATAAGGCGGCCTGTTCCTGTTCCAACCTCCAGAATCTTTCCTCCTGTATTTTTAATTTTTTCAAGATAGAAACTGTTATCGACACCGTCGCGTACCTTATGATATATCAGGTCATAAAATCGTGCAAAATATTCAGGGTATAGATCAGCCATTTTTCAACAGAATTTGTAAAAAGTAAATTTACGATTCTTTTTTATACTGCTGAAAAAAACCTTTGTGAATCCCTTAGCGATAACCTTTGTGTGCCTGCTAGTAAGAACAAATTCATATAACTACAAAGTCATCCACCTATGAGAGATCACATGAGACTATCAGAAATCAGAAAATCTATAAACGTAAGAGATCTGAGCTACATTTTGTAGTTGCTGTGTAAGGGGAAATACCCTTCATCTATCTAAATCCGGATTATATTAAGACCTTTCAGGGCTTAATGTCAGGATTGGTGACCACTACCTCCAGGTTTGTCACAGAGATGTGATTCATATTAAGTCATATTCTGTGACTTGCCTTGTTAAGCCCCTTACAGGGCTTTGGATCTTAAGCGATGGGAACTTGTTCCATCAAGGTACTGCAGTGAGATGTGGGAATGAGATATCCCTTTGTAATAACGTTGATATATACTATCAAAGTTTTCACTGGCTTCGAGAGCCCATTCGTAAGAAGAATCTTCATTCAGTTTATCCCATGCGACGATTCTCAGATTATGAACCATATTCCCGCTTCCAACAACTAAAATGCCTTTCTCCCGAAGAATCCGGAGCTCTTTTGCCAGATCATAATGCTGTTGAGCATTCAAATCGTAATCCAAACTCATTTGAATCACAGTTATATCAGCATCCGGATAAAGATATTTTAATACACTCCAGCATGCCATGATCAAGACCCCAGCTGTCATCCAATCTTACCCGTGTCGTCGTGACAAGGTTTGCTATTTCCCTTGCCAGGTCAGGATTTCCGGGAGCAGGATACTGAATTTCATAAAGTTCATCAGGGAACCCCCCGAAATCGTGAATTGTTTTTGGTTTTTCCATTCCGGTGACAAATGTTACGCTTGTTTCCCAGTGTGCCGAAATGCATAATACAGCTGCTAGTTTTGGAATACTCTTTCCAATGGTTCTCCAGTCACTTTTTTCATACAAATTCTTTTAAAGAGGTATTTTTGATTAGAATTTTCAAATAACTTTCCCCCTCAATAAATTTCTAAAACCTTACTCAAGTTTAGTATAAAAAAATTGAGTTAACTTTCTGCTCCTAAACTTTTAAACTTCAAATAATGAAAAAGTTCTTTAAAATCCTGTTTGCCTCTCTTGGCATCCTGATCGGATTAATTATTCTGTTAATACTTGTTGGATTCATCTGGATTTCAGCTTCGCGAAATAAAAGTACCAAAATTAATATGGCTCTTGCCGGTCCTGAAGTAACGACTCTGACTCTTGATGGAATGACTTTCCGGGATCTCAATAAAAACGGCACTCTCGACATTTATGAGGACTCACGGCGCTCTTATGATGAAAGAGTAAATGACCTTCTTTCGCAGATGAATCTTGAAGAAAAGGCAGGAACAATGTTTTTCCCGCCGGTAAGCATGAAAAAAGATGGTTCCATTTCCGAAACTCCATCATTGAGCGACGTTTTCTCATTGATGACACCCGGGACTTCCAAAATGCTTTTTGGCAAACACATTAATCATTTTAACATATTTACCGGAACAGATAAACAGGGAATGGCAATCTGGTACAATAATCTTCAGAAGCTAGCTGAACGTACAAGGCTGGGAATACCTGTTACCATAGCGTCTGATCCAAGGAACAGTTACAGCAACAATCCTCTGGCCTCGGCATTTGCCGGAGATTTTTCTGTATGGCCTGAGCCAATAGGACTGGCTGCAATCGGAGACTCACTCCTGACGTGGCAATTTGCAGATATAGCCAGGCAGGAATATCTGGCAGCCGGAATAAGAGTTGCGCTCCATCCTGCGATTGACCTGGCAACGGAACCACGGTGGGGAAGGATAAACGGTACTTTTGGAGAGGATGCAAAGCTTTCGGCAAAGCTGGCCTATGCTTATATCAGGGGATATCAGGGCGACAGCCTGAGTGCGAACAGTGTTGCCTGTATGACAAAACATTTTTCAGGCGGCGGTCCTCAGAAAGAAGGTATTGATCCCCATTTCCCGGTTGCCAAAGGTCAGGTATATCCCGGAAATAATTTCGATTATCATCTGATCCCTTTTGAGGCTGCATTTAAAGCCGGAACTGCTGCAATAATGCCCTATTACGGGATACCAATGGACCAGACAAGCGAAAATGTGGGTTTTAGTTTCAATAAGGAAATGATTACAGGACTTTTGAGAAATGAGTATCATTTTGAAGGCGTGGTTTGCACTGACTGGGGACTCCTGACAGACACAAAAGTCCTGGGTATTATGGTATTGCCCGCGCGTGCAAGAGGGATGGAAAAAGCGACACCTGAAGAAAGAATGCTGAAATGCATTAATGCAGGCGTTGATCAGTTTGGGGGAGAAATGATACCTGAAATGCTTGTTCGCCAGGTCAGGGAAGGTAAGGTAAATGAGGCCAGGATTGATTCCTCTGTACGAAGAATGCTGAAATTAAAATTTGAACAGGGCTTATTTGATAATCCTTTTACAGATGTAGACAAGGCAGTAAAGACAATCGGTAATCCTGAATTCATTGCAGCAGGAGAAGAGGCACAAAGAAAATCAATAGTATTGTTAAAGAACGATGCAAGAGGAACAGGAAAGACACTTCCACTTAAAAATGGCATTAAGGTTTTTGTAGTAAATGTTGATCCTGAAAAGGCCGGTAAATATGCCACTGTAGTTAAAAAGCCCGAAGATGCTGATTTTGCAATTTTACGCATAAAGTCACCTTCACAAATTACTGAGGGAACAGGAATATTTGGCAGATTATTCAGTTCCGGCGACCTTGATTTTAAAGAAAAAGAATTGAAAATAATACTCGGAATACTGAACAAAGTACCTTCAATTGTAGATTTATATCTTGACAGACCTGCTGTCGTTCCTGAGATTGCCGCATCGTCAAAAGGCTTACTGGCAAATTTTGGTGCAAGTGATGAAGCATTGCTGGATATTATTTTTGGTAAAGTCAATCCAACAGCCAGGCTTCCGTTTGAGATGCCTTCATCAATGGAAGCTGTCAGAGATCAGAAAGAGGATGTTCCTTATGATTCAATGAATCCATTATACCCTTTTGGATTTGGACTTAGTTATTAATCGAGTTTATTTTTTAATTTTAGCGCCGGTTTAAACATTCCACCGATACTTTTTCATTCTATGAAGAAAGAATACTCTCTGGACAAGGATAAAATTAAGGTCGTCTTACTTGAAGGAATTCATAAAAGTGCAGCTGATTTTTTCAGGGCAAACGGATATAATAATATAGAATCTCTCTCAGATGCATTGGATGAAGCACTACTACTTGAGAAAATAAAAAGTGCAAATATTATCGGAATCCGTTCAAGGACACAGTTAACCAAAGAAATACTGAGCAGTGCCGGAAAACTCCTGGCCGTGGGTTGTTTCAGCATCGGCACTAACCAGGTTGACGGTCATGCTGCAAGGCTTCTGGGAATTCCTGTATTCAATGCTCCATTTTCAAATACAAGGTCAGTTGCCGAACTGGTGATTGCTGAGGCAATCCTGCTTATGAGGAATATTCCGGTTAAAAATGCTGCTGCACACAGGGGGAAGTGGCTGAAATCGGCTGCCAATTGCTTTGAAGTCCGAGGTAAAAATCTGGGAATAATAGGGTATGGGCATATCGGGTCGCAGGTTTCAATCCTGGCCGAGGCACTCGGTATGGATGTATATTATTATGACATAATCAAGAAACTAAGTCTTGGCAAAGCAGTGGCATGTTCCTCTCTGGCTGAACTGCTTTCCAGGGCTCAGATTGTAACATTGCATGTTCCGGAAACCCCGCTTACAAAGAATATGATCAGCGAAAAGGAGATTAAACTGATGCGTAAGGGATCATGTCTTGTAAACGCATCAAGAGGCTCGGTAGTTGATGTGCGGGCATTAGCAGGAGCATTGAAGTCGGGGCATATTTTAGGAGCTGCCCTGGATGTTTTTCCGGAGGAACCAGCCTCTGTTAATGATCCCTTTATTTCAGAACTCCAGCAGTTTGATAACGTTATACTATCTCCCCATGTAGGAGGAAGTACCATGGAAGCCCAGGAGAATATCGGAACTGAAGTAGCTGAGAAACTGGTAAAATACAGTGATACCGGAGATACTATCGGAGCAACCAATTTTGTTCAGATCTCACTGCAGCCAAACAGCAATGCGCAAAGGTTTCTGCATATTCACAAGAATGAACCCGGCGTCCTGAAAGAGGTGAACTATGTATTTACCTCCAAGGGTATAAATATCGCAGGAGAATATCTTCAGACCGATCCCGAAGTCGGATATGTAATAATTGATACTGAAAGCCGGCTTGGTAGCCGGCGTCATTGAAGAATTAAGAGCCATCAGGGGCACTATTAAAGTAAGGATGCTTTACTAGACCCGGGGGCGATCAGGTATTACCTGATAATATTCAATCTTTTCCAGATCTTAATATTCTTTAACTATATATTCATATGGAAGCCAGTCTCCAACTCGCCTGTTTGCCATATAGCCTTCCCATAAAATACCATCGGAATCATAATATCCGTCATTGCTGAAGGAAACCTTTTCCTTAAGAAACTCCAGCCCGGTTAAATTTTTTGTATAATAGGAGATAGACAGAGTCTCATTGTATTTCAGAAATTTTTTATCCGCATCCACAATTACAATGTCTTTATAGGAAAGATTATCGGATGTTACGCCACCGACCCTAAAACCAGTGGATCTTAAATCATCATACCAGAGGGCTCTGAAAAAATGCATTCTTGATCCGAGGTAGGCATTCTTTCTTTTTCTTTCAAAATGCTCTTCACGTGATTGCTCTGTATTTAAATCCTCCTGGAAGATGATATTTCCCCTGAATGAAAATGACTCGTTATTCCTTATATATTCAAATTTATCGAGATAATATGTGATCTTGTACCCTAATGCTCTGTTATCAATTAAAATAGGATTTAAAGCATATGCTTTTAATGTATCCCGGTCAGAATCGTAGTTGAATGTAATGTCGGATTCATTCAGAATTTCGCATTCTCTTGCATTATCTGTTGTTCCAAGAAAATACTCTTTAAACAATAAAAGATTGGATTTCCTTTTTCGGGCCAGAGACTTCGCACTGATCTTTACTTCGTTCAGTTCATATACCTTAGGGATTAAGTAGACTGAAAGAGGTTTCCCGGTTAAATATTCATTCAGAGTAACTGAATAATATCCTATTGCACTGATTGTTAACGGAATTGATCTGTTTACTGAAGCATCAAGTGTAAAATTGCCGTTCTGATCTGTCTGGGTTCCCGAAAATGTGCCGCTGAAATACAAATAAGCATAACCTACAGGATCTTTTGTATTCTTGTCAAACACGGTTCCTTTTACAACCTGGCAGAAAGCTGAGGGAGTGCAATTAAAAAGAATAAGCAGAATAAACAGTATACCCAATGAAGGAAGGTTCAGATAACATCTGGTTTTTTCTCCTGGGGACATATTTATTGTCACTTTTATAAATGTCACAAAACAGGTGAGGTGTTTCAAAAGTACACCACAAAGTCTCACAAAGGTTAACAAAGGACTTTTGAGAAAGTCTCATCATCATGTTTGAGCCAATGTAAATTTCGGATTTTTTAAGTATTCTGAAAGAAAAAACGGCGGAATTATGGAATGGTAATAATCTTAACAGCTGTTATGTCTCCCAGCCAGATCCTTCCGGTTGTCTGAAATACCTCATGAATATCAACCTGTGAAGATAATCCGGGATATTCAAACCAGGCGCTGTAATTTCCCGGGACTTACAGGCTTGCTAAATGTATAATTTAGTGTAAATAAAACGGATCCTCCTGGGCTTATCAATGTCAGCCACTCCTTCTTCCAGCTGTCGGCTGGATTGGGTGTCTGGAATTCCAGTTTGGTTGCAATTATATTATTTGTAGCCAGATCGCGCAGGTATAATCCGTTTGTGTAATAATGAAAAAGCTTCTGACCCATTTTACCGGGATCAAGAATCAAAAGTTCAGATTTATCCAGGTTTGTGACTACAAAAGTCATTCTGGCCAGGGAACCGCTGATTTCAAGAGTCTGTATTTCACCCGTCAATCCTGAGTGTAATAGTTCCCTGTCCTTAAGACTTTGTATTATCCGCGGGTCATTTCTCAGATCGGGCTTGCTGCCTCCCATGTAATCAATCCTGAGGGCATAATCCTGATAAAAAAACGGCATGGTTGCAATATAGGCACCTGAAGGCAGGGAGCTGTAATAACTGGGCCAGATCTCTCCCTGATAAACAGTATCACCCTTATCATACAAGGCAAATGAAGGCTGTCTGATTTTATCGAATTCGGGATGCTTTTCCTTGAAATAGATTATGTGAGTTGAAGAATCATATAACGCGATATCAGAATAACTGTAAATAAAATTATCCCCGATTGAGATAAAAGTGCCGGAATCAATAGGTTTCTGGTTGTAATCTCCCTGATCTGTTCCGGAATCAGAGTTATCACAGGAATAAAAACCAAACATCAAGAGAGAAACAATGACCAGGTATTTTTTCATATTCAGTAATAAAGGCTCCCAACGGCGGGAAATTAGTAAACAGTCAGCCTCAATTTTCGTACCATTTTGAAAGAAGCCCCAAAGTTATACTAAATACTTTTAATAAAAGCTGCACTATCTTTGAAGGTAGCAGGATCCATTTCGACAAAGATATTTTTAACTCCTCCCTTATCTGTTGATGCAAAGAATTCTTTCCAGTCAACTATCCCTTTTCCAAGAGTAACGTTCTTTTTTTCTTCCGCGGACCAGTCAGCCAGGTGTGCTGAAATAAACCTTCCCGGATATTTTTCGAAGTAGTCTGCTGCCTTGTATCCTATGCTTATCACAGCCACCTGAAACTGCATCTTGACATATTCAGGATCGAACTGTTTAAGCAGTGCATCATAAATAAGAACCCCGTCAATTGTGCCAAACTCACCGTGATGATTATGGAACCCCATCTGAATACCTGCTTTTTTGGCCTGCATTCCAAAATTGTTGAGCTCATCGGCAGCTTTCAGCCAGTCGCTCATTGTTGCCTTCTGGGGCAATCCGAAACTGGATAGGATCATTTGCTTTTGACCTGATTCTGCAGCGAATTCAATCCGTTCCCCAAGACTCTTCCGGAATTCAGCCATTCCGTAATGGGTGCTTTCAAAAGCCAGTCCGGCATCATTGATTATCCTGAGCATCTCTTTTGCCGTTAATTTCATGAGCGGTCCGAATCCGGAGCTCTCATATCCCGGAGGAGAGCACATTTCAACACTCTGGTAACCGAGATCTGACATCTTTTTCAATGTCCCCGGAAAGTCCTTTATCAGGTCATCCTTGATTGTCCAGACCTGAAAGCCCAAGCGGCAGCTTAACTGCATTATCAAACGTACCGGCATTAAGATCCAGAGGAATCTGGGAGGCAATCACAGCTGATCCTATTCCCAGGGCACTTTTACCGAGAAACTGGCGTCTTGATAGTTTTTTCATAACAGATATGTATTAAAGAATTTATTGTATTTATTTTGGAAGCATTCCCGGCAGAGGGTGTATCATAAGTACTTTGGGGCCTTTGTGATTACCTTTGAGTAACTTTGTGGTTAAGTTTTAAGTAAATACCACAAAGGATCACGAAGGACAACACAAAGTTGCACAAAGGTAAATGATTTTTGTTAAAGACTATTTTAATTCCCCGGGAATTACACTGATTGTATGCTTTCTGCCACCTCTCAGGATCGCAAGAGTTACCATTTTCCCGATAACAGTCTCGTTCAGGTATTTATGCAAATTGTCAACAGTACCAACAGGAGTGCCGTTGAACTCTACTATAATATCCCCTTCCTTCAGTTCCTTATTGGTGATTTCGGACCGGCTGCTGATCTCATAAACATATACTCCGGTTTTTGTTTTCAGCTGGTTCACCTCAATCATCCGCTGGGTAAGCATTACAGGATGTGCAGCGACGCCCAGCTGGGCTCTTTTAACCTTCCCGTTCAGTATCAGTTTACCTACAATATAGGCTGTAAGGTTTGAAGAGACGGCAAAGCATAATCCCTGGGCAGCTGCAATTACGGCAGTGTTAACGCCAATCACCCTGCCTTCAGAATTTAAAAGCGGACCTCCGCTGTTGCCAGGATTTAATGCCGCATCGGTCTGAATAATTTCATCAATCAGCCGGCCATTATTTGCTCTGAGGGTACGGCCGGTTGCGCTTACCACACCTGTGGTCACAGTATGCTGCAACCCCAGAGGGTTACCAATGGCAATCGCAATCTGACCCGGTTCAAGCAATGCCGAATCAGCAAACTGAAGTGGTTTAAGATCACCACCATAAACCTTGATAACGGCAAGGTCAGTGGAGGGATCGGCCCCGATAAGTGTGGCATTTAGTTCTATCCCGTCGATAAAAGTCACCATAATTAATGGTGTATCTTCGACAACATGACAATTGGTAACAATATAACCATCAGTTGATATGACAAATCCTGATCCGAAAGCCGGCTGTTCAGTCCACTTACCTGATCTCGGATCCTGAACTTTTTTAATTACCCGGATATGTACTACTGCCGAGGCAACATTCTTAACGACTCCGGTAACTGTCGATGAGTAGGAATCAAGTAACTGACTGTCGGTTGAAGTGATAAAATCAATATGATACCCATTATTTTCCATATCATACGTAAAACAATTATCGAACCAATTTGATCAGTCTGCAAATCTGTCATGTCTGTTTTTTCCAACATTGGTTATTGGCCTTTTTAATTTTGTATCTGGTTCAGATAAGTTTGGACAATTCTCAAATCATTTCTGCAGATTTTCTCTTAATATTGAGCTCTGAAAGTTAGGGTAACTTTCATTTTCAAAATCTTTCCTGGGAATTATACCGGTGACAGACAAAAGATTTACAGGACAAAACAGATCGCCTCTGGCATTAGGCACTGAAAATGTGTGGCATCTGCTTCTGCAGTATGCCATCCCATCTGTAATTGCCATGACAGCCGCCTCACTTTACAATATAACCGACAGCATTTTTATAGGGCAGGGTGTAGGGGCATTAGCTATCTCAGGTCTCGCCATCACTTTTCCGCTGATGAACATCGCGGCTGCATTCGGGTCACTGGTTGGTGTAGGGGCTTCAGCATTGATGTCGCTGCGCCTTGGGCAGAAGGACTACACCACTGCGAATAATATTCTGGGGAATGTGCTTGTTCTGAATCTGATTTTAGGATTATCGTACACTGTTATTGTCATTATTTTCCTTGACCCTATTCTCCTGTTTTTCGGGGCAAGCCCCGAAACTCTTCCGTATGCCCGCGATTTTATGACGATAATAACGCTTGGCAACGTGGTCACGCACATGTATTTTGGATTAAATGCACTGATGCGGGCCACAGGCAATCCAATCAGATCGATGTACGCCACTATCTTTTCAGTAATTATTAATATAATACTTGCTCCCCTGTTTATTTTTGGATTCAGGTGGGGTATCCGGGGTGCCGCTCTTGCCACGGTAATAGCCCAGACATCAATGATGATCTGGCAGGTGAATTATTTCAGGAATAAGGAAAATTATATTCATTTCCAGAAGGGTACATTCAGGCTCAGACGAAAGATAGTATCTGATGCCATGGCAATAGGGCTGGCGCCTTTCCTGATGAATATGGCCGGGAGCATAATAATAATAATCATAAATCAAAGCCTGATAAAATACGGAGGCGATCTGGCAGTAGGAGCTTACGGAATAATAAACAGGATTGCATTTCTGTTTGTAATGATTGTTTTCGGACTGGTTCAGGGGATGCAGCCCATTGCGGGTTATAACTTCGGGGCAAAGCAGTATGACAGGGTGAACAGGGTGCTGAAGCTTACAATAATTCTGGCGACAGGCGTCATGACATTTGGTTTTGCGATAAGCGAATTATTTCCGCATGCTGTGGCATCTGCTTTCACGAGCGACAAGGATTTGATTGCAATAGTCGTTCCCGGTCTTCGGATAGTGATGATATTTTTCCCTATAATAGGTTTTCAGATGGTGGCCTCAAATTTTTTCCAGAGTATCGGAATGCCTGGTAAAGCAATATTCATGTCGCTGACCCGCCAGGTACTTTTCCTGTTACCATGCCTTCTTATACTGCCCTCTTTTTTCGGGATTAAGGGTGTCTGGTACAGCATGCCGGCAGCTGACTTGCTGGCCTCTGTAATAGCTGCGTATTTACTTATATCACAATATAGAAAAACCAATATTCTTAAATAAATCTGTTTATAATTTAAGCTATCAGGAAATGAAAAGGGATTATGTTATTACTCTTGGACGACAGCTTGGAAGCGGCGGCAGGATTATAGGGGAAAAGCTTGCTGAACAGCTTGGAATTTCTTTTTACGACAAGGAGCTGATACAGATTGCCTCGCAGGAAAGCGGACTCGGGAAAGAGTTTTTCGAGCAGGCCGATGAAAAGAAAAACTACTCTGTTTTCGGCGGATTGTTTGGGTTGCGAGGCACCATGGCTGATGAACACTTTTCGACATATTATCTGAATAATGAAACCCTGTTCAAGATACAAAGCGATGTTATCCGCAGGCTGGCAGAGAAGGGATCATGCCTGTTTGTAGGGCGCTGTGCCGATTATATTCTGGGTGGGAATCCGCGCTGCCTTAATCTGTTTATCAGCGCTGATATGAATGACCGGGTCAGGCGGATTGCAGAATTGCAGAAGCTGACTGCTGAAAAGGCAAGGGATTATATTGAAAAGGCGGATAAGAAACGGGCGGGATATTACAACTATTTTAGCAATAAATCATGGGGAGCGGCCGATACATATCATCTTTGTGTCAATTCCTCAGTTCTCGGAATTGATGATACTGTTGCTTTAATCCGCCAGTTTGCGACAAAAAGATTTGACCTGATATAAAATTTCGACTGCGGATTATTTCAGCGATCAAGCCGGATTAATGCCTGGTCAAGGGAACCGACAAAACTTATTATACCTGTTCGGTTGCTTTCTCTTATAAATTCATTCAGACTTTTGCTTTTGAATCCCGAAAAATCACCTATTATGGCAAGCTTCATCCTGTAGTTTGAGAACTTTTGCAGGATCTCACCGGCTACTTTTGTCTTAAGTTCAAAAAAATCCGGATGGAAACTCTTTTCATGGATAATCATCCTGTCGCTTCCGTTAAAACGCGCTTCAGCCATTGAATCCAGGATATCATCCGGACCCGCTATCAGCTCAGAACCCGGAATAATTTCAGCTGCAATAATCCCTCTGGCAGTATTATGGAATTTTATTTCCAATTATTTCTTAATAAGTTCAACCCTTCTGTTCTTCGCTCTTCCTTCTTCGGTATTATTATCGGCAACAGGGTTGTCCTGCCCGTAACCTGCAGGAGTAAGGCGATCAGCGGAGATTCCCTGTGCGACTAATGCAGAAACCACAGATTTTGCCCTTGCCTCAGAGAGAGTCTTATTTGATGCAGGGCTTCCAACATTGTCAGTGTGTCCTTCGACACCAATTTTAAGATCAGGATTTGACTTCATCATCTGAACTATCTGCTCGATGATCGGTTTGGATTCATCCCTGATAATTGATTTGCCGGTGTCAAAGTTGATGTAAAGAGCTATATGGCCGTCACGGTTAAGAGCTTCAAACATATTGCTTGCCGTTACATCCTGTTTCATCAATTCTTTCAGAATAATTGTGAGATAATAATCGTCCCCGCCAAGGGTGACAACTTCAACCCACATTTCATTTCCATCTTTTACTGCCTTACCCACGACCATATTAAGGCCGTTGTTATCAGCACAATCAGCCTCCTGAGGCAGCCCCTCAAATATAACTGTTCCACCCATACTTTTGACAGCATTGGAATAGTTGCGCATTATCTGAGTGACACTTGATTTCGGGGCATCTTCCTTTAATGCATAAGTCCTTTTAAATTTTCTGCCTTCAACTGTTGTGCAGTTTTTACCGTTAAAGAAATTATAACTGTCAAATTCAATATCCTCAGCATCATAGATTGTAAAATTGGGCATGCCGGAGAACCAGGGAGTGTCTTTAAATTCAGATTCCTGGGCCTGAACCCTGATTATCGGGGATAACAAAAGCAAGAAAGCAACAATGAACCGTACTTTGTTTTTCATGATTTCCTCCGTTTATAAAGAGAGTTACTAAAATAAATTTATTAAAAGTTGGAACTTATGAGTTTACAATAAAGTTCCTAAATTCTAACCCGTGAAACAAATTTATTTTTTGCTTATAGCTGATGATAAAAATAGAGTGCTGCTCTCCTTCCCTTAGTCATACTAATCTTTATTCAAATCTTTCATTTTAAACCTTATGCGTTCAATATATGTGAATTACATATTGTTATAGGGAACAAAATTATTGTATAACGACAAATATATATTGTATCACAATATGTATCTTATTACTATTTGTTCTGTGGGATCTCATAAATCCCATTACAATTAATGATTCAAGGACAGGTAAAATGATAATAAATCCTGAAAGGATTTAAAGAAACAGACACGAAAGTGTCTGAATATGAATAACCCCCGGTGTCAACCTAATCTCTATACTCATCTTTTTAATTAAGTTCCTGTTGTGAGAGGGAGATCCCTCATTCCTCCAAACCTCCGCAAGCTCCGATTTGTCGGAATTCGGGATGACAGGTTATTTGTGGGAACAGTGGAGGAAGAAGCGGCGATTCGCATCGACATTTTATTCATGAAGTATTTCACTCGCGAATCGCCGCTTCTTCCTCCTGCTAATCAACTACATACCTGTCATCCCGAGCGCCAGCGAGGGATCTCCTTATCTCCTTCTGCAATTGATTTAAATTGAGATGTGATGTAAGATTAGGGTGTCAACCGGGGGAAAGGATCACCAAACGATTTGAAGCCCTGAAAGGCCTTAATATATAGGTTAAATATTCAGCTCTTTCAGAGCTGATAGACATGAGAGATCATCTACCTCCGGTTTGCACCGGAGGTTATTCATATTAAGTCATATTTATGACTTTCTTTTTAAGCCCCTTAAAGGGCTTTGGATCTTAATCAATCAACTTTTCCGCCAGGTGCTGAGGAGGTGTGGGAATGAGATATCCCTATCAAATAACCTGATTATGCAGCAAGGAAGATGTGTATAAAGATTCACTAAAACCAAATCCGTCGCCTGAGGTTTGGATCCTGTCTTATTCTGTTTTAATAGTAATTTTATAATCAGTTTTTTTCTGATGAACAATTGAGGCTTTAACTATCCGGTCATTATCAATTTGCATTATTTCATCGTAACGTGCATTTCCCTTTTCTATATTCCTATGATTGACAATAAGAGAATATTTCTCCTCGAAGTCAGATATAGAATTGATATTAAATGCATTATGATTTTTAGTCATTTTTGAAAGGAGTATTCCCGATAATTTATCAATCACATAATTTTTAGTATAGATCAGAATAATGCCATTTGAACCATCAACTCCCGGAAACTTCTTCTTTATTGTAACAGAATCCTTTATAACTAAAATTGTAGCTATATTATCAGGACTGACATTCTCCGGTCCATTATAATCGCTTATATCAATACTACTCATTGTGATCGTATCATTTAATATCATTACCGGTTCACGGTCCCGGATGCTTTTCAGCCATTTCTCATATTGTCCCTTACGCCTTTCATATTGTCCCTTTTCCCTTTCATATTTAATAGAAATATTGTCAGCCAAAGAGGGTTCCAGATTGAAGAATTTCCAGATAAACTGATTTCCCGGATTTGAATAGCCTTCAGGTGAAATTTCAAATATCAGATACTTGTCATAATTCCTCCAGTTAACAACTATTTCTGCAGTGTCTATATTTCCCTTCCATCCGGCACCGGTGCTAAGCAGATAATCGAACGTGCAGTAAAGATCGTTTTTAACTCTTCCATGGGGTAAAGAATATGATACAACTATTACTTTGGTCTCATTATCATCAAAACAGGTATCCCATAAATACCAGGGTTTATTATGATTATCGTTATTACGGAGATTTATTGAATCGGGAGCGTAAAAGTCAATATTGTCTATTTTCTGACCATTTTCGTAAACATTAATTGGATTAAACCTGAATCTTCGCTGGTAATTATTTGAATAATAGCTCATATTAGGGTAGCCAATTTGTATCTTATGAGCTTTTCCCTCATTATGCAATCTGAAATAACAATGTACAAATGAACTGTCGGGTGTTAAATCAACAACAACTTTCTCATAAGTCATTTTGATCTCAGTAGGAACATTTATTGAAATCCCCTTTGCCTTGATGGGATCAGGTGCAATATCAGCCTGAATTTCTATGGAAAACAAAATTATGAAGGCAGATATTTCAAGCTTTATCATATCATTTTATTTAATAAAAATGATAGCTGCAATTGTAATCAGAATAATGGAAATCAATGTTATATAGGAATACGGACTGGCAAAATTAAAAGACCATCCCATAAATGGATGGATCTTACGGACTATTAATCTTGGGTCCCTGGGATTATAATAAAAAATTCCTTTCCAATTGTTGGGATTCCTGCTCATTGAATCAAGAATCGCCTTATCAAGTCTGGATTTCATATTTTCATTGGTATTTCATTATCCTGAAACTAACTTCATCCACCCATTGCGGCTAATAATAAGCCGGTAAGAAGCAATAATCCGACAACTCCCACCCAGCCTGACATAATTCCAAAACTCGTGGGTTTCCCTATGTAAAACTGATTAGATGGCTTATCCGGCATCGATTTCGGACCGGTAGTCGTTTGAAGGATGTCTGAAACCCAGAATGAATAATCAAAAAATGTCGGCAAGGAATAGTCATCATTTACAGTCAATGCCAGAATAATCCTGAAATATACCGGGGTTGTTACTTCATCGAATGAATAAAGCTTACCTATATTAATTTTTGTTACCTCATGCAGAGATGAATCCTTCGGGTTTAGCTCTATCGGCTGATCCTTTAAAGGATTACTGTAAAGAGTTGCAAAAGAGAGCGGGGCGACAAAACTGATCTGGTTTTCCATGTAAAACGGGCCTGCAATCTGCATGTTGTTTATAACTACTGTCGATCGTTCCAGATCGATATATATTGGCTGACGAAGTTTGTTATAAAAAGTAATTGTCAACGGGAAATTCTGCCCGGCAAAAGAATATTTTATCTGAACGGTATCATTTTCAACAATAAATTCCTTTTTATCATTCTGATCGAGATGACTGCTTACATACATATACTGATAACTTGAACATCCTGATAGCATTATCACACAAAGAAGAAGCAGGAAATGAAGATTTCCGGAGAGGTACAAATCCAGAATTTTATTGCTTCTCCGGCGATTGGTTTTTTTCATAAGATTCTGGTTGTTTGGTAATCTAAATATATCAAATATTCTGCCAGAATTTCTGATCACCTGTCCAGCATTATTCTGATAATATTCTTTGCCAGTTCTCCTGAATCATAAGGAGGGATAGCCTGTCCGATGTTTGCACATAAAACCAGCCTGCTTAGCGGGTCATATACCATCAGTGAACCATAGAATCCTCCATGGCCATAGAAGACAAGGTCATCAATATCATACCTGATAAGCCCCAGACCATAAGTCGCCCCGAATTTTTCTGATTGCGAAGTATTCTTCATTTTATCCAGCGTTGTGCTGCTGGTAAAAAACCTTCCATTGAACAGTTCTGTTATAAAAGTTGCCAGATCCTGGGTTGTGGAGACTATTCCGCCTCCGGCCCATTCATATGATGTATTGATCTTTTCTGTCATATTGATCCTGTTAAGAAAAGCATCAATCCTTTTAAGATTTCCCTGCTTTGGTTCATAAAATTCGAAATAGGTGTTTTTAAGGTTCAATGGAATAATGATCCTTTCACGGATAGCCTCATGCAGCTTTTTACCTGTTACATTTTCGATAATAAATCCAAGAAGCATATAATTGATATCTGAATAATGATATCCTTCCCCGGGCCTGTTGAAGGCTTTCCGGTTAAGCCGGTATCTGAAATACCTTTTTATCACTTTTTCAGGTGTAAACTCTCTTTGCTTGTGAAGCAGAACGCTGATATTAAATCTTATGGCAGCATCTGTAAATATGTCGGCAATGCCTGAAGTATGATTCAGGAGCATTTCAACAGTTACTGAGTCAGCAAAAGCCTTTCTTTTAAAGTAATGGAACTTCCTGAATTTTAAAAAGCCTATATCATTTAAGTATGTTCCTGCCTTATCAGAAATGCTCAGTTTTCCTTCTTCTTCAAGCTGAAGTATTATAGTGGCAACCATTGTTTTTGTGATGCTGGCAGTATTGAACTGATAATCGCTGTCAATTTTTGTATCGTTCCTTCCTATAGTACCAACACCATTAATAATTTCACATCCCGATGAATAATTTTTTGTATAGAGTAAAAAATTATAGACAGGATGCTTTCCCCCGGGAACAATATGGGCCTTCATAAGGGAATCAATAATATATCCTTTTGATATGCAATTATCCTGTGAGTAGGCACTCACAACAAGTGATAGCAGGACTATTGTAGCTTTGATTTTATTTAAAACTTTCATTGTCAGTATACTTTCACAGTTTTATAACGATATTTACAAACAGAACTACAGCAAAAATAGAACATTATTCATAGCAGATAATTTTATACTTTAATTATGAGATAATATGAAAAAAGCAGTTAAGATTTTTGTTGTCGCCCTGATCATTATGGTTAATTCAGTTATAGCAGTTAACCTTTCAGCACAAATTACTGATAAATTGCCAAGAAGTACTCCTGAATCGGAAGGCGTCTCTTCAGCCGGTATAATTGATTTTCTAAACGCTGTTGATACAGGTAGTGTCGAATTACATAGTTTTATGTTCATACGACATGGTAAAATAATCGCTGAAGGCTGGTGGAGTCCATACGGTCCTGATTATAAGCATCTTTTATACTCTGCCAGCAAAACATTTACTGCAACTGCTATCGGCCTTGCTGTTTCAGAGAACAGACTGAAGATAACTGATAAAGTGATTTCATTTTTCCCATCTTCAATGCCGGATTCAATCAGCGATTATATGAGAGAGCTGACTGTGCAAAATCTCTTAACCATGTCAGTTGGACAGGATCCTGAACCAAGGGCAATGGGGACCAATGGTGATTGGATCACTGTATTCCTGAAAAGTGCACCAGTGAATAAGCCGGGAACCGTCTTCAAGTACAATAATATGGCAACATTTATGCTTTCAGCCATCGTGCAGCAGGTTACTGGCCAGACGGTTTTTGATTACCTTCAGCCACGGATCTTCAAGCCTTTGGCAATCAGGGGTATTGATTGGGATCTTAACCCACAGGGAATAAACCTGGGTATGATAGGGTTAAGACTTCGCACAGAGGATCTGGCAAAATTCGGACAGTTATTAATACAGAATGGTGTTTGGAACGGGAAGCAGCTTATTCCGAAAGAATGGATTAAAGAAGCAACTTCTTTTAAAATTGAAAGTAACGACCCGGGGAATAAACTTCCTAAGGATCTGAATGATTGGGCACAGGGATACTGCTATCAGATGTGGCGTGGAAGAAATAACAGCGTCAGGTTAGATGGAATGGCTGGCCAGTTTGTCATGCTTTTTCCTGATAAGGATGCTTTTGTGGTTCTTACCGCTAATGCAAGAAATACACAAAATGAATTGAACCTTGTACATAATTATCTTTTTCCTGCAATAAAATCTGACAAGGCTCTTCCCGCGAATCCTGGTCTTAATAATGAAATTCAGAAAAAACAGGCGGCACTGGGACTAAAACCCACAACTGCTGCAGGATTATCAAAATCAGAGCTTGAGTCAAAAATTTCAGGAAAAGAATTTAATCTGGCGGAAAACAACAACAATATCCAGTCAGTGTATTTTGCTTTTAATGGAGATGGATGCAGTTTTGCTTTAAAAAGGGATGATAATATTTCCGTTATTAAAACCGGACTTGACAGCTGGAAGTTATCAAATACATTATCATCCTCTTTGTTATCTCCCCCGCGTATTGTTTCAAAGTCAGCTGATGCGAATTATAAAATACTGCAACCTGCAATAAGGGTCGCAGCCAGTTATTCCTGGACTGATAAAACTACGCTTGAATTGACAACTCGTTTTATTGAGGAAAGTCTTGGTTCAGAGACAATTGTCTGTAAGTTTTCAGAAGTCAATGGTGCAGTTAATGTTTCAATAGCGCCAAAAGCAGTAGCAGGACGAATGGGTGCCGGGCCGGGTGGACCAGGCGGACCAGCGGTAACACCGTTGAGAGGTACACTAATAGAAATAAAATAGATCATAGTATAGCTTACCCATATTGTCCGTGTTATGGTTAGTTCTTTTAAAAGAAGAAAATATTTGACTTGAAATATTCTGATCATTCAACTGATATCGAATATAATCCCGACCTGTTTGCGAATAAAATTGTATTATTATCTTTCCATTTTAATTGTGACCAGACTACCTCAAAGGAATAAATGTCAGTGTCGAACGGTTGATGGAATTTTTTATTTTTATAATCGTGTACCCATATTTGAAGTTTACCATTAAAATCTGTCAAGAAAGCTAATTTTGAATTGTCGGGTGATATGGCTGGTGTACATTCTATCCAGGGGGAGTTTATCACAGGTTCAGGAATTCCACCATTAGTGCTAAAACGATAAATATCATAAAGTCCAGGATTTAAATTGGAATCTGTCGAAAACCAGAGAGTAAAATATATGTATTTCCCATCTGCAGACCAGGTTGGTCGAACCTGACTATAACTTAGAATATTTTGATTAAGCCCTGATTCAGTTTGAAGTGTTTTTTGTGTATGAGTATCAGAATTCAATAATGCAATTCTTAAACTCTCATCACTTTTTTCAGAATATGAGAATGCAATCTGAGAATTATCAGGCGACCAGACAGGATATCTATTGACAGAATATCCAGAAGTAATTCTATTTGTTGTTTTAGTATTAACATCATAAATGGCGATATGCTCGGGCATTAATTTGCCATCGAATATTTCACCTTTATCTGATGAATAGGAAATCTTTGTTCCATCCATATTAAAATGAGGGAACCAAGCATTGATATCCACTAACTGTTGTTCATTATCAGATCGTGAAATAAATACAGATGGAGCTGCATAACCCGGTTTAAATTCATAATAAGTTGTTGCATAAACTATGTTATTATTGCTGCTGTTCCAGTCAAATGAGTATAAATCATTGTCAGAATAATTTGTCAGAATAAGACTATAAGTAGGTTTGAATGCAGAAGGTACAAACAATGCAACATTTGTATTTTTTGTTGACTTAGTATTACTATAAGTTTCCTTTAGATATACATAATAGAGATTACCGTTTATTAATCCTGGGATAATAAAACTTTTGTTAATAAATGTAGTATCAAGGGTTCTGATCATTTCCCAACTTGCACCCTCGTCTTTTGAAAGATATACTTCGTAATAATTCGGATAAACAGTATAATTCCTTTCCTTATAAAATAAACCTGGATCAAAATATTTTAAAGAGATTTCGACCGAAGCATCTTTTCTGGTAGCAATAATTGAAGTATATGAATTAGCATTGATGGAAGGAGCTTTAATAGAAACAAGTGCCACATTATTAAAATCGACCATAGTTTTTTCACATCCGGTCCAGAAGAGGTGGGAGCAGAGGAAGATCAAGATAGCTAGTTTATAAGATCTCATTTAATAGAGATTAAAGGATAATTTTAAGAACAAAAACCATGCCAGTAAAATGATTTTTATAATTGCCAAGAGAAAGATTTATAAGACTTTAAGAGGTTAAATTAAATCATTATTACACATTTACGAATCTGTCTTGGGTTCAGGAGCAAAAGTTGAGGAGCTTTGCGACGAACCGGAGCGAAGCGGAGCTCGGCGAAGCCAAATCCCGCCTCGGCGGGGCAAAAACCGTCCCGCTTTTTCGATAGAAAAAGCGGGAAACAACTTACCCATATTGTCCGTGTTAGC
>CAVWCO010000003.1:0-150313 GCA_963753495.1 uncultured Bacteroidales bacterium
TGTGCTCCTGAATCCCATGAAAGGGGCAATCCGGAATAAAAATGAGCCTCTGGGGGAGGCTCATTTCTTTTGATAGCTCGCTTCCATGGAATGCGCGAGCAGGGGGAAATTTTTAATTGTTAAATATAAATTCCCGGAATGATTCCTTCAGCCAAAACCAACAAATCATCCAGTTTGACTAACAGGAAGCTTATTCTAAAAAACATTCAGAGTTTTTAAAGTATGATTATTGTCCGCTTAAAGTATCAATAATCAACATCGCAATAGTCTAAGGGTTCCCTGGTTTACGCATAATCGGGAACTTATTGAAAATCTTAAAATCAGCCAGTATATCAAACAAAACCACAGATCTTGCATATCCGGGTATTCATCAAAATTATTATGATATGTTTAACGGAAACTCTAATTTTATATAGTTAAATTAAGCCAGATTAAACTGAAGAGTATTTTACAATAAGATTCTTAATTTAATAGTGCAAAATCAGGCCGGTGAGATATTTATTATCTGTAATAATTATTTTCTGCGGAATGACTTTTACTGAATTATATTCCGCCGATAAGGTTAATGAAACTTTTTTCAGTGGATATTTTTTTCCTCAGCAGGAGCCATTTTATTTTCAAAAACCTGTTCCTCCAACAGTAAAACTCCGGGGGAAAATTGATCTTAGCTTTTTTAGAAACCAGCCAGTTGTATCTCTTTACAGATTCAGACTGATACTTCCTGACGGAGGTGCAACTGTAATCGACAGAAACCTGTTTAGCTGGTCTGCCTGGATTAGTTTTAACTTTATTGAAATTGTAATTCCTATTCTCGACCGCGAGGGTGGATACAAACTCGTTATTGAATATAAAACAGATAAAACAAGTGAAGTTTCAAAGTTCGAAAAGCCTTTTTACGTTTATAGAGCAAATTTAATGGCTGGCGCAGCCGTTGCTGGAACCACCCCGGCCCCTGTACCCGACAAGCCACAAGCCAAAGCTGAACCAGTAACTGATAACAAAGGAATAAAAACTTCACCTGCAAATGTAAAAACACCAGTAAAATCAGTTGTTGTTGCAAACAATCCGGCAGCGAAAACATCACCGGCAAATACTAATGCATCAACAATAATGATTCCAGTAGCCGAAAGAATTACAATTGAAAAGGTAAAAATTGATCAAAATCAAATTAAACTGGTACCGATAGAAAAAAAAGAAATTAATAAAGCAACAACCTCACCTCAGGTTGGAAATATATTTAATATAGCCTCCGTGGAACCCAAGAGTGAAAAAAATATCAATGCGGCGGATTATAATAAGCTTCTTGCTGAAGCAATCGAAAAAAAAGATGCAGCTTTGTTTAGAAAATCAGTACAGAATGGTGCAGGAAGTGAAATATATGGATCAGATGGGGGAAATGTTTTTCATCTGATAAATGATAATCTTGCTGATGAAGAGACTGTTTCTATGCTTACGAAAAATGGAATATCAATAGACGAAACAGATAATTATGGTAATAGCCCATTGCATACAGCCATCCTCTCTGGAAATAATGAGTATGCCCGGATCTTAATAAATCAGAAAGTTAACTTAAATATAAAGAACATTTTAGAACTATCCCCCTTGCACGTTGCTGCATTTTTAAATAATGAAGAGATTTTGAATCAAATGCTTATAAAAGGCGCTGAGATTGACATAAAGGGAAATTCGGGTTATACTCCATTGCATATTGCTGCCGAAATGAATCATATTTCATTGGCAAAAGACCTTTTATACATGGGTGCAAATACCAGGATTAAAACAGATCAGAAGCTGACTCCAAAAGCTATCGCTAAAATTCAGGGTAATAGTGAAATGGCTAAACTAATTGGTAAAAAGGGTTCATACACTTTAAATCAGCTCAAACCGGTTTCAATAAATGGAACAACCCTGATTAATTCTCCCAAACTTAGCCCAAAGTATGATTTTAAACTGCCCTATGATCAGGAATTGGCAAAAAAAAGACACTCCAAAATAGTTTTGCAGGCTCTTTCAGTCCCTGTTTTTGTATTGGGTACAGCCGGTTTGGCCTATTTTAAATCGGAAGCAAACAGTTACTATTCATTATCCAAAACTGCCGAAACTGAAGAGATGGCAAGAGATCTTTATAACAAAGCCAACAGGTATGATACATATGCCTATATTTCGGGAGGAATCTCCCTTGCTTCCATATATGGTTTTATTCATTCAACCATCAGGAAGAAACATATCACCGGTGATATGCGTAAAAGATTTAATTAGATATTTATGATTTTCAGGTATAAGTATATGACATCTAGAAGTAGCAATATGAAATGGAAATATATTCTGTCAATTAGTACTCTGATCATGATTCTCCTTTTTTCAGGTTGTAACAAGGAGGAATTCAGCTGGGGTCAGGAAATAGGAGATATTACCTATTCAGGGAATGCAGTAATTCTGGGAGTAGATGAACTTGCATTGATTAAGGAAGTTACATCCGATAGAATCATCTTCAGTAAAAATTCAGGAGAGATAGAAAAAATAACCGATATGAGCATTCTGGTCATTGGTATCTCCGAAAAGACACCTTATGGTTCATTAAGGAAGGTAAATACTATCGAAACAAGTGGAACTGAAGTGATTATTACCACAACTGAAGCACAACTGACCGATGCTGTAAAAGAAGGTACAATAGTACTTCAGGAGGTACTGCTTGAAAAGAACTTTACACTAAAATCTAAAGTTGATGGTGTTGAATTAAAGGGGTCTAATAAATCCTTTGAAGGTCTCGCTGTGACTCTTGATGAGTTCGAAGTTTTCAGGGATGGGACAAAGGTCGCCTTTCTTAATGGAGCTGTTGGCATAAGTGCTGAGATAGATATTACAATTAAACTTAAATCAAATGCAATTCAGGAAATTAGTATTATTTCAACTCTGCATAAAATAGACGAGATAACGGTCTCTTCCAATAGTGCCTTCAGTGGGGAAAATGAGCTTATTGCGGCTGGATTTATGCATTCCCCGATAGTTATCAACAATCTTGTCTTTGTCCCTGAGGTCTCAATTGTGTGTGGCTTTGCTGGAAACATTCTGAGTGAAGTAACTTCAGGAGTCAGACAGGATAGAACGATTACTTCTAAATTAAGTTATAAGAACTCTACCTGGTCGGACGATCCCTTAAATCATGATGAAGCTTTTGATTTCACAACACCTCAGCTTACTGATAATTCAGATCTGAAGATATTTTCTGGTCCCGAAATAAATATCCTGCTGTTCGGCACTCCGGTTCAAACAATAAAATCAACAGGGTTCTATTCGTTGGAGGCTCGAAAAAGACTCTTCCCCTCTGTGGCGATTATTTATCGGGATGGATGGCATGAATTCTGTCAAAGCTGAAATGATCGGAACCCCTGCGGATTATTCCTCAAATATGTCCGTTCAAGCATCGGAGATAGGAAATTCAAACGAAAAATAGTACCCAGGTGGTGAAAATATGATTTTATGTTATCCTAGTGCTTGATCATATGAAGAATTCTCTGATCCTTCCCGTCACTTATCTGGATCAGATACTGTCCAACCTGTAATCCGGCAACATCCATTTCAATGATCTGGTTCGCCTGAGTATCATATAATTCTTTTGTCTGAAGTATAAATCCCTGGACGTTGGCAATCGATATCCTTATTTCACCCGGATAATCATCGCCAAAGTATAAATAGATGTGATTATTTGCAGGATTAGGATATAGTTTAATATTTTCAAACTTTGAAATGTTCAGATTAGAGATTCTTGCTTTTTGCTCGATGATTATCTTTAAATCGTTGTTGGAATTTATAATATTCAGAGGCGCTTTTTTATTAATTACAGATATATTCTCCATGTAAGTTACCTTAACAGAGGTATTGTTTTCTTTTACAGCTTTGAACCATAAAGAATTCTCCTCTACTGACCAGTCCGCATTGGATTCAACTGTTATTGAAAATGATCCAGCATCAGACTGCCCTGTTTTTATTGTGTCATTATTATGAAGTGGTTTCCCTTCAGGACCAGTTAAATTAAGTATTACTGGGAGAGGGCTAAAGTTAGCCAACAGGTTACGGTTGGAAATAACCGGAAAAGCATAATTGGCGCTTGTTGAAACTGCAGCACCCCCTTCAGTCCAGTTAACAAACTCGTAACCTGAGGATGGCACTGCAATAACGGTTACGGAAGTACCGGAAGTAAAAGTCCCACCTCCGTTTACAACACCACCGGATGCCGGACTGGCTGCTATACTGACCGTATATGTTATCCGGATGAAATTGGCAACAAGGGTCACATTTGAATTTACAGCGAATGTATAGCTGGCATTAGCAGAAACAGAAGTACTTCCCTGGGTCCAGTTAACAAACTGGTAACCAGATGCAGGTGTTGCAGACACAGTTGCAGAAGATCCCGAAATATATACTCCGCTTCCACTTGCAGAACCGCCGGCTGCTGGATTCGAAGATATGCTTAATGTATAGGTTATCTGACTAAAGTTAGCCAGAAGTATTCGGTTACCGGTAGCAAAAAATGAGTAGGTGGAATTTGTAGAAACCGCCAAGCCTCCCTCTGTCCAGTTAACAAATTGATACCCTGGTGAAGGTGTTGCTGTCACTGTGACTAAAGAACCTGAATTGAATGTTCCTCCACCAGTTGTTATTCCACCGACTGCCGGGCTCGACGAGGTGCCAATTGTATATGTGATCTGGCTGAAGTTGGCGACAAGTGTCCTGTTTGCCGTTACTGTGAATTCATAACTTGCGCTTGTTGAGACAGGAGAGCCCCCAACCGTCCAGTTGACAAAACGGTAGTCAGTTGCAGGTGTTGCAGTAACAGTTGCTATCGATCCGGAATTGTATGTTCCACCCCCGCTTGTTGTCCCTCCTGCTGCCGGGCTTGAAGATGTGCTTACAGTAAAAGTTATAGGGTTGAAGTTGGCTACCAGAGTCCTGTTGGCCGTGACCGTGAAAGTATAACTCTCGCTTGCTGAAACGGGAGAACCGCTTTCTGTCCAGTTTACAAAACGGAAATCTGATGCTGCAGTTGCAGTAACAGTTACTGTAGAACCTGAAGTATATGTTCCGCCTCCGCTGGTTGAACCTCCACTCGCCGGACTAGACAGGGTATTAACAGTAATATAGGTAATTGATTGAAATGATGCAACAAGAGTCCTGTTTGTATTGACTGTAAAAGTATAGGTTTGGTTAGTTGAAACGGGAGCACCTGCTTCTGTCCAGTTTAAAAACTGAAATCCCGATGCTGGTGTTGCAGTAAGCGTAACTGAAGTTCCCGGAATATATGTTCCTCCTCCACCTGTTGTTCCTCCGTCTGTCGGGCTTGAAGATGTGCTGATAGTGTAAGTTATCAGAATAAAGTTAGCGACAAGAGTTCTGTTCCCGGTCACTGTGAAAGTAAAGTTCACATTTGTTGAAACAACGGTACCACCTTCGGTCCAGTTGGAAAATAAATAACCTGTAGCCGGGGTTGCAGTTACTGTTGCTGTACCGCCATGTCCGTAATTACCTCCTCCGGTCGTGGTACCACCGGCTGCCGGATTTGATGAAGTACTTATAGTATAGTTTATTATGCTGAAGTTTGCAACGAGCGTCCGGTTGCTGGTTGCAGTGAAATTATAGCTGATACTGGCTGAGACAGCAGTACCGCTTTCAGTCCAGTTGACAAACTGATAACCAGTTGCAGGGGATGCAGTGACAGTTACAGATGTACCATGGGTGTAGGTTCCTCCTCCGCTGGAAGAACCGCCTGCAGCAGGATTTGGAGAGACACTTATAGTATAGTTTAATAAGCTGAAGTTAGCAACAAGAGTCCGGTTAGAGGTAGCGGTAAAAGTGTAGCTTATACTTGTTGAAACAACAGTTCCACTTTGTGTCCAGTTTAAAAACTGATACCCCGTTGCAGGTGTTGCAAAAACTGTTACAGATGAACCATAACTGTATGATCCGCCTCCTGCTGTTGAACCACCGGCTGCAGGACTTGATGAAGTGCTTACTGAATAGAAAATAAGGCTGAAGTTAGCTACAAGTGTACGGTTCGCTGTAGCAGTGAAGGTATAGCTGGGATTGGTCGAAACAGATACTCCGCTCTCGGTCCAGTTTGAAAATTGGTAGCCTGTTGCAGGTGATGCAGTTAAATTAACAGATGTTCCGTGGCTGTAAGTCCCTCCTCCGCTGGCAGTACCACCTTCTGCAGGGTTTACCGATGTACTTACTGTATAGTTAATGAGGCTGAAGTTAGCTACAAGGGAACGGTTTTCCGTTACTGTGAAAGTATAAGTTGCACTTGTCGAAACAATGGAACCACCAACGGTCCAGTTAACAAACTGATAACCTGTTGCCGGAGCTGCAATAACAGTTACAGAGGCGTTGGAATTATATATCCCGCTTCCGCTTGTTGTACCACCGGCTGCAGGGATTGACGAAGTAGCTATAGTAAATGTGATCACACTAAAGTTAGCTGTCAGATTTCGATTTTCTGAAATTGTAAAAGTATAGGAGGAATTAGTCGAAACTGGTGTCGCACCGTCAGTCCAATTGACAAACTGGTATCCTGAAGCGGGTATTGCCGTAACTGTCACTGATGTTCCGGTATTATATGTGCCGCTTCCTGTTGTGGAGCCACCAATTGCTGGGTTTGAAGAGGTGGCAACTGTATATGTCCTGATAAAATTAGCAACAAGTGTCCTGTTCGCGATGGCACTGAAATTATAGCTGGCATTAGTTGAAACCTGAGAGGCACCTTCAGTCCAGTTAACGAATGTATAACCAGCATTTGGAGTTGCTGTTACAGTCACTGATGTTCCGGAATTATAAGTTCCTCCTCCGGTTACATTACCGCCACCAGCAGGACTTGCCGAAACTGCTATTGTATAGGTTGCGACAAAGTTAGCAACCAGTATTCTATTTGCAGAAATCGTAAAAGTAAAGCTTGTATTTGTTGAAACTGCAGTGCCACTTTCAGTCCAGTTGACAAACTGGTAACCAGATTGCAGGTGATGCGGCAACAGTCACTGAAGTACCAGTTGTATAAGTCCCCCCTCCGCTTGTTGTGCCCCCAGTTGCAGGATTTGCTGATGTAGTTACGGTAAAGGTTTGTATGAAGTTTGCAACAAGTGTTCTGTTGGATGTTACGGTAAAAGTATAGCTGGCGCTGGTCGAGACAGAAGTACCGCCTTCAGTCCAGTTGACAAACTGGTAACCGGTTGCCGGAGAAGCAATGACAGTGGCAGAAGAGCCATGACTGTAAGTATTGCCACCACTGGTTGTACCACCGGCAGGGGGATTTGATGAAGTGGTTACAGTATAAGTATTCAGTGAGAAGTTAGCAACAAGTGTTCTGTTGGCTGTTACGGTAAAAGTATAACTGGCGCTGGTCGACACAGGAGTACCGCCTTCAGTCCAGTTGACGAACTGGTAACCGGTTGACGGAGAAGCAATAACAGTGGCAGAAGATCCATGACTGTAAGTATTGCCACCACTTGTTGTACCGCCGGCAGGGGGATTTGATGAGGTGGTTACAGTATAAGTATTCAGTGTAAAGTTAGCAACTAAAGTTCTGCTGGCTGTTACGGTAAAAGTATAGCTGGCGCTTGTTGAGACAGGGGAACCGCCTTCAGTCCAGTTGACAAACTGGTAACCGGTTGCCGGAGTAGCTATAACGGTGACAGAAGAACCATGACTGTATGTATTGCCACCACTTGTTGTACCACCGGCAGGGGGATTTGATGAAGTGGCTATGGTATAAGTATTCAGTGAGAAGTTAGCAATAAGTGTTCTGCTGGCTGTTACGGTAAAAGCATAACTGGCGCTGGTCGAGACAGAAGTACCACCTTCAGTCCAGTTGACGAACTGGTAACCGGTTGCCGGAGTAGCAATAACGGTGGCAGAAGAACCATGACTGTATGTATTGCCACCACTTGTTGTACCGCCGGCAGGGGGATTTGATGAGGTGGTTACAGTATAAGTATTCAGTGTAAAGTTAGCAACTAAAGTCCTGTTGGCTGTTACGGTAAAAGTATAGCTGGCGCTTGTTGAGACAGGGGCACCGCCTTCAGTCCAGTTGACGAACTGGTAACCGGTTGCCGGAGAAGCATTGATGGTGGCTGAAACGCCTTCATTGTATGTTCCTCCTCCTGAAGTTGTTCCGGAAAGTGCTGGATTTACTGACAAACCTATTGTATAACTTGGAATACCATCCTGAGTAACGGATACAGTCTGGTCAGATACCCCTGAGCCGGAGACCGTAACAGTAGCCGAACGGGTTGATGCGGAAGGGTTGGCTGAAGTAGCCGTCACGGTTACTGTTCCATTATTTGCACTGCTTGCAGGGGAAACGGTAAGCCATGTTTGATTACTGGCGACATTCCACGTGGTATTTGAAGTAATATTGAATGTTCCTGTAGAGTTTGCAGCAGAAGCAACAGATACCGTTGTTGAAGAAAGAGTCAGGAAAGCGGTGGCACCATCCTGAGTAACGGTTACAGTCTGGTCAGATACCCCTGAGCCGGAAACCGTAACAGTAGCCGAACGGGTTGATGCGGAAGGGTTGGCTGAAGTAGCCGTCACGGTTACTGTTCCATTATTTGCACTGCTTGCAGGGGAAACGGTAAGCCATGTTTGATTACTGGCGACATTCCACGTGGTATTTGAAGTAATATTGAATGTTCCTGTAGAGTTTGCAGCAGAAGCAACAGATACCGTTGTTGAAGAAAGGGTCAGGAAAGCGGTGGCACCATCCTGAGTAACGGTTACTGTCTGGTCAGATACCCCTGAGCCGGAAACCGTAACAGTAGCCGAACGGGTTGATGCGGAAGGGTTGGCTGAAGTAGCCGTCACGGTTACTGTTCCATTATTTGCACTGCTTGCAGGGGAAACGGTAAGCCATGTTTGATTACTGGCGACATTCCACGTGGTATTTGAAGTAATATTGAATGTTCCTGTAGAGTTTGCAGCAGAAGCAACAGATACCGTTGTTGAAGAAAGAGTCAGGAAAGCGGTGGCACCATCCTGAGTAACGGTTACAGTCTGGTCAGATACCCCTGAGCCGGAAACCGTAACAGTAGCCGAACGGGTTGATGCGGAAGGGTTGGCTGAAGTAGCCGTCACGGTAACTGTTCCATTATTTGCACTGCTTGCAGGGGAAACGGTAAGCCATGTTTGATTACTGGCGACATTCCATGTGGTATTTGAAGTAATATTGAATGTTCCTGTAGAGTTTGCAGCAGAAGCAACAGATACCGTTGTTGAAGACAGAGTCAGGAAAGCGGTGGCACCATCCTGAGTAACGGTTACAGTCTGGTCAGATACCCCTGAGCCGGAGACCGTAACAGTAGCCGAACGGGTTGATGCGGAAGGATTGGCTGAAGTAGCCGTCACGGTTATTGTTCCATTATTTGCACTGCTTGCAGGGGAAACGGTAAGCCAGGTCTGATTACTGACGACATTCCACGTGGTATTTGAAGTAATACCGAAAGTTCCTGTAGAGCTTGCAGTAGCAGCAACAGAAACCGTTGTTGTTGACAGAGTCAGGAAAGCGGTGGCTCCATGCCTGAGTAACGGTTACTGTCTGGTCAGATACCCCTGAGCCGGAGACCGTAACAGTAGCCGTACGGGTTGATACGGAAGGATTGGCTGAAGTAGCCGTCACGGTAACTGTTCCATTATTTGCACTGCTTCCAGGGGAAACGGTAAGCCATGTCTGATTACTGACGACATTCCATGTGGTATTGGAAGTAATACCGAAAGTTCCTGTAGAGCCTGCAGTAGCAGCAACAGATACCGTTGTTGTTGACAGAGTCAGGAAAGCGGCAGCACCATCCTGTGTAACGGTTACTGTCTGGTCAGATACCCCTGTAGCCGGAAACTGTAACAGTAGCCGAACGGGCTGATGTTGATGTATTTTCCTCAGCAGTTACGGTAATAGTTGCATCAGTTGTTCCGGATGCAGGGGAAACAGTAAGCCATGCTCCATCATCGATAATGCTCCATGTTGTAAGCGTAGCTGTTATATTGAATGTTCCTGTTGCACCGGCAACTGCTGTCAATGGAACAGTCGCTGGAGAAACAGTAAGCGTCTGTCCCTGGATCTTTACCAATGCTGCAACCAAAATAAATAGTATGGTCAGTAGCTTTTTCATTTATTGTATAATATCTGATGATCTAACAGATGCTGATAATCCATATAAAAGTAAGAACTTGTTACCGGATTATCTAATCATTTTTGATAAACATAATCGTACTTTTGATTAGAAATCCCAGTTAACTGATTCTGAAATTCATAGTGAAGAAAAACATCCTCTTACATTAAAAGACATTGCAGTTTGCTGATTTATTCAAAGGTGATTCGAGTCGTTAGCGGGGAGCTAAGCTGATTTTATTTCCTTACAAACCTTTTTATGAATAAATTCCTGTATGAATCTCCAAGAAAAGCTTTGTTATCCTCGGAAAGAAATACTTCTCCCTGCCTGCTGTAACCACCTACGTGATTAATATTAATGAGATATGAGTGGTGAATCCGGATAAAGCCATGATCTTCAAGTAGTTCATTGAAATGCTTAAGATTCCGTGAGCTGACTATTTTTCTTTTACCTGTCAGAAAGAAGTTCGTGCAATATCCGTCAGCCTGGCACATGATAATTTCGGGTATTTTCAGCACTTCAAAACCTTTCAGATGCGGAATTACAAGCGTTTCAGGTGATGCTGATACCATTATTCAGATTTTTTATCAGATTTGAAATTAAATCAATACCTGTTCCCTGATCATTCAGTTTTCTAATCTTTTCAACGGCAGAAATCAGCTCATCAATTTTGACTGGTTTTAATAGGTAGTCCACTGCGCTGAAGCGGAATGCTTTAACGGCATATTCAGAATAGGCTGTTACAAAAATCACTTTGAAACTTATCTTTTCAAACATTGTCAGCAGATCAAACCCTTTGCCATCTGCCATCTCAATATCGAGGAAAATAAAGTCAGGATTATGCTTTTTAATGGTTTTCCAGGCTGTCTTTACTGATGATGCGGTAGCTACAACATCAATATCAGCGCAATATTCCTTAAGATAATTACATATTACCTCCCTTGAAAGCTTTTCATCGTCAATTACAATTGTCCGTAACATTATTATCCTGTTAACTCTTTTCACGAGGGATGTCGATCACAACCCTTGTTCCTGTTTCATGCTTTTCCGGATAAAGATCAGAAATAATTATTCCGTAATCAGCTTTCTGCAGTTTATTTATGATTTTTAATCTTTCAGTAACAATAAATATTCCCTTCGACACTTTGATATCCATTCTGCTCTTTGCTGCTTCAGCTTTTTTCCTTCCGATACCATCATCTTCAATAGTGCAGGTCAGTTTCCCGTTTTCCATCGAATATCTCACTGTAACATTTCCCTTTCTCTTATCCAGCCCTCTTACTCCGTGCCATATTGCATTTTCAACAAAAGGCTGAACCAGTCCGGGCGATACTTTATGCTGACCCGCGACAATGCCGGAATCTACTTCAATCCTGTAATTAAACTTATCACCGAATCGAAGATGTTCGATTTTAAGATATTCCTCCAGGGAGTCTATTTCTTTATCAAAACTGATAAAGTCAGAATTGAAATTGTAAAGTATTGATCTTATCAGCCTTGAAAAGTCAGCTATATATTTATTTGCTGAGAATGGATCATTTTTGGATATAAAGTAGTTTATCGAATTCAGAGAGTTAAAAATAAAATGCGGATTCATTTGTCCCTGAAGCGATTGAAGCCTGAGTGCATCCTGTTTCTGCGTTTCACGCTGTTTTAACTGCCTGATATACATTAGAATGACGGTTGAAATCAGAAGTAGAAAAACAACCGGGACTGCAATCCGGAATATTAGTGTCTGGTAAAAAAATGGTTCCACCCTTATTATGAGTTCTTTTTCAGCACTCCAAACCCCACCCTGATCAGTAGCCTGTAATTGAAAATTGTACCAGCCTGGATTAAGATTGGCATAGCTTACATTCCGGTTCCTTGAATCCGTTTCGACCCAGTCTTCATCGATTTTTGACAATTCGTACCTGTAATTAGTTTTATCAGAATGAATAAAATCGGTGGATGAGAAATTGATAGTTATATTATTTTCACCTTTATTCAGGGTTATTGTATCAGGTTTGCTCACAGAATGTCTGAAAGGTTTTAGATTCCCGGAGGTTCTTATTTCAGTAAAGATAATTTTCTGTTGGGGTTTTTCTTCTTCTTCCCTGTTAATACGATCGGGAAAAAAGCCAACAATCCCGCCCATGCCACCCATAAGAAACTCACCATTATTCGCAGCAAATGAAGCACCCGAATTGAATTCAACAATATTCAGACCTTCTGCAGGTCCAAAGATCCTGATTATTCCTGTCTGTGGGTTGATTCTTGATATTCCGGTATTGGTGGATACCCATATATTGCCCTCTTTGTCTTTAAGGAGGCTGTAGGTTATATTACTTGACAAACCATCGGAAGTTGTGAAAAACCTTTTTTTACCTGTACCGGGATTAAAATTACATACTCCTCCTCCAAGCAGGGCGAGCCAGAGATCACCACTGTCTCCAATGCAGATATCTTCAATATTGTAATTATCATTTGACAAGATAGAATACCTCTGATTTCTTTAATGCAGTATCTGATTTCAATCAGTGAACTTCTGTTGGTCCGGCCCAGATTAGTCCAGTTATCATCAATTACGATCTTATATATCGGATGATACAGACTGATATTCAGATAAATCAGTTGTTCTTCTTCAGGTAAGGGTCGTACATGCCAATTATACTATTATCCTTACTGAAATATAATCACCTTTCTTATTTACTGCCACAGGCCGGAAGTAATTTGATCCTGGATTATGGCGAGTAAACTCTCCTGTATTAAAGTTGTAAAATAAAAGAAGGTCCCTGAAGAATCCGATCCATATTCCGTCGTTGGTTACATTCAGTGATCTCACAGCACCCGGATCTGGCAGATCAGTTAATTCAGGAATTTCCGGTTTAATTGTCTTCATATCAGGTGTTATAAGATTTACAGGAGATCTGCCTCTCATCCCCACCCATATTCTGCTGAACTTATCTTTTGATAGGCATATACTGAAGGGATATCATTTTTGTCAACGACAAGCGGGTAATTTTTAAAATAATCAGGAGTGAAAACAACTTTGCTGAATCCGAGAGAAGCACCTGTCATAGAAGAGTTGGAAAACCAGATAAGATCCTTATTCTGACAGAATACTCCCTTTACCAGCTGGCAGTATTTATGAGGTATATGTAACAATTCATCATCCTTTTGCAGTTATAAATGTAAATTCCGTCATCATGCCAGGACCAGAAAAGGAAACCATCCCCCTTAAATTCTTTTTCGGGAAAAGGATCTCTGAATTCCCTGAACGTTCCGGTTTCTTCATCAAGGAGAAATAATCCGGCATTGGAAAAAATCCACTTCCTGCCTGATTCTGAAAGATAAAACCTGTACCAGAATTCATAACTGAAATCAAAGGTTTTATATGAAGTTTTTCTTTTAATTTCATACTCATTCCTCAGGATTAATGTCTTTTCTGATGATTTTTCAAATTCATAAACATTTTCGAAAACCACCCAAACCATATTTCCGGAAACTGAAACTGAATAAATACCACCTGATTTGATTTTCATTGGAGAACCTGACATATCAGTAAATCCATATCTGATAAACTCTTTTTCTGGAGAAATCAAATTTGAAGATGCTGTCAGCTTTAATAAGCCAAAGGTAGCCTGATTCATCGATGCTTATACTATTATAGATTTCAGGCATATTGTGGTAAGAATTACGGATCCCTCTGAAAATGTCATTATCCCTGTCATATATGGCGACATTTCTCTGATCAGTAATAATCCATAAATTATTTCCCCCGTCAACCATTAAATTATAAATCGAAAAATATGGCAGAGATAAAGAATCATTCGGATGATGGTAGTAATTTTTAAACGAATAGCCATCATACCTGCTTATTCCGTCCCAGGTTGCGATCCATAAAAAGCCGGAACTATCGGTGACAAGGCTTCTCACATTATCATTGACCAGACCATCTTTTGTCGTAAATGTCTCTATATTAAAATGCTGAGCAGCCATTGTTTCACTCAGAAGAAATAACAAACAGACAAAACATCTTGCGATTACAATTATTTTCCTGTAAATTAACATGCATTGAGAAGTCAGATTTTCGAAAATATATTAAAACAATCCGGATTTCAGGATATCAAAAGAAATAAAAAAACTTAATAATGAAAAGAACAGCTATTTTTGATGTGACATGGAATTTAAACTCATATCTGATTTTCAGCCAACCGGCGATCAGCCGGAAGCAATAGCTCAGCTCGTTGATGGTCTGAAAAGGGAGTTCCGTACCAGACCCTGCTTGGGGTAACCGGATCGGGAAAGACATTTACAATTGCAAATGTCATAGAAAAGGTCAGCGGCCTGTCCTTGTACTTAGCCATAACAAAACACTTGCTGCACAGCTTTACGGGGAGTTCCGGCAGTTTTTCCCGGAAAACAGGGTTGAATATTTCGTTTCATATTATGATTACTACCAGCCTGAAGCATATCTTCCTGTTTCAGATACTTATATTGAGAAAGATCTTTCAATCAATGAGGAGATAGAAAAGCTGAGGCTGAGCGCAACATCAGCCCTGCTTTCAGGCAGAAAGGATGTAATCGTGGTTTCATCTGTTTCATGCATATATGGAATCGGAAATCCCGATGATTTTCATTCCAATACTGTTCATATAAGGCAGGGACAAACCATTGGCACGGAACCTTTTTCTGAGAAAGCTGGTCGACAGCCTTTATTCGAGGAATGAGCTTGAATTCAAACATGGTACTTTCAGGGTCAGGGGAGATACAATTGATATCTTTCCTGCATATGCTGATATTGCCATACGTGTTGTATTCTTTGGGGAACAGATAGAAGAGATCATCCTCTTTTGATCCTGTCGATGGAAACAGGCTTGAAACATTAAATGAGTATATCGTTTATCCGGCAAATATATTTGTGACAACCAGGGAAAGGATAAATCAGGCGATCGGACAGATCCAGGATGATCTGGTAAGACAGGTTACTCATTTCAGGGATATTGGCAAGAGGGAAGAGGCTAAAAGGCTTGAGCAGAGGGTTTTGTATGATCTTGAGATGATAAAGGAACTTGGATACTGCAGCGGTATTGAAAATTATTCAAGGTATTTTGACGGAAGAAGTACCGGAACAAGACCCTTCTGCCTTCTTGATTATTTTCCCGAAAACTTCATAACTGTAATTGATGAAAGCCATGTAAGCGTCCCTCAGATCAGGGCAATGTTCGGAGGAGATCATTCACGGAAGCAGACACTGGTGGAATATGGTTTCAGGCTTCCTGCAGCACTTGACAACAGGCCGATGCGAATTGAGGAATTTGAATCGCTGACCGGACAGACAATTTTTGTCAGCGCCACCCCGGCTGATTATGAACTGGAAAAAAGTGAAGGAGTGATTGTTGACCAGGTAATCAGGCCGACGGGATTGCTCGATCCTCCGATAGAGGTAAGGCCCAGCCTTAATCAGATTGATGACCTTATGGGAGAGATCAGAAACAGGGCTAAAGCGGGGGAGAGGACACTTGTGACAACAATTACCAAAAGGATGGCTGAGGAACTGGCAGCTTATCTCATGAGATATGACATAAAATGCCGCTATATTCATTCTGATATTGATACCCTGGAACGTATTGATATAATGGAAGGCTTGCGAACAGGGGAATTTGATGTTCTGGTTGGGGTAAATCTTCTGAGGGAGGGACTTGATCTGCCCGAAGTTTCGCTTGTGGCAATACTTGATGCAGATAAGGAGGGATTTCTGAGTTCAGCAAGGTCTCTTACCCAGACTGCAGGAAGGGCTGCGCGAAATCTTAATGGCAAAGTCATTATGTATGCCGATGTAATTACCCGGAGCATGCAGGAGACAATAAATGAAACAAACAGGAGAAGGGAAAAACAGCTGAAATATAATGAAGAGATGGGAATCACCCCTACCCAGATAGTTAAGAAAACAGGGGCAATTCTGAGCGGACTGAGCAGGAAGGGAGTTGCTGTCAAAGCATATATTGAACCTGAAAGACCTGATATTGCTGCTGATCCGGTTATTCAATATATGAACAGGGAAGCCCTTGAAAAAGCTATTGAAAAAACAAGGAAAAATATGGAAAAAGCTGCTTCAGAGCTTGATTTTATTGAAGCAGCAAGATTCAGGGATGAAATGGCTGACTTCAGAAACTTCTTAGAAGCAAGCTTCAATAAAACAGCTATTTAAGTTATTCATTTGGTAGCAATCCAGTCCCACTTGCTGCCTTCTGCTACATTTGTTGCTGTCCCTTTAATAATTTTGTCACCTCGCTGTACCTGTATACTTTTCATCTCCGATTGAAAAAGTAATTGAATCACCCCTCAAGCCTTCCGTCAGTTATTGTCTGCGATTTACCTCCTGAATTAAATGTTCCGTGTATGAACTGAAATTCCTGTGTAAGATTAAGTTCTCCTTTCCCAAGTTTCCATGTTCCCTCTACTTTGGCAGGGATAATCCATAAATATGCCGTATTCCAGCTGTTCCAGTTCTCCTCAGTCGTAACTTCCTGATCTGCTTCCCATTCACCCATTGTAAACGTATTTGAAACTATCCTGGTTCCGGGCTTAAGATCCAGAAGCTTTGGCCGCAGCTTAAGGTTAATTTCAGGCAGAAGAAACATTGTGATCACTGTAGCTTTTGAAAGATCAGTTTCGAAAAGATCCGCCTTAATGAATTCTGCTTTCTCACTCACCCCTTCTTTCATTGCATTTTCTTTCGAAAACGCAACCATATCCGGGATTATATTCAATACCCAGAGCTTTGGCTCCCAGCTTGGCTGCAGTAATAACCGTTCGTCCGTCGCCTGAACCAAGGTCAATGACAAAATCATCTGGCGTGACTTTTGCCATCTCAAGCATTTTGTCAACAAGTTCCTGAGGTGTTGGAACCCATACAACATCCTTTCCCTGCTGACCGACCTCCGGAATAAATACAGTTCCGGACTGTTTTTCCTGTGCGAGGAGATTGACTGTCAATCAACGAAAATGAAACCAGAATCAGCAGCTGAGATTAATAATTTTTTTGTTTTCATATTTGTCATAATATTTGTTTCGAAAAATAACGAAGATTAAAAATATGAAATTATTATCAGATCCTGATAAGTTTCTGACATAATTTGCAATAGCGAGGGAAGAAGTTAATCCGGGTGATTCAATGCCGATCAGATTGATAAAACCCGGATTGCCCCGTTCAGTTTCTTCCTTAATGTAAAAATCACGCACAGGTTCTCCCGGTTTCTGGATCTTTGGTCGGATTCCGGCCATTTCAGGGGATAAATCATCAAATTCAAGGAAAGGAAGGAATTTCCTGGCGGATTTAAAGAAGGATTCCTGCTTAGACGATGTCACTTTGTAATCGTAAATATTTGATTCAAGATATGTTACATCTGGTCCTAGTTTAACTCCTCCGCCCATATCAATAGTGACATGAATGCCGATCCCTTCCAGGTTATGAACGGGAACAGGATAAACAAGCCTGTTTATCAGCCTGTTCTTCGGGGGATTCAGCCTGAAATATTCTCCTTTGCAGAATAATATCTTTAAAGATTTCATCAGTTATTCCTGCCATTTCTGATATCTGATCAGAAGTCAGTCCGGCAGAGTTGATTACAACACTGCTTGTAAAATTGTAATTATTCTTATCAGAATCAAGTAAAGTAATTTCATAACCGTTCTGAGATTTTTCTTATCCCTGTAACTTCACTGCCATAAACTATCTGACCAGCGTTATTGATTGTATTGGTCTCATAACGTTTCATAAGTGAATGAGAATCAACAATCCCGGTGGAAGGAGAAAAAATTGCCTTAAGGGCAAATATCGATGGCTCCATTTCTGCAATCTGGTTCTTATCCAGTATCACAAGATCATCAACCCCGTTGCCGATCGCTGTATTTCTTATTCCTTCAATAATCGGAATTTCATCAGGGGAGGTTGCGACAATAAGTTTTCCGCAATTTTTAAAAGGTACTTCATACTTACTGCAATAATCATATAGTAATTTTTTCCCTTCAAGGCAAAGCTTCGATTTCAGACTGCCTTTGGGATAATAAATGCCTGCATGGATCACTTCACTGTTCCTGCTGCTTGTTTCCTGTCCGAATGCCGGATGTTTTTCAATAAGGAATACATCACCGAAATCTTCAGAAACCTTTTCTGCAATGGCCAGCCCCACAACTCCGGCCCCAATTATTGTTATTTGTGCATCCATCAGTCTGATTCTTTGTAAAGAATTCACAAATCTAAATAATATGTTATATTCCTGGTTGATCCTTTATCAGAACCTTTGCATTGTGTGATGAATAATAATAAATTTGTTTAACACGTAAAATTCATAGACTTTGTGAGTCCTTGATGTTATCCTTTGTGTGACTTTGTGGTAAAAAGGAATTTAACCGCAAAAGATCTCAAAGGCTATCACTAAGTAGCACAAAGGAATACAATAAATTATAAATATTTATAATTAAACAAATTAAATAGGCTTCGAATAAAATATAAACCTGAAGTTCAAATAAATAATTACATGAAAAAGCTGCTTTTATTATTATTGATTCTGTCTGCGTGTAGTCAGAAGAAAGATCCTGAATGGAAACTGGTATGGTCTGATGAATTCAACGGAGCTGGCTTGCCAGATTCTGCAAATTGGGGCAATGAGGTCGGATTTATCAGGAATAATGAACTTCAGTATTATACCTCAGAACGAATTGAGAATTCAGCTGTTATTAATGGCAATCTGATGATAATAGGTAGGAAAGAGCCTTTCGATTCAGCCGGTTACACTTCAGCCAGCCTGACCACTGACGGGAAACACAGCTGGACATACGGCAGGATTGAAGCCAGGATGAAGCTGCCAAAGGGACAGGGAATATGGCCGGCATTCTGGATGCTTGGTCAGAATATTCATCAGGTTGGATGGCCTCGCTGCGGGGAAATTGATATAATGGAACATATTAATAATGAGGATATTCTATATGGTACTCTCCACTGGCATAATGAAAAGCATGTCTCTTCCGGAAGTAAAATACCGTGCGATATTGCAGAATTTCATAATTATTCGGTTGAATGGGCTGATGATTCCATAAAATGGTTTCTCGATGGCTTAAAGTATCACAGTGTGAGTATCAAGGATAGTATCAACAGTACCTCAGAGTTTCACAAGCCACACTATATAATTCTTAATCTGGCAATTGGAGGTGACTGGCCAAAAAATCCCGATGAGACAACACAATTCCCCGATACTGTTTTTGTTGACTACGTAAGGGTTTTTCAGAAATAGTGGCAAAATGTATTTTGTAGACTTAATTCATCAATCAGTAAATTCAAAACTGCAATCCGTAAACTGATTTAATAGTCTGTCAGGTTTATTTAATATCTTAATGCCAAATAAAAAACCTGACCGGATCGACCCTCAATTTGGACCGTTGAGGCAGAATGATTTTGAATTAATTGATATTTATTGTATTGTATTGTATTCTAATCTGTTGCATACGTTATGAAAGCAATTAAGCTGATTTTAATTCTCCTGGCAATTATTAGGGTATCCGCGATTGCAGAAGAGAGGCCGGTAACAGCATCATCTTCATTAAGAGTTAAGCTTTCTTCTGTATCACAGAAAGATACAGCTGCTATTAATGATCTTGTCAGAAAAGGTTCAAAATACTTTTCATCAAAGCAGGGTAATCCGGATATTGTAAAAACGTTTATTGACAGTGCTCTTCTGATCTGCGAGAAAAAGAAAATCGACATTCCTGCACGCCTGCATCTCCTCCGGGCACAATATTACTTTGTTACCGGTGACCTCAGGAGCGCTTCAGAAGAGGCTGACTTTGCCCTCACAAAATCAACTGATTCAAGGGAATATGATGTTCAGGCCAGGACTAATTTATTCCTGGGTAAATATTATGATAGAACAGGTTCGTTTGCAGAAAGCATTGAGTCTTATAATAATGCAATAGCAATTTCAGGGAAGGAGAAAATAAAAGGTCTTATTCCAATGGCTTACTATGGACAACATGACGTTTACCTTGCTATCGGAGATTTAAAAGGTGAAAGACGAAGTCTCCAGATGCTGATTGATGCTGCATACAATGAAAATGATACGGCTACTGCTAGAAGAGGATATCAAAGGCTCGGCCGTTCATATTTAGGGGATACAACAACATCTGAAAGAAGAAATTTCAGAATGGCAGATTCGCTCGTCAGGAAAGGCCTGGCAATATCATCAAAAAAGATAGATACAGCTTCGATTGCTACCCTACTGACACACCTTGGGTGGAACTTTTACCTTGAAAAGATGTATGATTCTTCAGTTTTTTATTATGAAAAGTCACTCAAATACAGCCTGCCGGCGAATTTGTCTGCAACTTCAGCCAACTCTTATGGGAATCTCGGTACAATATACAGTGATCTGAGGAAGTCTGAGAAAGCAATCGGGTATTATAAAAAAGGAATTGAACAGGCAAAAATAGCAAATGATATTTATAGTCTTTGGTGGATTTACAGGGATATGAGCTACATGTACCTGCAATCGAGGGATACTTCAAACGCTTTCAGAAATTATGTGCTCTTTAAAAAATACTCCGATATCTATATAAGCAAAGGTAATACTGAAGGTCTTGCAGATGCTAAGATAAGGTATGAAGCTGATGCTCACAATAAGGAAGTAGAATTGTTATCCCTGAGGTTAAAGAATAATCGTCTTCTCAATTATGGATTTGCCGGATTCATTTTCCTGATTTCACTTATCGGATTTCTGTTTTTCCGTGGCTCAAAGCTTAAGGATAAGCGCCGGATAAGTGAAATGAACCGGAAGATCTCGGAGATCACCCAGGCCAACCTGCGGCAGCAGATGAATCCCCATTTTATCTTCAATACTCTGAATTCAATTCAATATTATATGTATCAGCATGATAAGCTGGCTACAAATAATTATCTTACGAAGTTTTCAAGCCTGATGCGAAAAGTGCTTGACAATTCGCAGCACACTTCCGTTCCTCTTGCCGACGAACTGAGTGCTCTGAATCTGTATCTTGAACTTGAAAGCTTAAGATTTAAAGATAAATTTGATTACAAAATAAATGTAGATGAGGAGATAGACCCTCTCATGCATAAAATTCCGACAATGCTTATTCAGCCATATGTTGAGAATTCAATTTGTCATGGACTGATTCCAATGGAGGGTAAAGGATATGTCAATATTGATCTGAAACTGAAGGATGAATTTATTCTATGCACAATTGAAGATAATGGTATCGGACGCGAAGCGGCAAAAGAGAGAAGTCAGAAACGGGAAGGCAATAACCATAACTCCCTTGGGACACAGGATTACAGCTTCGCGGCTCGATCTGGTAAATGAACTTTACGGGACAAGCCTGAGAACAATTTACACTGACCTGAAAAATGAAAAAGGAGAACCATCGGGAACCCGTGTTGAGATTCATATTCCTATCATCCTATGAGCAGAAAGTTAAGAACGGTAATCATTGACGATGAACAGGATGCAGTTGACTTTATAACTTCAATTATTGGCGAATACTGTTCATCACTGGAGGTAGTTGGCAAAGCAAATAATGTCGTAACAGGGTGTCGCGGTAATTAATGATATAAAACCCGATCTGGTCTTCCTGGATGTTGAAATGCCAAACGGAACAGGATTTGATCTTCTGGCACAATTCCCCGAAAAGGATTTTGATGTAGTTTTTATCACCGCATTTAACCATTATGCAATAAAGGCAATTAAGTTCAGTGCAGTCGATTATATTCTAAAGCCTATAAATATCAACGAATTTATTGATGCAGTAGGGAGGGTTGTTAAAAAACGATCTGAAAAAAGCACTCAGGGCAATGAAAGCATCAAAGCATTAATGGAGAATCTCAGGTCATCCTTTCCTTCGAGGCTTGCCATACCGACTTCTGACGGAATGGAGTATCTTAATCCGAAAGATATTATCAGGATTGAAGCTGACAGGAGTTACTCGTGGTTTTTTATTAATGGTAACCGTAAAATACTTGTATCAAAACATCTGAAGGAGTTTCAGGAACTTCTGAGCGACCGGTATTTTTTCAGGCCTCATAATTCTCATCTTATAAACCTGAAGTACGTAAGGAAATATATACGTAAAGAAGGTGGTTATATTGAAATGACTGATGGTTCAATGATCCCTGTTTCACGGAACAGAAAGGATATTTTCCTTGCGCATATGGCAAAATTCAAGGGATAGAAAAAAAGGAAAGGGGCTGTAAATCAGCCCCTTTTGTTAAATACAAACCTGAAACCAGGATTGGCCGGATGGCCTGTTGAAGATTTTTACCTTGAAGCAATTGCTTCAGTCGGTGTGTTAAGAAGCATAGGAAAATAAGCCGCTATAAGCTGTGTGGCTTCAAGTTCGCTTCTTTTACCCGGGGTAATAACTTTCTGATGAAAGTATTCACTCCTGTTCAGATCGGAATCAGAAGTTTTATACCCATCCTTTTCAAAAGCTTTGTCAAGCTTTTCAACACCGAAGTAGTTTTCGTTACAAACATACTGAACCGAAAGTTTGTCAGAAAGAACCACATATTTCTTACACTTACGGTCTTTACAAATTGCAACAGTTACCTCCATCGGAGTGTTTTCATAGCGGATAACGAAAGCCTTGCAATCCTCACCATTCACAGGTACAGGATTATCGGCTGTTTCGATTGTGTAGTTTCCAAGTGCAGTGTAGGTCGGACCTTTGGCAACAACTTTTCCTGCAAACATTGCAGTACAGAACACAAGGGTAAGTACTGCGGTTGAAATCATTCTTTTCATGGCTTAAAAAATTAGTGATTAATAAAAATGTATATTACTGTCTGTCCAAAAATTTTCTTTTCGTTGAGCTATGATTATTCATAAACTCATACCGAAATTAAATTAAAGACATATACAAAAAAAGATATAATCAACCATTGGAAGGTTTCATTCAACAACTGACATATTTAATACTGATTCAATAGAATTTTTCAGTATTTTAAGATTAAAACAACTCTCAGATAAAGGGTTTTTGCAATATAATCAGCTTTTCCACAAACAAAAGGGTGGATAATTTTGTTTGTATTAGAGGTAATGGTAATTGTACTTTAAAACAGAAATCCCGGTGATTAGTTACTCCTTCATTTAAGAAATCAACAGGTTACCGGACGATGGAGAAATGAGTGCCCCTGAATGAAATAATTGTAACTATGGAAGCAGAAAGCAGGTTAAAGATGCTGATCCTGAGCACAGAGAATGATAACAAACTGGTTTTCCTCAGGTTGATAGTCGGCCTGGTTTTTATAATAGAAGGTATATTAAAATTCCTGTACTTAGAAGCTTACGGTCCCAGCTTATTTAACGAAATCGGTTTCAGGTATGCATTTTTCTGGGCCTATTTTACAGGGGCATTTGAAATAACATGCGGCTTTCTGGTCCTTATCGGACTATTTACCAGGATTGCTTCTATTCCTCTATTAATCATAATGATAATCGCATTGATAACTACAAAATTACCATTGCTTGAAAACAGAGGTTTATGGACATTCGCTCATGAGTACCGGTTAGAATTCTCATTAACTGTGTTACTTGTCCTGTTAATCATATATGGCGGAGGAAAATGGTCGGGTGACTTGAAATTCTTCAAGTCCGGAAAAACTTAATATTTAATCTGGATTCATATATTATTTCCGGAAAGTTATATAAATTCATTCTGGATTATTAAAGGCTGTTGGACTTCATTATGATGACTGGTAACTTAAAATACCAGCTACATTTTAATGATATGGCAAATGAGGCTATTTAGCCGTCGATTCCAAGACATATACGACCTTTAGAATTCAGATTTAAAAATGATAAAATGACAATTACATGACTCTAGCGGATTTAGGTCTTTCACCTGAGATAGAAACTTTTCTGGTTGAAAATAATCTTTCCGATTTCACATTAGGCAGAGTTACTCAGGAACACAGGGAAAGGTATATCGTTTCGACCGGCGAGAATGAGTACGATGCTGAAATAACAGGCAATCTCAGGTTTTCTGCCTACTCCAGGGCCGATTTCCCTGCAGTTGGAGATTGGGTAACTATGACAGTATACGATTCATATCTTGCAATTATTCATAGAATTCTTCCCCGTAAATCAATACTTGAGCGACAGGCTGTCGGAAAATTTGGAGAAATACAAATAATCTCCACAAATATTGATTTTGCCCTGATTGTTCAATCAATTGATAATAATTTCAATATAAACAGACTGGAAAGATATGTTTCAATTTGTTATTCTGCCGGAATTGAGCCTGTCCTCGTAATCAGTAAGATTGACCTGGTTATTGACAACATTCTAAAAGATGCAATCTCAAATCTGGAAGCAAGGGATAAGAAGATTAAATACATACTCCTAAGTAACTTAACAATGGAGGGACTTGATCAGATCCTTGAATTCCTTCAAAAAGGGAATACCTACTGTGTTGTAGGATCATCAGGGGTTGGCAAATCAACCTTGATTAATAACTTGTTAAAAAAGAATATTTTAAAAACGGGAAAGATCAGCGAAAGCACAAACAAGGGAAGGCATATAACAGATCATCGGGAGCTTTTTGTACTGGAAAATGGCGGAATAATAATTGACACTCCCGGAATGAGAGAACTGGGTATGACTGATAATACAGAGGGCATTAAAACAACTTTCCGGGAAATACATGACCTGTCGTTGAAATGTAAATTCCATGACTGTAAACATATTAATGAAACTGATTGTGCTGTTTTAAAAGCTCTTGATGACGGACATATTGACAGGGCATCACTTGAGAATTTTCAGAAGCTTCAGAGAGAGCAGCAGCGGTTCCATACAACTCTTGCTGAAAAACATAGAAGAGAAAAGATATTTGGGAAAATAATTAAGAATTATAAAAAAGATATTAAAAATAATAAGTACTAAACGTGACCCGGACAAAGGAAAAAGGTAACCGTCAGATTAATGGAGAAGGGAAATTCTATTAAAACAGTCATCACTAAACGAATATTTTTTTTGTACCGATATTGTCAGCAACTTACTAACTGGAGTCTGTGGTGGAAATTACTCATGGAGTCAACCTGTTAAATTAAAGCAACCACTGAGGTCGGACTGATTTGCCTTTCGTAGATGGTTGATTTATCTACTGCCCTCAGAAATCAACTCTGAGGGCTTCTTTATTTTATAAAATAGATTATTTCTATTGTCGGCAGAAAATTTAAACCTTTCTAAATATGTAAATTATGTAATAGTTTTATAAAATTTTGTAATAGTCCATCAGGAAATAATTCAAACCTTTACTATTGATTATAAGTTTTTTAAAGAAATAAGAGACAAAAGGAGAACTAAATAAATATCAGGAACATATATGATAGTAGCATCGGTTAAAAGAATCCTGAAAAGGATTACATCAAGTAAAATTCTGAATGAGATATCATCAGGTAAAATAGTATATTTTGAAAATCCTGTGGAAGAACTCGCATTTAAATATATTCCAGGCGGACTGGGCAAAATTGGGAAATACTATGCTAAATACTATGGTCAGGATGAATATGAGATTGATTTCGATTCAACCTCTATTCTTATGGCTGTAATGGAGGGTAAGCAGATTAGTAAAACGAGATTTGACAACTTCCATTTAATTGAAGGTGTCGTCTGGAACAGGGATAAAATACCTTCATGGACAAGGAAGTGGGCAATAAGTGGGTAGCATAGATTGTTGTTCGACCTAATCTGTTTTCATTCAAATTCAGGCTACCAAAACTTCAGATTGAGATTAACAAAAGAATAATTGCATATGTTAAATAAGTCAAAAAATAGAAAACATACCATATTCTTTATCCTGATAATATTCTTGATTTTTATGTATGCTTGTGCTGACAGGCTTTGTTCTGCATACACCGGGCAGGCATATATAGGGCATGGTACACCACCTAAGGAATTGAAAAGGTAAAATTTCCATATAATATCAGGATCACACAGATTGGAATCGGGCTCTTTGTTCAAGAAAAGATGAGACGCTGAAGACTAAGACAATATCAGATTCAAGACTTCCGTTTATAAAAAGAAGTCTGCTCAAATCTGAATTATCAGCATAGTGTATGGTTATGATATCACTTAGGGAATTGCTAAGAAGGATTGCATCCAGTAATATCCGGAATAAGATTGCATCTGGTACAATGGTCTACTTTGAAAGTCCTTTGGAAGAATTGGCATTTAGATATGCTCCTAACGGAATTGGCAGACCTGGAAAGTACTATGTAAAATATTATGGTCAAGATGAATATGAGATTGATTTCAATTCAACTTTCGTTCTCAAGGCTATAATGGAAGGTTATCAGATTAGTAAAACAAGATATGATAATTTCCAATTAATTAAAGGTGTCCTTTGGTACAGGCATATTAAAACTCCTGAAACACTAAAGTCTGTTGGAGATTAGTTCATTGGTTTGGAGCGGTAAATAAGTGTGTTTTTGAAGTCCGGAAGTAATCAGCTAACAGGACTTTTTTTATTAAGAAGCCAGCACCCTGAAAGTGAATTGGAGAACCCTATTTCACAACTAACCTAAACCTAACCTGATAGGATGCTGGCATAAATTTAAACAGTTCTGCTCAGAATAAGTTCAAATAGAACATTCCCTTCGCTTTTAACCATTTTCCCGCTTTTAGGCTAAAATTCCCTGAAAATGTAACAAAAGTGTTAGTTTTTGATACAAAAGTGGTAGACTTTGTCATATGGGTAGCTGAACTTTGTATGAGAATCTGGTTAATCAGGATCATAGAAATTGATTTTACAGGCACTTATAGTTAACTTCTTTTTATAAACCAAAATCATCAAAAATGAAGACACTGAAAAAGATTTTATTCTTTATTGTAGGACTGGGGCTGCTTATTGCATGCTCTAAATCTGACCATTTCTGGGGTGATGAACCCCTTGGTAATACAATGAAAGGTGGAAAATCTGATCCGGTTATGGTTACTACACCTTTTAAAGCTGACTTTCTTGGCAATTATACATCTATGGAAGTAAGTGCAGAATGTGGTGATTATCCAAATATGCGCGTTGTTGTAGATGCTACAGGAACAGGTACTCATGTTGGAAAATCCACAGTACACTTTGATTTCTGCTGCAATGTGGAAACAGGGGTGTATGGTTCTAGTGCACCGTATGCAATTGTGGCTGCTAATGGAGATATTCTCTATATTTACGGTGAAGGTCAGGTTATAGATGGAAGGTTACCAGATCATCCTGATTATGTGACCTCATATTGGAGAGATCCTTTTGTAATATTAGGAGGTACAGGTCGGTTTAAAGGTGCAACAGGAGGTGGTATGATGGATGATTATAACAGTAGTGACGACCCTTATTCTCACCACCACTGGACTGGAACCATTACACTGGTTAAAGGAAACCAATAAACTTGTCTATCCCCAATTTAAGAATACAATTCTCTCAAAAGCTAAAGCCCTCGGAAATCAATCGTGGGCTTTTTCTTACTCACCAATATCTGACCCTCACTTGACTTTCATATCAGGATAGCATAACTTTACATACACATAGCCCAAATAGTTACCTGATGGCTCACAAAACTAATAGCTTTGAAAGGTTCTGGAAGGAGCTGAAGAGACGGAAAGTCTTTAGTGTGGTCACTACTTATGCTGCGACTGCTTATATCATAATTGAAGTAACCAATAATCTTGTTGAACCATTAAGTCTGCCTGCATGGATTGCTAAAATGGTCATACTATTGCTTGGAACAGGACTCCCGGTTGTTATCATCCTGTCATGGATATTTGATTTTACGCCAAAGGGTATTATTAAAACCGAATCAATTGAAGAATTAGAAGGCAAAGAGGCTGTAGCAAAACCTGTTAAAAGTAAACTGAGGGCAAGTTATGTATTAAATGCTGTTCTAATAATTGCAGTCATAATACTTGCTTACCCAAAGATATTCAAAAAGGATACACTGGAAAGGTTGAGATCATCTGGCGAGAAGATAATTGTTGCAGTAATGCCGTTCTTGAATATGACAAATGATTCCACACTTGATGTCTGGCAGGGTGGAATTCAAAATGAAGTAATAACATCTCTAACGAACTCTGAAGAATTAAAAGTCAGGCAGGTAGAATCCGTAAACAACCTTATTCAAAGGAAAGGCCTTACAAATTATGCAACCATTACTCCTTCATTTGCGAGTAATATTTCAAAGAAACTTGAAGCAGATGTATTTGTTTATGGAAGTTTAAAACAATCAGGCAACACAGTACGTCTGAATGCTCAACTGACTGAATCAAATACAGACGAAGCTTTTAAATCCTTTCAAATAGATGGAACATCTGATAAGATTTCTAAAGATGATTGACTCACTTTCTGCGATGGTCAAAAATACTCTTATAATATCTAAGCTGGAGAAGGAATCAGCCTCTGTATAGGCATCCTATCCCAATGACAACTTCGTCTGAAGCATACACGTATTATCTTTATGGAGAAGATGCCCGCAGTAAAAGAGATTACCCAACGGCAAGGAATAGGTACTTGCAAGCATTGGTCATCGATTCGAACTTCACAATTGCGACTTTAACATTTCTACAGCTGTGGTAATCAGGGCATATATGAGGAGGCAAGAGAATGAGCGACAAGGCCTATAAAAAAAGAGACCAGATGCCGATGATTAAAATATTGATAAAGAATTACGCTTTCTTTTTTGAAACACCTTATGATGAAATTAAATACCTGAAACAATTGCAGGAACTTGATGATATTTTTCCAGGCCATTATTATGATATAGGTTTAAAATACAATTTATTGTATGAATATGATAAAGCAATACCTGAATTTGAAAAATCTCTGGAGATTTATCGATAAATTCGATGCGAACCATGGTGGGTATATAATTATATCCAGCTTGGAGAAGCATATCATAAGACTGGACAGTATAAGAAAGAGGAAAAACTTTATAAGAAAGCTGATGCAGGATTTCCCAACGATCCCCTGATTATTTATCAAAAGGCGATCTTTTATTGACTGAAAGAGACACAGTACTGCAAATAAATATCTTGAGCAATATATTGCTATAACTAAAGAAGATCCATCATCAGAGGAATTTGTAACAATAGGGCCAGCTGAGTTTTACACTGAAGCAGGCAATCTGAGAAAAGCAGAGGAGCTTTTAAGGCAAGAACTCTCAATGCAACCTGATAATGTTTACAGGATCTATAAGCTTGCATGGTTTCCTTATTGATAAAGACAGAGATATCGATGAAGGTCTGCAACTCACTGATAAAGCACTGGAATTAAGCCAGGGTCATGAGAATGGTATTTGCTCGATTGCAAAGGTTGGGGTTTATTTAAAAAGGGCAAATCTGAAGAGGCGCTTAAAGTCCTTGAAGAATGCTGGAAATCAAGAAGATCAAAAGCTAATCAGCATTCAGATTTATCTTCATCTGGAAGCAGCAAAAAAGGCTGTTACAGGGCTGAAGAATATTTGAAACAAACATCCACGGGTAGGGAGACTCTCCATAAGGCAGGGGTAGCAAAAATAAAAGGAAAACAAAAAAATTTACCCCACCCGTCTCATGAAACATGCTTTTATACCCGCAAAATAAAAATAAAACAAGAACATTCCTCTCTATTTATTTTCAATTAATACCTGATTTAAAGTAAATAGTGATTATAACTACGAACAATTAGTCATTTTTTAGTAGAAAAAGTCATGATTAATTGAAATACTGGCGAGTATTAAATTCTATGTGAAAGGAATTAATTACTAAAAATAAATGGTCATAGAAACACCGGGTACTGCGGAAATTTCGGAACAGTTAAAGACATTATCTACCGGATAATTTATTAAGCCAATATTAATTTTTGTGCTTTTTAATATTTTATTGATTTCACTTCGTTGGCTCAGGTGTATGGGTATCAATATTAAGACAGTAATACCGACACCACTGCCACCGATAAACAATCCATACCCCATTACAAGCATCACCATATCCCAAAATATAACATTATAATCTAATTCAGCAGTTTTATTTTCGACATAGTTGATTAAGGATATACCTCCAAAAGCTAGTAGAGAAGGCATCCCTACCAATGCTATATCTCCATATATCTGATTTTTTTTTATCATAGATGCTTCGGTAAGTTGCTCCTGTGAGAGCTGACTAAGATCGTTAACACCATATTTTTTATTATACCATTGACAATTACTTTCTACCGATAAAAGTATTATTGCCATAATAAACAGAACTACTTTCTTCATTGTTTATTTACAATTTAATGGATGGAATAAGAATGTTGTCAGTCGATTATTTTATGAAAGTTACGTCAAGAAAGAACAAATGTCAAATATTTGTTTCCAGACAAGTCTCAGGTTGTGCTACCTTTGCATTCATGATAACAAACAGCAAGATTCGGCAATAGAAACAGCATCACAGCCTGCCAACATCCTCGACCTATATAATATTCCTGCTAATAACATACACTATACATTACACAATCTCTTCAGAGGCTTGAAGTCTATCAGGCGCAAGTACAAGTTGACAATCAATGAAATTATTTTTTAAATGGGATGTATCTCTACTGTAAACATATCTCTACCTGTATGGTCACAGGATGCCTGTCTAAGATTCATAGGTTATTATAATCTCAATAAGGTCAAGTATTACTTAGGCTCGCTTAAAGCCAAAGGGATGATCCAGCTTGCAGAGGTGATAAAAGGATATAATCGTTATAGGCTAACTCAACTGGGTTTTTCAGTGATAGAAGATATCAATGGTAGTTTTGAGAGATGTCTTTATGATTGGTTTAATAAGTATAGTATTTGTTTGTAGAGAATCTCTTTAGCAGGTTTGACAGTGCAGGTAAGTCTCTTTCTTAATCTCCGGTTTAGAAAATACTAATTCAGATGCCGTTTTAAAGGATATGTTTGCAAATTGTTTGCAAACGGGTAAAAAAGAAGAGAGTCTGCATTAACGCAAACCCTCATTCTGTCTTTGTCGGGGTGATCCGACTTGAACGGACGACCCTCACGCCCTGCGTGATGCGCTAGCCAGCAGTAATATTATTATCGTTAAGAAATCTGGCAGCACCTCTTTTTTTAATAAATCTTTCGAGTTTAATAGCCTCATGTCTTGAGTCGAAAACTTTTGAGAAGACTAATTTCCATGGCATTCCACTTGCCAAAAAAGGGGTCTTGCCACGATTATGCTCTTCTAACCGGCGATCAAAGTCATCAGTCTGTCCCGTATAAAACTTACAATTTTGGGACTGAACAAAATATATGTTGTGAACATATTCAAAGTATGATAAAAAAAGGAGCAAAATACTCTGCCCCTTTTTATTGTCGGGGTGATCCGACTTGAACAGACGACCCTCACGCCCTGCGTGATGCGCTAGCCAGCTAGTAAAGGGCAGAATAATCTGCCCTTTCACTATTTGTCGGGGTGATCCGACTTGAACGGACGACCCTCACGCCCTGCGTGATGCGCTAGCCAACTGCGATAACTCCATTTTATTTGTGGGGTGATCCGACTTGAACGGACGACCCTCACGCCCTGCGTGATGCGCTAGCCAACATAGCGCCACACCCCGATATTTTTCTTCTGGCTATTCTCCGTCTTGAACGGACGACCCTCACGCCCTGCGTGTGCGCTAGCCAACTGCGCCACACCCCGATATTTTCTTCTGGCTATTCTCCGTCTTGAACGGACGACCCTCACGCCCTGCGTGATGCGCTAGCCAACGGAGTTTATCACGCTTTGCGTGACCACACCCCGGTATCACCTGCAAAAATAATCATCTATTCCGATAATGCAAGAATTTGAGCAACCATCTGCTGTCAGAAATGATGGTTTCTTTAACCCAAATAAGTATATTTGATCAAATTTCTTAATCAGGTAAAGACAACATCATCATGAAAGGAAAATCAATAAACCGGAGAAAGTTTTTTACTATTCTTAGCGCAGGAGGAGCGACTCTGGCTGCAAGCCCTGTCATGGGGTTTGGATCAGAAAACCAACAGACACAGGTTAAACCTGCCACAAATATCAATGATGCAGGTAAAATTCCGAGGCAATCAACCTCCATGCCGGGAAAGTTCCCCGGGAAGGTGGTTCTTGTAAAGAACATGAATTCCGTTGTCAATGATATCCCGGTCGAAGCTGCAGCTTATTTGATGCTGACCAGATCAATGGTTGAACTGACGGGACAGACAGATATAAAAAAGGCATGGAGAATGTTTGTAAGCCCCGGTGAAAAGATCGGACTTAAGGTAAATCCGGTTGCAGGAAAAACACTTTCGACAAGTCATGCTGTGGTAAAATCTGTTGTTAAACAATTAACAGAGAGCGGAATAAATACTAAAGATATTATAATCTGGGACAGAAGGGACATGGAACTCAAAGATACCGGTTTCACAAAAGAGAATTATCCCGGGTATCACTATAAAGGGAACTGAAATGCAGGATGAAAAAGGCTCCTTTACTGATAAGGACGGAAAGCTTTACGGCGAGAGTAACATAGACAAGGAATGGTACTACTGGGCAGATGTCGAGGGTGAGTACGATGCGGAAACCATGCCTTATATGATCAATGGGGGCAAATTCTCGTATTTCACTAAAATAGTTACCCAGGAGGTTGATAAGATCATAAATATCCCGATTCTCAAAAATGCTGGCGGTTCAATAACCAATGCAATGAAAAACCTTGCTTACGGATCTGTTTCAAATACAGGAAGGCTTCATGCAAAGCTGTGGAATGATACCTGTGCTGAAGTTTGCGCTTTCGCACCGTTACGCGACAAGGTAGTCCTTAATATAACTGATGGACTGAGAGGCTGCTTTAATGGCGGACCTGGTGCAAATCCGCAGTTTATCTGCAACTATAACACATTGCTTGTCTCTACTGATCCGGTGGCAATGGACAGGATCGGATATGACATTATCGCTGAAAAAAGAATAGCTGAGGGCTTGCAGAAAGCCGCAGCTCCGGAGTCACTAACGTTTCTTGCAATGGCGACCGCCCTTGGACTAGGTGTTTCGGATAAAAGTAAGATTGATTTGAAAATGTTCGAGTTGAGTTAAATAGATGTTTAGAAAATTATCTGGTTCAGTCATTTTGATTCTTAGCTTCACGGCTTGCTTCTCACAGGTCCCGGAGGATTTTCCAACAATCGGGAAGAAGGATCTTCCTGAAGCAAAATTTTCATCTTCAAGGGTATTTACCGGTTCTTCGCTTTTTGGCTATATAAACGGAGGGGCTGAACTTTATCTCGAATATGGATTTGACGTTGCTGCGGTCACAGTAATAGATTACGAAGATGGAGAGTATAAGATTGAAGTCTTTAAGATGACCGGAACCGAAGAGGCATTCGGGATTTTTTCAGTATCAAAATACCGCTGTTTGAGCATGCCGGCCCTTTCAAAATTCACATGCCAGACAAAATACCAGCTTCAGATATGCAAGGGACCTTATTATATAAGCATTATCAACAAAGCAGGTACCAGGACCGACAGCATTGTCTCACTTACTTTGGGCAAGATCCTGACCGATAAAATAACGGATAAGGAGGTCGATCTTTCATCGTATTTGCCTGAAATCGATACTGAAACACTTCAAACAAAATCTTTCCTTGCAAAAGGCAGGCTTGGAATTGTAAACGGATCACCTGAGATGGAAGATTTTTTTCTGGGAGTGGCCGATTATACTGCAGTTATTGCGAAAATGGACGGGAAAAGACTCATCTCAGCAAAGTTCAGTAACAGGGAGTCTTACCAGAAGTTTCTCGATCTTCATGAATTGGAAGGATGATATGTCAGGCACTGATGGAACCATTAAAAAGATAGCTGACAAGTCATTTGATTATTGAATTACCCGATTAATTTTGCAGAAAAATACATCTTATGGATATTTTCAAACCCCTCGACCTTTCCGGAGAGCTTCAAAAAAGTGATATTGGAACGTTGAAAAAGTCAAATGCCTGATCATAGGTTCAGGTCCGGCAGGTTATACTGCTGCAATTTATGCAGCACGCGCCAATCTTAAACCGGTGCTTTATACCGGACTTCAGATGGGGGGCCAGCTTACAACCACAACTGAAGTTGAGAATTTTCCCGGCTACCCTGATGGAGTGACCGGTCCGGAAATGATGGAAGACTTTAAAAAGCAGGCTGAACGATTTGGTACGGAAATCCGATTCGGGATTGCAACAGAAGTTGATTTTTCAGGAAAGACACACTCAGTAATTATTGATGACAATAAAAAGATTGAAGCGGATGCGGTGATTATAGCCACAGGCGCAACTGCAAAGTATCTTGGCCTTGAGGCGGAGTCACGCTATGCAGGAATGGGCGTATCGGCATGTGCCACTTGCGACGGATTTTTCTATAAAGGGAAGGATGTGGCCGTTGTTGGAGGGGGAGATACTGCAGCAGAAGAGGCAACCTATCTGGCAGGTTTATGCCGGAAAGTCTATCTGGTTGTAAGAAGAAACGTTCTCAGGGCATCAAATGCCATGCAGGAGAGAGTACTGAATGCTCCGAATATTGAGATCCTCTGGGAGCATCAGGCAATTGACCTTTATGGTGAGAACGGGGTTGAGGGGGTGGTCCTTGTAAAGAAGAAAGGCACTCCGCAGGAGGAAACGGTTAAAGATGAAAATTGATGGATTCTTCCTGGCAATCGGCCATACTCCTAATTCAGATGTCTTTAAGGAATTTCTTGAAACAGATGAAGCCGGGTATATTAAAACAATTCCCGGCTCAACAAAAACAAATATTCCTGGGATATTTGCAGCAGGGGATGTTCAGGATCCGGTTTACAGGCAGGCAGTGACTGCTGCAGGCTCGGGATGCATGGCTGCCATCGATGCAGAACGGTACCTGTCAGAGATGCATAATTAACCTGAGTTGCTAGTTACTGGGTACTTGTTGCTAGTTGTATGAGAATGAACATTATAAACATTTAAGTATTATTAAAAGATTATTGAATATATTACATATTTCGGAATTAATCAGAAATCTAACCAGCAACCAGAAACAAGCAACCAGCAACTTGGGTTAATTAATATGAAGACATTTAAAAAGACATTTAAAATAAATGCTGAACCTTCTGATATTATATTCGGCACTTACAAATCCATATACAATAGAACTATGGTCAGGTTATCCGGCAGTGATGTCAGACTGAGCCGGGATCGGAATTTTCCTTGTGGGAAGGTGATATAACCGGAAAAAACCTGGAATTTGTCCAGGATAGAAAAGTTGTTCAGGAATGGTACTTTGGTGATCAGACTGAAAAGTCAATTGTGACAATCAACATAACACCTGACGGTGAAAACTCAATGGTAACAGTTGAACAATCAAATATACCTGATGATGATTTTGCTGATATTTCTGAAGGATGGAGGGAATATTATATTGGTGCAATAATAAATTTTTTCAATCCTAATTTTTGAATTCTGCAGGGAAATCCAGTTCAGATTTCGTCTCGCCCAGAAAGCAGTAAATATCTTCACAACAGGCATAAATCAGAGTTGCAATACCTTTATAACAGAGTGTTTCGGAATATTCCTGCATTCTTTCGTTCCATTCGGGAAGCCATGATAATACATGATCTTTTAAAAACCGTCTGATCTCTTTTCTCATTTCTCTACGGCAGGCTTCATCGTCAAGTGCAATATATTTATCCATTAACAGAGTAAGAAAAAGCAGTTCAATTCCCAGGTTATCGTCAGGGATATTATAACGCGTTCTTTTGTTCCACCCGTAAGAATCATAAAAATCAGTTACCCTCTCAGCTCCATGATGCCTCTTTAATCAGAGTATCGATATAATTTGATTTCAGCGGAGGAGCAAGAGGAACTCCCGAACCTGAAATGAGCCTTTTGAAATCCTCCTGCAGCATTTTTCTGCAAAGAGTCTTATCCTTGCATGATTCCCTGAGCTGGGAGGCAGCCAGATATAAACCTTGGATTACTGCTTTTAACAGGAAGAGTTTTTAAAATTCCTTTCTACCAGAAATCAACAACACATTCTTCAACAGGTTCATACATTATCATACTTCCTGCAAAATACAGAAGCATATTATAACCTTTAATAACTGAATTCTGGTTTTTTGCTTTAATAATTCCATAAATGTGTAAAATCAGGATTTAAATTATTATGAAATCCTCAAGGATTGAACATACAAGGATTTAATAATCTATAAACGGTATTATAACAGAGATTGTTCAAAATAATAAAAAAAAGCTGTACCTCAGGGCACAGCTTTCATAAATATGTTATCAATTTTTATTTTGTAAAATCAGCCATTTCATGAGGATATTCATCATTGTCGATCTTTCGTCTTGATCTCCCTGAAAGCCTTAACTGTATATTCCACATCCTCAAGTGAGTGTGATGCTGTCGGTATAAGCCGAAGCATTACAACATCCTTTGGAACAACCGGATAAATAACAACAGAACAGAAAATATTATAATTTTCCCTGAGGTCATAAATCATCTGGGTTACCTGTGTTAAGCCGCACTTCAAGAAAACAGGAGTAACAGGCGATTCGGTTTTGCCCAGATCAAGACCTGCTTCTTTTAATCCTTTCTGAAGGGCTCTTACAATTGTCCAGAGTTTTTCCCTGTACTCAGGATGAGCCTGAATTATTTCAAGCCTTTTAATAGCTCCGAGAGTCATAGCCATCGGAAGCGATTTTGCATAGATCTGTGAACGGAGGTTAAACCTGAGATAATTAATTACTTCTTTGGTGCTGGCAACAAATCCGCCGATTCCTGCCATCGATTTTGCAAAAGTGGCAAAATAGATATCTATCTGATCCTGAACTCCAAAATGTTCACCGGTTCCTGCTCCCGTTGTTCCCATGGTTCCAAATCCATGAGCATCATCGACCAGGAAACGGAAATTATATTTCTTCTTAAGAGCAGCAATTTTGTCAAGTTTGCCAAGGTCGCCTGCCATTCCGAAAACACCTTCGGTAATAACAAGTATCCCTCCGCCTGATTCTTCAGTAAGTTTGGTTGCTCTCTGCAGCTGTTTTTCACAGCTTTCAATATCATTATGAGGATAAACAAACCTTTTTCCGATATGAAGCCTCAGTCCGTCCATTATACAGGCATGAGATTCGGAATCATAAACAATAACATCATGCCTGTCGACAAGAGCATCAATTATTGAAACCATTCCCTGGTAACCATAATTAAGAAGATAGGCATCCTCTTTCATCTACAAATTCAGCTGCCATTTTTTCAAATTTTTCATGATTGGTGGTCTGTCCCGACATCATCCTTGCACCCATAGGATAAGCAAGACCATATTTTTCAGTATATTCGGCATCAGCTTTTCTGACTTCAGGATTGTTTGCAAGACCAAGATAATTGTTCAGACTCCAGGTAAGGACCTCTTTCCCTCTGAATTTCATCCTTGGAGCAATTTCTCCTTCAAGTTTCGGAAACATGAAATACCCGTCGGCAAAATACGGAATATTGCCCCAACGCCCCTTTGTTAGATTTGATTTTTTCGAAAATATCCATTTTGATGATATTTTTAGAAAATTTGCACAAATGTAATTATAAATGGAACACTAACCTGATACCTATTTATACCTAATTTGCTAATTAAATCTTAAAGTGAACTGCCTTTAATCAGTTATTTAATTAGACTGTCGAAATTGACCTTTGTGTGCCTTATGTGACACTTGATGCGACTTTGTGGTTAAAAATAAATATTGTGCGTTTCATATCTTTGATTTGAAAAATAATCGTAATTTTGCGCAACAATTTTTTTATGAAGGTCAGATTATATATTGTCCTGATAATTTCTGTTCTGGTCAGTTCCTGCGGTGAGTATGAAAAACTCCTGAAGAGTACCGATTATGAACTGAAAAAGGCAAAGGCAAAAGAATATTATGATGCGAAACAATATGTAAAGTCTTCTGAATTGTTCGGACAGATTATACCCACGGTACAGGGCAACAGAGGAAGCAGAAGAGCTTAACTGGATGAATGCCCAGAGCTACTACGGCATGAAGCATTATTATATGGCAGGATCTTATTTCAAATCATTTGTTGAACAGTATCCATTTGGAAAATATGCTGAAGAGGCAAATTTCCTGGCTGCAATGTGCGATTATAAAATTTCACCACGAGCAGAACTTGACCAGGAAAATACAAGAAATGCAATAGAAGGATTTAATGTTTTTATAACCAGGTATCCACTACAGTCCCAAGGTTGAAGAAGCAAAAAATTATATAAAGAGCTTCAGGAAAGGCTTGTTGAGAAATCGTATCTGAATGCAAAGCTATATTATGATATGAAACAATATAAGGCTGCAGTTGTTGCACTTAAAAACAGCCTAAGGAATATGCTGATTCAAAATACAGGGAGGAGATGATGTTCCTGAAACTGAATTCTCTTTTTCTTTATGCTGAAAACAGCTACTGCTAACAAACAAAAGGAGAGATACCAGGCTACACTCGATGAATATTATTCATTTATGGAAGAGTTTCCCGAAAGCAAATATTCAAAAGATGTAAAGAAAATATATCAGAAAACAAACAAATTTCTGAAAATTGAGAATACAGCTAATATAGTTAATAATCAATAAATAAATATGGATTACAGAAAATCAGCGGCACCAGTAACAACAGTTACACGAAATCTTGACCTGATGACCAGGGTACAGGAAATATTTATGAAACAGTTATAGTTGTTTCAAGAAGAGCAAATCAGATATCAGTTGAAATGAAGCAGGAGCTCAATAAAAAACTTGAAGAGTTTGCATCTTACAGCGATAATCTTGAGGAAGTTTTTGAAAACCGTGAACAGATTGAGATTTCAAAATTCTATGAACGACTTCCCAAACCAACACTTATTGCATTACAGGAACTTGAGGAAAGTAAAATATTCTACAGAAATCCTGATACAGCTGCCAAACAAAAGTAAAATTTAGCATTAAATGCTGAAAGGCAAAAATATACTTATCGGAGTAACCGGAGGTATTGCAGCTTATAAAACTGCAACTATCATCCGGTTGCTTGTTAAGGAAGGATGCTGAGGTGAAAGTCATAATGACAGATCATGCCAAAGAATTTATCACTCCTCTTACCCTGGCAACATTATCCAAAAATCCTGTACTTACAGAATTTTACAATCCGGAAAACGGAGACTGGAACAGTCATGTTGACCTTGGAATATGGGCCGATCTTTTTCTTATTGCCCCGGCAACTGCAAACTCAATAGCAAAAATGGCAAACGGAATTGCCGATAACCTGCTTCTTACAACTTATCTGTCAGCACGATGCCCTGTTTTTGTTGCTCCATCAATGGATATGGATATGCTGAATCATCCGGCAACAATAATAAATATTGAAACACTTAAAGTCATTTGGAAATCATATTCTTGACACCTGACGGGGAACTTGCAAGCGGACTGACAGGGAAAGGGAGGATGGCGGAACCGGAAGAAATAGTAAAGGAGATAAAAAACTTCTTTTCAAAAAAAAAAATTATAAGCCTCTGAAAGGCAAGAGGATCCTGATAAATGCAGGTCCTACCCAGTGAACCGATCGACCCGGTACGTTTTATAAGCAATTATTCATCAGGTAAAATGGGAATTGCCCTTGCTGATGCAGCAGCAGAATATGGAGCAGAAGTTGAACTGGTGCTGGGTCCGGTAAATATACTTCCCGAAAATAGATCCATTAAAATTATAAATGTTACAACTGCAGAATCGATGGCAGCAGAATGCATTCAAGCGATTCCCCGGCTGCGATATTGCAATACTGTCTGCTGCTGTTGCTGATTCTACTCCTGAGATAGTCGAAGCACAAAAAGATAAAAAGGACGGAAGCGATCTTATTCTTAAGACTGAAACCTACAACAGACATTGCCGAAGCTCTGGGAAAATAAAAAAACATCTCAGATACTTGCAGGATTTGCCCTTGAGACAGATAATGAAATTGAAAATGCCAAAGCAAAACTTAAACGGAAAAATCTCGATCTAATTGTTTTGAATTCACTGCAGGAAGAAGGTGCAGGTTTTGGATATGATACAAACAGGATCACAATAATTGACAGAAACAATAATATTGATAAATTTGAGTTGAAATCAAAAGAAGAAGCTGCAAGAGATATTCTCGATAAAATTGTTTCAATGATCAATAAGTTAATCAGAATGAAATTATTCGAATCATTAAAATATTATCTTCTGATAATTCTGCTTCATTGCCGGGGATTGTTTATTCACAGGAACTGAATTGTAATGTTCAGGTTTCAGCACAGAAGATCCAGGGATCAAACCGTCAGGTATTTGAAACATGCAGCGCGATATTTATGAGTTCATGAATAATACTGTCTGGACAAACCATGTATTCAGTTATGCGGAAAGGATCGACTGCAACATCCTGATTAAACCTTACATGAACAGTTTTCAGCTGATGAATTCAGGGGAACAATTCAGATCCAGCTTCGAGCCGGTCTTTAATACAACCTATAATTCCACAATGCTGAATTTTATCGATAATAATTTTCAGTTCAGATATGTGGAATTTCAGCCTCTTGAATTTGATCCGAGTTCTCACAGGTCAAATCTGGTTTCAGTACTGGCATATTATGCTTATATTATTCTTGGATTTGATTATGATTCATTTTCCCCGCTTGGAGGCACCGAGTTTTTCCAGATGGCCGAAAAAATTGTGACAAATGCCCAGAATGCCCTGAACCAGGATGGAAACCATATGATGGTTCAAGAAACAGGAACAGATACTGGCTTGTAAAAAATGTTCTCGATAAGGAATATGAAGGAGTAAGACAGTTCATTTATGAATATAATATTAATGGTCTCGACAGAATGGAATCAAAAACTGCAGAAGCCAGAACAAGTATGGCAGAAAGTCTCAAACTGATCCAGGAAGTTTACAGGACAAAACCTGATCCATTTATGTACTTTCTTCAGATTGTTATGGAATCAAAATCAGATGAACTGGTATAATATTTTTTCAGGAGCATTCCCTGAAGAGAAAAGCCGTGTTGTGCAGATACTGACCGAAATAGATCCGGCAAACAAGGCAAAATATGAAAAGATAATCGCAGCCAATATACCATAATAACCGGTTATGCTCGTAAAACTGTCTGTTCAAAATTATGCTCTTATAAGAGAACTGGACGTTGAATCTTGAAAACGGACTGACAATAATAACAGGAGAAACAGGAGCAGGAAAATCAATACTTCTTGGTGCACTTTCACTTATTCTTGGTACAAGGGCCGATTCATCAGTTCTTCTTGATAAAAATGAAAAATGTATTGTTGAAGGAACATTCAGAATAGAGGAGTATGATCTTAAAGATTTCTTTATTTCAAATGAACTTGATTATGAAAGCCGTTGCAATCCCTGAGAAGGGAAATAAATCCTGCCGGTAAATCAAGGGCATTTATAAATGATACTCCTGTAACAATAAATCTGATGAAGGAACTGGGCGACAGGCTTATAGATATTCATTCCCAGCATCAGACACTGATGCTGAATGATAATTCATTTCAGATGAATATAATAGATTCATTTGCAGGAACCGGACAATCTGCTGAATGAGTTACAGGACAGCCTATCAATAATTTCAGGAAACTTAAGAAAGAATATAATGAATTGAAAGAAAAATCTGACAAAAACAAGGCTGATCTTGAATATTATCAGTTTCAGCTTAACCAGCTTGAAGAGGCAAAACTCAGAAAAGGGGAACAGGAGGAACTTGAAAAGGAACAGGAACTTCTGGAACATGCAGAAGAGATAAAGCAGGCTTTAAGCAGATATTTCCAGATCTGTTCTCCGATGAGGATGCATCAATTTTATCGATGCTGAGGGAAGTCAGAACAAATATCGGAAAGATAAAGCATATTCCTGCCGGCTGAGCTGAATATCCTTGCACGGACTGAATTCCTGCCTGATTGAACTTGATGATCTGGCAAATGAAATTGAAAGGCTTGGCAGAATCATCGAAGCTGATCCTCAACGGCTGGCAAAGGTAAACTGACAGGCTCGATACATCTTTATTCACTGATCCAGAAACACAGGGTAAAGAATCTTGAAGAACTGATTAATAAGAAAAGAAGAGATTAGCGAATACTATAAAATCAATTGTCACAAGCGATGAACGACTTAACTGAACTTGAATCATTCTTAAAAAGTCTGACTGACAATCTGATTTCAGCTCTGCTGAAGAAATATCAGAAAAGAGAAAATCTGCTATACCTGAAATTGAGTTAAAGATTACAGAACTGCTGAAGCAACTTGGAATGCCGAATGCAAGATTCAGAATATCACTGTACCAGATCAAAGGATTTTACATCATTCAGGTATCGATCAGGCAGATTTTCTATTTTCGGCCAACAAACAGATTGAGCCTGAAAATCATTGCAAAAATTGCCTCAGGCGGCGAACTGTCGAGAGTAATGCTAAGCCTCAAATCGCTGCTTACAAAAAATAATAATCTGCCGACAATAATATTTGATGAGATTGATTCCGGAGTCTCAGGTGAAGTTGCAGATAAGGTAGGACAGATACTTTCAGGAATGGGAAAATATATGCAGGTGGTTAATATAACTCATCTTCCCCAGGTTGCTTCGAGGGGAACAAGACATTATCATGTTTATAAAGATGATACGGACGATTCAACATTTACCCGGGTTAAATTGTTATCACCTGATGAAAGGATTCTGGAAGTTGCAAGATTACTGAGCGGAAGTGAAGTGACAGAGACTGCAATAAAGAATGCAAAAGAACTTCTAAAAGCAGCAACTAAATAAAAATAATCAAATCATTAATACATATCTGATATGAAAAGGTCTTTTAAAGGAAAAAAAGGAATCATTTTCGGTGCCTTAATGAAAAATCAATTGCCTGGCAGGTTGCTCTGAAAGCATGGGAGCAGGAGCTGAACTGGTTCTTACAAATTCACCTGTTGCAATGAGGCTGGGAACAATCAATGAACTTGCAAAGATAACCGGCAGCAAGGTGATTGCTGCTGATGCCACAAAAATGGAGGATATTGAAAGCTTATGTCAGAAAGTATGAAGATATTCGGAGGAAGATTTGATTTTATCCTTCATTCAATCGGAATGTCGCCAAACGTCAGAAAAGATATCCCATATGAACAGACCAGCTATGAAAACATGCTGAAGACATTCGATATTTCAGCACTGAGTTTTCACAGGGTTCTGCAGACAGCCTATAAACTTGATGCAATAAAGGAGTGGGGATCGGTGGTTGCATTATCATATGTTGCAGCACAGCGAACACTTTCAGGATATAATGATATGGGTGATGCCAAAGCACTTCTTGAATCAATTGCCCGACAGTTTGGCTATATTTATGGCCGCGACAGGAAAGTGAGGATAAATACTGTTTCTCAATCACCAACAGTTACAACAGCCGGTAGCGGAATTCATGGATTTGAATCACTTGTCGATTTTTCAGAAAGAATGTCACCTCTTGGAAATGCAACAGCTGAGGAGTGTGCCGATTATTGTGTGCGCTCTTTTCCGATCTTACCCGAAAAGTCACAATGCAGAATCTTTTTCACGATGGAGGATTTTCAAGCATGGGTATGAGCCTTAAAGCAATTGAACAGTATCAGAAGAGCTTTGAGGAGTGCGATTGTGATGAGAAGATAAGTATAAAACCTATTTTAGCGATTTATATGATACTAAAATTGATACTCCTATGTCCTTCTTTATTTTACTTTTCCCCTGGTAATAATTTATATGTGCAGGAAATGGTCAATTCTTAAAAAACTTGGATCAATTGTACTTGCATATGGCTTTGGTTTGCTTTTAGGAACATCTGGTATTATTCCAAAGGGAAGTGATAATTACTACCTGGAGCTGCAGGGAAGAAATATCACTTTCAAGTGCTAAAGCAGAATCTCTTCTCGCATCAGGAACCATAAGTGAGAATGATGTTTTTGTGAATTCCATAACAAGGGTTCAGGATATGCTTACTACAATTGCAATTCCTCTTGCTTTCCCTTTACTTCTCTTTTCACTTAATATAAGAAGATGGCTGCGGTTTGCAAAAAAGGTTTTATAAATGATCCTGGCTTTGATTTCAGTAGTTGTAATTATTACCTCAGGATATTTTATTTTTAAAAATGCTGTTCCTGACATGGAAAGTTGCAGGAATGCTCGTGGGAGTTTATACAGGCGGAACACCAAATCTGGTTTCATTAAGGTTGCACTTGGATGTTGATCCGAACCTCTTTTTGATGACCAGCACCTATGATATGATTGTTGGTGCAATAACTCTGATATTTTTTATTACAGTTGGCCCAAGAATTTTCAGAGCAATACTTCCTCCATTCAAGTATAAAGGCGAATCTGATGAAACAGATCAGGCTATCGCAGAAGCAGAAAGTTTTGAAGATTTTTCCGGGATGTTCAGAAAAGGACAGGATATTCCACTACTTAAAGCATTGGGCATTTCTGCTGCTGATATTTGCAGTATCTGCTGGAATAGCCATGCTGTTTCCCGAAAATGCATTCAGATGGTGTTGTCATCCTTTCGATTACTACTTTGGCTATCACTGGCTTCGCTGATTCCATGGCTCAATAGAATTGAAAAGACATTTCAGCTCGGAATGTACTTTATTCTTGTCTTTTCATTTGCTGTTGCCTCAATGGCTGACCTTAGCATAATATTTAATATCGGATTCCTTGGACTTTTTGCTTATATATTTTATGCATATTTCGGTTCTCTGATTCTTCATATTATTCTTATCCAAAATATTCAGGGTAAATGCTGATGATTTTCTTATAACAACAACCGCCTTTATTTTTTCTCCTCCATTTGTTCCTGTTGTTGCAGCAGCACTGAAAAACAAAGATGTAATTATAACAGGAATTACAGTTGGTATAATTGGCTATATTATAGGCAATTATCTTGGGTAGTTGGGATTTCTAAGGGATATTTTCTGAAAGGGATTCTGATATATTAATTTCTAAAACAGATAATTCAACCCGATAGAGAATCCGATATTTCCATCCTGCTCATTGAATGCTTTCCCAATATCAATTGCAATAACAAAATTCTGATTCATTACAGGCATAATGCTTATCCCTGCACTCATGATGCAGTTTTTCTCCCCCGGATTAAAGAAATCGCCGTAAGTATATTCTGTCATTTCATCATTGAATGTATTTTCAAGATCATCAGGAAGTTTAATCTTCCTTGTTATCATTCCGAAATCATAAAAAGGTTAAGCCAAGGTAACAATCCTGATTGAAGAACTTGAAATAAACAGGTTTCCAGCGAAGTTCTACATTCCCAAGAATAAATCCATCACCAATAACCCTGTTCCTCACAACACCTCTTAGAGTACTGGACCCTCCAAGACCTTCATTGTTGCTCCGGTAAGCATGGAAGTAATAACCTGCGACTGGTAAAAGAAAGGAACATCTCCTGAAAGAGTTGTCTGATATCCCAGCACGGTAAACAAATGACAAGATCATTCTCAATCAATGTAAAATATTGACGATGTATGATATAAAATCTTGAAAATCCCCAGTCATTTCCCATGAATTTTGGTGCAGACTTCTATTCCCAGTCTCGGTCCATATTCCTTTCATCGGATTTGGCCTGTTATCGCGGCTGTCCCACACTAAGACCTGCCTTAAGAGTATTCACCCATCCTCCTTCAGCTTCATTGGCTGAAATCAGTCCAAGTGAGTCCTGATATATTTCAAAAAGTCCGGGTTCATCAGTCAACAGATGGAAGCAAATCATCTTCTTTCCTTTGTTAAGTCTTTCAATATCAACAGAACTGTTCTTAAAATTCTGGAATGCAAATCCTGCACTCCATTTGAAATGATCTCCGGAAAGTTTTCCCTGGAAATCGTTTTTGAACCTGAACTGGTTCCTTTCAAACCGGTAGAACATTCTTGTTCTGTAATCGAGCAGATTTCATCATCCATCCAGTCCTTATTGAAAACTGATTCATATCCGTTAAATCCATAGAAATGATTTGCCTGATCAGGAAGATAGCTCAGATCACTTGTCATATGCAACTCCCGGAATAAGATGATTTGATTCATACATAAACCTGTAAATCCCGCTTCCTTTTGTAAAACGTGAAATTTCAGTATAAGTATGATCAAATAATCAGGATATTTGCTTCGATCTCCGTAATTGAAGAATTCGACAAGAGCTCCGTACTGAAATCCAAGGTCGGAATCAAATGAAACAGCAGGAAGGGCACCTCCGAATTTCCATCCGGTTTTTACTTTCTTTTCCTGTGCAGATAACTGATAATGCCAATAATGTATCATAAGAATACTGAAAAGGTCTTTTTCATAGGTAATAGGTTTTGGTTGATAATCGATAAAGATAAAGAAAATTGGAAATCATAGGCATATTTTTTTAATATTTGCTACCTTAGACTGCTAATTTTACGACTATAATGCCTATAGGATTACTTATAAAAAATATAAAATGTCTTGTTCAGACTGAGAATCAGACCAGAAGTAAAGATCATGCGGCAAAGAGATGTCATTACTGAATACAATTACAGATGCTTATCTCTTTATATGAAAATGGCATAATCTCTGATTTTGGAAGGATGAGCAAGATGCCTGATAATCTGACTGCAGAACCGTTTTACAGATACTGAAATAATTGATGCTTCAGGAAAATTTGTTTTCCCTTCATTTTGTGATTCTCATACTCATCTTGTTTATGCCGGCAGCCGGGAGCATGAATTTACAGACAAGATAAAAGGATTATCATATGAAGAGATAGCAAGGAGGGGAGGAGGGATTCTTAATTCAGCAAAGAAACTTCATGAAACATCAGAAGATGAGCTTTTTAAACAGTCCGTTAGTAAGGATAAATGAAATAATCGGAATGGGAACAGGAGCTGTTGAAATAAAAAGCGGATATGGACTTAATCTGGAAGATGAACTTAAAATGCTCAGGGTAATCAGAAGGATAAAAGAGACCACTCCCATTGAAGTAAAATCTACTTTCCTTGGTGCACATGCCGTTCCGGAAGAATTCAGAAATGACAGTGAAAAATATATTGATCTGATAATTAATGAAATGATCCTGTTGTTGCCTCAGAAGAACTGGCAGATTATATTGATGTATTCTGCGATACGGGATTTTTTACCGTTGAGGAGACTGAAAGGATACTGATGGCAGGAATGAAATATGGACTTGATGCCAAAACTTCATGCAAATGAACTTGATTATTCAGGAGGTGTTCAGGCCGGTGTTAAATATAATGCCCTTTCGGTTGATCATCTTGAATGTACAGGCGATGATGAGATTGAAGCGCTTCTTGGATTCTGATACAATGCCAACACTTCTTCCGGGATCAGCATTTTTTCTTGGCCTGCCTGATCCTCCTGCAAGGAAAATGATAGATGCGGGTCTTCCGGTTGCCCTGGCTTCGGATTATAATCCTGGCTCATCACCTTCAGGAAATATGAAACTGGTAATGTCGCTGGGATGTATAAAGCTGAAAATGCTTCCGGAAGAGGTAATAAATGCAGTTACAATAAATTCAGCATATGCAATGGGAATATCAGAAACACATGGATCAATTGCAAAGGGAAAGGTTGCTAATGTGTTTATTACAAAAGAAATGCCGTCATATGATTTCATGCCGTATGCATTTGGAAGCAATCTGATTGAAACTGTTATACTTAAAGGATAACATATTCTTTAACTCTGTGTCCCTCTGTGACTCCTCTGTGATCTCTGTGTAAGTTCTTATCTTTATTAGTTACACAGAGTTCCACAGAGGAAGCACAGAGTTCCACAGAGGCTAATTCAAGATTAATTATTTATTATGGGAAAACAGATAATCGAATGCGTTCCGAATTTCAGCGAAGGCAGGGATATGGGAATAATAAAGCAGATAACTGATTCAATTGAATCAGTTGAAGGTGTCAAGCTGCTTGATGTTGATCCGGGAAGAGATACAAACCGGACTGTGGTAACTTTTGTAGGTGAACCTGAAGCAGTTACTGAGGCTGCATTTCTGGCTGTCAAAAAAGCTTCCGAACTCATCGATATGTCGAAACATCATGGAGAACATCCAAGAATGGGAGCCACAGATGTCTGTCCTTTTGTTCCTGTATCAGGAATCACAATGGAGGAGACAGTTGAATATGCACGCAGAGTTGGCCAAAGGATAGGAGATGAACTGGGAATACCTGTTTATTGCTATGAAAATGCTGCTTTCACTGAAGAAAGAAGAAACCTTGCAGACTGCAGGTCAGGGGAATATGAAGGACTTAAAAAAAAACTGGCTGATCCTGACTGGAAACCTGACTTCGGACCGGCAGTTTTCAATGAAAGGTCAGGAGCCACTGCTGTAGGAGCAAGGGATTTTCTGGTTGCATTCAATGTAAACCTTAATACAACATCAACCAGGAGGGCAAATGCAATAGCATATGATGTAAGGGAAAAGGGAAGGATCCGTTAAAAATGAGACAGGGAGAAATAATAAGTGTGCCTGGTACACTTAAATGTGTAAAAGCAATTGGCTGGTATATTGAGGAATATGGAATTGCTCAGATTTCAATGAACCTTACAAATATTTCGGTTACTCCTGTTCATATAGCTTTTGATGAGGTTTGCCGGAAGGCTGATGCAAGAGGTATCAGGGTAACAGGTTCTGAGCTTGTCGGACTGATCCCTCTGAAATCGATTCTTGATGCCGGACGCTATTTCCTTGAAAACAGCAGCGTTCATCAGGGGTATCTGATGATGAGCTTATAAAGATTGCCGTCAGGTCAATGGGACTCAATGATATACATAAGTTCAATCCTGAAGAGAAAATAATTGAATATGTTATGAAGGAAGAAAAAAATGAAAAGAGACTCATTGCAATGAGTCTTAGAGTATTTATGAATGAGACTGCTTCAGAATCGCCTGCTCCGGGAGGAGGTTCGGTTTCTGCCTATATGGGAGCCCTGGTGTTGCCCTTGGAACAATGGTTGCAAATCTTTCAAGCCATAAAAGAGGATGGGACGACAGATGGAAAGAGTTTTCAGACTGGGCTGAAAAAGGCAAGGAGATTCAGAATAAGCTTCTGCAGCTGGTTGATGAGGATACAGAAGCTTTCAACAGGATACTGAATGCTTTCAGCCTCCCTAAAAAATCAGAGGAGGAAATAAAAGTGAGAAAATCAGCCATTCAGGAAGCACCAGGAATGCAACCCTTGTACCTTTAAAGGTGATGGAGACAGCTTTCCGGGTTTTGCACTGATCAGGGAAATGGTGGAAAAAGGAAATCCTACTTCGGTAACTGATGCAGGAGTAGGTGCCCTGGCGCTGAGGACATGTATCAAGGGAGCATTCCTGAATGTAAGGATAAATGCATCAGGGCTCGACGACAGGGAATTTGTGAAAGATCTGTTGAAAGGGCCGGAAAATTGAAGTACAAGCAATCAGGAGGAGGAAGAAATCCTTAGAAAAGTTGATCAGGTTATTCTGAATTCAGCGAAGAAATGAATTATTTGTTTCAACCGTGCTCTGTAAATTTGTTTCAATTGTGCTCTACAAAAAAGTAAATAATTAAAAAACTTTATTACGGACATTTTAACCTAAATTAGCAGTTAAAATGCGCATATCAGGATGTAAAGTACTTTAAAAAAGTATGCCAATTCATTTTCCGAAATTACTGAAGCATTACATTTCTGGAATATTCGATGAAATGTTAAAAAAATTAAAGATGATTGTACTCATTGAAATTATTTAGATATATTCGTGCCAGATTTTATTAACCTAAATCTGATTTTTTATGAAAAAAATCTTAATGCTTTTAACACTGTTTCTTGTAACAGGTTCGCTTGCTATGAGCCAGACAGTGCAGATTACGGGTACTGTAACGAGCCAGGAAGATGGCTCGGCTATACCCGGGGTATCAGTTACTATTAAAGGTACAACTATTGGTACCCTGACAGGTGCCGATGGGAAGTACTCTCTGATGGCTCCTCAGAACGCCACTACTATCACGTTCAGTTTTATCGGAATGAAAACTGTTGACGTGCCAATTGCCGGACAGACCAGGATTGACATGATACTGGAGCCTGATCTTGTAGGATTGAATGAGGTTGTCGTTACAGCAATGGGTGTCTCACGGGAAAGAAAATCGCTTGGATATGCAGTCCAGGACATTGATGATAAACAGATTTCCCGTGCCGGTAACCCGAACCTTGCAACAAACCTTTCAGGCAAGATTGCAGGTGTTGAGGTAAGGCAGTCATCAGGTATGCCTGGTGCTCCGACAACAATCCTTATCAGGGGTGCGCGTTCATTTGACGGTAACAACCAACCTCTTTACGTTGTTGATGGTATGCCAATTTCCAGCGGCTCTGACTATGGTCAGAATGTTACTGGTTCATACGCATCATCAAGGGCACTCGACCTTGACCCGAATAATATTGAATCAATTAACGTTCTGAAAGGTCAGGCTGCGGCAGCACTTTACGGCCTTCGCGCCTCAAACGGTGTTATAGTAATTACAACCAAAAGCGGATCAGCCACTTCAAAAGGTATCCCGACAGTAAATGTTACGTCGTCATTTACAAGTGACAGGGCTGCAGTTCTGCCTGATGTTCAGCAGACATATGCCCAGGGATATTATGAAGATTTTTATGGTGCATATTCTTATTCATGGGGCCCAAAAATCAGCGAACTTCCCAATATTCCGGTATATGGTGGCAACAGCCAGGGACAACCCGGAAAGTGGTTTGACCTTTATAAAGGAGAATGGGTTGATCCGATTGCATATAATAATCCCGAAAACTTCTTTCAGAATGGAAGCACTTTTTATAATGGTGTCAATATCAGCAACTCTACAGCTCTGGGTAGTTACCTTATTGGTGTAAGTGCTACAAACCAGGATGCAATTGTTAAGAGTTCCGGCATGAATCGTTATACGGCAAATGCCTCCGCAACTGTTAATCTTGGAGAAAAATGGAAAGCAGGCTTCTCAGGCAATTATTCAGATGTGTCGTTACAGAAACTTCCCTCAGGTAATGACAGCTGGTTATTTACAGTGTTAGGCGCACCAGCTTCATTTGACCTGATGGGTACTCCGTATCATATGGAAGGTCCTCTTGGGGAATACCGTCAGATCTCTTACAGAAGAGGGGCAGTTGGCGAAAATCCCCGCTGGGCTCTTGAAAATAACAAGTTCTTTGAGCAGACGAGGCGTTTCTTTGGCAATACATATCTCGAATATAATCCTATTTCATGGATGAAGGTAAGATACCAGATAGGTGTTGACTCATATTCAACTGATAATGAAAATATATATGAGGCAGGTAGTGCGGCCACAGGTCAGGCCTTACCGACTCAGGCCCAATATCCAACACCTACTAATCCTATTTATGGATACAGGGCACCGACAGGAGGTTCAATAAATAACTATGGTGTGATGAGATCAGTGGTAAACTCTTTACTGAACATCACTTTCACCAAGGATATCACCCCGGACCTGAATTTATTATTTATTGTTGGTAACGAGTTCAATGACTCACACAGCAGATCATGGAACATGTCAGGCACAGGTTTTGTTGTACCGGGCTGGCAGAATATGTCAAATACAACCACCCAGCTTGCTGATGAAGCAAAAGGACGTGGCAGAACGGTAGGTACCTACGGAAACCTCGCCCTTGCATACAGAAGCATGCTCTTCCTGAACGCCACAGGCAGGTATGACATCGTCTCATCCATGCCCCGCGATGCACGTTCTTTCTTCTATCCCTCAGTAGGACTTGGATTTATATTTACTGAACTTGGCTGGTTTGAAGGGTAATAAGATTTTACCATACGGGAAGGTCCGTGCTTCATTCGCACAGGTTGGACAGGCCGGCACGTATAATGAAAAGATTTACTACCAGGGTGGTGCTGGCAGCGGTTTCCTGAGCGATGGTATTAATTATCCTTTAGGAGGTGTTTCGGGCTTCAGGCCAAACTCAACACTGTATGATCCGGATCTCAAACCGCAGAATACAGTGAATTATGAGCTTGGTTTTGAACTCAAGTTCCTGGATAACAGGATCGGAATAGATTATACTTATTCTGATCAGACAGCAACTGACCAGATATTCTCTGTTCCTATGGCAGGCTCGACCGGTTACTCATCATTCGTAACCAATGCAGGTGAAATGAGTTCAATAGCACATGAGATTGTATTAAATGTATCGCCTGTCACGGACCACCAACTTTGACTGGGACATTAATATGAACTTTACGAAAATCAAAAACGAAGTTATTTCACTTGCTGAAGGTATTGAAAGCGTAAGTCTTGCAGGATATGTAACTCCAAACGTAAGGGCATTATGCCGGGAATACTTATCCTACAATTTATGGCTTGCAACTTGCCAGAAATGAGGATGGCGAAATCCTTATAGATGACGATCCTGAAAGCTATTATTATGGTATGCCAAAGGAAGGGGTATCAGGAAAGATAGGCGATGTGTCTCCTGACTTTATTATTGGACTGACCAATATTCTGTCGATATAAATGGATTACACTCTCCACACAGTTTGACTGGAAACAGGGTGGTGACATCTATTCCGGTTCAAACCGCCTCATGGCTCTTTACGGATCTGCAGCATTTACTGAAGACCGGGTAACCCCTTTCCAGTATAAGGATACAGAAAATGCAAGAGGTACAGGAGTTTTAGCTACCACAGGCGCACCTAATAATATTACCCGTGGCGGACCGGATGACATAGATGCATATCCTGATTTCTATGCGGACCTGTTTGGCAGCATTGATGAGATGGCTGTATATGAAACGTCATATATTAAACTAAGGGAGGTGTCATTAAATTTTACTCTGCCCAGGAGTCTTGTTGCTCCGATTAAAATGAAAGGCGCTTCTGTAACTCTTATCGGCCGTAACTTCCTTCTCTGGTCAACATTGCCTAACGTTGACCCCGAGACTTCACAGGGTACGGGTAACGGTGTCTCAGGCTTTGAATACATGTCATTACCACAAACGACATCTTATGGCATTACTCTCAACCTTACTTTCTAAAAACAGTAAAATTACAAATGCAAATGAATATGAAAACACTTAAAATACTGCTCATAACAATCGCCTCACTTCTGATTGCTTCATGCAGTGAGGATATTATGGATGAGATTAATAAGGATGTCAATAACGCACTCAGCATGAGTGCGCAAAGCGAACTTCCTGATGTCATCCTGAAATCTGCCTTTGAAACTACGGGAACTGATATAGCCGTGGTATGCAACAGTTTATATCGAGCATAGCGCCGGTACCTGGGCTCAGTCAGCCGATGCTGACAGACGTATAGGACAGACAGCCGCTACACTCTTCAATAATAACTGGAACAATCTTTATGATGTCCTCATGATCCTTGACGACATGATAAAAAAGACCGACCCGACGACCGGTGAAGAGGATAACCTGTATGCCCGCGCTATAGCCCAGATCCTTACAGCCTATAACCTTGCAGTTCTGACAGATATGTGGGGTGAGGTTCCGTGGACCGAGGCTCTTAAGGGTTCTGAAAACCTTCAGCCTGTATATGACAAACAGTCGGAAATCTATCCGAAGATCATCCAATATCTTGATGATGGTATTGCTACAATGAATAGCGTGACTACCTTTTCAACAGTTGGTGATTTTATCTACGGAGGCTCCTCTTCCACTGCTAAAGCAAAGTGGATAAAAGCTGCCAACTCACTGAAAGCACGCTATGCTATGAGGCTCTCCAATGTCGATGACTGCTGCTTCAACCAAAGCACTGGCTGCTATAGCAGGTGGCTTTGCAAACAGTGCAGACAACTTTTCATTTAATAAGTATGAAGCTGCTGCAACAGGAGAAAACCCCTGGTTTCAGTTCCTGAATGACAGAACACACCTCTCAGTCAGCCAGACACTCTATAACCTCATGACTGCAAGGAATGACCCAAGGATACCTGCATATTTTCTCCAGGTAGGAGGTGTTTATAATCCGGCTCCATCTGGTACTGCAACCGAGACACAGGGAGGAGTATATTCACAGTCTGCAATTACTGAAGACGGACAGGTGGCTGCTACACCGATAATGACCTACCATGAGCTTAAGTTCATTGAAGCAGAAGCGAAGTTCAGGACTTCAGATGCTACATGGCAGGCATCACTGCAGGCGGCAATTGAGGCTAACTTCGTGTTCCATGGCCTTACCATAGCTGAGGGCACTGCTTATTTCACAACTAATGTGGTGCCTCTGCTTACAGCTGGAAATGAGATTAAAGAGATCCTTACCCAGAAGTATATCGCTTTATATGAGCATGAGGCCATTGAAGCTTATAATGATTATCGCAGGGTACCTTCATTCCTGACTCTTAATAACCCTAACAATACATCAGTAGGGTTTGTCTGGAGGTTCCCCTATCCTACAAGCGAAGATGCATCCAACTCAGCTAACATTCCTGATATAGATGTCTTTACCGACAAGGTATGGTGGGCTGGCGGTACAGAAAACTAGTATTCCACTCAATAAAGAAGAGGCCATCAAAAATGGCCTCTTCTTTTTTAAGTATTATTCAGAAACTATTATTCTTTGGAAATAATCCTTCTTATTGTTCTTAACCTGTGCGAATACCCCCCGATCTCATTCTTGTAAATACCCTGATGATCAATAGCGTCGATCCTGACCCTGCCCGATGCATGAATCACAAGCCCCTGTGAAAGAATCATCCCGACATGTGTTATCCTGCCTCTTTCATCATCAAAAAATACCAGGTCCCCAGGCTGGGATTCATTAATAAAACTGATACTTTGTCCTGCCTCAGCCTGCTGCCAGCTGTCGCGTGGAATATTAACACCCCGGATCTTATAAACAAGCTGGACAAAACCTGAACAGTCAATACCCGATGGTATCCGGCCACCCCAGATATAGGGGCTGTTAATGAATTTCATGGCGGTGTCAGCAATTGATTCATTCAGGTTAATACAGGAGGCAATAAATCCTGAACCAGCTGAGAATTTATTCTCCCCGGCTGAAAACAGCTTGTTTTCAAAATCAGGATTATAAATTTCGCATCCGGCCTCAAGAACAAGCTTTGTATTGTCATTTTTAAAGCAGGTTAATGATCTGTTCAGAACATATCCTGTAAGATTATTAATATCTTCAGTATGCTGGGAATGATTTATGTCAATCCATCCGGAATAATTATCAAAAATTGTCTCAACCTTATACCAGTGACCTGTCTCATCAGTAATCCTGTATTTCTCACCAAACAGCACCTGGCTGAGCATCTCCGCCTTGTGTGAGGGCCCGGAACGCAACGGAACAAAGACATTTCCGCAAATAAATATTTTCATCTGATAAGTTTTATCCAAAATTACAAATTAATAATTATAAGTCTATGTTTCTCTCTCTGACTACTCTGTTGATTGATTTTAGCACTTACTATTTCCAAGAGATATAGTGATTAAAATCATTACCGTTGGAAATGGACCTCATGCCCCTAATCCCCTTCTCCCAGGAGACTACTCTTTATACACATCTTTCATTTTAATACGTATGCGTTCATTATGTGTAAATTACTTATCGATATAGGGAACATATTTATCGTATTGCATATAATACTTACTGTATCACAATAGGAATTTATTACTGTTTGTTCTGTGAGATCTCATAAATCCCCATTATAATTAATGATTCAGGGACTGGTAAAATGATAATAAATCCTGAAAGGATTTTAACAAAGGCACCACAATTTGTGGTGCGATATGAATAACCTCCGGTGAAACCGGAGGTCCTTATCCCCCAACACTTATCAGCTCTGAAGGAGCTGAATATACTGTGTAAGAGAAGTATTTCTTATCTATCCTTATCCGCGATTACATTAAGGCCTTTCAGGGCTTGGTGTCAGGAGGGTGACCTCTACCTCCGGTTTCACCGGAGGTTATTCATATTCAGTCATATTCATGACTGTCCTGTTAAGCCCCATGAAGGGCTTTGGATCTGAACTAACCGGTCTGCCAACAAACAGGTCTGCATCCGGGTAAGGTATTGGGGTGGTGAAGAAATAATGAACCTAACCCAGCATTACGGAAAAAGTACACCGAAGGTAATCCCCATCCAATAACCTGATTTTACGTCAAGGAGGATGTGTATAAAGAGTAGCCCAGATGAGAAGGGGGAATGATTTGTAATACAATGATTTAGCCCCTCCCACCTGGGGGAGAGCCTGTCCCGCCATGGCGGGAGGTTAGGGAGAGGTCGAATGAAAATTGGGGGTGAACCTGTCCCGCCCTTGCGGGAGGTTGGGGAGAGGTAAAACCTTTGGAAGGATTTGGAACAGATTTGTTAAATAATTTTCCCTAATTTTACGTTTGATTATCAGGTATATAAATTTCTTAAGATAATGGCTGGATCAAGAAGACCCCCGGAAATAAAAACCAATAAAAAGTATCTCTATCACCTTATCCTGTTTATTGCAAGCATATTAATAGTTGTGGCAATATCTCCCCGCGAAGGGAAATTCAGATACGAATTCCAGAAAGGCAAGCCCTGGCTTAGCTCCTCACTTATTGCCCCATGGGACTTTGCCATTCATAAAGCCGGATTACCAGGTTTCGCGGGAACGCGACAGTATATTAAAAAACTTCTCACCTTATTTCAAGCTGGACCCCGAAGTTGAGAAAAAGCAAATTACGGGATTTGATGATTATCTGAATGAATTGCTGGAGAAATACGAATCAGAATCAGGCCGCCTCGATCCAATGGGATTTGTTTCGGTAAGAAGAGAATTGAATTCTGTCTTGTCATCAGTTTATCAAAGGGGAATTCTCGAAACAGACGAAACAATCAGTCTCGAAAAGCTGCCTGCTGAAATCATTGTTGTCAGAGGCAGGATTGCTGAACCTAAAAAAATCAGCTCCATCTTTGTGCAGAAAAGTGCTTACCAGTTTGCCGAGGAGAAAAAAGCAGAACTCGTAAGCCGTCATACTTCCCTATCCGGGAAAAAGTTAAGTGATTTTGTATCGCAGGTGGTATTATATGATTTTATAAAACCAAATCTGGTTTACGATGCTGCTACATCAACAACAATTAGAGACGGACTGATTGATGAGGTAAGCATAAGCAGGGGATTGGTTCAGGAGGGCGAGCTTATTATATCAAGAGGGGAGATCGTTGATGATGAGAAATATATTTTTCTCGAATCCCTCAGAAGCGAATATGAGAAAAGACTGGGGAAGAATGACAAGTGGCTGATATTGCTTGGCAGGTTTATTCTGGTAACATCCTGTTATCTTGTACTTTATCTTTTTATGTATAATTTCAGGTTCGATGTGCTGAGTTCAACTCACAAAACATTCTTTATAATACTTGTTATACTATTGTTTTTTATTATTACACGACTATTAATCTATTTGCCGGGTAATGTTGTCTTCCTTATACCCTTTGCTATAATTCCTATCCTTATCAGGACATTTTATGATTCGAGGCTTGCACTTTTTGTATATCTCGTAGCAATCATGCTTGCCGGATTTATTGTCCCTAATTCTTTTGAGTTCGTATTCATAAGCTTCATCGTGGGTGTTATAGTAATATTTTCCCTCACCAATGTTTACAGGAGAGCCAAGCTGTTTTTTGCAGTGTTAATGGTCTTTCTGGCTTATTCGGTAATCTACCTTGGGATAGGATTGATGCAGGAAGGAAGCCTTTCAAACATGAACTGGAAGAATTATTTATGGTTTGCAGGTAACGGTGTTTCTCTTTTGCTGAGTTATCCCCTTATTTTTGTTTTTGAGAAGACTTTCAGATTCCTGTCTGATGCTACCTTTTTGAGCTTTCAGATACCAACCAGCCGCTTCTCAGAAAGCTGGCTGACGAGGCTCCAGGATCGTTCCAGCATTCACTGCAGGTTGCCAATCTTGCAGAGGAAGCGGCAAGGGAAATTGGGGCGAACACTCTTCTTGCAAGAACAGGAGCGCTTTATCATGATATTGGAAAAACATATAATTCTGAATATTTTATTGAAAATCAAACAGAGGGATTCAGTCCTCACGATCAGGCTCGATCCGCTGAAAAGCTCGGAAATAATTATTGATCATGTGAAGAAAGGAGTTGAACTGGCAAGAAAATTCAACCTGCCTTCCCCGATAATTGATTTTATACAAACCCATCATGGTACAACCGTGGCATATTTCTTCTTCAAGAAATTTCTTGACAAGAATCCCCACAGGACTGATATGGAGAAGAACTTTGCATATCCAGGTCCTAAACCAGCTACAAAAGAGACTGCAATTGTAATGATGGCCGATGCTGTTGAAGCTGCTTCACGAAGCCTTGCAAATTATTCCGAAGAAAATATAGGTGAGCTTGTTGAAAGGATTATTTATATTCAGGAACAGGATGGGCAGTTTTCTCAAACCCCATTGACTTTCAAGGATATAACTGACATCAAGAATGTCTTCATAAAACGCCTTTCAAATATTTATCATGCAAGGATTGCTTATCCCAAAAGAGAAACTGCAAGGGGTTAGCGCATATCAATAATTTCAACTCCCTTATACTTCCCGGGTGAGAATATAAATGTTGAATTATCGGTATTCTGTTTCAGATCATATTCACTTAACGGTAAGCAGAGCCGTTATTCCATTCTTGTACTTGTACTCGATACTTTTCAGGTCGAGCAAGGTTTACCGATACTCAACCTTATCCTTATATGATCACTGTTAATATCTTCAGGATACAGATCAATCAAATATGAACCGGCTTTTTCTTCAATCAGCCTGACCTTGTAACCCTTTTTATAAACTGAAAACAGAGCAGAAGGACGGGTCTGAAATGAATTATCTTTCTTGTCAGGCTTCGATATTGTAACCTCTTTTTCAGCAGGAAGATAGCTCCATGATGTTTCACCATTGAACCAGATTATATTGTCGGTCAGATCGAGCCTGTACTTATCCTTGCTCAGAATTATTGAACCGGAAACATTATTTTTTGTTCCTTCAACCTGGTCAACTGTCTCCAGATTGAATTTCATGGAAACTGATGGTGCTCCGAGAGCAACGGCAGAAAACCTGTCAAGTATTTTTATAGCTTCCGCATCATTTTGGGAATAAGCTGTTAAGGAAATGAAAACCAGGAACAAGACTATTGAAATTTTCTCATTGTATCTGTTTTAATCCAGACTCTTCAAAATCTGTTCCAAAGGTGTATAATCGGAACAAAGAACATCTCTTGCCTTGCTTCCTTCAAATGGCCCGACTACTCCTGCAGCCTCCAGCTGGTCAATTATTCTTCCTGCCCTGTTGTATCCGATAGATAGTTTTCTCTGTATAAGAGAGGTGGAACCCTGCTGATGCTGAACAACAAGCCTGGCTGCTTCCTCGAACATGGGATCTCTTTTACGGAGGTCAACTTCCAGTGCACCTGATTCGCTGTCGTCGATATATTCAGGAAGATGCATGGCATCGGCGTAACCCTGCTGCGATCCGATGAATTCTGTCAGCTCTTCAATTTCGGGGGTGTCGATAAAAGCACATTGTACCCTGACAGGTTCAGCTCCTGATGAAACAAGCATATCACCCCGTCCTACAAGCCTGTCGGCCCCTGTTGCATCAATAATTGTTCTTGAATCGATCGATGAGAATACCCTGAAAGCTATCCTTGTAGGGAAGTTGGCTTTGATAAATCCGGTAATAATATTGGCAGAGGGACGCTGTGTCGAAATAATCAGGTGAATACCAATTGCTCTTGCAAGCTGGGCAAGCCTGCCGATAGGAGCCTTCAATTTCCCTTCCGGCTGTCATTATAAGATCGGCAAATTCATCAATGATCAGTACAATATAAGGCAGATATTTGTGGCCCTTTTCAGGATTAAGTCTTCTTGAAATGAATTTTTCATTATATTCTTTGATATTCCGCGACTGGGCATCTTTTAAAAGCTCAAGCCGGTTATCCATCTCAATGCACAACGAATTAAGAGTGTTAATAACTTTCTGGGTATCAGTAATTATAGCATCTTCTTCACCCGGGAGTTTCGCAAGGAAATGGCGTTCTATCTTTGCATACAAAGGCAGTTCAACCCTTTTCGGATCGATAAGCACAAACTTAACTTCAGAGGGATGTTTCTTATAGAGAATCGATGTAATTATTGCATTTATTCCAACTGATTTACCCTGACCGGTAGCTCCGGCAACAAGCAGATGGGGCATTTTTGTAAGATCAACAATAAAAGGGTCGTTTGTGATCGTCCTGCCCAGTGCCAGTGCAAGATCAAATTTTGTTTCCTGAAATGCCTTTGATGTGATGAGCGATTTCATTGAGACTATCTCAGGATTCTTGTTCGGGACCTCAATACCGACAGTTCCCCTTCCCGGAATAGGAGCAATGATCCTTATCCCCAGAGCTGAGAGATTAAGTGCAATATCGTTCTCGAGCGATTTTATTCTTGCCAGCCTTACACCGCGTTCAGGAACAATTTCATAGAGAGTTACCGTAGGACCAACAGTTGCCGATATCTGCCTTATACTTATCTTATGATCACCGAGAGTCTTCATAATATTTTCCTTATTCTCAAAAACTTCCCTGTCGTCAAATTCAATATCTGATTTATGATCGGTCAGTATTGAAACAGGGGGAAATTTATATCTCGAAAGGTCAAGGTGGGGATCATAATTCTCCCATGATCTTTTCAACCTCATGATCGGGGAGTATGTCAGTAGCCTCAGGTTTCTTGATATTTATAGGGACACTTGAAGGGACGGTTTTTTCAGGGTCATTCTTATCGATTATGTGAATTATTGGTCCGCGGCTGACTCTGGCTTCATTATCTTCGCCGGTGGTATGTTTTATCACAAATTCCATTTCTTCCTCATCCTCATCCTCATCTTCAGTTTCAACACCATCCTCTCCGGACTCAACATCCAGATCGCTTCCTGGTTCAAAAGGGGCGGTATTGGCCTTCATTCCGGGGATCATGTTTTTTATTGAACCGGGTATGGTCTTGGTAAATGTTTCAGGCTTAAATCTCAGGGCAAAAATCAGATAGGCAATAGTAGTAAACAGCAAAATTACACCCGTGCCTAATTTGCCGGCGAAAGAATTCAGCCATTCGGTTATTTTAAAACCCTGGGCACCGCCCGGGCCGCTTCCGAGATATCCGCCAGCCTTTCCGAAGATATATCCAAGGATAAGTGAGAGAATAATAGCTGCAAAAGTAAATTTTGTTATAAGCTTCCAAAGGTTGATTTTGGGGAAATTAAGAAGGTACAACCCGGTGGCTCCGAATATAAGTGGAATGAAGAAAGCCCCATATCCAAACCCGAAACCGACTATCATTTTTGCCAGAAAATGACCGCTTTTGCCCGACCAGTTCCTGACATTAATATCAGCATTTGAGATAACCTGGGAATCTGACAGGCTTAAGTCGGTTTTCCACCAGAAAAGGTATGCAACGCAGGCAAGAAGAAGATATAAGGCGAATCCCGAGATCAGAATTCCAAATATGAACTTTATTCTTTCATCAGTAAAAAATGATCCGGATTTAGCCTTGTTCTTTGCTGTCTTCTTGCCATTATTTTCTTTGTCTTTCTTCATTTCAAATCAATTATTCCTTCAGTCACGGCCTGAAAAAGCACCCCAAAGGTAATAATTTTGAAGAAGAGATTAGAGCGTTGGAAAAACTTTGAGGATTGATGGTTGGAGAGGGGCATTTAAAAACATCCCCCTACCCGCCCTTCAAAGGGGGAACATAAAAATGGGGACCCTTGCCCCTTGCCTTTAGCCTCTAAAGGCTTACCATCTTATTGATAAATTTATTTATATCGTTTTTCGAAACCTGTTTGAATTTTGCTTTCCTGTCAAATGTTTCATCAGGGATGTCTTTTCTGTAAACATTCTGGGCTTCAAAATGAAATTCAGACCGGCCTATAAAAAAGAAAAAGCTTAATAAAACACCGTCAATCTGGTTGAAAGGAGTTGAGGCATTCGGGTTTCTGACAGGTATTTCATCAGTGTACCAGATATTATAGATTTTGGAACGGTCGAAAGGAAAAGTTACTTCAGCATTCTTACAATTGAATCCGCAAAGAACTGCTGACTTTGATGTTTTTGTGACTTCCATTCCATGCATTGCTTCAAATCCGGGATAGAGTTCTCCTGGTTTTGAGGGATAAAAATACCTTATCGTGAAAAGGCTCAGATAAGTATCATAGATATCCTTTGAGGGATTGGATAAATTAATAATACCTGAATTGCCAAAAGGTGATACCAACTCATACACTATATTATCATCCTTGAACAGGACCACGAGATTCTTTGGCATAAGGTCTTTGGGCATAAGCGTAACATGACCTTCATACTGAACATCATAATGGATCTCTCCCTGATGAATGGATTTGCCCCCCGGGCTGCTTGCAGGAGAAAACAACAAAAGCGATAATGATTACTGAAAGAAGTGCACTTCCCGATCTCACCAACTTCGTTTTAACTTAAAAAATGTAAAATTAATTATTTTTTTTAACTTGTATCAGACACTCTGACATTTATGCTTTTAAAAAGAAATTATGTTTTTTAACATATTTATTATTCAATCTCCTGAAATAATTCTGATAAAGCCTGTTCAGAGAAATTGATAGCTTTGTGCTTCAGATAATAACTAATTTTCAAACAGTTTATTATCCGGGTTTATGATCAGATATTACACATTCATCATTTTATTATGAGAAAGAAACTGGCAGTTGTAGCATTGGGGGGTAATGCTCTGCTTAGGGGTGATCAGATCGGAACAATTGATGAACAGGAAGAAAATACAACCCTTACACTCGAAAATCTTGTTTTTCTGATAAAAGAAGGATACGATATTGTGATAACACATGGCAACGGTCCGCAGGTTGGGAATATCCTGATGAGGAATGATGCCGGTGAGCAGATTTATAATATTGCCCAGATGCCCGTTGATATTTGTGTGGCTGATTCACAGGGTGGCATCGGTTATATGATTGAAAGGATGTTCAGGAATGTCCTTAACAGGCACAGGATTGAAAAGAATGTGATATGTATTGTCACACAGGTCATTGTGGATAAGAATGATCCTGCCTTCAATGATCCCCAGAAACGGATAGGTAAGATCTATACAAAGGAAGAGGCTGATGTGCTGGCTGAAAAAAAAGGATGGATATTCAGGGAAGAGGTCAAGATTGATGGCGGTTTCAGGCGGGTTGTTCCTTCTCCTGTTCCGGTAGGTATTATGAATAATTCAATAATCAGGGATCTTGCGCTGAAGGGAAATATTGTCATTGCAGCCGGTGGAGGAGGAGTGCCTGTTTATATTGATGAAAAGAATGATGTCAGACCGGCTGAGGTTGTTATTGACAAGGATCTTGCTTCATCATTGCTGGCATCCCTGATCGGAGCCGATGAATTTTATATTCTTACCGATGTGCCTTATATTTATATTAATTATAAAAAACCTGACCAGGAAATAAAGGAGTTTCTGAATTATGCTGATACTCTTAAATACCTGAATGAGGGGCAGTTTGCCAAAGGAAGCATGGCACCTAAAATTGAGGCTTGTCTAATTTCATTAAGAATGGAGGCAGGATGAGTGTGATCACTGAAGCATTCAAACTCGCTGATAAGAAATATCGGATCAAAGATAACAATGGAGTATGAGAAATGGCATAAGGCGTAAGGCATAAGGCGTCATGTAAGTCATGAGAAAATCACTGATTGCATAATTACATGATTGTCATGACTAGTCTAAAATTACACATTGACATCATTATGCTTTAAGCCTTGATTCTATTAACTTCAAACTTTATACCTTTAAACCTTTAAACTTTAAACCCATGTCAGTCAATCTTCACAACCGCCATTTTCTAAAGCTTCTTGATTTCAAACCTGAAGAAATAAAATTTCTGCTTGATCTCGCAGCTGATCTGAAGAAAGCCAAAAAAGCAGGAACTGAAAAACAATATCTCAAGGGAAAGAATATTGCTCTGATTTTTGAAAAATCATCGACAAGGACAAGATGTGCATTTGAAGTGGCAGCTTTTGACCAGGGAGCTCATGTTACTTATCTTGGGCCCAGCGGTTCTCAGATCGGACAAAAAGAGTCGATGAAAGATACTGCAAGGGTACTTGGAAGGATGTACGATGGAATTGAATACAGGGGCTATGGACAGGAGATTGTTGAAGAACTTGCAAAATATGCAGGTGTCCCGGTTTGGAACGGACTTACAAATGAATTTCATCCGACGCAGATACTTGCTGATTTAATGACAATGCTCGAACATTCAGACAAGCCTCTTAATAAGATATCATTCTGTTATCTTGGCGATGCACGGTACAATATGGGAAATTCACTGCTGGTCGGGGCAGCAAAAATGGGAATGGACTTCAGGACTGCTGCACCCGAAGCCTTTCAGCAGGGTAAGGAGCTGGTGGCAACCTGCAGGGCAATTGCAAAGGAAACCGGCGCAAAGATCAATATCACAGAAAATGTCGATGAAGCAGTAAAAGGTGTGGATTTCCTTTACACTGATGTATGGGTATCGATGGGAGAACCTGATTCAGTCTGGGAAGAAAGAATCAATCTTCTGAAACCCTACCAGGTAAACATGGAAGTTATTAAGAAGACAGGAAATCCTGATGTTAAGTTTCTTCATTGCCTTCCGGCATTTCATAACAGGGAAACAAAAGTTGGGGAGGAGATATTTACAAGAAATTCGGACTTGATGGAATGGAAGTAACTGAAGATGTTTTCGAATCAAAGCACTCAATAGTATTTGATGAGGCTGAAAACAGACTTCATACAATCAAAGCGGTGATGGTTGCGACGCTGGGATGACCTCACTCCTGGGATGAGGACTTGACGCTTGATCTCACTGATAACTACCGAGAAGGCTTGGGGATGAGGCTTTTATCTTATCCACTCCTTAACGAAATAGAAAGTTATAACAAACGAGGTTGCGAGTTTCAGTCCGATGCCTGTAAGAAAACCCAACAGGCTTCCGAATCCGGCTTTGATTGCATATTTCATATCGTCCTTGAAGATCAGTTCTCCGACAACTGCACCGATCAAGCGGGCCGATAATGATCCCGAACGGACCCAGGAAAAGGCCGATTATCAAGTCCTACCGTTGCACCCCTGGTCCCATATTTTGAACCTCCGAATTTTTTGGTTCCCCAGATCGGTACAATATAATCAAGAATTGAAACGACAACTACAACGGCAGCCAGTGTTATTAAAAGGGTTGTGGAGAAATCGGCAAATCTTGAAACATGCAGAAGATAAGACCAAGATAACTTAATGGAGGACCGGGCAGCACAGGCGCCAGGCAGCCAATTATTCCAAGGATCAGAAGGATAATCGCTAATATTAAGAGGATATAGTCTACCATTCAGAAAAATGATTCTTATTTCTTCCCAAGGTCATCAAAATCGATATTTGTAAATTCCCTGGCAGAAAGATCAACAGGTTCCTTTTTTATTTCCTCTTCTGAATGTATTGTTTCTGTTTTTAATACATCCCTGCCATTACCGATAAATGTAACAGCATCATTCAATCCGTCAGCAAATTTTTCAAAATCTTCCTTATACAGAAAGATCTTGTGTTTTTCATAAAAGATCTTTCCTTCTTTGCCAAGCCGTTTTTTGCTTTCAGTGATTGTCAGGTAGTAATCATCTTTCCTCGTAGCCTTGACATCAAAAAAATAGGTTCTTTTTCCGGCTCTTACACCTTGGTGTAAATCTCTTCTTTCATGATTTTTTCGTTGCTCCCGTTTATGACCTCCTTAATTCCGGCTTCTTCTTCCATTTCTAAGTCAGTTTAGGTTTAGGGTTAGGCTAGTGTTATGATTGTCAAATGTAACAATTATTTTTAAAATCAAAACAGGGCCTTCCAATTACACCGGAATTTTGCGCTGACTGTTTTGAAGGTAAAGGAAAAAGATTATTTTTGCAGCCAAAATCTGAGGTTCTTTATTAATGATAAGCAGAAGATTATTGCGCATAAAAGCCCTGATGGCATTATATGCATTCAACCGCAGGGAGGATGATAATGTTGCACAGGCTGAGAAAGAGCTGATATTCAGCATTGAAAAGACATACGACCTTTATCATTACCTGCTTCTGCTTGTGCTTGAAGTTGCTGATATTGCCAGCGAGAAAATCGATCAGGCCCTGCAGAAAAAAATGCCGACACCTGAAGACCTTAATCCCAAGAGAAGATTTATTGACAACCAGGTGATTGCCCAGCTGAGGAAAAACAAAGGCTTTCAATGACTACATATCATCCAGGAAGCTTTCATGGATAAACTATCCGCATATCCCCAGATTAATGTATAACAAAATGATAGCCTGGGATAAGTATGAGGAATATATGTCAGCAGAAGTTCATACTTATCCTTCTGACAAAAAGTTTATTATAAATCTCGTCACCAAACTTTTTGCTGAATCGGAAGATCTTGAGTCGAACTTTGAGGAACAGAGCATCTACTGGAATGATGATACTGAATATGTAACGCTGATGATTGAGAAGACCCTTAAGAAATTCAAATCTGACAGCGGTAAGAATGTTCCGATGATGCCATTGTATAAGAACCAGGAAGATGAGGATTTTGTAAAAATATTATTCAGGAAAGCGATCCTTAATACAAAACAATGCTCTGAACTTATCGACAGCAATACAACCAACTGGGAAGTTGAACGTATCGCCCTTATGGATATTCTTGTCATGCAGCTGGCAATCACAGAGATAATCGAATTCCGGAGATACCGGTAAAGGTTACCCTTAATGAGTATATTGAAATTGCCAAATACTATTGTACCTCAAAAAGCAGTACATTTGTCAACGGGATTCTGGATAATATTGTAAAGGAAATCCGGGAAAAAGGACTGTTCAAAAAATCAGGAAAAGGATTGATTGGTGAGGTAATGATAACTAAAACTGAAAAATCTGAATAATAGGAATGAAGACGAAAGGAATATTATTTTTTATTTTACTGGTGGTTGCCGTAACTGCGTGTGATTCACCTAATGGGATAAAGACTTCAGATAAATCAGAAAGTCCTGCAGCCGGAGAATTGGCAGAAATAAGCTTTAGTGAATATGAGTATGATTTCGGTAAGATTACAGAAGGAGAAAAGGTGGCTCATATATTTACTTTCGAAAACAAAGGGCCCGGGAAGCCTTGTTATAGCTTCAGCCTCGACCAGTTGCGGATGCACAGTTCCAAAATATAACCGTAACCCGATCCCCGCCGGAAAAGGAGGAAATCTTGAGGTAGTATTTGATTCCAGTGGCAGAAACGGAATCCAGACTAAAACAATATCTGTGCAGTCAAACTCCAAAACCCAGGTCGTAATTCTTAAAATAACTGCTGAAGTAATTTCAGAACCAGACAAATAGCCAATAACCAATAACCAATAACCAATAATTAATCAGAAATTAATAATAACCAATAATAATAAATCATGAACAATCTATCTTTTATTCTCCTTATGGGACAGCCTGCAGGAGGTGCTGCAGGTCAGAGCAATGCCCTCGTAACTTTCCTGCCTTTGCTGCTTGTATTTGTTGTTTTCTATTTCTTTATGATCCGTCCGCAGATGAAAAAGCAGAAAGAGATGACCAACTACAGAAACTCTCTTAAAAAGGGTGACAAAGTTGTCACAACAGGTGGAATATACGGAAAGATCTACGAAGTTAAGGACAATTTTGTGATGCTGGAGGTAGGTGGTGATCTGAAGCTCAAAGTTGATAAGAGCGCTCTTGTTAAGGATCCGACCTCCGATACTGTTTAGAAGAACTATTAACTGCCTTGAGTGAACTGGGATGCCGGCATATGGTTTAAGAAATTTTCAGAAAAGGGAGGAAAGGGTATTGACAGGGATGTTTTTATTTTTACCTTCTTCCTTTTACTGGCATTTGTTTTCTGGTATCTCAATTCTCTTGAAAAGGATGTCGAATATAATATTAAATATCCGGTAAGGTATATCAATCTTCCCGAGTGAGAGAGTACTCTCCGAGGATCTGCCGACAAGACTGGACCTTTACCTTAAAGGTCCCGGATATTCAATACTTAAGCTTAAGCTTTCAGGTAACCGCGCTCCCGTAATACTTGATGTTTCAGCGATTAATTACAGGCGGGTTCCAGGAAGCAGGACACTAAGTTATTATGTGGTAACGTCGGGGCTTATCCCCAAACTCAAAAACCAGTTGCGGGCTGAATGTGAAATCACAAGCATAAAGCCGGATACACTTTTCTTCTCCTTCGACAGGATAATTTCAAAACAGGTACTGGTTATTCCAAAAGTCGAAGTTATTACTGAAAAGCAGTATTTTCTTAAGGGAAATATTCTTGTTGAACCTGATACAGTAAAAATTACAGGTCCGAAAAGAATCCTTGATACAATTAAAACTGTAAATACAAGATTTAAGAAAATCAAAGGAGTGAATGAAACACTGACAAGGAGCATTTCGCTTGCAACCTCAAAAGAGTACTCAATTTCAGCAAAGAAAGTTGTACTTACCATACCTGTGGAACAATTTACTGAGGCTGAATTTAAAGTACCTGGTCAAAATTCTGAACAAACCTGATTCAATCAATATCAAGATTTTTCCTGATGCTGTAACAGTTAAATGCCTGGTGGCAGTATCTGACTATAAAAAAATAAATGAGATCCCATTGGAGGTGGTTCTGGACCTCTCCAAAGCCGATCTTAATTCTTCCGATAAAATTCCCGTAGGATTCCGTAACATCCCTCCCTTTGTAAGTTCCCTTAGGGCTTCTCCTGCAAAAGTTGATTTTCTTATTGAAAAGAAAATCAGATGAAAAGGAAGTCGCACCAGAATCTGAGACTCGGAGTTACCGGGGGAATCGGCTGCGGCAAAACAACAGTCTGCAGAGTGTTTTCAGTCCTTGGAATACCTGTATTTTCAGCCGATGATGAAGCAAAACGAATTCAGGACAGCGATACTGATATTCAGATTAAATTAAATACAATTGCAGGTAAGGATCTTTATTCTTCAGGAAAACTTGACCGTAAAGAACTAGCTGCCCTGATATTCAGCAACAAGGATTTACTTTTTGAAGTTAATTCAATTATTCATCCGGCAGTGTTCAAATACTTCATAAAATGGGTTGCCCGGCAGGATGCACCCTATTCAATTATGGAGGCAGCCATTCTTTTTGAAAGCGGAGCTTACAGGTTGATGGACAGAATAGTAACGGTTGTCACTCCGCTGGAAGAAAGAATTGAAAGGATTATAAATGGAAATCTGCTTACAAAAGAGCAGATAACAGACAGGATAAGGAATCAGACAGATGATGAATCGAGGATAACAAAATCAGACTATGTTATTTATAATTCGGAAAATGATATGATAATACCCGCAATCCTTGGAATTCACCGTGAAATGTTAAAACTGTACGAAAAATCAAAATAATAAATGGGAAGCTTTGGAAAATGGATAGGAGGAGGTCTTGGTTTCATTATGGGGGGACCTCTTGGGGCAGTACTTGGTTTTCTTGCAGGTTCAATGATCGATAATACCACTATCCAGACTTCAACATATTCGGGATCGCCACGAAGTACGGCACCGGGCGATTTTGCAATGAGCCTTCTGGTGCTTATTGCAGCAATGATGAAAGCCGATGGAAAGGTTTTAAAATCTGAACTGGATTACGTTAAGCAGTTTTTTGTCAGGCAATTCGGGCAATCAACTGCCGGGGAAGCTCTTGTAATGCTGAAGGATATACTGAAGCAGGATATTCCGGTACGCGATGTTTGCGTACAGATAAGTAAAAACATGGATTATTCCTCGCGCCTTCAGCTCATGCACCTTCTTTTCAATATTTCAGTTGCAGATGGCGCGATTAACGCCCTTGAGCTTGAGGCAATTGAAAAAATGTCGGGATACCTTGGTATTGCATCATCCGATTTTATTTCAATAAGGAACATGTTTGTTCCGGAAACTGATTCTTCTTATAAGATTCTTGAAATTGAACAGACAGCGACAGATGAGGAGGTCAAGAAAGCCTACAGGAGAATGGCAATGAAATATCATCCTGACAAAGTAAGTCATCTTGGAGAGGAATTCAGAAAGTCGGCCGAGGAGAAATTCAAAAAGGTAAATGAGGCATATGAGAAGATCAAGAAAGAAAGAAACATGATCTGACGGGATTTTAAAAAAAAAGAAACAGGTAAGACGTACATTTCACAACAAAAACTAATTTTACAGACAAAAGTTTATCATATGGTATTAAAAGATATTTTGGCAATTTCAGGGGAACAGGGGCTTTTCAGATTTATAGCCCAGGGAAAAAATGCTATAATAGTCGAACACATTGAAACAGGGAAGAGGAGCAGTGCATTCAGTTCGGCAAAAGTAAGTTCACTCGAGGACATTTCTGTTTTCACGGAAAATGAAGATCTCCCGCTTGGCAAAGTTTTCGATAAAATATTCGAGAAAGAATCTGGCGGACCTGCAATTGATTCAAAAAGTGATCAGGAAAAGCTGAAAAAATATTTTGAGGAGGTTATTCCTGATTACTCTAAGAGAGAAAGTATATGTAAGCGATATAAAGAAAGTTATTCTATGGTATAATCTGCTTCAGAAAAAGAATATGCTTGTTAAGGAAGAACCTGAAAAAGATGCCAAGCCGGAAGAAGCAGAATCCGAAGACTGCAAAGAGCACTGCAGCTGAAAAGAAAACTAAAAAAAGCACCCCTAAGCCAAAAAAATAAACCTGCCGGGGTTAAAACCAGTTAATCATGAATTTCGGTGGCAATGAGGTAGTTTATGACTATTCTGCTTCAAGAATAATCATTGTTCCGGTTCCCTACGATGAGACCAGCACCTGGATGAAAGGAGCCGATAAGGGTCCGGATGCGATAATGGAGGCTTCAGTAAACCTTGAGTTCTATGATATTGAAACTGATTCTGAGATCCATTTGAATGGAATTCACACCGTTGATCCGGTCAGGGAGAAACGGTCGCCCGAAAAACTTGTCGATGCGGTTTGCAAGACTATAAAATTGTTGCTGAGCGAGAATAAATTTCCGGTCGTTGTCGGTGGAAACCATACAGTCAGTATCGGAGCAGTCAAAGCATTTTCAGGGCATTACAAAGATCTGTCGGTACTGCAGCTTGATGCACACTCTGATTTGCGTCAGGAATATGAAGGATCAGCCTTTGAATCATGCCTGTGTTATGGCCAGGATCCGCGAATTTGCACCTATTGTCCAGGTGGGAATAAGGAGCATGGCGCATGAGGAGGTCAGGTTTATGGACCGTGAAAGGATGTTTTTTTCCCATGAACTGTATCATGACAAGACAAATTACAGGAAGGCAATTGACAGGCTTTCGGAAAATGTCTATATAACAATCGATCTGGATGTTTTTGATCCTTCCCTGATCCCATCGACAGGAACCCCGGAACCCGGAGGACCTGATTATTTTGAGATCATGCATTTCCTGAAGGACGTTATAAGAAGCCGGAATGTTGTCGGGTTTGATGTTGTTGAACTTTGTCCTTCGCCCGGGAACAAAGCTCCGGATTTTATTGCGGCAAAGATCATTTACCAGCTGCTGAGCTATAAAGGTGTTTGTTAATCCTCTCCCTTCGCTTCCTCCCAGATCACGTTCATTTCATCGAGACTCATATCGTGCAGGGATTTCCCTTTTACCATTGTCTCTTTTTCAAGATAATTGAAACGCCTGATGAATTTCCTGTTTGTTTTTTCAAGTGCAGCTTCCGGATCAATGCCATAAAGACGCGAAGCATTGATTATAGAGAACAATACATCGCCAAGCTCTGACTCCATACTCTCAGTATTATGGTTTTCAACCTCTTCCTTAAGTTCGTTAATCTCTTCAAGAACTTTGTCCCAGATCTGTTCCCGGACTTCCCAGTCAAATCCAACGCCTCTCACCTTTTCCTGGATCCTGTTTGCCTTAACAATCGCCGGCAATGACGAAGGGACACCAGATAATACCGGTTTATACTCAGATGTTCTCTGTTATTTTAAGATGTTCCCAGTTTTTTTCGACTTCCGATGCACCCGATACCCTGACATCACCGAAAACATGAGGATGCCGGTAAATAAGCTTTTCATTTATTCCTTTAAGGACATCTGTCATTGAAAACAATTTCTTTTCCGAACCTATGCGGGCATAAAATACTATGTGAAGCATCAGGTCTCCCAGCTCATTCTTAATCCCTTCGTCGCTGCCTGAAAGAATTGCATCGGCCAGTTCAAATGTCTCCTCAATTGTAAGCTTCCTGAGGCTTTCATTTGTCTGTTTCATATCCCATGGACATTTGACTCTGAGTTCATCAATAATATCAAGGAGCTTGATGAACTCCTCACAGCTTTTTTCTTTGTCAGTCATCCGTATAATTGTTAAAACAAACGGTTTGCCGGTGCAGTTTTATCGATCATTTCAACCCTGACAGCCGAACCGACTGAAAGACTGAGGAGTTCCGATATATCAGCACCATTTATTGAAACTTCAAGAAGATCGAGTGAATTAAACCTGGCCAGGAGATCGCCCACAGGCACTTCATCGAATGTAACGGAAATAGTGTCAGTATAGTTTCTGTTGCCCCGTATTGATATCCTGAATTCCCTGTTCTCAAAAATCCTGTAAAATATCTCACGGGTTATATTTGAAATGGCGTTGCCGTATGAGTCGATGAAAATAATGCTTCCGAGGATTACATCCTTATCTATCGTTGCTCTGATAGGCAGCCTTTCACTGACACTTTTTAATTCTGTTCCCAGCTGGGAAGGTTTCTTCCCGGATATGATTCCTGCCGCTGTCCTGGCAAATATCTCCAGTTCATCAATTTCCCCGCCTGTATCAATTCTGATAATTTCATCAGGATCTGCATTAAGTATCAGATTGAAGATTCCGTTGTCATTGCCGATAAAAAAGTGGTTTCTTGCCTTAACGATAAGATATTGCTGATCTTTCTGAGCTTCAGACTGAACACAAATTATGTGGATTGAACCCTCAGGATAATTAAGGAAGGTGTTTCTGATCACGAAAGAAGCCTGCGCGATGTTAAAAGGTGAAATGCCCGATGCATTGTCAACGATTGTTGCCCCCGGACAATAACTGCACAGCTTTCCTTTTATAATACCGTTATAGATATCATCGGGTCTCCATTCAGTCGTCAGGGTTATTACCGGCATAGGGAAAAAACTTATGACAAAGATAATCTTCTAAAGAAAAAATAAGCTTACTTTGTAGTAGTTCAGATGATCTTTTTTACAAACTTATTAGGATACCTCAAAATTTCTGGTTAAAAGAAATTAGGATATTATTTGAAGATTCAATGACAGAAATAATAATATTTCTTGAGGATATAGATCCTGTAGTCTTTTACGGTACAAATAATTCCCTGCTTGATAAAATCCGCGGATTTTTTCCTAAAATAAAGATCGTAGCAAGGGGAAACGAATTGAAGTGCATGGGTGAAGAGGGGGAGATAGCAATATTTGCGGAAAAGTTCAATGAGATAATCGAATACTATCAGAAGTATCACAGGCTTGATGAACAGGATCTGGAGAAGTATTTTTTTGATGCTGACCACATGAAAAGTGCTTCAAACGGCGAATTTGAAGAAGTGATAGTATTCGGAACCAGCGGTAAACCGGTACAGGGCAAGAACAGTGAATCAGGTAAACCTGGTAAACGATTATAAGAGTCAATGACCTGATAATTGCCGAAGGACCTGCCGGGACCGGTAAAACCTATACTTCCATTGCATTGGCTGTAAAAGCATTGAAAGACAGGGAGGTTAAAAAGATCATTCTGGCCCGTCCGGCTGTTGAAGCCGGGGAAAGACTTGGTTTCCTGCCCGGCGACATGAAGGAAAAGCTCGACCCTTACCTTCAGCCCTTGTACGATGCCCTTCACGACATGATACCGTTTCAAGAAGCTTGAAACATGGATGGAAGATGGTACAGTGCAGATAGCTCCACTGGCTTTCATGAGAGGCAGAACACTTGAAAATGCATTTGTAATTCTCGATGAAGCCCAGAATGCGACAGTAAGCCAGCTGAAGATGTTCCTTACCAGGATGGGTGTCAGCTCAAAATTCATTATGACCGGCGATACTACGCAGATTGATCTTCCAAAGAGATCCGAATCGGGTCTTCTTCAGGCAATGCGGATTCTGACTGATATTGAAGGCGTCTCGATAATTAAATTCGATGAAAGGGATATTGTGAGGCATAAGCTTGTAAAAAGAATAGTAAGAGCTTACGAACAGGAAGAGAACGAACCTCCCAATCCCCCCTGAAGGGGGCTAATCTGGTAAGTGATCTTAGTTCCCTTTAAGAGGATTAGAGTACAGAAACTCATGAGTAACACAGAAGAAAATCAAAATAATTCTATGACAAAGACAATTTTAACCTCAGATTTTAACTTTCCCGGACAGAAGAGTGTCTATAAAGGGAAAGTAAGGGACGTTTATAATATTAATGACAAGTACCTTCTGATGATAGTATCCGACAGGATATCAGCTTTTGATGTCGTTCTTCCAAGAGGAATCCCCTACAAGGGACAGGTGCTTAATCAGATTGCCTCCAAATTTCTCGATCCACAAGCGATATTGTCCCGAACTGGAAAATCGACACTCCTGATCCTACTGTAACCATCGGACACAAGTGCAAGCCATATCCTGTTGAGATGATTGTAAGAGCTTATCTGACCGGCAGTTCATGGAGATCATATAAGGCTGGTGCCAGGGAAATATGCGGTAATCCTATCCCTGACGGGATGAGGGAACATCAGACGTTTTCCGGTACCGATAATTACTCCGACCACAAAAGCCGAGCAGGGCAGACACGATGAAGATATTTCGAGGGAAGAGATTATTAAACAGCGGACTTGTTCCGGAAGAAGAATACAACCTTATTGAGAAGTACACTATGGACGTCTTTATGAGAGGTTCAGAAATCGCTGCACAGCATGGTCTGATTCTTGTAGACACAAAGTATGAGTTCGGAAATAAGGATGGAAAAATTATGCTTATAGATGAAATTAATACTCCTGATTCGTCACGCTACTTTTATGCCGATGAATACCAGGAGCGGTTTGACAAGGGGATGCCTCAGAAACAGTTATCAAAAGAGTTTGTCAGGGAATGGCTGATGGAAAACGGATTCCAGGGCCAGGAAGGGCAAAAAGTACCTGAAATGACTGATGATTTTGTCCTTCAGATCTCAGAAAGGTACATTGAACTTTACGAGAAAATTACCGGTGAGAAATTTATCAGGGCTGATATAACAAATGTAAGGAAGAGAATTGAATCGAATTGCTTACAATTTCTTGAAACTCTTTAAAATGAGGAGCCGTATAATACATTTAAGGTCATTTATTTTTTTGCTGACACTGCTTACTCTGCTCCATTGGTATGGTCTCAGGTAGTTGTTGAACGATCAAGCGATACGTATAGTTATCTCAGGAGTAACCTATTATCTGCATATTGTAAAAAAAGGAGAGACTGTCTATTCATTATCAAGAGCATATGGGATTACGTCAGAGGAACTGATTAAGGAAAATCCTCCTGCCGTAAATGGACTGAAAGAAGGTCAGAGCATCAGAATACCCGACCGTCTTGTCACAACTGCTCCTCCGTCGCAGCCGGCACCAGACGGGCAGACGCGGTTCGTGATGAAAGCAGATTCGTGTATCATAAGCTTCAGCCGGGCGAGACGATCTATTCTTTATCGAAGAAGTACAGTGTATCAGAAAATGAAATCATTCAGAGTAATCCCGGGATTGATATAAATAAACTTCCTCTTGGGTATGAAATAGCTATCCCCAGAAAGGAGTTTATGAATGAGAAACAGGATTTTATCAGTCAGAAGACGGATGCATATTATCATAAGGTGACCAAGGGAGAGACGATGTCTTCAATAGCCCGGCAATACGGAAAGACTGTCCGGGAGCTGAGAAAAGCCAACAGGGATATTCGTTTTCCGCAGGTTGGCGATTATCTGAGGATACCGGGAATGAAAACCCCGGAAGAGAAAGCAGTTATAGGTATTCCTTCCGATACAATTCCGGTAATTCAGGAAGAGCAGGTGCTCTATCTTGAGAGACCTGAAGGGTTCACGAATGTTACCAGCCTTCAGGGATCCTTTAATGTGGCTGTTCTGCTTCCCTTCTATCTGGAGGATAATGCAAGAAGGATAGAAGTTGATTCTTCAGGATCGGCAAAGGGGAATAAGATAAACAGAACATTAAACCGTCCCGACGACTGGATATACCCCCGAAGTCTGGGATTTGTTGAAATGTATGAAGGGATCCTGCTTGCAGCCGATACATTAAGGACTCTTGGGATCAATATTCAAATTCATACATTTGATATTAAAAATGATACTTTTGAACTATCAGGTCTGATCAGGTCCGGGAAGCTTGACAACATGGACCTGATAATTGGACCTGTCCATTCACAAAATCTGGCAATGATGGCATCTTATGCTGTGACGCTTGGAATACCTGTCGTATCTCCCGTGCAGCTCAGCAATAATTCAGCCATGGTCAATAATCCAATGGTTTTCATGGCAAGCTCATCTCTTGAAGTTGCTCAGAATGCCATTGCAAGGAAAGCAGGAGAATTATAATAACAGCAATTTCGTTCTGATACATTCAGATTCGGAAAGTGAATATCAGGATACTATCGGCAAATTCCGCAATAAGATTATAAACGAGCTAAGCACTCAAATGCCTTTTGAAGAAATCCGACTCAAGGATATGGTTTTTTACAGCCGGTCGGTGTTTGGAAATGATTCAATAAACCGCCTGGCTCATGCCCTGTCGGAAGAATCAAGAAATGTTATCATCATTGCCTCTGAAAATACACCGGTAATGAGCGAATCACTGACAAATATTCATGCATTATCACGAAAATATGATTTGTATGTGTTTGGCTATCCCGGTATGAGGTATCTCGACAACCTTGACCACAAAATATGTTTCGATCTTGGCCTGATGGTTTATTCTCCATACTGGATCGATTATTCACGCAGAAATGTTAAAGCTTTCCGTTCTGATTTCAGGGCAAAGTTTGGTACTGAACCCTCCGATGACAGCTATGCATGGCAGGGATATGATATCCTCTACTATTTTATTTCGGGACTTGCGATGAACGGTAAGGAGTTTTTAACACATCCTGAAATTCATAATCCGGAACTTCTGCACACAGAATTTGATTTCAGACGCGACTCCTTCAATGATGGATTTGAAAATAAAAAGCTTTTTTTGATCAGATATTCAAATGATTACGAATTGGAGCTGGTAAAAGAGACTGAGGCTGACATTCTGAACTGAATAATTTGCAATGTTATTTTACTTTGCATAAAGAATCATTTGTTAACAAAAATTAACAGAAGGGAATATTGTTCCCTTTATAATTGTCTATAAGAAGTATGATCAGAGAATCGTACAGGCAGAAGAGTGAAAATGATCTGTTAAAGGCATCTCTTGATGGTGATAAACAGGCCTTCGGAGAGATTGTTACCCGATATCAGAACATGGTCGCCCGGACTATAAAAGGAATGCTTGGAGATTCAGTTTTCTCGGAAGATATTGGTCAGGAGGTGTTTATTAAGCTGTTCCATTCTCTTTCCGATTTCAGGGGCGAGGCAAAGCTTTCGACTTATATACAGAAAATTGCTGTTAACCTTACCCTGAATGAAATAAAAAGACGAAAAAGGTTCTTTTCCACGTTCTCACAGAAAGGGAACAATGAAATGCATGAGTTTGAGGTTGCTGACCATGATACTGAAGTAAGAAAAGATGCTTCAGAACTGGTCAGTAAAGCTCTGATGAGGATGGATCCGAAGTTTCGCATTATAGTAGCAATGAGAATGCTGCAGGGTTACTCGACCAAAGAAACTGCCGAAATTCTGGATCTTCCGCTTGGTACAGTTCTTTCAAGGCTGTCAAGAGCACAGGAACAGTTGAAGAAGTATATTGGGGAAATTATAACTATTATGAAAGTTACAGATTTTAAAGAATTATTAATCAGATCACTTGATTCGGAGAGTGATCCTGTTGCGACGTCGGCTAAAATAGAGGAGGCCGGCGCAACTTTCAGATTCAGTGATGGATTCAGGGATAAGGTCCTTGAGAAGATCTACACTTCAGGATCAGCTGTTGTTCGCGAGGTTGAATTCGCCCGAAACCTGAATTCTGTTTTTTACAGGATTGCCCTTTCGGGTGCGGCAGCTATTGTTATATTGCTCATCTCTATTTTTATGATCCAGGGTTCTTTCTCCATCGATTCTTTCCTCGGACTGGGCGATAGCTACGATGAAAGCATCATTTGTCTCCTAACAGGAAATTAAGATATATATGAAAACCAGAACAATATTGCTTGCCATTGGAATACTCATCATCGGATTTATTCTTGGTATGCTTACTTCAGCCCAGCTGCGCCTTCAGAAACTCAAACCTGTAAGAGTATATTTCTCAGAAGAACGCTTCAGGGAAGGATTTTACAAGACAATTCAGCCGGATGAAGCACAGAAAGCAAAAATTGATTTGATTCTTGACAAGTATGCTAAGCTGAACAGTGAACTTCAGGGCAATTTCAGGAAAGAAATGGATGCAAATTTTAAGGCTATGAGGAAGGAGCTTGATTCCAACCTTACAAAAGAACAGCTGGCCAGGTTAAAAGAAATGGATGATCGCCGGCAGGAAATGATGAGGCAGGAGAGAAAAAGACGTGATAGTGATACAACTAATTTAAAAGGTGAAAGGCGACGCTATCCTGATGGATCACCTGACAGAAGGTCTGATCTGCATAGCCCTCCGCCTCAGTCTGAGCAGGATTCAGCTTTGTCACCCGACAAGAAATAGCAGATAATCGAGCAAAATCGGCAGGTCTTCCCGGTTTACTCCAAGCGAAAGCAGGAGAGGCTGATCTTCTTCAAAAATTGTCATAAAATCTTCCTTCGATATCTCACCGCTGCTTATTCCCAGCCGGTAAAGATCGATTGCTTCTTTCTTCCTGCCCCGGCACAATGCGAGATGACCTTTGTTAATATAATCATGGGCATTCAGCTTTCCGGATGATAACCTCTCATAATATTTTTCAGAATCTTCGAATCTGCCCAAAGCAAAATAACAGAATGCTATTGGTCTCAGAATCTTGAGGTTTCCCGGATCAGTATATTCTACTCTGAAATAGTATTTCAGTGCAGACTCATATTCGCGGAGATCGAGATAACAGTGGCCTGTCATTATTGCTGTGTGCATATCATCAGGATTCATAGTTCCGGCCTGCAGGTAGTAATCGAGAGCCTCCTCCTTTTTCCCAAGGCGCCTGAAGCAAAGCCCGATCTTTTTTAAAGTCCAGACTTTTCTCTCGATCAGGTCAGCCCTCTTATAGTACCTTAACGCTTCCTCATAACTCTCCTCCTGCTGATAACAGAAGGCAATTTTTTCATATAGCTGCGAATCTTCAGGCTTCTCTTTTGAGTGTCTGAGAAACAGTTCAAGAGCATCTGAATAATAATTCTTACTGAAAAAATAATCAGCCAGTCCGGCTTCAGCCTCTGAGGCATTGCAGGTTAATCTGAAGAACTCCGAATTATAAATATCGAGCTTCCCGGAAAACAGATCCTCGAATTCTTTTCTGTAAGGAGAGAGTTTAAAGAATCTGTAAATATCCTGCAGGTACTGAGTGACATTTGTGCGGAAGCTCCTGAAGGGATCAGATACTGCATCATCTCCCTCAAGCTGCTGAAGTCCTTCGAGCTCCATCCTGAAGACTTTAAGCATCATGTTTTTCTGGGCTGAAGGAAGATATTTGAGATTAAGTAGCAGCGAATACTTGTCCGAATTACAGATAAAGGGTGTTTTGTACAGAGCTTCAGCCAGTTCGTTTGTTCCGGGTCCGAGTATTTCATCGTGATAGATCTCATTTATAATCTCATGGTCGGGATAGAAAGGGACAAACCAGTTCTGAAAGTCCTTGAAGAAATCGAAATGTTTAAGATTTGCAAACGCCGACATATAGACATCAGCGCCTTCCATCTGGAGCTTGGTAAGTTCTTCCATCGTCTTGAATATCTCTTCGGAATCGCTGAACATTTCAGACCAGTCGGGATTCTTTTCCTCATATTTATCCTTTGGAAGGATATTATCCAGATCAAGCTTTTCTTCAATCCGGGGCTTCAGTTTTGCTACCTGCGGAAGTATCTCATCATGAAGCTTTTTGCTCAGGTTTTCTGTTTCCCGTGAGCGGATGGTTTGCAAAACTATTATCCTGCAGTGTTCCCTGTACCTGTTTTCTTTGCTCATTCCTTTTATCCTTGATGTAATTTCGGGATAAAAAAGGATCCTTGAATTATAATAATGAAGGTTCAGAATCAGGCCGGAAAGAGCCCTCTCCATTACCTGTTCCACTCCGGCTTCATAGAATCCCATCAGGTAAAGCAGCTTTTCAGACTGGAAGGTCCTTAAGGAACTGAGAGTAATTGCACTGACATATATGCTTGATTCAAACCACCTGAATTTTCCGGAACTCATGATTATTTTTATCAGGCTCTCCTCCGCTTCGCCATAATAGTCGGTTAACCATAAATGGTCAAAGATCTTCCTGATAAGCTGTTTATGCTTCATTGAAATCTCCGATTCAGGATCAGGATTTATTTCGTTGCTCAGTTTCAGCCATTCATCAAGTTCAGATTTGAACATCAGGTCATCGACAGTTTCTACCAGAGTTTTACCAGACAGTTTCTGCTCTTTCATAATCTGCTGCATTACCCAGTAAGTGTGCCATCCGGAGTAACGTGACAATATGTCCTGTCTAAGGCGGTCTGCAAGTTCAAGGATTGATTGTATCAGTTTAAGATAGATCTTGTTCCGTTCAGGATCAATTATCCCTTCAATGGTATAACTGAGCATATTCCTGTAGGTCATCACGATATTGTTATACTCGTCACGCAGATCGCCAAGTGACGAGACTGTAATCATATCCTGAAGAATATCAAGGCTTTGCTTTATCTTTTTTTCTGAAATTAATTTGCAAAGCAGTTTATGTTGACTTATGACTTTCGTTGAATTCACACGCTGATCAATTAAATTACAAAATATGAAAAGCATTTAAGCTCCGAACGTATATTATACAACAATCAGGCCGCAAACAAATATTAGTTAAAATATTGATTATCAAGTATATTAGGATGACAATATTTCGGATTCCCTGGCGTTCCCTGATGAGCTTTTAAAAGTTGAATCCGATGCTGATATATCCCTTTACTGAATTGTAATACCTGGTTGTGTTACTCATGCCATGCATGAATCCGACCTCCATCGGGCCAATAATTGACATATAGCCTATTCCCAGTCCGTATCCTCCAAGCATTGACAAATCATTATTCTGACCTGGTTCACGGGCCAGGGCAACATTTGTCATCAGTTTTAAATGAAGTTTATCATAGAATTCGAAATCGGTATCAAACCTGACTGCAGCATATTCTTCAACCGGTATTTCACAGGGATGAAATCCGGTAAGCGGAATTGATTTGCTGAACAGGCTCTTAACCCCGCCGGCATAGTAATAATTTTGTGGAGAGGTTTCAGGATCAGAAGTATATGTGAGCAGGATATCTCCTCCAACTTCAAATGAGAACTTTTTTCCTGACGAAAAATACTGCCTGAGATTACCTGTAAATGAATATGATCTGCTAAAAAGGAAATCTCCCGGATTCTCCTCATCAAAACTTTCTTTGTCACTATCTGTACGGATCTTCCCCGATAATAGTTTTGAGGTATTAATTAATACCTGTAAATTGGTTCCTTTATTGGGAAAATGCTTGACATCGAGGGTATTGAATTGGTTTAATAAATTAAAGGTCAAATAGTTGTAGGAGACTCTCTTCAAATTGCCTGTTGAGATAAAATCGGGAATAAGATTCATATTTTCATAATTCGCGATAATACTCATCAGATGATTCAATCCGTTCCTTATATTAAAATTGAGTCCGGTAGTGTAACCTCTGTTTATCCAGCTTCCGTTTTCATCCTGGATTTCCATTACCGGAATAAGTGTATTGTCGGCATTAAAGGAAGCTGAAAGGCCAATTTTCTGATTCCGGTCAATGAACTGGGTGTAATTGAATCGGAACCGATAGAACTCTCCAATATATGAATCAATATAAATGGCCGATCTTGGAGTAAGCAGGTTTTTAACCGAAAGATTCAATATCAGTCCTGCCTTGAGCGCATTATCATAATGCACTGATCCATAAAGTAATCCCTGGGGTTTCTCGATACAATCGATAATAAGCTTAAGGGAATCATTGCCCGGAACAATCCTGTACTTGACCTTGTCAAACCACGATCGCCCGTAAAGCAGGTCGATTTTATCGCTCAGCATATTCCTGTTAATCTTTTCTCCGGTTCTTATGTCAAGAACTCCGAGAATCTGGTCATCCGTAATTACGTCATTCCCATTAATCTCAATATGGTTAAATGTATATGAATTCTTATACAGCAATGATTCAAGGGTATCCTGTTTACCTAAAAGATCGAGGGAATCGGCAAGCTTCCTGAATATCTCCCTGAAAGGCAATGCAGCTGCATATCCGCGCTGTATGATTGTATCAACGTTCGTGAAAACCGTGGACGACAGGTCTTTAACCTTAGGTTCTATAAGATAATCTATCAGCTTTTTCTGTTCAGCATAGTCATTTATGGAGTTAAAAAAGCTTACCTGCTTCATAACTCCGGTCACTGACTGAAGTTCATCTTCATTATACCGATGGAAGCCTGCATAGGAACCAATAACAATATCCGCGCCCATTTCCTTTAATTCTGACACAGCAATATTTCTTACAAACCCACCGTCGATTAATACAGCCGTATCGATCTTGAGTGGTGTAAAAATTGACGGAACAGCCATGCTTGCCCTTACCGCATCGGGGAGATAGCCGCTTCTCAAAATGACTTTTTTGCAGGAGATTAAATCTGTTCCCACACAAAGAAAAGGGATAGGAAGTTTTGAAAAATCATCGATATCCGCCGCGGGCCAGGCATAATAACTGAGCATCTTTTCAATCTGCTGACCGTTGATCAGTCCTGAAGGAAGCCTTACTTTTTTAAAAGAAACCGGCAGGGACACTATGCTGTTATTGAAATATTTCTTTTCCGTGAAAATGACTTTATTTTCAGGAACACTATTAGACAGAATAAGATCCCAGTCGCCATTTTTAAAGAGCGATTGAAGGGTGTCGGATCTGTAGCCTATTGAATACATCGATCCGACAATGCTTCCCATGCTGACCCCGGTGATGTAATCAGGTCTCAGCCCTGCTTCCTCCATTACCCGCAGAACACCGATATGAGACATTCCGAGCGATCCGCCGCCGCTTAGAGCCAATCCCAACTTTGGTCTGTTATTAACCGTCTGTGCTATAATAACCTGGCTAAGGCAAAGAACAGATAAAAACAAGCCTGCTATTTTAATACTATTTTTCAATGATTTATCTAATTCAGGTGAATGCATTATCCATTGCCTGGATTATCCTTTTACCGTCAACTTTGTTTCAATAATATGCAAGATACCAAATTTGAGTAATTTTACCACGTGAATGAACTGATAAATACAGGTGCCGGGTTTTTGCCAACCACGCGGAAAGAGGTTGATTCTTTGGGATGGGATCAGCCTGATGTGATCATTTTCAGCGGAGATGCGTATGTGGATCATCCCTCCTTCGGACCGGCGGTAATAGGAAGAGTTATTGAAGATGAAGGGCTGAGGGTTGCCATAGTTCCGCAGCCTAACTGGAAAGACGATCTCCGTGATTTCCGGAAACTCGGAGCTCCAAAGTACTTCTTTGGCGTCACTGCAGGAAACATGGATTCGATGGTAAATCACTACACTGCTGCACGCCGTCTTAGGTCAGATGATGCCTATACACCAGGAGGAAAATCAGGGTTCCGCCCTGATTATCCGGTAATTGTCGTACACCACGATCCTGAAGAAACTATATCCGGAAGTGCCGGTAGTAATAGGGGGTATTGAGGCTTCAATGCGAAGACTTACCCATTATGATTACTGGAAAGACACTCTTGAACCATCAATACTGTTAAGCAGCGGTGCGGATATGCTGATTTACGGAATGGGCGAACAGCCTGTCAGGGAACTGGCAAGACTTCTTTTAAAAGGAGTTCCTTTCTCATCTCTGGAAACAATTCCCCAGACAGTTATTGCAAGAACAAAAGAGATGCCTCTGCCGGTAAATAGGAACTGGAAGGATATACTGCTTAAATCCATACAAAGAGTGTAAGAGTGACAAAAAAAAATATGCCTCAAATTTTACAGTATTTGAAAAGGAATCCAGTAAGATAGATGCTGCCCGTCTTACCGAACCATCGGGAGATTTTAATGTTATTGTCAATCCGCCGTTTGCCCCGATGAATGAAAGCGAAGCTGACCGGACATATGACCTGCCATATAAATATCTGCCGCACCCGCGATACAATAATAAAGGTCCCATTCCGGCTTATGAAATGATAAAATTTTCCGTAAACATTCACAGGGGATGCTTCGGCGGTTGCAGCTTCTGTGCGATAGCGGCTCATCAGGGCAAACAGATTGTAAGGCGGTCAGAGGAGTCAATTTTAATGGAGATTGAGAAAATAAAAGGTTTACCCGGTTTCAAAGGTTACCTGTCTGATCTTGGCGGTCCGTCGGCAAATATGTTTACGATGAAGGGAAAGGATTTTGATCTGTGCCTGAAATGTTCGCGTCCTTCCTGCATCTGGCCGCAGGTATGCAGGAATCTCGATACGGATCACAAGGAGCTTACTGCACTTTACCGTAAAGTGAATAAATTGCCAGGTATAAAGAAAGCGTTTGTCGGGAGCGGTGTAAGATATGACCTGATTATATCCGGAATGGAATAAGAGTGCAGGAATTAATGAGAAGGAATATCTTAAGGAGCTCATAGTCAATCATGTTTCTGGCAGGCTAAAAGTTGCCCCCGAGCATACTGAATCAAAAGTTCTTTCTCTGATGAGAAAGCCGCCTTTCAATCTTTTCAGGAATCTTAAGCACGATTTTGAAAGGATAACTGAAAAGGAAGGAGTGAGATATGAGATAATACCTTATTTTATCTCTTCGCATCCGGGATCTTCTGATGGTGACATGAAAGAGCTGGCAGGGGAGGTGAGGAGTCTTGGGATAAAGCCCGAGCAGGTGCAGGATTTTACTCCGACACCAATGACCTTAGCAACGGTGATGTACTATTGCGGATTTGATCCATATTCAGGTAAAAAGGTATATGTGGCCAGAGGAGTTGAGGAAAAGAGGAGGCAGAAGGAGTTTTTTTTCTGGTACAAAAAGAGAAGCCGGAATTTTTAAATCCCGGCTCACCATAACCTATAAACAATTCATCGAAAAAGCCTTATTCATATTCCTTAAGAATATTCTTCACATCATCTGGCGCTACCCTTCCATAGGTTTTATCTCCAACAAGAACAACAGGAGCAAGTCCGCAGGCTCCCACACATCTAAGGCTTGAAAGAGAGAATTTCCCGTCCTTGGTGGTTTGTCCGACCTGTAATGCCAGCTCCTTTTTGAATTCATCAAGCACTTTTTCGGCACCTCTGACATAACATGCAGTACCCATGCAAATGCTTATAGGATGTTTCCCTTTTGGAGTCATCGTGAAGAATGAGTAAAACGTGACAACTCCATAGATTTTTGCCACAGGAACCTCCAGTTCCATTGAGACTACCTCCTGAACTTCTGCAGGGAGATATCCAAAATGCTCCTGGCATTTGTGAAGAACATTTATAAGTTCCTGTGGATCATTATTAAAAGAGGCACAAATCTCTTTAATCTTTGTGACATCTTCCTGTCTCAATTCTATTTTAATACTTGACATAGCATTGATTTTTATTTTAACCTGTTGGTATTTTATTGTTTGATTATTACTTTCTTTTTCTTTTCAAAATAATGTGTATGAAGCAGATGATGTGCTTTTTCACTATTCGGTTTTCCCAGAAACTCTTCATAAAGCTTAATTATGAACGGATTCTCATGCGATTTCCTCAAAGGCTTATTCTTGTCCTCAGTATAAATTGCAGCAGCTCTTGCTTTTATTATATCAGAATTTCCATGATGCAATGGCTGACCTCCTCCGCCGATGCAACCGCCCGGACAAGCCATGACTTCAATTGCATGGAACAGTGATTTTCCGGATCTTACATCATCAAGAAGCTTCCTGGCATTTCCGAGTCCGTGGGCAATTCCGATATTCAGAGGTAATCCATCAAAATCAATTGTTGCGGAGCGAACTCCTTCAAGACCCCTGAGCTCCGTAAAATCGATGCGTTCAAGCTTTTTCCCGGTATGAAGTTCGTAGGCTGTTCTGCAGGCTGCTTCAATTACTCCTCCGGTAGTTCCGAAGATTACTCCTGCACCTGTTGATTCTCCAAGCGGAGTATCAAAATCATCATCTTCGAGATTATTAAGATCAATATTTGCCTGCTTAATGAATGCAGCCAGCTCTCTTGTTGAGATCGAGAAATCGACATCCCTGTTCCCGTCAACTGAGAATTCTTCTCTCTGACATTCGTATTTCTTTGCAAGACAAGGCATTATTGAAACAACGACCAGATCTTTCCTGTCAACTTTTATTTTATCAGCAAAATATGTTTTGGCAATAGCTCCAAACATCTGCTGAGGTGATTTTGATGTCGAGGGAACATCTTTAAGATCGGGAAAATATTCTTCAAAAAAGTTCACCCAGCCCGGACAGCAGGATGTGAGAATAGGCAGCCTTGCTGTTTTATCGCCTTTGAGGTGCCTGCTGAGCCTGTCAAGAAGTTCAGTGCCTTCCTCCATAATGGTAAGGTCGGCAGCAAAATCGGTATCAAAGACATAATCAAATCCGAGAACCCGTAGTGCTGTAACCAGTTTTCCTGTTACAAGAGTTCCCGGCTCCATTCCAAATTCTTCACCCAGAGCAGCGCGCACTGCCGGGGCAGTCTGAACAATAACAGTTTTTGTAGGATCGGCCAGAGCTCTGAGAACATCGGGTGTATGATCAACTTCTGTAAGGGCTCCTGTCGGGCATACAGCAACGCATTGTCCGCAATAAGTACATGTTGATTGTTCAAGGTTCTGCTCAAATGCAGGCGCAACAGCGGCCATAAAGCCTCTGTTCACAGCCGATAATGCACCTACAGTCTGTACTGTGTTGCACATCATCTCGCATCTGCGGCACATTATGCACTTATCGAGATCACGGATTATTGATGGTGATGTGTCTTTTTTATAAGTTGACATTGCTGCAAATTCCGCCCCGGGGATATCCCGGATACCAAGCCGGTGAGCCATGCTTTGAAGTTCGCAGTTACCCGATTTGGCACACACCAGACAATCCTTCGGATGATCGGAAAGAATGAATTCCATCACTGTCCGGCGGGCATTAAGCACCCTGGTAGTATGAGTTTTAACCACCATGCCCTCTTCACATCTTGTGGCACACGAAGGAGCAAGATTTCTGCGTCCCTCAACCTCAACAACACAGATCCTGCATCCTGCAGGTTTATTCTCTATCTGCATATCATGAAGCTCCATATAACAGAGCACCGGGATTTCAATACCCAATTCTCTGGCCGCCTTATTAATTGTAGTGCCTTTCGGTACTTCAACTGATTTATTATCTATTGTGAGTTTGATTGTTTCCATTTCCAGCACTTCTTTTATTATCGGATTATAATAGCATCGAATTTGCATTTTTCCATGCATGCACCGCATTTAATGCAAATCGACGGATTTATCAAATGAGGTTCTTTGCGCTCACCGGTGATCGCTGCTACCGGACAAACCCTTGCACAGGCTGTGCATCCGACGCAATTTTCTGCAATGATAAAATATTCCATAAGATCACGGCATTTACCGGCAGGACATTTCTTTGCAGTTACATGGGCTTCATATTCTTGCCTGAAATTAGTGAGGGTCGATAGCACCGGGTTAGGAGAACTCTGGCCCAGACCGCATAATGAGGTATCCTTTATTACCAGGCTCATATTCCTGAGCCTGTCAAGATCAGCCAGAGTGCCTTTGCCTTTTGTAATGTGTTCAAGCAGTTCGTCAAGCCGTTTATTCCCTATTCTGCATGGAGCACACTTTCCGCATGATTCCTCAACTGTAAAGTCGAGGAAGAATTTGGCCATCGAAACCATGCAATCATCCTCATCCATTACAATAAGTCCCCCGGAACCCATCATCGAACCTGCCGCAACAAGATTGTCAAAATCGATAGGGGTATCAAGATGTTTTTCGGTAAGGCATCCTCCTGAAGGACCACCCGTCTGTGCAGCTTTGAATTTTTTGCCATGCCTTATACCACCTCCGATCTCAAATATGACTTCCCGCAGGGTAGTTCCCATCGGAACCTCAATAAGTCCTACATTATTTATTTTTCCGGCAAGAGCAAAAACTTTGGTGCCTTTTGATTTTTCGGTACCAATGCTGCTGAACCATTCTGAACCTTTAAGTATTATTGGTGAAATACAGGCAAATGTCTCGACATTGTTTACGTTGGTCGGTTTTCCCTTGTATCCCGATTCGGCCGGGAATGGAGGCTTTAATGTTGGTTCTCCTCGTAAACCCTCCATAGAATGTATCAGCGCTGTTTCTTCTCCGCATACAAATGCTCCGGCACCAAACCTGATATCAATGTCGAAATTGAATCCGGTTCCCATTATATTTTTACCCAGGAGTCCATACTCCCTGGCCATGCTTATGGCTGTCCTCAGCCTGGCTACTGCGAGCGGATATTCGGCACGAACATAGATCAATCCGTTACCTGCGCCGATGCAATAACCGCAGATGGCCATTGCCTCAAGTACTGCATGAGGATCACCTTCCAGGACTGACCTGTCCATAAATGCTCCCGGATCACCTTCATCAGCATTACAAACTACATATTTTTCATCTGATTTGTTTTTACTGGCAATCTCCCATTTAAGACCTGTCGGGAATCCGGCGCCCCCTCTGCCGCGCAGACCGGAGTCTTTTATGATTTTGATGACACTTTCAGGTGTCATTCCCGTGAGTACTCTTGCAAGAGCTTCATAAGCATCATGGGCAATAGCTTCTTCAATGCTTTCAGGATCAATAATTCCGCAGTTTCTCAGCACAATTCTGAGCTGCTTGACGTGACCCGACATGTCAGAAGAAGAAGTTAATGTTTTTTGAGAAGCAGGATCTTTGAAAAGAAGTCTTTCAACTTTACGTCCTTTTATTACGTGTTCGTCGACGATCTCTTTTGCGTCTTCCGGTTTCACTTTGGTGTAAACCACATCATCGGGTAATACTTTTACAACAGGTCCCATGCTGCATAATCCAAAACAGCCTGTTTTGATTACCTGTACATCATTTTCAAGTGCATTCGCCTCAAGTTCAAGTTTGAGGTTGTCCAGAATTGCTTCTCCGTTCAGATCGCTGCAGCCCGAACCTCCGCATACCATTAATTGCATTCTCTTTTTTGCCATGGTTTCTCCTCCCTGGTTATACGTTAATTAATGGTTTGATAATTAACAGGTAAGATACCGTCAACGTACTCACCGTTCTTGATGTACTTCTCAATAATCTCATCTGCTTTGAGTTTATCGACATTGCCAAACACAACAGGTTTCTCACCTGGACGTGTTACTTCCACTGTCGGTTCTGCAAAACAGTAACCCAGATCGCCGGTCCGGACAACAGTAGCATCAATATTTCTCTTTTCGAGTTCCTGAATCACAAAGTCGAGGATTGCTTTTGCCCCGGAAGCCATGCCGCTGGTACCTGAGTGTACCCTGATCCTGACTTTTTCCCCGGAGCCGGTCTCTTTACCATACATTTTGGCTTTTATTTCCTCTTTAAGTTTTCTGAGGTCAGCCGGTGAATTAATTGTTTTCATATTTACTTGATTTACAAGTGTATATAAATTTAATGTGTAATTTCACGCATTTTTTTATTAATCAGACACAAAAATAATACTTTATTTGTTAATAAAATAACACTGTTAATAAAATAACAATAAAATAGAATATTTCTAAATTGAAGCACTTTTATTCTTAAGTAAGTTTTGATAATTAACTCATGTTGCTGGTTGCTGGTAAAGCTAATTATTATTGAAGAATCAGATCTAAATCTTAATGGGCATTAAGTTATTAAAGTTGTTCTTTGAAATTATGAAATAATCGCATTTGCGGCTTTTTTTAGAGCGTGACGATTTGAATTAGTCAAGTTTTTTAATTATAAATCTATCATTCTATTTTGTTGCTATTTTAAATTACCGTTGGCTTTAGCCAACGGTATATAGACCTCATTTATAAGGACTTTAGTCCTTCACTTTTGGGCTAAAGCCCGACCAGTGGGGTGTCACAATCCGTTGGCTAAAGCCAACGGTAAAGTAAAACGATCTTAAAAGGGATTTTCAATATACGAAAATCTATAAATTTTGAACATCCCCTTACTTAATAAAATACTTATAAAAGAGATACTTACGATATGCGATTACAATAATGTCAAAGAACTTAAAAATATCCAATTAATAATCCGTGGGTTTTAATTGCCCACTACTGGTTTAAATATAAGATTTTATTTCCTGATTCCTTTAAATCCGAACCTGATTTCAATTGAGGGGAATTATTTGAATTGGCAAGCCTGTAACCCTATCTGAATACAACGTTCCACAAAAGCACTCTTCCGCTTTTCCAGAAAGCCCTGAAATAAGGATTGTCCGTAATATAAACTGCTTTGCCTTTACCGATTGTTTCCGAACCTATGACAAGAGTATTCTTCACCTTTTTCTGAAACTTGTAACCGGAGAATCCCGAAACAGGTTTATTTTCCAGTATGTAGCCTATATTATCACCCTTTGAGAGGAATGGATATACCACTGTATCTTTCATAATGAACCATTCCCTCCCGAGTCCGAATCCAAAAGGATTTGTTGTATCGACAGTGACCTTGTATATGCTTCCGGCTGAACTTTCTGAAAGAAGGTGCCGTCTTTCATCTCCGAACTTTTTAAGAAGAGTAAGATCATCGCTCTTTTCCTTTTTCTCTGCAGCTTTCTGTTCTGCAGTACGTTTCTCAACGTCTTTAAAGAGCGAGGTGGATTTCTCAGCGGCGAATACCGATATTGCATTTTGAAAGGTTACTGCTCTCCCGCCTTTTTTAACAAAGTCGATAATGGCGTCTTTAAGTTTTGTATATCGCCCCGAAACCAGTAATAAAACATCATATTCGCTTAAGTCAATGGTTTCAGCATTGGATATATTTATGAGAGAGACCGGATACTCAAGCTCCCGTTCAAAGAAGTACCATAGTTCGCCGACTTCTGATGCGGTTGTTCCTTCGCCGCATAGGAGGGCAACAGAAGTCTTCCTGATAAGCGGTGAATAATCTGAGCCAAAATCTTTCCCCTTTTCAACAAGTCCTGAAGTCACAGGTATGAGTTTTACCTGGTATTTGTTTGCCAGATCCGTAACCAGCCTGTCAAGCTTGCTGTCAATATTGATGTTATCTCCCCGTGCAATAATAAAGCTTCCCCGTTCAAAACTGGTGCCGCCTGTTGTAAAAGGTTTTAATGAATATCTCGATCTGACATCCTTCAGTTGAAGTGCAGCTATAAATTTCAAATCATTGAAGCCTTCGTAATTAACTGTATAACCATAGGGTTTGCCTTCTGCCTGCAGGTTTTCTGTCTTTTTTGTTTCAGGTTTTTCTTCAGGCGATTTCACCTGTTCTGTCAGGGCAAATGCTTTTAAGTTATATACATACGGCAATGCCCATGCTGTAAGGTCATAACTCAGTGAATCGGAGGCTTTGCTGTCGGGTTCAAACAGGACCTGCACAAAACGCGACTGAGGCTGGAAGGCACTGACAAGGATATCTCCCTTTTCAATTGTTACTTCTCCCTCGGCATTGGCTGAATAATCAAATCCTTTATACTTTTTTCCCGTGCTTCCGGCATATGAATACTGTATCTTATTCTTTTTCAGAAGCTGTAAAAGATCTTCAAGATCGGAATTGCTGTTTGATCCTTTTAAGATTATTGATTTGTACTGAAACGAGGGTTTGTTCATGTTATCGGAAAAGAATTTGTTGAATTCCGATATTAACTTCTCCCTGTTCTCAAATGATACTTTAAGCGTGGCCATTGATGCGGCAAAGTGTCCGTCTATTCTCTTCTTAAGTGTAAGTGTGTCATCTGACTCCTGTTTGAATGACAGTCCTGCATAACCGCTTCCGCCCTGCTCATATGTAAAGCCAACAGCTCCGTTGAAAAGGGGCCAGGTGTCGCCAAAACTGGGACAAAAAAGATCATAATGGTCTTTCGTGAAATAAAGCTTTGATTTTTCATCAAACAATCCGGCGTTGCCCTTGCCCATAATAGTATGAAAATCGTGCTGCCATGGAGTTATAACTTCATGCCATGGTTTTGCTCCCGGGGCAAAAAAGAAAGTCGATTCAGCTCCCATCTCATGAAAATCTGCATGTACCTGAGGCATAAACTGGTAATAGAATTCTATCCTCTGAGCTGTTTCAGCCTGCGTCTGCCAGGTCCAGTCGCGGTTCAGATCGAACATATAATGATTTGACCTGGCAGTTGGCCATCCCTGGCGATGCTCACGCGATCGTCCGTCAGGATCAGGTATCAGATTCTGCGAATTCCTGTACCTGTTGGTATACAGATCGCGCCCGTCAGGATTCTGACATGGATCGATTATGATTATGCATGAATTTAACCACTCACTTACACCAGGATATGAACCGCTAACAAGGGTATAGAGAGTCTTCATTGCTGTCTCCATCCCGGCCGATTCATTTCCATGAACATTATATGCAAGCCAGATAATTGGTATCTGTTTCCCGGTAAAATTACCCTCCAAAAGACCGGTCCTGATAAGATTGTTTTTCCGGTATTCATCCAGATCAGCAATATTTGCTTCGCTTGAAACTATACAGACACCTAATTCCCTTCCTTCATAGGATGTTCCGTAATTACGGTATTCTGCCAGAGGCGAGATTTCAGCAATGTACCTGAAGTATTCAACGGCTTTGAAATGATAGGTGAACTGAGTACCCGATTCATATCCGAGAAATTCATCAGGAGATTTGATGGTCTGACCATTAACATTAATTAAATTCAGTACTGTTGCTAAAATTATAAAGAGAAATCGCCTCATTGATAAATGAAATTAAGTTGACCGGCTAAGATAATACTTTTCATAAAATCTCTTTCAGATACACCGGAATGAAATTGTGTAAATGATGATCCGGTAAAGATTCATATCTGAAAATGGTTATTTTTGTCAGTCGGATATTTATTCTTAATAACATAATCTTTACTCTATGAAACGATTTTCACCCTTTAAAATTCTTGTATTCATTCTGTTATCAGTTCCCTGGTTTTATATTCCTTTGAATTCCCAGATGCCGATGCGTGGCATCAGTCAGGTTCGAATAACAGGATGGGCAGATGATACACATTACCTGCTGCAAACCTTTGATTCGGAAAAGAACCTGGTTATAAAGAGTGTTGATGTCAGATCGGGAAAAAGCACAATTGTCGCGCCACAGAAATCAGAAAGGGAGATCCTTTCCGAGTCTCTTCCCAAGGGAGTGACCATTGGATTGAACGACGTTGTCAGTTCAGATATGAACAGCCTTATTATTATAAAGGATGATGATCTTTATTATTTTAAAAAGGGGGATAAAGAGCTTAGGAGACTTACCAATGATGATGTTCCTGAGGTAAATGCACGCTTTTCTCCCGACGGCCTGAAGATTGCATATACCAAAAATAAGGACCTCTATGTCTTTGATCTGTCTCTTAATAAAGAGATAAGATTATCCTTTGATGCTTCTGAAAGGATTTATAACGGATATTCGTCATGGGTTTACATGGAGGAGATCCTTGACCGGCCCAGCCGCTATTCTGCATTCTGGTGGTCGCCCGACGGAAATAAAATTGCTTACCTGCGTACTGATGAAACCGATGTTCCTGTTTTTACGCTTAACCGCCTGGATGAAGCAGATGGGATCCACGGAAAACTTGAGCAGGTTCCCTATCCCAAATCAGGAGATCCGAATCCAAAAGTAAAAATGGGAATAGCAGATGTCGCTTCAGCAAAGACTGCATGGGTAAAAACTGATTACACTGCCGACCAGTATATAGCATGGCCCTTCTGGACCCCTGACAGCAGGAAGCTTGCAATCCAGGTTATAAACCGCGATCAGAATGATATGAAAATCATTCTTGCAGATCCTGCGACAGGCGATTTTACTCAGATTTATAGTGAAACCCAGAAAGCATGGCTCGATTTCTACAAGGATATATATGTTATGAAAAATGGAACTGGTTTCATAGTAAACAGTGTCAGGAACGGCTGGGAGAATCTTTATTATTACAGCTGGGATAACAGGCTTATTGCTCAGCTTACCGACCTGAATTGCAGAGTAACCAGCCTCGACAGAGTGGATGAGCTACAAAAAGTTGCATATTTTACTGCCACCGGAACAGAATCGACCGACAGCCATTGCTTCAGGGTCGGGCTTGACGGGAAAAATCTTATTCAGATAACAAATGGCAGCGGAATGCACGATGTCAGCGTTTCTCCGAAAGGAACCTGGTTCACCGATACGTGGAACAGTATTTCAAGTGCCGGATCGATAATGTTGATTGATAAGAAAGGAAAGCAGGTTAAGGAGATCTATAAATTTGAGCAGCAGGTTTTTGATCCTGCCAAACATTCGAAAGCCGAGATGGTTAAGATACCTACCTCCGACGGACTCTTCAGCATGCCTGCAATAATTACATATCCTATGAATTTCGATGCGAATAAAAAATATCCGGTGATATTCAGAATTTATGGCGGCCCTGATTCAAAGAACGTTTACAACAGGTGGCAGGGAAATAATCCTTCGTGGGACTCGCAGAACGGGATCATTACATTTACTGTTGATCACAGAGGTTCAGGCCAGTTTGGAAAGAGGGGACTCGATTATCTTCATCGCAGCCTCGGCAAATGGGAGATACTTGACTATGCCGATGCCGTAAAATGGTTACTTGCAAAACCATATATTGACAGCACACGGATTGGAATAACCGGCAGTTCGTATGGCGGATACATGACATGTCTTGCACTGACTAAGGGAGCAGATTACTGGACACATGGATTTGCAGGGTCTTCGGTAACCGACTGGCGGCTCTATGATAACATTTATACAGAAAGATTTATGGATACTCCGCAGGATAATCCCGAAGGTTATAAGGATGCCTCTGCAGTGACCTGGGCTAAAAACTATAAAGGGAAGCTCTATATGACCCATGGGGATCTCGATGATAATGTTCATATGCAGAATTCAATTTATCTTATTTCGAGATTGCAGGATGAAGGTAAATCGTTCCAGTTCATGATCTATCCGAACGGGCGTCATGGCTGGGGAGGCGCCAAAGCCACTCATTCAAGGAGTGAAGCAAATAAGTTCTGGTTAAAGAACTTCTTTGGGAAAGAATAAATAAATTTTATTATTTTGGTGTTAATTTTTTAACAGTAGGCCTTAACTATAATCTAACCTCCAAACCAACCAATTATGATTATTGGCATTCTCAAAGAATCGGGAGCAGAAAAAAGGGTGGCAATGCTTCCGGGCAAAGTTGCCGCAATCAAAAAACTGGGAGTAGAAATAATTGTCGAACGCGGTGCAGGTGAAAAAGCCTTCGCATCTGACGATAAATACCTGGCAGCAGGTGCTTCAATTTCCGAACGTAACGATTTGATTTCTAAATGCTCTTTCTTATTGTCTGTAAATCCTTTACTTGAAGAAAACATAAACTCTTTCAGGGAAGGTCAAATACTTTGTTCGGTAGTGAATCCTGCTGAAAACTCCGAATGGCTTGAGAAAGCAAGGCTGCAGGGACTTACGGTCCTTGCGCTTGACCTGATCCCCAGAACCTCCAGGGCTCAGTCGATGGATATACTGTCGTCAATGGCCACAGTTTCGGGTTACAAAGCTGTACTTGCTGCAGCCGCATTATTGCCCAAGTTCTTCCCTATGTTCATGTCGGCTGCAGGAACAATCAAGCCTTCAATGGTTCTGATACTCGGCGCCGGGGTGGCCGGACTTCAGGCAATTGCTATTGCCAGAAAACTGGGGGCTGTTGTAGAGGTTTTTGATGTGCGGTCAGCTGTCAGGGAAGAAGTGAAAAGTCTCGGAGGGAAATTTATTGAGGTGGAAGGAGCTAAAGAAGATTCGGCAGCGGGTGGTTATGCTGTTGAGCAGACCGGAGAATTCAGGAAAAAACAGCAGGAGCTTATTCAGAAAAGAGCTGCTGAAGCAGACGTGATTATAGCCACTGCACAGATTCCGGGAAGAAAAGCTCCCGTTCTCGTGCTCAAAGAGACAATAATGGCTATGAAACCCGGATCAGTCATTGTCGATCTTGCTGCATCGTCGGGAGGCAACTGCGAGCTGACTGAAAATGAAAAGACAATTATTGTAAATGGAGTTACAATAATTGGAAAATCTGACCTTCCGTCAGACATGCCGACCGATGCAAGCAGAATGTTCGGATCAAATATTTTTAACCTTCTGAAGATCATGATCGATAAAGATGGGAATCTGGACCTTAATATGAAGGATGAGATAATAAACGGCACAACAGCTGTTCATAACAGGGAATATGTAAGTCAGAGGGTAAGGCAGATGCTTGGCATTAAATAATAAACATTATGGAACAGATATCAGAATTTTTCTTACAGCACCGGGAAGCAATTTTTATTGTTATTCTCTCAATATTTCTGGGTATTGAGGTGATCAGCAATGTTCCTGCCATTCTTCACACCCCACTGATGTCGGGAGCCAATGCCATCCATGGGGTTGTTATAATAGGCGCAATAATCGTTATGGGGCATGCAGAAACAACGGGATCAATGATCCTCGGATTTCTGGCAGTTGTCCTTGGAACTCTTAATGTTGTCGGAGGCTTTGTGGTTACTGACAGGATGCTCGAAATGTTTAAAAAGAAAAAGTGATCAGCCAGTGTTTAATCTCAAAACTAATTTAAAATGAGCGGAATATCTCAATTTCAATATGGAATCCCGGTACTGGAGATCACTTACATCATTGCCTCCGTTCTGTTTGTGATAGGACTTAAAATGCTCAGCCACCCGCTTACCGCACGAAGGGGTAATATCCTGGCGGCCTTCGGAATGGGTTTTGCGATAATTGCAACCATACTTTTTCACAGGAAAGATGGTGAGCCGATTGGGAACATACCTTTAATACTTGCGGCAATTGCCCTGGGTACCGCAATCGGATGGGTTATAGCCAAAAGAGTAAAAATGACTGCGATGCCTCAGTTGGTCTCTTTCTTTAACGGAATGGGAGGAGCCGCGGCAGCGCTTATATCGATGATGGAATTTCCCCATGTCAGCCCGGAACTGATCGCCGCGACCGGTATGGCAAACGGCCATGTACTTGCCATTCTTCTCGGATTAATGATAGGAACAGTGTCATGGGCCGGAAGCATGATCGCCTTCGGCAAGCTTGACGGCTGGATCGGTGATATGAGGATAAAAGCGATGAAGTATGTAAATCTTACCATTCTTGCCGTGCTGATAGGTTTCATTGTCTTTATTATGACAAGGCAGGTGCAGGCAAGTGCTGAGCTTACACCTCTTATTTACATAATGTTTGTTATCGCTGTAATTTATGGTGTGCTGTTTGTAATGCCAATCGGAGGCGCCGACATGCCGGTAGTAATATCACTTCTGAACTCATTCACCGGTGTTGCGGCAGCAATGGGCGGATTCCTGTATAATAACCAGGCGATGCTGACAGGTGGAATACTGGTGGGATCGGCAGGCACAATACTTACGGTTTTGATGTGCAAGGCAATGAACCGCTCATTGCTTAACGTCATAGTTGGCGTGTTTGGAGGGGGAGGACAATCGAATGCAGTTGAAGGAGGAATTATAAAAGAGATAACTCTTTCGGATGCAGCGGTTCTTCTGAGTTATTCAAAGAAGGTTGTAATAGTCCCGGGCTATGGTCTGGCTGTGGCACAGGCTCAGCATATCTGCCATGAGCTCGACAAACTCCTCGAGGAGAAAGGTGTGGAAGTAAAATATGCGATCCATCCTGTGGCCGGAAGGATGCCCGGACATATGAATGTGCTTCTTGCTGAAGCAGATGTGCCATATGAGCAGCTTATTGAAAGTGATGAGATAAATCCTGATCTTCCCAGTACCGATGTTCTTGTTGTAATTGGTGCGAATGATGTCGTAAACCCGGCTGCTGAGGACGATCCGTCGAGTCCGATATATGGAATGCCTATTATAAAGGCACGCACTGCAAAAAATATAATTGTCATGAAACGGGGTATGGGAAAAGGGTATGCGGCAATTGAGAATATGCTCTTCTTTAACGATAAGACCAGGATGCTGTTCGGTGATGCCAAAAGCACCCTGCAGAACCTGGTGAATGAGGTCAAGAACTTATGAATTCACCTGTTGAAAAGCTGGCTTTAATCAGGTCTGCTTTGCATCAGAAAGGCATTGATATATGCATAATTCCATCTTCCGATCCCCACATGGGGGAATATATTCCTGAACACTGGCAGATAATCAGGTGGCTTACAGGATTTACAGGATCAGCCGCAACTGTCGTAATAACAAATTCATTTGCCGGATTATGGACCGACTCGAGGTATTTCCTTCAGGCTGAAAAGCAGCTTTCAGGTACCGGTTTTGAATTTGTTAAACCGGGTGCATTTCACAGAAACGACTATATGGATTTTATTTGTGAGAATTCCGGACCGGGAAACAAGATTGGTATTGACGGAAGGATTTTCTCTATTGCTCAGTTAAGAAAGCTTGAAAAGAGGCTTGAAAATAAAGAGGTATCAATTGATACGGGTTGCGATATCATTGATACACTCTGGACCGATCGTCCTGAGTTACCCTTCTCCCGGGCGTTTGACCATCCGGTGGAATTCTCGGGGAAAGCCAGATCAGTAAAAATCAGTGAAGTAAGGAAACATATGGCATCAGAGAATGCAGACTTTCACCTTCTGACTTCGGTTGATGACATAATGTGGCTTCTAAATATTCGTGGCAGCGATCTGAAATACAGTCCTTTATTATTGTCATATGCCCTGATCGGAAAAGAACAGATACTTCTTTTTATTGATGAAGCTAAAATTCCCCTGAAACTTGCTTCAGAATTTGACCGTCTGGGAATAACCCTTTTACCATATGAAGAAATAAACGAAGTGATACCAGCTGTCACTGAAGGATCTTCTGTTCTGATAAATCCTGCAACCACGTCTGTATCTCTTTATAATTCGATATCATCGAAATCGAAGATCATTGAAACGATAAGCATTCCGGCACGCCTTAAGGCAATTAAAAATAAGACAGAAATTGAGAATATTTGTAATGTAATGATTAAGGATGGGGTTGCGCTTACAAAATTCTTCTGCTGGTTTGACTTTAACAACGGGAAATTACCGATGACAGAAAAATTGCTGTCAGAAAAGGTACTTGAATTCAGATCGCAGCAAAATGATTTTCTGGGACCCTCTTTTGCGACCATTGCTGCTTTTAATGAAAACAGCGCTTTGCCACACTATACTGCCGAAACCGGGACAGGTGCCGAAATAGGGGAGAGGGGACTTCTGCTTGTCGATTCAGGGGGCCAGTATATGGGCGGTACAACCGATATTACCCGGACCATACCTGTTGGTATTCCTTCTGTCCAACAGAAAAAGGATTTCACCCTTGTGCTTAAAGGGCATATAAATCTTGCTATGGCAAAATTTCCAAAAGGGACCAGGGGATACCAGCTCGATTTTGTTGCACGCAGGGCAATGTGGGGTTCAGGTATTAACTATGCTCATGGAACAGGTCATGGAGTTGGTTACTGCCTGAATGTTCATGAGGGCCCGCAGAGTATTAGCCCTGCCGACAATAAGACAGTTATCGAAGCGGGGATGCTTACTTCGAATGAACCTGCGATATACAGGGATGGGGAATATGGTATCAGGATTGAAAATCTTATTCTGTGCTATGAGGATGAAGAGACAGAATTCGGGCAGTTCCTGAAATTTGATACAGTGTCTCTGTGTTATATCGAGAAATCCCTGATAGACAAATCACTCCTCGACCAGAAAGAGATCGACTGGCTGAATTCATACCACTCGGATGTTTTTGATAAGCTGAGTCCGTATCTTACTTCCGAAGAAAAAATCTGGCTCAGAGAAAAAACAGATCCTCTTTAGCTCTTCTCTGTGGCTCTCTGTGTATTCTCTGTGGCCCTCTGTGTAACTAATACAATTTTAAGAACTTACACAGAGGCACACGGAGGAGTCACAGAGTTACACAGAGGTATTTTTTACCGGAAGACATCAACCACCTGAGTCAGATCAATCACCGGGAATTCGGTAATCCTCAGCTTTGCACTTCCGTAAGGTACAAGCTGAATTACTTCCGCCACCCCCTGCTGTCTGACAGGGCTCAATGGCGGAATATCCGCTGAATTATCTTTCATGGTCCATCCGGGGATTTTCATTCCGCGTGTCGTAATAACAACCGCAGCTTCCTTATCCCATGGAATATATTTTGCGGAATCAGCCGACCAGATCATATCGCCTTTATCTGCAAAAGGATACCTGGTCACTTCGTTCTCCACCAGTTCCAAACCTCTTGTCAGATTTGTCTTATCGATCATAAGGCCATAATTCCAGGGGCTCCTGGGATATATTTCCCAATCGACGCTGCCCTTGTAACCGAAGTTATCATAATTGATCGTGACATTTTTATACTCTTTTTCAATCCTGAGGGAGTAATAAAGTGGCCCGCGGAGAACTGAAAGTGAATTGTTATATCTTTTTTCTACCCTGATATTCATAGGCAGATTTAAAGTTATAACATCATCCGGATCCCACCTGGCATAAAGCATTACTGTTGAGCCTCCTTTATCCGTTCTTGTTTTTCCCTTATAAGTTATTTCTGCATTTTCTGCCCATCCTGGGATCCTCAGATAAAGAGAGAATCTTGCCGGCTTTTCTGAACTGATCCTGAAATTAATCTGTCCGCTGAAAGGATAATCTGTCTCTTCACTGATAATGACTTCAGTACCTTTCCCGACTTTGGCCTTAACAACGCAGGGACCATAAGCCACTGCTGCGAGGCCGTTGTCGTTTGTTGCCATCCAGAGACTTTGTGTGAACTTCGGCCATCCCTGGTGCATATTTGCCAGGCAGCAGGCAAAATTGGGCATAAGCCCGTAAATATTTGAATAATTGCCATTTGTGCTCCAGCTCCTTTTATCACCGTTTACCACAACCTGGTTTGACTGCTGGTCGTACTGGTGCGCCCACATATCGGGAGTTGTTGTACCGGGCAATGCGTTATAAGCAAGCATCTCGAGACGGTCGGCCAGCCGGTTGTCACCGAATATCGCATATAGTTCTTCGAGTGAATACATATATTCAACGACGGAACACAAGTTCGGTGCCCCGATCAGGAGATCTCCCCGACAGATGCTCATCGCCCGAAAATCTTCCTCCGGCCTGGCCATGATTGAGGTCATATTTATCGATACCGTCAAATACTGCATTACTGAATCGCTTGTCACCCGATTGCTGGAACCAGAGCCCCGGGTATTTTATTGCCATGGCATTATTTACAACATGGGCGGTAAGTCCGTCCGGCCCCCAGTTCAATGGAATCTTCTTTTCGGCTGATGCTGCAGAATCCCAGGGGAATTTCTCATAATAGGCTGTCCAGTCAGAGCTGTTTTCCTGGATCGATTTGATCACATCGAGGATCCAGGGCTCTTTAGTCTGCCGGAAGAGCCAGTAGCCTGTTACTGCATTTTCCATTGCCCTCACACCGCGCCAATCCTTATCAGGCCAGTCAGGTGGAGTCTCTTTAAGATACCTGAAATAGTTTTTAAGTACGTCGATAGCCCGGCTGTCATTTGTAGCTTCATAATATTGCATCAGGACTTTGTTTGAAACCGCAAGAGGCCACCTGTCTCTGTTTTTTGCAGGACCGTACCAGCCTGAGTCGCGGCTGCTGGAAAGGATGGGCCCGATCCAGTTATTTACTTTTTTTATAAGCTTTTCATCATCCAGAAGATAAGCAAGAGGAACAAGTCCGTCGAGGTAATATGGACCCCTTTCCCAGGCTTCGCCGTCGCCGCCTCTCCATGAAGAATTTACGAGGTCGGGCCAGAAGTCGTCAACATTACCTGTAAGGCCTTCAGCCTGCGCCTCAAGCTGCGACTTGAGCCAGCCTGCCGGCTTTATTGAGCCGAGGGGCAGTCTGATGTAGGCATTCTGTTTCAAGGGTTCAGGATTTCCTTTATAATTGATATTCTCTGATTTTTCCATACATCCGGGAAATAAGAAAAAGGAGACAATTGAAGAGATGATTAATGTTTTGTACATAAAGTATTAAGGTTATTTGAGATTTTTTTTAAAAACCACGGAGTTGCACGGAGTATTAACGGAGTTCCACTGATTTTAACTCCCTGTTTTACTCCGTGTGACTCTGTGTGTACTCTGTGTCACTCTGTGTAATAAAAAGAGTATATTCCCATTCATTTCCATATATTTCCATTTATTTCCTTATTAATGCTTCTGTTTATATCAACAGCTTCAAAAACCTGGATCATATCGAACCAGGCTGTTCCTTTTCCCGGCATCCTGAGGATTGCATTAGCCCTGGGCGAAGGAATCGTGTCTGATGGAATTGTAACAGATGTTACAAATTGCTTCCACTCATTACCGGGATAAAACCGTTCACTTCCGTAATCCCCCATTCCAAGCTCAAAAAATGGAGTTTCACCTTTATCATAAAGTACAGAGTCTGTCTTTGCCCATATTGATAAAATATACGACCTTCCTTTTGTAATTTGTATCGGGAAGAACCGCAATCTCGTTCCCTTATTCACCTGAGGTGTTACAAGCCTTAACGAATGGTTCCCTTCCAGATGCTCCCTTGAATCAAGGAAATAGGTTGATCCCCTGTCGCCCTCATTCCAGGAATAACATGCTGCAGGAACACCAACGCTTGAAATATCCTCAAATCCCGGATCCCTGATAAGGTTATCTCTGAATGGTATGATCGCTTCTTTCCGGGGCTGAATGTTTATAAGATAAACCTGCGATCCGAAAGCCGGCAGATAATCTGAAAATGCACCTGAATAAACCGGAACTGAGCGGTTTTCAAAAAGTACCCTGGCACTATTTAAGGTGGTTCCTGAGATATTAATATCAACCTTCCGGGGTGAATTCACCTTATTCACTGCTATTATAAGAAGCTGACCATTATGAACTCTTGAAGTGATCCTTATATTAGCTGAATTGCTTTGTACAGGTAGTGGCTTCTCATCCGATAAAAGCCAGGGAGTGATCTCGGCAATCTCAAGAGCCATTCTTCCACATTCATTCCATGCTGATATCGATTTCGGGAATGAATTAGGGCCATGTCTTATGAAATACTGGATTCCTGTGGCACCGTTTACTATCGACTGGTAGGTCATGGTCCGCATTTCCTGAAAAGTGGGTTCACGTCCCCACCATTCTCCACCGCCGAAAGCCTGAGGAACGATCCATACCGGTCTTTTCCCTTCAAATTCTGATCTTAGCTGAGCTGTAATATCGCCCACCTGTGTTACAGAACCTGTCGGGACAGGGTAAGGATCGGCCATCACAATATCGAGGGCATCAGTATATTTTTTTGAAGAGAGAAAGGGAGCCGTAAAGACAATCGACACAGGGTGCCACGGATCGATACTTTTAACGAGCCTGTATATTTCTTCCAGTTTCTCAGGAGGGATCTTGTACCCGTTAGGTTCGTCGGAGATATACCAGGCAAGAAGGGCAGGATGATCCTTAAAAGTCCTGATTTCGGATATCAGCAATTCCCTTTTTTCATCTTCTGAAATATCATCAATTTTTGAAGAAACACCACCACCACCTGAAACAGAAAGAAGATTGTAATGAACCTTCATGCCTGTCTGCGCGCACCTGTCCATATAGGCTTTCCGTCCATTTAATGTCTCCGGAAGGATCTTCTGATACGGCGAAATCATATTAAATCCTTTTACTACCTCTTCTTCGGGAAGGGTAGGGTGAACAGGTGAATAGCTATAAAATCCGAAAGGGAAAAAGATCCTCTGGTTAACGATTAGTCCACCGGTAAGTCTGTCGGTTTTTACTTCATTTGGTTTGAAATTCAAAACATTTAAATCGGCTGTTGACCTGAACATTTTCCCGGCCGGTGATTTTATTTCTGCTTCGATATTATAAATTCCCGGAACTAAATCAATGCTGAAAGGCAATCGCAAAAGTTTATCAGCAGGGATACCTTTCCATGAAGTTAGTTCTTTGTTATTGATTTTCAGTGTTATGTTAAGATTATTCCATATAAGAGATGAAGGAACATGAAGAATCATTTCACCGTTTTTTTCATTGGAATAAAAGCTCAGTCTGGAATTCATTTTAAAAGAGGTAGAATCGATAACCTGTCCCCATGAATTGAGATTTGAAGCAAATACCAGTAGAATAAACAAATGAGTGATCCTTTTTACCATATGAACAGAATAGGGGTGAAAATGAAATTCAAATCCGAATAAATGTAAGGACTTTTAATAATTCATAAAAGGATCACAGCAAACAAAATGAAGTAATTGAATTAAAGTTTCTTTATTACACAGAGATCCACAGAGAAGACACAGAGAGCCACGGAGTTATTTAACCTCTGTGTCACTCTGTGAATCCTCTGTGTCACTCTGTGTAACTAAAGTAGGTCAGATTATTTAAATACAATTCTTATCCTGACTTCGTCATCGATAGCCTTCCCGTTTTCCTCTGCAGGTTTCCAGGCCGGACCCTCCCTGATCAGACGGACAGCCTCATCGGAAAAAATCTTACCAGGAGATTTTATAACCTTTATGCTGTCTGTTTTTCCATCCATCCCAACCCTGAAATTCAGTACAACAACCACCCTTTGTCCGGCCGTGGTGGTATCCGGTCTTCTAATGTTATCCCCGATATATTTATTGAAGGCAGCTTTCCCGTTTACCGGACGCGGCGGCATATATCCTGTTTCAGCATCTTCTCCTTCATAATCATCGGCTTTTGTCCCGTAACCAACAACAACTATTTCGCTGAGGGCTGCCAATGAGGGCTCCAGACTAATTTCCAGGTTTGTATCCTGTACAGCTTTGAACTCCTTCGATTCCATCCCCACGAAGTTTGCCACAAGCATCCTGTTCCCGGCATCTTCTGCTCCAAGACTGAAATTGCCGCCGGTATCGGTGATGGTGCCTTTGGCTGTACCTTTTACAGTTACAGATACGCCGGGGATAGGCTGGTTATCTTCTGACGAGATAATTCTTCCCCGAATATTGGAATAGATTCCTGAGGCCCTCTTTGCCTGAACAGATTTTGGCGCCAGAACTTCGTCTGCCGCAATAATCTGGTCCGGCTCTTCAGCTTCTGCCATCATGAGTGCTTCCAGGTTTGCATCAGCAATCTCTGCTTTCTTAATATCTGTTTGTGTGATGGATTTACTTTCAGATTTCGTGGTTTCAAAAGGTTCTATGTTACTTTTTTCAGGAATTGAAACTTCTGGCTTTATTATCCCGGCTGGTTCATCTGTTTTTTCCAATGGTTTTACAACCGGAATGTCTTTTGCGACAGGAGGAACAGGTGAATATGAAATCTGCTCTGACGTCCTTTCTCTTTGAATAAATATAAAGAGGGATGACAAAATCATTAATATTGCAACCGAGGCTGCAATACTGTACCAGATAACCTTTGGTTTCCCTGAAATTCTCCTCCTGATCTGTTTTCTGATCCTCAAAAGATCATTTTTGGCACGGGAGGGATCAATCGATTCAAAGCCTTCCGATGCCTCACTGGCAAAAGGGTCTCTCTGAAGGCTTTTTTCGAAAGCATTTCTCTCCTTATCAGTCATTTCCTTTCCATGATAGCGGAGGAAATCAGAGGCCTTGTTTTTACCGTTTTTATCTTTTTCCTGCATTTTTTTCTTCAAGACAAAGTTTCAGATTTCTTTTCCCGTTCTGAAGATAACTCTTCACCTTTTTTACATCCATATCCAGATCTGCTGAGATCTCATTATAGCATCTGTTATCAAAATAAAACTGCCTGATGCACTTTTTCTGTTCCTCTTTCAGTCTTTCAATACAATCTTCCAGTGCCCTGTCCATTACTTTTGAATCATTATCTTCATCTAATGGATGCAGATCTGTGACAGTTTCCATAAAAACATCGTGCTCATTTATCCATTCAATGATTCTTTCGCTTTGGGATTTATCAGATCTTAGCTGCATCAGGCAATAGTTCTTGGTTACCACATGCAGCCAGCTTCTGAAGTTTTCAATATTGTGTTTAGGAATTTCAATTATAAGCTTTTCAAATATCTGCATTACCGCATCCTGCGATTCCTCCCTCACCTTTAAATACTTAAGACATACTCCATAGACAAGATGCATATATCTCGAGTAAAGCTCTCCCAGAACCTCAAGATCACCTCCTGACCGGAATTCGATCAGGAGTTCCTCATCTGTTTTGCTCCGGCGTTTTTTACCCTGGATTTTAATCAACATTGATGATTAAGATTAAGTCCTTTTTGTTACACAGAGATCCACAGAGAATCACAGAGTTACACAGAGGTTATTCTCCGTGGCCCTCTGTGTCTCCTCTGTGTCACTCTGTGTAAGTTCCTGGTCTTTTAAGGAATAAGTATTTCATCTTAAAGATAACACAATTGCAAAAATCTATGGAATTATTTATGGAATCCCGCAAATTATCTGCATCCTATGGAAAACATTCAATTAAAAATCTATTATTATGAAAAAGATTGCATCAATTTTAGCAATGCTGGTTCTGGGAGTAATAATTTCAGCTTCCAGTCAGTCAAGGACCATTACCGGAAGAGTAGTTGACAGTTCCGGTTTACCACTTTCTGGTGTCACTGTTTTTGTCAAAGGTACAACCAATGGGGCTGTTACCGATCAGCTTGGACTCTATAAAATAGAAGTCTTTCCTGAGAATAAGATTCTTCAGTTCACCATGCTTGGATATATTACCGTCAGCGAAAAAATCGGTGAAAGGAGCCTGATCAATGTTGTAATGCACGAAGATAAAGTGGCGCTTGATGAAATTGTTGTCATCGGATACGGATCGAAAAAGGACAGAGCTTCGGAATCCTTTTCAATGGCAGCTCCATCGTCAGCTGCTTATGGAGCGAAGCACTTTTTTCAGAGGTATAATGATAATTTCAATACCGAAGGATATGCCGGAATAAATGAAAACGGATTTAAAAATGTAAATAACAATCCTTTATCAACTTTCTCGATCGATGTTGACAATGCATCCTACTCCAATGTCCGCAGATTCATAAACAGCGGAATCATGCCGCCGGCTGATGCCGTTAGGATTGAGGAGATGATAAATTATTTCAAATATGATTATCCTGAACCCGGTGGTTTACATCCGTTCTCTGTTTATTCAGAACTGGCAGGCTGTCCATGGAACGGCAAACATCAGCTTCTTCTTGTCGGACTCAGGGGAAAAAGCATAGACAAATCATCACTTCCATCTTCAAACCTTGTATTTCTGATCGATGTATCCGGCTCCATGAATTCTCCGAACAAGTTACCGCTTCTCAAGTCAGCCTTTGGACTTCTTGTAAATGAACTAAGGCCCCAGGATCATGTTGCAATTGTAGTTTATGCAGGAGCTGCCGGACTGGTGCTCGAATCCACCCCGGGAAATAAAAAGGATGCCATTATGAATGCAATCAATAATCTTGAAGCTGGTGGTTCAACAGCCGGTGGTGCAGGACTGAAACTGGCTTATTCCGTTGCTTCAGAGAATTTTATCAAAGGCGGAAATAACAGGATAATCCTCGCGACAGATGGTGATTTTAATGTTGGCGAATCGAGTAACGGAGGAATGGAAAGGCTTGTTGAGGATAACCGCGACAGGGGAATTTTCATGACAGTTTTGGGCTTCGGCATGGGTAATATTAAGGATGATAAAATGGAAATTATTGCAGACAAGGGAAACGGTAATTATTCATACATCGATAATCTTCAGGAAGCAAGGAGAGTTCTGGTTAGGGAATTTGGAGGCACCCTGTTCACTATTGCAAAAGATGTCAAATTCCAGATTGAATTTAATCCTTCGAAAGTTCAGTCATACAGACTTATCGGCTATGAAAACAGGCTTCTGAATGATGAGGATTTTAACGATGACCTGAAAGATGCAGGTGAAATGGGATCGGGTCATAATGTGACAGCTTTGTATGAGCTTGTTCCGGCAGGATCGGATGAGAAGATACCCTCGGTGGATCCTCTTAAATACCAGGAATCCAAAAAGACCAAAGATACTTCCGTAAGCAGCTATAGCAGTGAGTATCTTACCATTAAAATACGTTATAAGAAGCCTGACGGAGTGACAAGCATGCTCATGGAGAAGCCGGTAAAAGACTATGTTAACAGCATGGATGATGCATCCGATAATCTCAGGTTTGCTGCTGCTGTGTCAGAATTTGGAATGATCCTGAGAAACTCTGAATATAAGGGCAGCTCAACTTTTGAGCAGGCTCAAAAACTTGCCAGGTCAGCCAGGGGTGAGGACGAAGAAGGATACCGTGCCGAGTTTATCAGACTGATCGATACTGTAAAAGGGATGAGTGTTCTGGCAGATAAAGAATTTTAGGAATAAATACCTCTGTGGATCTCTGTGTCGCCTCTGTGGACCTCTGTGTAACTAAAAAAATTCAAGAACTTACACAGAGTGACACAGAGGATTCACAGAGTTACACAGAGAATACCATTAAGGTCTCAGAAAACGATCAATTTCACTTGCTGCTTTTCTTCCTGATGCTATTGCATTTACGACCAGGCTTGCACCTGTTACAGAATCGCCTGCCGCAAATATCTTCTGAATATTTGTCGACAGCGATTCATTTGTTTTTATATTCTTCCTGCCGTCAAGTTCCAGTTCTAACTCTGATACCAGTCCGTCAATTACAGGGTGAACAAATCCCAGTGCAAGCAGGATCAGATCGGCCTCAATTATTTTTACTGTACCGGGAACAGGAGTCATCTTGTATTTACCATTTTCGGTTTCCCATTTAACCTCTTCAACCTCAACACCTTTTACTGCATCTTCACTTCCGGTGAACCTAATTGTCGAAAGGCTCCACATCCTTTCACATCCTTCCTCCTGGGATGTTGATGTTTTCAGGGTTTTAGCAAAATATGGCCATGGATTATCAGGATCTCCTTTCGAGAGGTGGTTTTGGTAAAATCTCTATCTGGGTTACTGTTGCTGCTTTCTGCCTTATTGCAGTGCCTACACAATCTGATCCGGTATCACCGCCCCCTATAACGAGGACTTTTTTGTTTTCAGCATTTATCTGGTTATCTGCGGTATGGATATGACCTGAATTTACCCGGTTCTGATTGCTCAGAAAATCCATGGCAAAATATATCCCCCTCAAGTTCCGCCCTTCCACGCTCAAATCGCGCGGCTGACCAGAACCGATAGCAATACATACTGCATCAAAATTATTTACTAATTCGCCGGCAGAGATATCACGTCCGATCTGAGTACCTGTTTTTAGTGTGAGCCCTTCTTTAATCATCAGATCAATCCGCCTGTCAATGATTGCCTTGCTAAGTTTGAAATCGGGTATTCCGAATCTCATAAGTCCCCCGGCTTTTTCATCCTTTTCAAACAAAGTGACGCTGTGGCCCCATTTATTTAAAAGGTCTGCTGCTGCCAGTCCGGCAGGACCGCTTCCGATTACAGCTACACTCTTTCCGGTTCTTTTTAACGGGGGAGAAGGTTTAATGTATCCTTCGGCAAAGGCTCTTTCGACTATGGCAACCTCATTTTCACGTATCGTCACCGGTTCCTGTCCGATATTAAGGACACAGGCATGTTCGCACGATGCAGGGCAGATCCTTCCCGTAACTTCCGGAAAATTATTGGTGGCGATCAGCCTTTCATAGGCAGCTTTCCACAGGCCTTTGAAAAGCAGGTCGTTCCATTCGGGTATCAGATTATCGACCGGACAGCTCCAATGGCAGAAAGGGATCCCGCAATCCATGCACCTGGAGGCCTGGAGCATCCTGTCCTCACTGTTAAGAACCTGTTCCACCTCGCTGAAATCGCAGATCCTTTCATTTAAAGGTCTGTTGCCAGCTTCCTTCCTTTTAATCTTCAAAAATCCTGATATGTCTCCCATATATAAAATTTAATAAATAATCACTATGACGCACTTATCTCCAACATCTAATTCCACATTTGCGATCTTCCTGTTCAATTCTTCCAGCTTCTGTTCCTGAAGTACTTTTTATAATCATAAGGTATCACTTTGATGAACATCGGAAGAAATCTGTTGAGATCATCCATGATCATCTTTGCCTTTTTGCTCCTGTGTAATTAAAATGTCTGGTTATAAGTTCCTTAAGCTCTTCGCTATCGCTCAGATCTTCGACAAGTGATAACTCGACCATACCCATATTGCAGTAATAGTCGAAATTGCCCGATTCATTAAAAACATATGCAATCCCGCCGCTCATTCCGGCTGCAAAATTACTTCCGGTTGATCCCAGAACAACCACACTGCCGCCCGTCATATATTCACAGCAATGATTTCCAACACCCTCAACAACGGCAATTGCCCCGCTGTTCCTGACTCCAAACCTTTCACCGGCAACGCCTGAAATATATATTTCTCCTCTTGTTGCCCCGTAAAGGACTGTATTCCCGATTATTATGTTTTTATCAGGTTCAAATAGCGAACCTGCAGGAGGAACAACAATAATACTTCCCCCTGAAAGACCTTTCCCGAGATAATCGTTTGAATCACCTTCAAGGAATAACTCGACTCCGGCGACAAGGAACGCACCGAAACTTTGACCGGCTGACCCTGTAGAACCTGCACTTTATTGTTCCGTCGGGTAATCCTGCTGATCCGTATACAGGGATGCAATCTTTCCTGAAAGCATTGCTCCTGTTGTCCTGTCAGTATTCTTGATTGGTCGCTTATATAAGAACAGGCTGTTTACTCAGTAAATTGCTTTTTCTGATTTTCAATCAATTCAATGATCAAGAATATTCCCGGTCTTGTTTTCCTGTTTTTCAATACAATGAATTTCATTGTTTTTCTGCTTCGGCAGGAAGTCTGAGCATTCCTGACAGATCAAGGTTTTTTGTTTTCCAGTGATCAACTTCATGATTTCGCTCAAGAAGGTCAGAATCGTCCGATTATTTCATCAAGGTTTCTGAATCCCAGTCTCAGCAAGATATTCCCTGACATCTTCGGCCAAGAAAACTGAAAAAGGTAACCAGGTTATCGGCTTTACCCATGAATCTTTTCCGCAGTTCCGGATTCTGGGTGGCAACTCCGACAGGACATGTATTAAGATGGCATTTTCGCATCATAACACATCCAAGGACAATCAGTGCACTGGTGGCAAATCCATACTCTTCAGCTCCCAGCAGTGCGGCAATTATAACATCCCTTGCAGTTTTTAACTGACCGTCAGCCTGGAGGATCACCTTTTCCGAAGATTATTCATCACCAGCGTCTGCTGTGTTTCGGCAAGGCCAATTCGAGAGGGACCCCGGCATGCTTGATGGAGGAAGTAGGACTTGCGCCTGTCCCCCCTTCATAACCGCTTATTGTAATCAGATCGGCTCCTGCCTTTGTAACTCCTGCAGCAATTGTTCCCGACCCCGCTGGCGGAAACAAGCTTCACACTGATCCTGGCCTTCGGATTTACATTTTTAAGGTCAAAGATAAGCTGTGAAAGATCCTCAATCGAATAAATATCATGATGCGGCGGGGGAGAAATCAGTGTGATGCCCGGGAATCGAATACCTTGTCTTTGCTATTATTTTGTCGACTTTGTGGCCGGGTAGCTGCCCTCCTTCACCCGGTTTTGCCCCCTGTGCAATTTTGATCTGAATTTCATCAGCGTTAACAAGATACTCGGTTGTAACACCAAAACGGCCGCTGGCAATTTGCTTGATTGCACTCCTTACAGATATCGCCGTTTGGAAGAGGTTTAAACCGTTCAGGATCTTCGCCTCCTTCACCAGTATTGCTTCGTCCTCCTATCCTGTTCATAGCAATGGCGATGGTTTCATGAGCCTCACGACTTATTGATCCGTACGACATTGCTCCGGTTACGAACCGTTTCATGATTTTTTCTGCTGATTCGACTTCTTCAATCGGGATCGGATTTTTTCTGATCTTAAGCAATCCTCTGATAAACAGGGGTGAAGTTGTGTCACTGTCAGCCTGTCTTGAATATTCCTTAAATTTATCCCGGTCTCCTGTTCTTGTGCTCCATTGAAGCAAAGAAATAGTCTCAGGATTCCAGGCATGATTTTCTCCATGTTTTCTGTACGAATAGACACCCTCTGTAAGGAATTCGGGCTGCTTGATCTCTTCTCTAAAAGCTTTTCTGTGAGGTATCAGAATCTCCTCGGCTATTTCACTGCATGCCAATCCCGCCAATACTTGAGATTGTTCCGGCAAAATATTTGTTTATAACATCGGGATGTATTCCGACAGCTTCAAATATCTGTGACGAGCGGTAGCTTCTCAGAGTGCTTATGCCCATTTTGGACATTATCTTAAGAATACCTTTATTTATTGAATTGATATAATTCTCTTCCGCTTTCTGATAATCGAGCTGTATTGCTTTATCCCTTACCAGCTTATCGATTACGGCAAAGCTCATATAGGGATTAATAATGCTTGCGCCGTAACCAAATAAAAGGGCAAAATGCATTACTTCGCGGGGTTCTGCAGATTCCACAACAATATCAATCTGCATTCGTTTTCGCTTGTTTATAAGATGATGATGAACTGCAGAAACTGCCATAAGGGATGGTACAGGCGCCCTGTTTTCATCAATTCCCCGGTCGGACAGGATTATATAGTTTTTCCCTTCATCAACCGCTTTTTCAGCATCCAGACATAACTGATCAACGGCATTTTTCAATCCTTCTCCTCCTTTTGTCAGCATCAAAATGCATGCAGCAGGTTAGCAGCTGAAAATCCTTTATATCTCAGATTCTTAACAACCTGGAAATATGTATTTGATATTACAGGATTCCTGAAACGTACCATCTTGACATGATCGGGCGATTCATCCAGAAGGTTTTGCTGAAGTGAGCCAAGATATCCCGAGAGTGTCATTACAAGCTCTTCCCTGATCGGATCAATAGGGGGATTGGTTACCTGGGCAAAGATCTGCTTGAAATAGTTGAAAAGTCTGTATGGTTTTTTCGACAGGACAGCAACCGGAACATCATTTCCCATTGAACCGATAGGTTCTTTGCCGGTTGCTGCCATCTCCTTGATAATCTTTTCAATATCTTCCAGAGAATAATTAAATGAAGTAATATATTTCTGATACAGGCTGCCCAGATCAGGCGAAACAACATGGCCAGTTTCAATCTCTTCGAGGTTAACCATATTCTGCTGTATCCATTTGCCATAAGGAAAGTCATCAGCCAGTTTGGCTTTCAGTTCCTTGTCATAATAAGATCTTTCCCTCTGTCAGTATCGACAAGAAGCATTTTCCCGGGTTTAAGCCTTCCTTTCTCCCTGATATCTTCAGGCGCAAATGACTGGACACCTGCCTCGGAGCCCATCACAATCAGATCGTTGTTTGTAATAACATATCTTGATGGCCGTAATCCGTTCCTGTCAAGCATTCCTCCGATATATCTTCCGTCAGAAAAAATCAGTGATGCAGGTCCGTCCCATGGTTCCATGAATGTGGAATGATAATGATAGAAATCACGTAGTTCCGGGGGAATGGGATTTTTGATATTTATTGATTCAGGGATAAGGATTGACATTGCATAAGGAAGTGATTTCCCGCTCATCAGAAGGAATTCAAGTACATTGTCGAGTGAAGCCGAATCGCTTTTCTCCGGTTCAATTATCGGAAAAATCCTTCCCAGGTCACCAAGCTTTTCAGATTTCAGAATTGATTCCCTGGCCTCCATCCAGAACCTGTTTCCTTTTATGGTATTTATCTCCCCGTTATGTCCGAGCACCCTGAAAGGCTGGGCAAGATCCCAGCTTGGAAAAGTGTTTGTGCTGAACCTTGAATGGACAAGTGCGATGGCACTCTGAAGTCTTTCGTCCCTCAGGTCAGAAAAGTATTCACCGAGCTGGATGGATGTAAGCATTCCTTTATATACCAGCACTTTGGTGGAAAGGCTGGGAATATAAAACAGAGTTTTTCTGCTTTATTTCTGATTCCCTGATCATCCTTTTCGGTACGTTTTCTTATAATATATAGCTTCCGTTCGAGATCATCCTGCGGGATATCAGCGCTTAAAAGTATTTGCCTGATATTTGGTTCGGCGGCAGCGTGCAATCTCTCCGATAGTTGAATTGTTCCGCGGCACATCGCGGAATCCAATAAAATTAACATCCTCTTCCTTTATGATACTCGAGAAGGATTTCAGTGCATTTTTCAGCATCATCAAGATTCTGTGGAAGGAAAACAAGGCCTGTTCCAAACTGTCCCTCCGGCGGAAGTGAATAACCCTGGATAAGATAAAAATCCCTTGGCACCTGGATCATCACTCCGGCTCCATCGCCTGTTTTACTGTCGGCGCCTTCAGCTCCCCTGTGGGTCATATTCCTCAGAATATCAAGGCCCATATTGATAATTGAATGAGATTTTTTCCCTTTCACATGGGCAACAAATCCGATCCCGCAGCTGCCATGTTCAAAATCCTGTCTGTATAATCCTTCCTTTGAAGGCCGGTCTGTTCTCATTAAATTGATTTATTTAGTATAAATTTATATCAAATTGTTTTCACAAAAAAACCGTTCTCTTTAACTGAAGAGAACGGTTTATCCCTAATCCTATAAAACCCATTCTCAGTCAATTCCTGTGAACCTGCTGATAATAAATAGCCCAAATGTATTGCATATATAATCTCATTGTTTTATAATATGCTGACAAATATATATAAAACTTTCAAATTGATACAGGTGTTGATAAAAAACTTAATAAAAATAATAAATATCAGAGCAAAATATTGCAAACATGATAGTTTGTAAAGGTACTGTAAAGTCCTTAGCTGGTTAACAGACTATATGGATCTGGGCTTTATCTGTTATATTAACCACGGCCTCATAAGGCCGTGGTACTATTAAAGGATCTGTTATGTTAAGAATCCGGGCTTTAGCCCTTATTTTTTTCTTATCTTAGCATCCGGGACAATATAATTAACAGATCTCAATGGAAAAACCAGATAATCTAATTATTGTAATCTTCGGTGCCACAGGCGATCTTACTTCAAGGAAGCTTGTGCCAGCACTAAATTCTCTTAGGACTCAAACATGATGCCTGAGAAATGTACTCTCATTGGAGTGGGCCGGAGTGAAAAGAGCGTTGAAGAGTTCAGGAAGAATATGGAGGACGCTGTAAAGGCATTTTCCGAGGATAAAGAGGTTGGCCTGAGTAAAGTTACGGATTTTACAGGATGTATTGAATATCACCGGATGGATTTTCATCTCAGGAGGATTATGGGAAGCTCAGACAGTTTATTGAAAAAATAAGTATTGAACGAGGTATCGGCGGGAACATAATTTTCTATATGGCCACTCCGCCTGACCTGTACGAAACGATCTCAACAAACTTGTCGAAGGCCGGACTGGGCAATCAGTCGGACGGATTCAAACGCTTTATAATTGAAAAACCTTTCGGGTATGATCTGGAAAGCAGCCAGAGGCTTAAAGGGTTTTACATGAGCTTATAAAGGAGGACCAGATCTTCAGGATCGATCATTATCTTGGCAAGGAAACTGTTCAGAATCTGTTGGTTACCCGGTTTGCAAATGGCATATTTGAACCGCTCTGGAACAGGAACTATGTGCACCGGATTGAAATCACCTCGGCTGAGAGTATAGGAGTTGAGGATAGGGGTGGCTATTATGATAAATCCGGAGCACTGAGGGATATGGTTCAGAACCATCTTCTGCAGATGGTTGGACTGACAGCAATGGAGCCGCCATCATCACTTGATGCTGATGCAATAAGGAATGAAGTGCTTAAAGTGTTCCAGTCCCTGCAACCTATAAGGGAAGAGGATGTTGAAAAGCAGGTTATCAGGGGCCAGTACACACCATCGAAGATCAGGGGCGAGTGTGTCACCGGTTACAGGTATGAAAAGGGTGTTGATGTTCATTCAAGAACAGAGACTTATGTTGCGATGAGATTTTACATAAATAACTGGAGATGGGGCGGAGTTCCGTTTTATATCAGAACGGGCAAGCGGCTTCCGACAAGGGTTACAGAAGTCGTGATTCATTTTAAGCAGACCCCGCATCACTTTTTTCAGAGGGTGATAGGCAAGCTTGCAGGCAACCAGCTTATTATCCGCATCCAGCCCGATGAGGGAATGCTCCTGAAATTCGATATGAAGGAACCCGGGACAGGATTCAATGTGAAGAATGTGAATATGGATTTTCACTACAAGGATCTTGCAGATGTCAGAGTTCCCTCAGCTTATGAGCGTCTTCTGTATGATGTAATGCTTGGCGATTCGACACTGTTTTCACGTGATGATGAGGTGGAAACGGCATGGAAATTCATTGAACCGATCCAGCAGGCATGGAAAAACAATCCTTCCATAAAGGTATATGGATATGCTGCCGGTACCTGGGGTCCTGAACCTTCAAATAGTCTGATTGAGGGTGAGGGTGAAGGTCTCTCCTGGAGGTACCCGTGTAAGAACATGGCGGATGAGGAGCTGTATTGTGAGTTGTAACAATTGAGCTCAAAGGCGTAAAGGCACAAAGGCGCAACGGGTTAAATTCCGCCCTTTGAAAGCCTGCCCCGCTTCGGCGGGGAGGTAATGAGGGGGATGAATAGAACAGCGCAAAGGCAGAAAGCTATGACATTCAAAGAACTCGGTGATTACTCACGTATTAACACTGTGAGACTCCGTGGTTAATAAAAAGAATTTTAGTTTACCAATTATAAATATCAACCATACCCCTTCAATTGTTTATTGATTGTTGAAATAAGGGCCGAAACTACAGCATCACTAATTGAATGATTTTTTATATTTGGGATTAATGTTTAAATCTAAAACTTTAAGTCATGTCACACGAAAAAGCAAAAGAACAGACTAAGGACAAGAAGCAGGCAACTAAATCGTTGAAGGAAAAACGTGCTGCAAAAAAGGCAAAAAAAGCTGAGAAGAATAGATAGTAACGGAATAAGGGGCACCCCGCACCCATGCAACAAAAAAAAGAGGTTGTCATGACAACCTCTTTTTTACAAATCTTTAGTGTGCTGAACTTATGCTAGTTTTACATTAACTGCATTTATACCTTTTTTACCTTCAGCAAGTTCGAAAGTTACTTCGTCATTCTCTTTAATCTTGTCAATCAGGCCTGTTGCATGTACGAAATACTCGTTGTCTGAATCTGCATCTTTAATGAATCCGAATCCTTTTGACACATTAAAAAATTTTACTGTTCCTTTGTTCATTGTAATATGTTTTAAAATTAAGGATGCAAAGATACATAATAAAATTTAAATCCTACTAAAATTTATAATCTTCTATTAATTTCAAGAATCATTATCTGAAACCAGGATTGTTCTAATTCATTAATATGGATACTTAACCACGGAGTGACACAGAGTTGCACGGAGTCGCACTGTTACATACTCCGTGGTTTACTCCGTGAAACCCGGTGACACTCCGTGGTTTATAAAAAAAAATCCAGCGGTTTATAATAAATCAAATTTTACACCAAAATTTGTTCTCTCAGATTGGAAAATAAGCTATTATTGCCAGACTCTTTTCAATATCCGAAACATGAAAAAGATTTTTATCATCAGCATTTTTCTGATCTCATCATTCTGTCAGGCTAACAGCCAGATTAAACTGCTGACTGTTGCCGAGAAATCAGAATTTAAATCCACATCAAATTATAACGATGTGATGACCTTCATCGAACAGCTTAAGAAATCATCAAAGCTTTTAAGGGTTGAGTCAATAGCAACATCTGTGGAGGGAAGGGATGTTCCTCTTTTAATTATTGGCAACCCTCTTCCAAAGTCACCGGAACAGCTCAAAAACGACAGCAGGATAGTTATATACGTCCAGGCAAATATTCATGCAGGAGAGGTTGAAGGGAAAGAGGCAGTGTTGATGTTCGCCAGGGATCTGCTGGAAGCAAAGAATTCCGACCTGCTTAAAAATGTTGTATTTCTTTTGTGCCCGAACTTCAATCCCGATGGAAATGAGCAGATCTCTCCATCAAACAGAACCTATCAGAATGGTCCTGTTAACGGCGTCGGAGTAAGGCATAATGGCCAGATGCTCGATCTGAACCGCGATGGGATGAAGGCAGAATCACCGGAAGTCAGGGGCGTGATCTCCAAGTGTATTCAGTAAATGGGATCCTGCCGTTTTCATGGACTGCCACACCACAAACGGATCATATCATGTTGAACCCGTTACTTTTACCTGGATGGTGAATCCAAACGGTGATAATTCGCTGATCAGATATATGCGCGATAAGATGGTCCCGGAAATGTCAGGGACACTGCTTAAGAAATATAAAGTGGAAAACTGCTATTACGGTGAATTCAACAATATGCTGAAACCTGAAGAGGGCTGGTTCTACGATGCTTCTGATCCACGTTATATCAGCAATTATTTTGGATTGCGAAACCGCCTCGGGATCCTGAATGAGAATTATGTTTATGCTGATTACGAATCGAGGGTAAAAGGTTGTTACTGGCTGATACATTCTCTGGCTGATTATGTGTCAGCCCATAAAACTGAAATAAAAACTATGCTCGCGGATGTTGATAAAAAAACGGTTCAGCGGGGACTTAATCCGGCCGTTACTGATTCATTCGCAATTGAATATAAGGTAAGGGCAGCACCTGAAAAAGTCACGATAAAAACCTATGAAGCTGAGCTGGTAACTGATACAAACGGAAGAAGAAGGTATCAGAAGAGCGACAGGCAAAAAACAGTTACGGTTCCATATTTTATTGATTTTTATGGTTCGAAGAATGTCAGATTTCCGTTTGCTTATCTGCTTAGAGTTCGTGATCCTGAGATAATTACTCTCCTGAGAACACATGGTATCCTGGTTGAAGAGCTGAGCGAAGAATCAAAAATTGATGCTGAACGGTTTGAGATAAGCGAGCTTAAAGGGGCAACCAGGTTGAACCAGGGTCATTACACAAATACAATCAAGGGACGTTTTGTCAAAGGATCCATCTCTTTCCCGGCAGGAACCATAGTTATAAAAACTGCACAGCCGCTTGCCAATCTTGCGGCATACCTGCTCGAACCACAATCGAATGATGGTCTGCTTACCTGGAATTATCTCGACCGGTATCTTGTTCCCCAGTGGGGAATGGGTTTTAATCCGTATCCGGTTTATAGGGTCATTGATAAAACGGATCTTAAAACTGTCTTAACCACGGAGTTACACTGAGTTTTCACGGAGTTTCACTGTTTTTAACTCCGTGGAATACTCCGTGCAACTCCGTGTCAGACTCCGTGAGACTCCGTGGTTAAATAGAAATATAACAGATTCTTCCTTAGTATTACCGTGATAAAAGGATGATTTTCTAATGTCTCGTGTACTTATCAAATACAGATATCACCGGAAGAACATTTCCGTTTTCATCGAAAAAATCCCTTGTTGATCTTCCCCCGAAAGTTGCCGGTTCCCACCAGAATATACCCTGTCCCAGATTATCCGGTGTTTCCAGGACAATCCTGTTAACTTCATCCAGAAATTCTTTCTGACCTTCCGGCGATTCAGCAAAAGGAGCAGGTTTTTTCCTGTATTCTGTCGGAGATGAGCAGTAAGCCACTTCAACCAGGATTATCGGCTTCTTATAAGTTTCAGCCATAAAGATCATATTTTCACGCAGGTCCAGGAGCGTTCCATGCCACCAGGGATAATAAGACTGGCCGATATAATCAAAATCAATTCCATATGATAAGAACTTGTCAAAGAAATATTTAGTCCTGGTTTTATTTCCACCCTGATCAATATGGATCATTATCTTTGGCCTGTTCATTGTATCGCATCCTGAATTTACGCCATTTATTCCTGCCTGGACCAATTCAGCAAAATTATCCCAGTTCTCCGGGATTTTTCCATCGGGCCACATCATCCCGTTGATCACTTCATTCCCGATCTGGACCATTTCAGGCATGACACCGGCTTCGCGAAATGCCTTGATAGTCTCCCTTGAATAATCGAATACTGCTTTAACCAGCTGTTTATGCGACATCCCGTTCCATGCTTTTGGTATATACTGTTTTCCGGGATCAGCCCAGGTATCTGAATAGTGATAATCTAAAAGGAATTTAAATCCTTTATCTTTTGCGCTTTTAGCCAGTGCGATTGTATATTCAAGATTGTTTGGGAGTTCCGTCGGAGTGTGAAAAAGCCTGAGCCTTATCCAGTTATATCCATGATCTTTAAATATTTCCAATCCGGGCTTCACTTCACCGTTCTCTTTGAACTGAAAGCCCTTTGTCTTCAGCACTCTTCAGAAATGAAAGGTCGGCTCCGATTGCGTATTCCTGCCCTGAAGTTTTAAAGGTACATGAACATGATAAAATGACAAATAATCATAATTACTGATTTTGTTTATCATTCATTATTCATAGCATGTTAATACAAATCTATATAAATAATTTAGACTTAATTAACTGCAAATCTATATCTTCATGTTTATATAATGACCTCTTCCCAGCCGTCCCCAAAGGGGAAGTCTGATCTCCGGAAATTGTTCACATTTCCCACGAGGGATACAGGTGTGGATCTATTGGTTACTTGTCATACTCAAAGATTCATTACAAGTCTACATAATTATAGACTGCAAAGGAACATTCTAGTTTTGACCTGCATGACCGCATGACCGCAGGACTGCACGACCGCACGACAATTAACAATATTTCCTCAATCTTGCCCCATATCCACTTAATTTTAATAACATTGCAGAAAATTCTGAAATTAAGAACCGGTAAACCTGTCAGACATGAGAAAATGGAGAATTGAAGACTCTGCTGAGCTTTATAACATCAACGGCTGGGGTGTTGATTATTTTTCAATTAATCATAAGGGAAATGTCGAAGTCAGACCAACAAGGAATGGCGTTGCAGTTGATTTAAAAGAGCTTCTTGACGAGTTAATACTTTCTGATGTTTCAACTCCGGTTCTTGTAAGATTTCCTGATATTCTTGATGACCGGATCATAAATATCTCAAATTGCTTTAAATCAGCAGCTGAAGAGTATGATTATAAGGCTCAGAATTTTATAATCTACCCGATAAAGGTCAATCAGATGCGTCCCGTGGTGGAAGAGATAGTCAGTCATGGTAAAAAATTCAATATCGGACTCGAAGCCGGCTCAAAGCCTGAACTTCACGCTGTGATTGCTATAAATACTGAGCCTGAGTCGCTTATAATCTGTAACGGGTATAAAGATGAAGATTATATCGAGCTGGCCCTGCTCGCTCAGAAGATGGGCAAAAGGATATTCCTGGTCGTTGAGAAACTAAATGAGCTGAAGCTTATAACCTCCATTGCAAAAAGGCTGAAAGTCAAACCTAACATTGGTATTCGGATAAAGCTGGCGAGTGTGGGCAGCGGAAAATGGGAAGAATCGGGGGGTGACATCAGCAAATTCGGACTTACCTCGAGCGAGCTGCTGGAAGCACTCGACTTCATTGAGAAAAACAAAATGAGAGATTGTCTCAGGCTCATACATTTTCATATCGGGAGCCAGGTAACAAAGATACGGCGGATTAAAGTAGCACTCAGGGAAGCCTCACAGTATTATGTTCAGCTTCGCAAGATGGGGTTCAGTGTGGAATTTGTTGATATCGGAGGGGGGCTTGGCGTTGATTACGACGGAACAGGATCTTCGAACAGCGAGAACAGCATGAATTATACTATCCAGGAGTATGTGAATGACTCCGTCAGCACTTTTGTAGATGCCTCCAATAAGAATAATATACCTCATCCAAACGTAATTACCGAGTCAGGAAGATCACTCGCTGCTCATCATTCAATGCTTATTATCGAGGTTCTTGAGACCACAACCCTGCCCTCGTGGGAGGATGAGGAAAGAGTTAATGAAAATGATCATGAGCTGGTAAAGGAACTCTTTCTGCTATGGGATAATGTAAATCAGCCAAGGATGCTTGAAACATGGCATGATGCCCAGCAGATAAGGGAAGAAGCCCTCGACAGGTTCAGTCTGGGACTGATTGACCTCAAGACCAGGGCACAGATAGAGAGGTTGTTCTGGTCCATCGCACGCCGTGTTTATCAGCTTGCAAGTATTACAAAACATGTGCCGGCGGAACTCAGGCAGATATCAAGGATCCTTTCAGATAAGTATTTTTGTAATTTTTCTCTTTTCCAGTCGCTTCCCGATGCATGGGCAATTGATCAGATATTCCCCATTATGCCCATCCACAGGCTTAATGAAGAGCCTGTACGATCAGCGACCATCCAGGATATGACTTGCGATTCGGATGGTAAAATAGATAATTTCATTTCAACTACCAATTCACCATACCATCTTCCCATCCATCCGCTCAAAGGAAGGGAACCATACTATCTGGGTGTCTTTCTTGTCGGCGCTTACCAGGAGATACTCGGTGACCTGCATAACCTGTTTGGGGACACCAATGCGGTTCATGTCTCGGTTGATGAGGAGGGATACAAGATTGACAAGATAATTGACGGGGAGACAGTAGCTGAAGTCCTGGAGTATGTACAGTACAACTCAAAGAAAATGGTCAGGACTGTCGAAACCTGGGTTACCTCTTCCGTAAAAGCCGGGATCATCACACTTGAGGAGGGTAAGGAGTTCCTATCCAATTACAGATCAGGACTGTACGGGTACACTTATCTGGAGTAGATTTAGCATAATATACTTCTGAAATTTGGGTTAGGGTGAAATTGTCAATAGTGTCCTACTCTTATGTAACTAATAAAAGAACTTACACAGAGAATCACAGAGGTTTAAAGAGTTCCACAGAGATTTAAAATATATTAACTCTGTATAGCTCTGTGACTTCTCTGTGTAACTCTGTGTAACTATAAGTTTATTAATTGATATTCCCATATTTCATTGATGGGTGTATGACTCTGCGGTTAAAAAGGACTTTTAATACAGCCTCTGTCCTATCATAAGTGCATGTCATTCTGAGCGGAGCATAGTAAAGTGAAGAATCTTTTTCATCTTTTTAGAATTTATCGTTTAGTAGTGTTAAATTAATTATTTAAATTTCAGTATTATTTTAAAAATTCTGATCGTATTATTTAAATCTTAAAACACTAACATTATGAGCGAAGCTGGTTCTTTTGATTTCAATGCATTCATCAATGAATCCAAAGAGACCCTGGTAAATCCCAAAGGGTACTTTTCAACAATGAAGACATCAGGGGGCATGGCTGAACCTGTTATCAAAGCCCTTATCTATGGTGTCGTTGCCGGAATTATTATTTTTATCTGGGGCGCCCTTGGTCTGGGTGGTGCAGCAGGAGTTTTAGGTGCAGGAATTGGTGTAATGGCCCTGTTCTGGACAGTAATTGCTGCTGTGATAGGGTTGTTTATCGGTGCTGTTGTGATCCTTGTAGTATCCTCCATTTGTAAAGGGAATACCGATTTCGAAGCCTGCCTGAGGGTGGCTGCTTCTGTAATGGTTGTAATGCCAATCAGTGCACTCCTCGGATTTACAACGGGAATCAATTCAGTCTTTGGAGCAATCGTGGCATTGGGTGTTAATCTTTATGGTTTGTATCTGTTATATTACGGACTGACAGAAGCTTTGAAAGCAAATCCGGGAACAGCTAAAATAATTACATACGTACTTGCTGCAATTATGGTGATTTTCATGATTGCCGGATTAGGAGCCACCAGGAGGATGAATAAATATATGAATGATTACAGCAAGAATGATCTGAAGGAGATGATGAAGGATCAGGAATGAGACTGAAACGGCTCAACGGCGTAAAGGCGCAATGGCTCAAATTATTTAAATTCCCCCTTTGAAGGGGGTAAGGGGGATGTTAATAAGCGTAACATAAAATTCAATGAGATTGCTTCGTCGAGGAGTTTACCCCGCACAGCGGGGCTCCTCGCAATGACGGTAGAAACTATATGGCTCCCCTCCCTGGAGGGGTTGGGGGTGGGTTTAGTCCCGCTCTGCAGGCCTCGCAATGACTGTGAAACAAAGATAGTTACTGATAACTAATCGCTGAAAGCTGACACCTGACAGCTGACAATTAACCAAATAAGTCATGAACATCCAGAAATTTGATGGTCTTGTAGCAGCCCCCTTCACACCGATGGATGAGGGAGGCAACCTCAACCTTTCAATTATTCCTGAATATTATAACTTCCTTGAAAAGAATGGTGTTGCAGGAGTATTTATAAATGGAACAACAGGAGAGGGACCTTCACTGACTCAGAAAGAAAAACAGCTTCAGGCTATGGCCTGGTCAGAGTGTCTGAAGTCAGGAGGGAAGATGCGGATAATTAACCTGGTTGGCGGTACATCTTATCAGGAGTGTATTGAAAATGCGATTTTTTCGAGAGAAGCAGGGGTGTCTGCGATAGCGATAGTAGCCCCGTATTATTTTAAACCTGCTGATGAGATGCAGCTGGCAGAGTTTGTCGCAAGGGTGGGGGAGTCGGTGCCTGAAATGCCGGTCTATTTTTATCATATACCTATGCTGACTGGTGTAAATATACCGATGATTGGTTTTCTTAAGAAAATTGCAGAAATGCTTCCCAACTTTGCAGGCATTAAATATACCCCTGAGGATTTCATGGATTTCCTATTATGTCTTAATTATGAGAATGGCAGATTTGATATTCTCTGGGGCAGGGATGAATGTTTGTTGTCAGCGCTGGTATTGGGCTGCAGGGGAGCAGTTGGAAGTACTTATAATTATGCTGCACCGCTTTATATTGCTCTTATAGAGGCGTTTAATAAAGGTAATCTGTCTGAAGCCAGGAAATTGCAACAGTTGTCGGTTGATATCGTAACATTGCTTGAAAAATACGGAGGAATCGCTACAGGTAAAGCTTTCATGAAATATGCCGGTATCGATTGCGGAAAGTTCAGATCGCCGGTGAAAAACATGCCTGATGAGATGTACGGGGATTTTGTAGGTGATGTCAGGAGGCTTGGGATGGATGAGCTGTTTTCGAAGAAATAGACAAGAAACATACTAATTATTTTCTCTGTGTCTCTCTGTGCATCCTCTGTGTCACTCTGTGTAATAAAAAGATATTTAAGAACTTACACAGAGATACACGGAGAACCACAGAGACCACAGAGGATACTTCGCTGGTGCGGATCTGTGATCTGTGCCTTAATATTATATGACACTGATTGCAAATATGAGTTAGCATATAAATCTGCGAAAATCAGCGAAATCTGCGGGAAATTTTTCTATTTTCGGAATTATGAAAAAGATCGCCCAGATAATTTTTGAGAACGACAAGGGAGAACTATTGCTCTATCTGAGAGATGGAAAACCCGGTATCCCTTTTCCGCATCACTGGGATCTTATAGGCGGTCATATTGAAGAAGGAGAGACTCCGGAGCAGGCTCTTGTAAGGGAGGTAAAAGAGGAGCTGGATTATGATCTGAAAGATTTTAAGTTCTTTAAGGAGTACCTTTGTCTGGAGGGCGATGCTTATCCGAATATTAAATATATCTATTCAGGTAAGTTCAATCTGCCGATAGAAGAGATAACTCTTCTGGAAGGAGACAGGCCGCAGTATTTTACGAAAGAGGAAATTCCGGATGTTAAATTTGCTAATATTCTCAGGTCTATAGTGTTAGATTATATTAATGCGAAATAACTTAAAATTATTTAACCACGGAGTTGCACTGAGTTTACACGGAGTTGCACTGTTTTTAACTCCGTGTCTTACTCCGTGTGACTCCGTGCAACTCCGTGGTTAATAAGTATTTATGTTCTCAAATCCTCCTCGCTATGAAATCAATAAAAACTCTTTTAATAGTCATTTTTGTTTCATCAGGTGTATTTACCCCTGCCCAGGATTATACAGTTAAATCCCCCGACAATAATATTATTGTAAGCATCATGAACGGAGAAAATCTGACTTATTCTGTAACATTTAAAAGTCAGAATATCATTAGTCAATCCCCTATGGGCTTTGAATTTAAGGATGAAGAACCGATGACCGGGAATTTTGTTGTAACTGACCAGAAGAATAAAAGCATCAATGAGACCTGGATCCCTGTTGTGAAATCGAAACATTCACAGGTCATTGATAACTACAATGAATTGCATTTATACCTGAAAGAAAAATCAGCTCCGATGCGGCAGATGGAGCTGATTATCAGAGCCTACAATGACGGAGCTGCTTTTCAATACAAATTATCGAGGGCTGCAAATATCGGCGACAGGCAGATCACCAGGGAACTGACAACTTTCAATATTCCGGGTGATCCTAAAGCATGGATTGTAGAATACGGCAAATATTCCACATCAAATGAAGCTGAGTTTTTTGAACATCCCCTGAGCTATCTAACCGAAAAATCTATTGCCGGGATGCCATTGCTTATGGAATACAGCGATAAATGCTGGGTTGCAATCACTGAAGCAAAGATTGATAATTATGCCGCATTCTATATCGGGACAAATGGGACCGCAAACAAGTTGACAACTAAGCTTGTCCCTCTGCCCGGTGAACAGGAAGACGGGGTTAAAGTGCGGTTTAGTGATGAAGTTTATACTCCCTGGCGTGTGATAATGATAGGAGAGACTCCGGGCACTCTTATAGAATCGGAGATCATTCAGAACCTTAATGATCCGTGTGCAATTAAGGATCCCTCATGGATCAAACCCGGAATGAGTGCATGGGACCACTGGTGGAGCGGAGAAGTGAAAATGGAGATGCCGGTCATTAAGCAATATATCGATCTTGCTTCTGAAATGGGATGGCCCTATATGCTGGTCGACTGGCAATGGTACGGAAAATTCAATTCACCGGAAGCTGATATCACAAAATGGGCGCCCCAGATCAGTATTCCTGAAATTATTGAATATGCCAGGTCAAAAAATGTGAAGATCCTGTTGTGGCTCTACTCAAGCGATGTAAACAGGAATGCCGCATTCAGAAGGCTTTCCCGATTTATCATAAGTGGGGAGTAGCTGGGATTAAAATCGATTTTATGGATCGCGATGATCAGCAAATGGTAAACTGGTACCACGAAATCATTAAATGTGCAGCAGACAATCAGCTTCTTGTTGATTTTCACGGTGCATACAAACCTGATGGAATAATCAGAACATACCCAAATATGATAACCAGGGAAGGAGTGATGGGGAATGAATATTATAAATTCTCAGACAAAATGAGTCCTGAACATAATGTAAAGCTTGCATTCACCCGTATGCTTGCCGGGCAGATGGATTATACACCCGGAGGCTTTAAAAACGTGACAAAAGAACAGTTTAAGCAGCAGACCCCTGCACTTGTATGGAATACCCGTGCTGCAGAGCTTTCGAAGTTCGTGATTTATGAAAGTCCGCTGACGGTAGTCTGTGATCATCCGGATAATATACTTAATCAGGCCGGGGCCGATTTTCTGAAGATAGTTCCGACAACATGGGATGATATGAGATTCCTGGGTGGTTATCCGGGTGAGTATGTTGCAATAGCAAAACAAAGTGGTGACAGCTGGTTCCTTGGAGTGATGAATAACAGCGTTGGAAGGAGCATTGATATTACCCTTGATTTTTTACCAGCCGGCAATTATACAATTGAAATGTGGGCTGATACAAAGAAATCAGACAAGGAACCCACCGATCTTAAAAAATCGGAGAAATCAGTCAAATCCGGGGATACGATTAAAGTCACAATGGCTAAGAATGGGGGATTTGTGGCGGTGATTAAAAAGTGCGTAACGGCTCAAAGGCGCAATGGCACAAAGGCTTGATCAAGGTCTCAATAATTTCTCTGTGGATCTCTGTGAAACCTCTGTGTCTCTCTGTGTAAGTTCTTAAATCCTTTTGCCTGCTCTGCGATAACTTTGCAACTTTGCGGTTAAAAAAAATTTCGAAGACCAAAGTTAAGACGAGCTTTCAGCCATCAGCTGTCAATATAATGTAAGTTTTGACTGCACAACATGACTGCAAGACAATTTTTCCTCATTTCCCATCTATTTTATGAGCTGATTAGTCAAAAACAGGAGTTCCTGGATTATTCGGGGAAAATCTTGATTTCAAAATCTAATTATCTGATTGTTAATAATTTCACAAGTCCTGATGGGTAAGTAAACATAAAACAACCATTTTAATTGTAAATTTCTACCCCTTTTTGACCAACTACCCCCATTTCTTTATCAATGGTCGAGAAGCTGTAAACGGATGTCCTGAAATCGTAGACAAACAGTTTTAAAACAGATCTCATTTTCCCATTAGATGGGCGTCAGGCGCTTGACTCGCATGCTACTTAGCCATATCTTTATCTCATAAACTGACACCTGAAATTATGAGAAAAAAGAGATTTTCGGCATACATGAAAATTCTATTTCTGACATTGCTTTTCATGTGCCTTGAGCATGGTGCTTCAGCACCGACAAAGGGTTACACCTTAAGAAAATTAATCTGGAACAGTGCAAGAGAATTCGCGGAAAACAGGCACCACGAATCTGAATTCAAAAGGTTTATAACTGACCTTGGTTTCAGAGAATCAGGAAATAACTGGTTATCGGTTAATTGCATAGGTTGTTTTGGTGAATGGCAGTTTGCGGAGTCGACTGTCCATTACCTTGGATTTAAACATGTAACTCTCAAGAAATTCAAAAAGGATCCTGACATTTTTCCTCCGGAGGTACAGCGCAAAGCGCTGGAATCGCTGATAAAAATCAATCTGGTTTTGTTAAAGAAATACGAGCACTATATAGGTGACACTATAGGTGCTGTCGTAGTCACAAAATCAGGGATGATTGCTGCATCTCATCTGGGCGGGGCTCAGTCAGTGAGGCTTTTTCTTGCATCAGATGGCAGGATAGATAAAGCGGATGTTCTTGGAACCTCTGTCCGCGATTACATGAAGAGGTTCAGCTTTTACGACATAGACTGATAAAGATACAAGGTGGGAGTGTTTCCCTGGCCAGACCAATGGTTCTAAGGAAGCCGGAAACAAAAAACCTGATGTGTGGAATCATCAGGTTTTTTTATTCATTTCAAATAAAATCCTTTAAACACGGAGTCACACGGAGTTTTTGGGAGTTACACTGTTTTAACTCCGTGTTTTACTCCGTGAAACTCAGTGTAACCCCGTGGTTAAAATCGTCACTGAATCCCATGCCATTTATTCGATAATGATGCCAGTCCCTGGATCAATTTCAGGACCCGCCATGATGTATCCGGAACCAGGTAATCGGGAGATATTAATTTTGGAACTTTCTGATCATGTTCTTTAATTGCCAGTTCGATTGAAGCCAGGACAACATCCGGGTCAAACCCGGTGAGTATTATTGTCCCTGCATCCTGTGCTTCAGGTCTCTCCATCGACTGCCGGAATGAAATTGCCGGAAAATTCAGGATAGCTGATTCCTCGCTTATTGTACCGGAGTCAGACAAAGTGCATTTAGCATTCATCTGCAGCTTAACATAATCGAGGAACCCGAATGGTTTGAGGAATTGGATCAGAGGATTGATTTTTATATCCTTGATATTTTCCAGCCGTTTCCTTGTCCGCGGATGGGTAGAAAAGACCACCGGAAGTCCGTAGATTTCAACAAGTTTATTTAAAACAGTCAGGATTTTAATAAGATTAGCAGGATTATCGACATTTTCTTCGCGGTGAGTGGAAACCAAAAAGTAGTTTGGTATTTCGCCTTTGGCTTTCATTTCCCCCTTTGAAGCCTGCCCCGCTTCGCGGGCGTAGGGGGATGTTGTTCCCAGTTTCCGAGAGACTAAATCCTTGAGATATAGTGGAAACTTCAATTTTTGTCTTGTAGTAATTCAGGACCTCAAACATCGGAGAACCGGTAAGATAGATCCGCCGGTGGGGGAGTCCTTCGCTTATCAGGTGTCGGCGGGCATGTTCGGTATAAACAAGGTTGAAATCAGAGATATGGTCAATTACCCTTCGGTTGATTTCTTCCGGGACGTTAAAGTCGAAGCATCTGTTGCCGGCTTCCATATGGAATATAGGAATATGAAGTCGTTTGGCCATATATGCTGAAAGGCATGAATTTGTATCGCCCAGGACAAGCAGAGCATCTGGTTTTTCCTTCCTTAGAAGTTCACCGGATTTCCGGATTATATCTCCGACTGATGCTTCAAGTGATGAAACATCAACATTCAGGAAATGATCGGGTTTCCGGAGTTCAAGATCTTTGAAGAAGATTTCGTTGAGTTCATAGTCGTAGTTCTGTCCGGTATGGGCAATGATATGGTTTACATGGTCGATCCAGTAATGACATCACCCTTGACAAACGATAATTTCAGGACGTGGTTCCAACAACTAGTTAATACTTTGCATAATATTCTATGTTATATTCATACTTCTAATTATGATTTTTAATTCAATAGATCTTTTAACCTACGTGAGTTGTTCACTGAGTTTCAAAAGAACGTTATCACATTGTCACGATCCAGCTGATTGCAATTGTCACTCACGAGATCCTAGCATATTGTAGTATGACGCTCTCGTGTAACTCCTATGTTCCTCTGTTGAATGTTATTCCGTGTACACTCCGTGTGTTAACTAATTAAATCTTTCATTCAACCTATTTCACTATTTCATTTGTTGGAATGTTAATTCTTTGACGACACTATATTATACCTTTTCAAAAAACGTATCCGGATCTTAGGATCAAAAAACTCATTTATCCAGAAAATAGTATACAATTCCTCATCCCCTACATTAGTAATATTGTGAGTATACCAGATCGGCATATCAACATAAGAAGGCTCATTTCCATCCAGATCGAAGTTAATTACTTTATCAGTTCCGATCCGTCGCAATTGAATCCTTGCCTTTCCCTTTAATAACTGCAAACCTTTCAATCTTCCTCGTATGAAAATGATTTCCGCGTGTAATTCCTGGTTTTGTTGTTGAAAATGAAACCTGTCCTCCCAATCCTGTTTTTATTGTCTCGACAAAAGTACCCCTGTCATCCGTATTCATTACCAGCTTCACCGGATAATGATTTGGGATATCCATATAGCATCTGAAAGTATTAAACAGATTGATTTCGAATTTATCATTCAGAACCGGAAAGACTCCCTTATCCATATATGAAGTCTTATAAAGTTTGATTAGCCCGAGAATCTCAGTAACCTTTTTTTCAGAAGTATTAGGTATTTTATATTCTTCCCTGGAATCCTTATCCCTGATTGCTTTCCAGATCAGTTCAACCAGTTCTCCGATATAGATCAGTTTCAATTGAGCATCAATCTCTATTTTAGGTTCTTCGTTATGAGTGAGCTGGTGTGAGAATGTAGCAACAACCGAATTATAATATGGATTTCCGAAGGGTCCGAAAACATTCGGAATAACTAATCCGGTAAATTTCGCATTATTCTCTTTTGCCCAGTTCGCCAGTAGCTCCCTGCCTTCCCGTTTTGATTTCCCGAACATATTATCCCTCTCTTCCTGGGTCGATGAGGAGAACAGGATATGAGGCTTTGATCCTGTCGAATCCAGTGCTTTTAAAAGCTTTTTAACCAGCAGTGATATTAGTATCATATATGGTTTGCGGATCATTATGCCGGTTAAGTGCAGCAAGATGTATAATCACATCACATTGTTTAACAAAATCTTCGAGTTTTGAATTATCCTCAAAGAAATTATCCTCGAATGGGATCCTTTCAACCTCATCTTTCTTCAAGTCCGAAGAAGTTATAGAGGTGGGTCCCTATGAATCCGGCCTGGCCGGTGATACCGATTTTGATCATTTAGGCTTATTTATTGATACGTAAACGTAATTAATTAACATTATTGTATTCAGCTATCATATATCAGCTTTTAGCAGTCATGCAGTCTTGCAGGCATGCAGTCATGCAGTCAGAACTATCAAAAAACTGACAGTTGATGATTGAATGCTTGTCTAAACTGCGGTTACCCAGCTTCTTTATAAGAACCTGCAGCAACGGTTGCATTAGACCGCACGACTGCAGGACTGCACAACCGCACGACTTCAAAACATCTGACAACTTGCTTCTATCTTCTATTTCTTTATTCAGCGTGCCTCAGTGTTTTTCTAGCGTGCCTCTGCTAGAACTTTTTTCTTTTTCTCTCGAGATTTTCGCATCCCGATCATCGGGACCGCAGATTTATGCAGAAAAAACTCATCGCTTTGCCCTCAGCCCCCTGCCTGAGACTGCAGGACTGCACGACCGCAAGACCGCAAGACAAACCTTCCGCTGACCTACTTGTCTTCTGTCTTCTGTCTTCTGACTTACTGACTCACCTCTCACCTCTCACCACTCATCACTGCTTCTGTCTTCCGTCTTCCGACTGTTTTTTCTTTAACTGGTTTAGTAATATAAATGACAAAATGGAGGCAAGCACAAATTGAATCGTAATAAGAATAACATTCCCAAGATCCTGCAGTAAGTAACAAAGAATAATAAAAACAAAGTTGATCAAAATTAATATAGAAGTTGACTTTAAATGACTGAACCCAAGTTCAAGCATGAGGTGATGAATATGCTGACGGTCGGCTTTAAAAGGAGATTTGCCCTGTGCAATCCTCATTGAGAAAACCCGAAGAGTATCGAATAATGGCAAAATAAATAAGCTGACTGCAAAAGCAGGTGCCGGCTCAATTACAGCACTACCTTCTGCAAATTGTTCAAGTTGCAGAAAGCGAACCACCAGGACACCAAGGACAAGCCCAATTGTAAGAGATCCGGTATCACCAAGAAATATCTTGTTTTGCTTGCTGAATACATTGTAGTAGAAGAATGATATCAGTCCTCCGGCAAGGGCGGAACACATTACGGTGCAGGCAATATTCCCGGTAATATAGAACCATACTCCCAGAATAAAAGAAACAAGTATACCAATACCGGATGCGAGTCCATCAATACCATCGATAAGGTTAAATCCATTTATTAATACAATCATTACTATGATAGTAAGCAATATGCTAAATGCATAAGGAATATCCCCGATCCCTATGAAACCATGCAGATTGCTTATGCGGATGTCGCCAAGAACACAAATTATTAAAACGGCAAGAATTTGCCCAATGAACTTTTTCTTTGGTATGCCGCCCAGCAGATCGTCCTTTACACCAACAATGAACAGAAGCAATAATCCGGTAATAAGATAACTTAATTCGAAAGTGAAATATGCTCCGGCTACTACGCTTGTTGATAGAATAAATCCTGCAAAAACACCAACTCCTCCGAGTACGGGGATGGGCTTTTTATGAGTAGAACGACCATTAGTTTCTGCAAATAAACCCTTATAGACAGCGGCTTTTACAATTATTGGAATACCTAAATATGTGATAGTGAAAGCAATTATAAATCCTAAAATTGTCAGGATCCAAATTGGTATGGTTGATGAAGTTAAATCAAAAGAAAATACAGATATGATTAATTTAGAAATCATAAACCAAAGATAAATAAAGCAGCTAAATTAATCATTATCTTTTTTTGTAGTTTATTAAAACACATTTAGTAAAACTAGATAACTGCTTTCGAATTTAGCCGATAGAAAATACAAGTATTTCGAAAATGGAACAATTTTTATTGTCACATCAGGAACTCCACTGAGTCTGTGAAACTCCGGTTTAAACAAGCCAATAATAATCAGATTTATAATAGGATATCTTAGCAAATTTTATTAAATTGTTGCAGAGGATGATTTTTAACAAATGATACTTAATTGGGGATTACTTATTTCTCTATTATGCTTATTTCATGTACTCTGTTCTTTTTAGTATAATTAGATATACACCCAGAATATTTTAGTCAAATCTTCAATAAGCTTTAGTCTTGAAAAATTATTTTCAAGAAGATTTTTTGAATTGACAGAAATTTTTTCCAAGTCGTCCGAAGTAATTTTCATGAATTTCTGAAATGATTGCGCAATATTTTCTGGGTTATCTGGTGATGCCGTAAATCCGATTTCGTTGTTTTCAATAAGTGCTTTTACTTCCCCATTAATAATACCCAGCATTGGCTTGGAAGAGGTTAGATAAGATTGAAATTTGGCAGGAATTGTTAATTCAAATACCGGAGAATCTATTAAAGATATTATCAAGACATCACTGGCATGATAATAGTCAGCCATTTCATTTAATTGTTTACGGCCGGTGAAATTAATGTTTTTATTTTTCTCTGCCTGACAAACTCAATCAGATCAGTTAATTCAGATCCGTCACCTATAATATTAAATAACATTCATTGTGTTCAGTTACGAAGATTTCAAAACCCAGAATTACGTTTTTAAGATTCTGGACTTTGCCAATATTGCCTGTAAACGTAAAATTGAATTTACCAGGCAAATTTACAGATCCCTTAGGAGAGTATTCCATTAATGACCAGTTCGGGATCCAGTAAAACGGCTTTTCCTTTACATACCTTTTTAATTTTGGAATATATCCCTTTCCTGTAACAAGTATATTCGAGCAGTTACTGTATATGTAAGTTACCAATGAGTTAAGAAACCAGTTTGAAAACCGTGTTTTCTTAAAACCATATGCGTAAACAGTGTCAGGCCAAAGATCCTGCGACCATATGGTGACTGAGGCTCCAAATATTTTCTTTATGAGTATCGCTGGCAGAGCCAATGTTAACGGGCCAGTCTGATAGACAAAAACCCTGTCAAATTTCCTGCCTATAAACAAAGCAATCAGAGTGCCAAAAAAAACAAAGGACACATAATTCAGAATTTTTATTACCAGACTTTTCTGATAACCCTGAATTACAGGAAAACGATAAATCTTTATTCCATCAAAATATGTTTGCTGGTAAATCTTGTTTTTAAATCCCTTAAAGACTTTTCCATAAGGATACGAGGGAACACGTGTCAGAACTTCAAAATTATACCCCTTCTTTTTCCATTCACTTACCAGATCATTGATTAAGAAATCTTCAGGATAGAATGCTTCACAGACAATCAGTGCTTTTTTACCTGGCATAACTTAAGTACTTTGTTAATAACTAATTGGAATAAAAGGCATGTGAAATAAATCAATATAGTTTAATAATCTTATTTTTGACCGGGAAATAAATTTTGCTATTTACGTTTTCAGTATTAGTTAGTCAATTTTTCAGATACTTATATTTTAATTATGCAGGAATAGTTTACTCCTTTCATGAAGATAGGCATTAATCTCCATACAGAATTTACTTTGGTCAGACAAATCTCATTCGACAGGAATGAGATATTTTGTTGTTCTTGTTGCATTTATGCTGGGTTTAACAAATAAATCATATTCAAAGAATTTCTATTTTTCCAGTTCCAGCGGGCAATGATTCATACACTCAAACAAGCACAAAATCCTGGCACACCATGGAAAACGATTGACAAGCTAAATAATTCCATGAGCCTTATAAACCCTGGGGATTCAATCTTTTTAAAAGGGGAGATGTATTTACAGGGCAGATAATCCTGACAAAGTCAGGTAGTCCAGGGGCAATAATAGTCTTTTCAGCTTACGGAACAGGAGACTTACCTGTTATTAAAGGTACTATACCTATAACAGGCTGGACTCGTTATAGCGGGAATATCTGGCAGGCAGATTGCCCGCAGTTAGGTTCAACAGTGACCAACTTCTTTATAAATGGAAAATCTCAACAAATTGGCAGATATCCAAATGCAAATGCTCCAAATAAGGGATACCTGAATATTGATTCGCATGTCGGATCAACAAGCATAACCTGTCCATCACTTTTATCCTCACCTAACTGGACCGGAGCTGAGGCAGTTGTCAGAACAAGGAGATGGATACTTGATCGTGTTACTATAAAATCCCATACAGGAAATAACCTTAAATTTTGGAGATGCGACTGACTTATGAGATCTATGAACAATTATGGATTTTTCATACAAAATCATATAAGGTACACTTGATCAGGATGGAGAATGGTATTTAATGCTAATCGAAAAGAAAATGTATGCTATTCCATTCTATCAGATCCTAATTATCTTCAATCAGAAGCAACTGCATTTCAATCAAATTTTGAAGCGAACGGTATACAGTATTGTTTAATTGAAAACATGAAATTTAATGGATCATTAAATCAAATATCAAGATTGATAAATCAAGTTCTATTAAAATAGAGAATAATATAATTTCAGAATCAGGTACTGATGCATTAAGTTGTTGGGGAGGTAAAAATATTGAATTGACAAATAATGAAGTTTATAAATCAAATAATTCTGCAATGATTTTCAAAGTTGCGGAAATATAAATATTAGTGATAATAATATTAGTTGTATATCGGATTGCGTGCAGGGATGGCCTAAAATACAGTTTCATATATAGGATTGATCTTGGAGTGAGTCGATTTAAATTGCGAATCAAATATTATTGATAGTGTGGGTTATCATGGGATTTGCTTTAATGGAGATAATGTTCTTATAAGGAATAATTATAAGGACATTTTTGTATTACTGTTGATGATGGAGCGAGGTATATATACTGCAGGGGACGGAACTTAATAAACAATAACCGCATTATAGAAAGAAATATTATTATTGACGGTATTGGAGCAAATTGTGGAACTGATAATCAAGCTATTTTGCTGCTGAAGGGATTTATATGGATAGCCGATCAATCATGTTAATATATCAAGTAATTCAGTTGCAAATTGTGCAAATCATGGAATTTTTATTCAGAATCAAACAAATCACTATATTGGCAATACAATTTTTAATAATAGCTGAGCAGATACTTATTTAGTTGATCTTCAGAAATGCCAAGACTATCCTATAAGAAATTGCATAGTTAAAATAATATTTTTTTTTCTAAAACGGAAGTCACAACTAGTAGCACATTTCAGGACAATAAAGAATGAAATTTCTCAATTCGGTACCTTCGATAATAATTATTATTGCCGGCCAATCGATGAAGAATTGACCTTTAGTGGCATATGCGGGGAATGTCTGGGATTGTGACAGAGATGATCGAATTTAGCACGTGGCAAACGACATATAGACATGACATTAAATCGACAATAAGTCCTTTTAAAATTTCGGATATATTCTATAGTCGATTCAATGGTGGAAACAAAATTTCTAATAGTACATTTGAAAGTTCCATAACAGGATGGAATAGTTGGTCAAATAATAATAATGGGTATATCTCTTGGGATAATAAGTAACTATCTTGATCGGTGGATGTTTAAACTTTAGTTTTTATCAGATCCTCGGGTCAGACAGATAGTAGGATGATCAGTAGTGCTAGGAAAGTTGGGGAAATTGTTGAGGGCGAAAATTATTTATAAGGTTTTCCATGATTTCTTCTCATACTGAGAGAAGAGTAAGAATAACGATCAGAAGGAAGATTCCCGCTGGAATTATCTGGATTCTCAGAAATATATTCTTTAGATACAGCATGGTAATGAATATGAATTATAATGTTTTAATTCGGATTCTAGTGATTCAAACGCAATAATTGTGTTTACAATTGAAGAAGATGGGAATCATATGGATTGATAATGTTGAATTATTTAAAGCCAATATCCAACCAACTAGTATCGATGATTCAATCAAGTATTTATACAATCCTGAAAATACAAACCTGAGTAAACAATTTAGGGAAATTATATTGATGTTAAGTTGAATTAAATATACTGGAGTTTATCACAATATCACCGTTTGCTTCCTTGATTCTGCTAGCAGATCCTGATCCAACAGAGCCCATCTGCCATTCCGGTTTATTTGGGCTCCGCTATTGAAAATACTACTCCCTCAATAATCGAGATGACCTACAACCTTGCACTGGCCAATATCGTCCCTGCTGCTTCTGCCTTTTCAGTGCAGGTGAATTCCGCTGCAAGAAGTATTAGTTCAGTTTCGATATCCGGGACGAAGGTTTTGTTAACCCTTTCAAGCCCTGTGGCTTATGGTAATACTGTCACTGTAGCGTATACAAAACCATCAGCCAATCCTATTCAGACCTCTGCGGGAGGACAGGCTGCTTCATTAACCTCACAGACTGTAACAAACAGAGTTGCTGAACCTCCTGTTGTCGTAACTCCTCCTGTAGTAGTAACTCCTCCTGTAGTCGTAACTCCTCCTCCTGTAGTCGTGACTCCACCGGTTGTAGTGACTCCACCAGTTGTACCAAATACGCCTCCTGTTCCGGTAGTAAGCTACATCACCAGCGCATATTCGGGATTTGTAAGCGGATTGAATGCCAGCGACAGCTATGACAATGAAAAAGACAATCTTACATTTACATGGATGGTTCCCGGCAGTGTATCTGTCTCATCGACAAACGGGTCAATAATCCAATATCTGGCGCCTGTCGTAGATGTAAATCAGACATACGAATTCACTGTTACAGTCAGCGATGGTAAAACCAGTCAGTCAAAAACGGTTCCTGTTCAGATCCTGCCGTATCAGCCGGAACTGGAAACAGCAGAGGTGATCTCTGTAGAAGCAAGCAATTTTAAATCTCCCTATATCCCTGATAACGTACTGGATGGCAATAAAGGTACCTTGTGGTCAGCCATCGGAACTGACCAGTGGTTAATACTGGAACTTAAGAGGGCTTTTAATATTCAGCATCTGAAACTTGCTTTTCAGCCGGGACAAACGAGAGAATCATATTTTGAAATCCACGGCTCAAACGATAAAGAGAAATGGGAGATCATCCTTCCTGACTCAAAGTCATGTGCTTTCTCAGGCGATCTTCAGGTTTTTGACTTTCCTGTTTCAAAGACAGAAAAGGGATTCAGATATATTAAACTGGCAGGACTGGGTAATTCAACAGACACATGGAACTATATTTCAGAATTCAGGATTTTCGGATATGAGCACAAAAATCCCTTGATTATGAAGAACAGATTGTAAAGATCTATCCAAATCCAGCCAGGGAATTAGTCAATATCTTAATTGATGAACCTACATTTTTCCCTGATTTTATTAAAATCCTAAGCCTGGCAGGAAAAATCATTTATGATAATATTATAGATCCGGGCATCAGGCAGCTTCAAATCCCGCTTGACTTTAAAGAGGGTATATATATTATACAAATGGGAACTGGTGAAATCACTATGTTTACTCAGAAATTAATAGTTATTTACTAAGGAATTATGTTCCAATTTGAATTTTTCATTTTTTGGTTATAAAGGCTAAGTTACATATAAGTTACTAACCTTTGGAGTGGCTGTAAAAACAATGCAATTATCCGGCACATCATTAAATACATTAGTATTTGCCCCAATTACCGTATTATTTCCAATCGTCAGATTACCCATAATTACAGCGCCTGAATGTATTCTCACATTATTAAGTATAATAACGTTGCCATCAATAGACACCTGTTGGTTTATAAAGCAATTCTTGCCTATTGATTTTGCATTGATGATTGAAGAGAATCCATGCTGAATGAATAATCCTTCACCAATATCTTTGGTTTTAATAATAAGGCTTGATAATCCAGGAGCAAAATATGTTCAATAAATATTTATAGCATCCTATTCTGCTGTAAAACAGGGTCCTGAATTCCCGGAAGAACGATAATAAGTAGATGAATCCAATTGGTAGCTTTAAGTTTATAGATTCAATTACTAGCCATCGATTGCAATCAGACTTAATAATTTTCCTGTTCTTATGTGTATACAGCAAGATCAAATGCGGCATACATCTAATACAATCAATAATAACTTTGATACTTTTAAGAACTTTTATCATAATAAGAAATCAAATTGTTCCTGACTAAATTAAAAGCACCTTGAATAATCCTCTAAGATTTTAAATTGAATATGCTGTTAGGCATTTTACTTATTTTCAGAGTCTTCTACTTGATTAAACCTCATTACCCTGGATTCAGCAGGATATACCTTACAATTATCTGGCACATCCCTGTAAACTGTAGCGTTTGCCCCAATTACTGAATTGTTTCCAATAGTTATGTTCCCGATTATTATCGCACCCGGGCTGACAACTATATTGTCCAGTAAAACCGGTGTTTGCTCCGTGATGGTGGCACCAATCGTGACTTGCTGGCCAATTACACAATTCTTTCCAATTGATTTAGCTCCAATAGCCGTGGAGATTCCATATTGAATAAATAGTCCTTCTCCTATTTCCTTGGTACCAATAAACAAAGTTGGCAATTTGGAGCAAAACAAATTTAAAATGTACCTTGAAAATCCTATTCTGGCATAAAAAAGATTTCTGAATTCCCTGTGGAACGAAAGTAAGTAGATAAATCCTGCAGATATTGCATAATTTAATCCTAATTTCTTAAGCCACGTGCGGGTATCAGCCTGAATCAGGGATTTGTTTCTGTGAAGGTGAAACATAATCAAATGAGGAAAACACCGGATAAAATTCAGATAAATAATAACATTTTTAAATATTCTACAACTTAAATTGTCTGGCATTTTGAAATAGGTGAAAACTACATTTTATTCTCCGTTACACTAATGTATTAAATTACCGGAAAGGTTACCTTTTTGAAGCTGATATTAAAACATCTTCGGAGATAATTATCAGGTCCCCATTTGATACTTCTTTTTGATTAAGGGCAGGTTACAACAAATGAATTACTGCCCTGATCCCGTTGGCAGCGCAACCTTGCAGGACTAAACCTGAAACCTTTTTTTACAAGGTTCCATGAACCACATTCGATTGTTGATATATCCCCGTTGCTGTTAATTATAAACAATCTTGTTTTATCATCTGATTCTAAGCGAGAGCCCTCTATTTCCGAACTCATGACAATTGTTCCTCCAGCAAGTCTTGTCCCATAGAACATAGCGGCAGAGATTTCCTGCAGTTTAATTATTGTCTTACTATCCTTATCCCATTTATAAATTCCGGCCAAATCTCTTGAGCCTGTATCCGTGCCCCAATATACCGCATCTTCCGTAAAAACCAGTGCAATAGCCCTTCCGACCTGACTTCCCCGGACAATTGGGAAATAATTAAGATAATAATCACTGGACCATCCAATCATGGATTCTTTATCCAAATCGCCAGTACATAACCATACTTTGTCAGAGTATGGATCTGAAAACAGTGAGTGAATATGACGAATTTGTCCGGCATAAAACTCATGAGCAATCTCCCAGTCCGTACCATTATCCAGGCTTTTAAATATCCTGACATTGGTTTTGCCCGGATTATCGAAATACTCGCCGAAAAATATCATTTTGTCTGTACTAAAAATTCCATTACTCAACATACCCCTGCCTACTCCAATACCATAATGGGATAGTTTCATTGTCTTCCTGAATTTTTTTGTACTTGTCTGAAATGTACCACATATTACCTCCTGAAAAGGCACAGATATTACCTTTTTTACCTATTACAATTTCCATACATTCAGGCCGAAGAGACAATTTCCGGAAAATGGTGAAATTGAACAACCAGAGAACAGATATACCTGTGGGTACATGAGCCATTCTGCAAAAGTTATTATCGCTGCTTCTTAACATGTAAATTACCATACCCCGTGTTGCCCAGAGATTACCTTCCTTATCATATTCCTGAACTATCAGATCTTTAGCTCTTTTACAGGGCATCCCGAAAATATTATCTTTTCGCAAATAAATTTTTACGGGTCCATAGTAATCAATAACTAAATATATGGATCAGCAGGCCCGGAATAGCAAAAAGAAAAAAACTAAATGATAAATAGTCATTATTATTAAGGATAGTTATTTAAAGATTACTTGGGAAATAAAAACTGGCTTACAAATAAGGTTAGTATTTCCTTTTTACTGATAGGAAAAACTTAATGTGCGATTTTGGCCATTCACTCTCAATATGTCTTCTGTTCAATACTCTTCCATCGTATGAACAATAATGCTTGTGATCCGTTCCGCTAAAGATATATTTATGGTATTTTTCAGCAATGGAAAGAGTTTCGTTGTTGATATGTTTGAATTGTCCAAATGGGAACGCAAAATATTCACATGGTTGTGATGTGTATTTCTCAATTAGTCTTTTATTCTCACTTAATTGGAAATTGACCAGATCAAAGTCTGAGCAGTTCATATTTATATGATTTAAAGTATGGGAGCCTATAATATGACCCCGATCACTCAGATTTTTTATTTCTGACCAGTTCATGGGCTTCTTATTTCTAACTTCCAGAATACTGTTTGCAAAGTCTTCCTTAAATGCATCATTCCCGTTAATGAATCTTCCTATTATGAAGAAAGCTGCGTTTATTTTAAATTCTTCCAGTGCAGGGGCAATTATGGAATGGCACTCTTTGAATCCATCGTCATAGGTAAATGATACAAGGCAATCATTTGCTTCGATCCCATTTTTGATCATCGCTACTGAGTCTTCAATTCTTATAAGTTCACAATTATTTTTAAGATATTTAAGGAATTCACAGAACATTTCATAATCAGGATTCATCCTCGAAACAAAATGGGAATTCAATATATAAATTCCCCGTGCGAATCGGGAGAAGGAACCGAAAATCCTTAAAATGATGTCTCTTGGATATTTCTTTATCAAGCCATTCATTACAAACCATTCTATCTAAGCTGAGACATTGCCAGCATTATGCTTGTTTATACAATATATGGTGATATAGTTTTATGTATTCACTGTACCTATCATTCTTACTATAATACAACCTTGCATGACTATAACACCTTTGGGAATAAAAGCCTTTTCCCACCGATCTGACAGTTTCAATTGCGTTTATTAATCCGGAGATATCACCTTTTTGAACTATTATTCCTGTTTCAGGTAAAACTGATTCTGTGCTACCGCCGGCATCATAAGTTATTACGGGTGTACCGGATGCCACGGCTTCCAGGTTTGTGGTTGAGAAGCTTTCCTCATAGGTAGGATTTAAAAATACATCAGCACAAGAATAAAACTCAGCCAACTGATGTGGATCATCAGTTCGCGGTATTCCAACAATACAGTTTGGTATATGTCTGATTTGAAATGAGTTCAATCCTAACATTATAATCTTATAATCGGAACCTAACCGCCGGCTAAGCTCAATGAAATCGTAAAATCCCTTATTGCGATTCCAATCGCTGGCAACGCCAAGGATAAGGAATTTTTTGTCTGGATTATATTTTTGGATTAATTCATTTGACTGCCCAGGCTTGAAAATATCCATATCAATTCCATTGTTAATTATTTCGAGAGGATATTTTGAGAGGTATGACCTTTGCATTATGCTGCCAAGCCATTTTGAAACTGAGACTATTGTCAACTTTTTAAAAGAAGTAAATAGCATCTTTTTATCATTGAAGTTCCTTCTTGATTGGTCAAGTAAATAGCTAGCAGGATATATTGTCTTTTGAGGGCAATCATGGCATTGAACAATCCATTTCAAACAGTTTATCGATTCAAAATTAGTACAATGTCCCGTTATTGCCCAGCAATCATGAAGTGTCCAAACCAAAGGAAAATCTTTGGAAGCAAGGTAATTACATAACAATTTTATATTCAGGTAATATCCATGTAGATTATGCAGATGAATAATATCGGGTTTTATCTCCTCAATCCTGGTTATTAAATGTCTGGTTGCCATGGCAGAGGCAAAACCATGTCTGTCAAGAAGCCTTGTAGCCAAACCATGTAACCGTATATCCATGGGAGATCCAATCTTTATTACTTTGGATTTACTAAGCCCTTTCTTCCGTCCATAGGCAATGTAACTGTTCCATCCCTGGTTTATTGCGAATATTCCTATTTCCTCTGCAATGCGGCCGGTCGATCCATAGTTAACAACTGAGTTTATCTGCAGAAGGGTATACATATTCCTGTTTCTCTATTTTAAGAGTTCAATATTTTTAGATGACGTCAACAACATCAGCCAGTTGGGGCTTCCCCTGATATCAATTCATTAAATACTGAGATCTGGTAATCTGAATTATAATATCGATCTATATTCATCCTGCATCGTTGTCTTTTTAAGCTTGAATCAGGATTCTTTTGAAACCAATTATAGATTGAATCAGCCAGACTATTCGAATTATCCCTATCAAAAAAAGCACCTGTGATTCCATCTTCAATAATCTCGTATTCAGGTCCTTGATTTGAGAAATCATTATGTGTTATTACAGGGGTGCCATATGATAAAGAGTGAATGGCTGTCAATCCCACATTACCGGGAGACACTGTCAGATCAGCTAATCCAATTAATTCACAAATAATGTTTTCATAGTAACATGGTCCCCAGAATTTTACTTTATCGAGTCGGGATGTGTTAACTTTTTCCATTATTTTTTTTCTTTCCGGACCATCTCCAACTAAAAGAAGATTGTAAAGAATACCCCTTGTTTTCAGAATGTACAAGGCATCAATAAGTAGATCGAGTTTTTTTTCTTTCGTTAAACGACCAATGTATATTATTGTATAATCTTGGTTACAAAATATTTCATATTTCCTTTTGGCCAGGCTGCCTGGGTTTAATGAATCGAAAAGTTTCTTCTGTAACTCATAATTGAGAGAATTATATACTACATAAAGATTCTGCTCACTAAAATTTTCCTGAGAAAGTAATTGTTTTGCCCGGTTATTATATAAAAGATGATAATTTGGGATACTGTAAAAAATTATCCGGATTCTCTTTTTTAACCATAATTCATTGCCATATAGTCCGTGTCCCCAAAAAGTAACTTTTCGGCCAGAAAGCCTCAATATCACTGCCCCAAACCATGTAGACAGGCAATACATATCTCCGTTAAAAATATAATGAGTGAAATGTTTTTCCAATACGATTTTAATAACTCCTTTCTGCCAGATAACTATATTTTTTATACGTATGTTTTTAATTTCTTTAAATTTGATATTATTTTCAAGAAATTCTTCCTGTGATATTGTCTTAATACCTTCTACCTGGCTTGAAAAGGCAAAAAAAGAATATTGTATATTCTTGGTTTGGGCAAGAGCTGACCACAATGTCAAACGATAATGTGGTGCATAATTACCTATTATGGCTACTTTAGTAACCATTCAATTTTAGAGAAAATTATACTGATTAGGCTTAGGGAGAACCAAATACATGATTTCAGAAGATAAAATATATATTAAAGTAAGGTTAAATTCCTTTTATTAAACTTAATAACTTTTCGGCTTGAATAAGGTTATTCTTATTTTCGAGTACGAATTTTTTTGCTTCATGTCCAAAAGAATGTAACTCCTCTCTTTTTTTGACAGAATAAGCTTAAGGGTAGAATAAATGCCATATACGTTTTCTTCAGTAAAAATGTAAACATAATCCTTATATTCTTCCGGCATTCCAGGCAGGGAAGTTGTGACTAATGGGGTACCTGAAACCATGTATTCCATATTCTTTGAAGGGAAGAATATTTTGTAAGTTCCAGGTTGCTAGGACGTGGATTGATCAATAGGGTTGCCACCAACTCTTTTTCGACGATTACTCTGTTAGGGAGAAACCCCATGAAATACAATCCTTTTATCCAAATTCATATAGATGGGACATATCTTTATCCATTTCACCAGAGCCATATATATGTAGTCTTAAATCTTCTCCCTCTAATTTCAAAATGCCTCAATCAGGTTCTTTAATTCCATATTTCTCATAAAGTGCTCCGGCATAAATCAATATACGCTCCGGAACCTTATTAGCTAATTTATTATGATTTGTCCTCATATTAATGTCTACTAAACCTTCAATTACAATATAAGGCTTATGCCTGGTATTAACTACATCATTCATATAATTAGTAAGAATAACGTAGTAATCATAGGAATGAATAAAAGTTGAACTAAAGCTTATTGTTAGCTTTTCAAATAATGACTTTCTTGTGTGCTTTTTTTGCTTCCCCCAGCATACTGGTATATCAGTTACAATGGCACATATTTTAATACCGCATATTTTGGCAAGCAAATAAGCTACCGGATGATACCGCAACATTTAAAACATCACAAATAATTGCATTGCGCTTTCTTTTGTTTTTAATCCACCAGGATAAGGTCAAAATAAAAGAAAAAAAAGCCAATAAAGGATTGCCTTAGATAAGGGAAATTTAAAAAAGGAAGATAAATATATGTAAGACCTCCATCATTTTCAGTTTTAAAATTCCACCAAATTTTGTTATTATTTAGTCTATTCACGGGATTGAAAGGAAAAGGACAGTAATCTCATTACCTATTAACGTTATTCCATCGGCAAAAAGTCTATGGAATTTCTGAAATTGATTGCATAGGTTTTTCCATAGAAGTATCGGAACAAATATTCCAACATTTTTTCAGAGCAAAGGGAACTGCAGTATAAAATATTATTTTTTTTCTTTCAATGATAGTTGTTTTATTAGGCAGTAGCGAAAAAAGATTTTGTAGAAAAAACAAAATGGATTGTATAAAATGATTGTATTTTAGCCGGTTTGGAAATATTATAACTAAGTCTTCCAGTCGCAATTATCAAAGTTGGATAATTGTAAAACTAAAACTTTGAATAGATATTTTTTATCAATTCATAGTTATTATAAGTAGTATTTTTTACATATTTATTTTTTTTAGCCAGGACTTCTGATGATTTTATTTGACAGATCATCAATATTTTCACTCTTGAAGAGAATTACATCTTCCGGCCTTTCTGTCACATCACTAGCTATTACATAGGTTCCTTCGTTTATAGCTTCTCTGACAACCAAAGAATCCCCATCGGTAAGTGTAGGGCGCAAGACAATATCGCTTTTACGCCATAAAAGTGTTGGATTATTTAAAGGCTTCAAAAACAAAAGGACATTTTCAGATATCTGCAACCCATTTATTAACTTAAAATAATCCTGCAATTGAAAATTGTTTGGGGTTTTGGGTAACAATATATAATCAACCCGATATTAGGGTAGTAATGTCTGACATATTTAATGGCTTTCAAAGCGATATCAATACCATATAAATCCTTTTTATTAAATTCAACTAACGAATGTGCATATATGGAAATTATTTTTGATTTTGAATTGATGAAAGTACCTATTTCATTCTCTAAAGATTCACCTTTTTGCAGAGATGGAATAAAAGCCGGAATTATGGATATATTTTTGCGGGATGATGAAAAACTTTCAATCTGAGACTTGATTTGTGAGTTTACGGCTATCCAATAAATATTTTTACTGTTAGAAATTTTTCTTAAAAAAAATAAAAGTATCCTCGGGTATTTATTAAAATCAGAGAGTATCATCTGATTATGGACAGTGTAAACCACTTTTTTTTTGAAGGCTAGTAATAATATAATGGTTGGTGATTCCCAAACAGGATTTCCATGGATATGAATTATTTTTGAGTTATTAAGTGAAAGATAATTAATCAACCACCTTAGGCTTTGAAATGTCCCATACCTCAATTTGGGATAATAAGCATTTTTGACTTTAAAGCTGTATTCTGTAACTTTAATCGAATTTGCAGTACTATATAAACAATCAAGTAGATTGTCCCTAATAAGGGCCTCTGCAAGTCTAGAAAGATGCACGGAAATACCTCCTATTTCCTGGGGAAAAAAGAACCTTTTAAAGTGATTCTATATGTTCCCAACCAAACGGTGATTTTCTATAAGTACAATTAAAAACCAAAATGGCAGATACATAAGAGGAGAAAGACTCATACTGGAAAGAATTAATATCATAATCATGGAAGTTCCCAAAATGTTTTTTGAGTTCTTTCTAAACCAATATACCAAGAGAAGAATAAAAAAGGATAGTCCAACAATGCCATAGTCATAAAGTATTTCCAGGAAGTTATTATGTGGTGATATATAAACTGAATTCATAGCTCTTCCGGATAAATGATTTGAGAAGGTACTGCCACCTCCGAAAATAAGTGTTTTAGGATCTGAATGGTTGAAAAGAGCAAATGACTTCTCCCAGATTATCGTCCTTTCTGAGGCGGTTGAGGTAGTCTCATCTTTAAATCGATTAGTTAGTGAATTGAAGACTGGAGTTTTCACGATAATTAATAAGATGATAAAAATGATACCTATTGCTAATAATACACTTTTAAGGGATCTTGCTTTATTGAAAAAAATGAATAATAATGGGATAACAGTTGCTAAAACGCACCTCTTGAGGCAAAAAAACCAAGATTTATAATACCCGAAAAAAAAGTTACCAAATAAATTATTCGATAGATTATATGAGAATCTAAATTATTAATTAATCGATAAAAAGAAATAATTATGCCTATAGACAAAACACATCCCAGATAATTCGGATCATTCCAGTATACTCTTTTAAGTTCTTCAGGGGCATTAAAATCCGAGGCGATTTCCTTATAGAAGATAAATCCATATAATGAAAGACATAAAGTTATTAGTATAAAACTCCATTCCATTAAATTAATGTCTTTGTGGCTCTTAAGAAGCTTGCTTAGTAGAATGCTAATCAATAACATCTTAAGAAAATTATATTCTCCGGAATCCTGAGATTCTGTAACAAAATTTATCAGATTGGAAAGCAAAGATGTTAAAAGGAACACTATTAGTAAAACCGGGGTTTTGGATGAGCTTAATCCATTAGCGAGGTTGTATAAATACAATGCTACAACAATATAAAAGTAAAGATTTACCTGAGATGGCAAATAGCCAGAGGGTGCTATTGAAAATAATCTAATAGTTACAAATAATGTAATTAATGAGGGAGCTAAATTTGGATATTTAATGAAAGGTAAAACGAAGAGTAATAAAAATAGAAACCTAAGGATAGAATTAGGTTCTGCTAAGCCCTGATTTGTCCAGGAGAGAGAAAAAAAAAGCAAAACAAAATAATATATACCAATTACCCAAGTAGATTGTTGAATACTAATATTAAAATTGACTCTCATTGTCTAACAATAACTCATTTAATAATACCTGATCGTGCGATTATTAGCTCTTCTTTTGATAATCGTTGAGCTTTGGTGTAAATCATGGATTCATGTTGTAAAATTTCATTTATTCCCCATCTAAATCGCAGAACCCTTGCAGGTATACCTCCAACTATTGAATAGGGTGGAACATTTTGAACAACCACCGAACCAGCAGCTATTATCGCTCCCCTTCCAACGATTACTCCTTTTAAAATAATTGATCGAGCTCCAATCCAAACATCGGTCTCAATAATAACAGGTTGATCATCAGTTTTCAATTTATCTTCAATACGATAATCGTACAAATACTTTCCTATTAAATGAAAACTATGATTCCCTGTTATTATACTTACATTCGGCCCGATTAAGACCTTATCTTTTATATATATATGGCTCTCTTCTGTTGACATTAATAATGCACCATACCCTATATAAACATCGGTTCCAACAGAAATATGGTCATAATATATTTTTGAGTCGGTTGGAGAAAAAGTTACAGAAGAGCCACACTCAGCAAATTTGTTTTTATAATAAAAATACAAAATCTTATTCCAGATTGAAGCAAATTTCAAAATTGGAAATATTAAAATGTTAACTATGACGAACCATAACTTATGTTTTTTTTTTGTTTCTGATTTTTTCCACATATTCTCAAAATTGCACATAAGTTAATAAATAGGAGTCATTTCAGATAGATTTTATAAAATGGAAAGAGGCGATTAATACAACAAAAGATTTTTTCAATTTTATTGTAACCTAACACTCTTTAGTATCTTCATAGATACCTTATGAAGATTAATTGTTAATTTTGATTTTAGGATTAAGCACTTGAATTTAATTTTTAAGGACCTCTGAGTAAATAATCCTGCATAAAGTTTTGCGATTTTGTAATCTCCAAGATAGAGGCTTCTTGAAAATAAGAATTCGTTTATTCTGTTTTCGTATTCAATTATAGAAAATCCATGAATAGGATAATTAGTAAGGTAGTAAT
>CAVWCO010000004.1:0-199654 GCA_963753495.1 uncultured Bacteroidales bacterium
ACCCGCGTGTACCTTCGGTCCATCGGGAAGGATGTACCCCGTGAACAATGCAGCACCTCGTGACGGCGATGATCGTCGAGGATCCTCCGGCGATCGGGGCTCCGGTGGCCAGGGCGGCGATTCGTCAGGCGGCGCCCGAAGCGAGATCACGACAGCGGTCCGTGGAGCCCCGTAGCGCAGGTGACCGAGGCGGGTCTCCGGCGGGTACCGCGGTGGAGAGCGTAGCGGGTCGTCCGGTGGCGGCTCGGGGGATCGGATCGGCGGCCGCGGCGGTTCCGGCGGCGAGCGCGGCGGGTTCCGTGGTGGTGAGCGGGGCGGGCGCGGCGGCGGCGTGCCGTGGTCGTCCGGTGGTGATCGTGGCGGGTCTTCTGGTGGCGGGTCCGGGTGGTCCGGTGGGTAGCGGGGCGGGTCTGCGTGGGGTTTCCGCGGTGCCGGTGATGCGGGGCGGGTACCGCGGCGGTGAGCGGGGCGGGTCGGTCCGGCGGGTTCCGTGGTGATTCGGGTCGCGGCAGCGGGTTCGGCGGCGGCGAGCGCGGTGGGTTCCGTGGTGGTGATCGGCAGCGAGCGCGGCGGGATCCGTGGGGGTTCCGGTGGTGATCGCGGCGGTCGTCCGGTGGTCGGGTTCCGTGGGGTATCCGGGGGTGAGCCGGGGGTTCCGTGATGGTGATCGTGGCGGGTACCGCGGCGGTGAGCGTGGCGGGTCGTCGGCGGGCCTCGGGGTGGTCCGGTCGCGGCGGCGGGTTCCGCGGCGGCGAGCGCGGTGGGTTCCGTGGTGGTGATCGGGGCGGCGCGGCAGCGAGCGTGGCGGGTCGTCCGGCGGATGAGCGTGGCGGGTCTGGCGGCGGGTTCCGGGGGTTCCGCGTGGCGGGTCCGGTGGCGGGTACCGCGGCGGTCGGTGGTGAGCGTGGCGGGTCCGGTCCGGTGGGTACCGTGGCGGGTTCCGGTGGGTGTTGCGTGACGGTTTCCGCGGCGGCGAGCGTGGCGGGTCGGTCCGGTGGTGAGCGTGGCGGGTCGTCCGGGGGTTCCGCGGCGCCGTGGTGAGTCGTGGCGGGTTACGCGCGGTGGTGATCGTGGCGGGTCGTCCGGTGGATGAGCGTGGCGGGTCGTCAGGCGGGTGGTTCCGGTGGATGAGCCGTGGCGGGTCGGTGGGGGGTTCCGCGGTGGTTCCGGTGGTGAGCGTGGCGGGACCGGTGGCGGGTTCCGTGGTGGTATCGGCAGGGCCGGTGGTGAGCGTGGCGGATCTCGGTGGGCCTGGGGCGGGTCGTCGCGGCAGCGCTCCGGTGGTGAGCGCGGCGGATTCGGTCGAAGTGATCGGGGTTCGACGGCGGAAGCCCACCGCGGCACGGGCGGCGCGATGATGAGCGAAGGCCCGCCTACCGGTGACGGCCAGCGAACGTCTGGCGCGGGCCGTGACGCGACGACGGAGGCGACGAGCGGCGGGAGTTACGGCGGCGATCCGCGGCTCGGCGGCGGCCCGAGCGTGAAACAGATGACGGCCCGAGCGAGGCCGCAGCTGATGGCGAAGCGCGGGGACGTCGCGCGTCGTGAGGACGGAGAATGCCGCGCGACCGTGGCGTGGCGCGAACGGAGCGAACGGCCCCGTTTCGATCGCGGCTCGGGACCGCACCGAGACGATACGCAACATCGTGAAGGTGGCTCGGGGTACCGGGGCGACCGGTCCGATCGTGATCGGGGCTTTGGACGACGCGATGATCACCGGCCACGTCCCGAGCGGGACGGCACGGTCCGCGATGAGCCTCAGGCGGCCGAGGGATCCGAGGCGGTGCAGGTCGATCCGCCGTTGGCAGAGGACATCGATCCGCGCGAGCTTGCGCCGGAGGTTCGTGCCGAGCTGCGAACGCTGAATCGCACGGTGGCCGAGACGGTGGCCCGCAGGCTCGTCGCCGCCGGCCAGCTCATTGACGTGGAACCGCAGCAGGCCCTGGCGCACGCGTTGATCGCCAGGCGTATGGCGTCGCGGATTCCCGCTGTTCGGGAAGCGGCGGCCTCGCCGCGTACGCTGCCGGGCAGTGGCAGACCGCGATCAGCGAGCTTCGGGCGTACCACCGGATGGCAGGCTCCCAGGGGCATGTTGCGGTGCTGGCGGACTGCGAGCGTGCGCTGGGACGGCCGGAGCGCGCGATCGATATGTACCGAGCGACCAGCTCTGACCAGCTGTCCGAGGAGGAGCGGGTCGAACTGCTCATCGTCGCGGCAGGTGCCCGCGTCGACCTCAAGCATCCCGAGGCAGCCGTGGCGATGTTGCAGGTGCGCGAGCTCGTGGCGACGAAGCCCGAACCATGGCTGGCGCGGCTGCGCTATGCGTACGCCGATGCGCTGCTCGCGACGGGCCGCAGTGAAGAGGCCCGGGAATGGTTCGCACGTGCCGCGGAGGTTGACGAGGAAGTTTCCACGGACGCAGCGGAGCGACTGCTCGAGCTCGACGGTGTCGTTCTCGAAGAACTCGAAGACGATGACGAAGAGGAGCTGGACGCAGAGCCGTCCGGCGAGGAGCCCTCTGAGGAAGCGCCCTCTGAGGAAGCGCCGTCTGAGGAAGCGCCGTCCGATGAAGCGCAGTCCGACGGGGAACCCGTTGGAGAGGCGCCGCCGGAAACCGAGACCGAGTCGGTCGACGTAGCCGAGGCAGATGCAGATCACGACGGTGGCCCGGCCGACGAGCGCGCAGATCCGGTCGCGAGCGCCGAGGCAACGGGTGAGCCTCTGCCGGACGGTTCCGATGGCGACGAATCGGGCAAGCGAGCGACATGACCGGCGGGGCCATGCTCGTGTCCGGGTACGACCAGGTGATCTTTGACCTGGACGGGGTGCTGTACCTCGGCGACCAGCCGGTCGCCGGGGCTGCGGCTGCCGTCGGCAAGCTTCGGGACTGCCGGTCGACATCGTGTACGCCACGAACAACGCATCGCGGTCGCCGGAAGCCGTCGCCGAGCTGCTGACCTCGATCGGGATTCCGGCGGCGCCCGAGGAGGTCCTCACCTCGGGGCGGGCCGCGGCGGCGGTGCTCGCCGAACGTTGTCCGGCAGGCGGTCGGGTGCTTGTCGTCGGTTCGCAGGCGCTCGTCGACGAGGTCCGCCGCCGCGGACTCCGGCCGGTCGACGAGGCTGCCGCAGGTCCCGTCGCGGTGGTCCAGGGCTACGGACCGCGAGTCGCCTGGGGTGATCTCGCCGAGGCGTGCGTCGCGATTCGCAGCGGTGCGGCATGGATCGCCACCAACGGTGACCGGACGCTGCCGTCCCCGCGCGGACCACTCCCCGGCAATGGGGCGCTCGTCGCGGCGCTCGCGACGGCGCTTGACCGGGAACCGGACGTGATCGTCGGCAAGCCGGCGGCTGGATTGTTCTCCGAAGCCGTCGCCGGGACCGACGTGCGGCGGCCTCTCGTGGTCGGCGACCGCCTCGATACCGACATTGAGGGCGCCAACCGCGCATGCATGGACAGTCTGCTGGTGCTGACCGGGGTGAGCGGGCCGATCGATCTGCTGCTGGCCCGCGCGGATCGTCGCCCGACCTACGTCTCGCTCGACCTTGACGGACTGTTCAACGAGCCGGTCGCTCTCGACGGCGGCGAGCCGGCCTGCGACGGTGCCGGTGGCTGGGGGGTACGGACAGAAGGCTCCGACCTCGTACTCGATGGGGAAGGCGCGGCCGCGGCGGCTCTCGCCGCCCTGTGCTCGGCGTGGTGGTCCGGTGCGGAGTCGCGGCGGTCCGCCGTCGACGACAAGGTCCGCATCGTCGGGGCAACCGGGCAGGCACGAGCGGTACTGCATCGACTCGGCCTCGACGGGAAGGGACTCGGCCTCGACGGGAAGGCGTGAGCGGTCCAGGGAACCCGTGGTCAATTCCGGTGAGCCCGGCGGCGGCAGCCGCCCGACAACGACAGCACCGCCCCTCATCCGGTGACGCGACGCCGAACTGGCCACCCGGTTCGCCAGGCATCCTGACGGTCAATGTGGTGACACGTCAGTTGGCTGAGCGGCGGCGCTGCCATTGCCGGGCGCCCGTAGCCGTGGGCCGGGTTTCTCAGCTGCCCGTGTCGGCCCGAGTCCTCGGTCGAACGCAGTGGACGGATATCCGTCCCGGTATTTTCTGTTCATGATCACCTCCTCCCATACACCAGACAGGTTTGGATCTTCAGAAACCTGCGTGGTGTACGGAAGAAGATGACCATGGGGGGTCATGGCGATACTGGCGGTGGGCTATATCCGGCTTGGTGGCTTAAATCGGACCGACCTGAGCGGCCGGCGACCACCGGGGCGTGCTCGACGGCGAGCAGACGATTGACAGACGCGTGCCGGGGCGCACCGGAATTGACCACGTCAGGATCGCCAGGTACGTCAAAACCAGGATCGGTGGGATTTCCTCGCCGATATCGCACAGATCTCGCAACTACCTGCCGAGAAGGTCCACGTCGGACGTCCTGACCGACACGCTACCGTAGGCTGCGGTGGATGTATCCGGCAGCGCGGCAGCGGTGAGAGCTAGCCCGTGACGGCGGGCGTGTGGAGGAGAGACCGATATGGCGCAGGAGGCTTGGCGGGCGTACCTCGAGCTTGCGCTCGGGATGACCGATGCCTCGCGGAAGAAGGCCGCCAAGGCGGTCAAGAAGCTTGTCGGCAAGGGCGGTGCGACAGCGGAACAACTCCAGACGATGGCTGAGGACCTGCTCAAGACCGGTACGAGCAACCGTGAGGGCCTCACCAAGCTTGTGCGCATCGAGCTCGACCGCGCTCTCGCCAGGGTAGGGCTGGCGAAGGACGACGAGGTCGCCGAGCTTGCCAAGCGCGTGCGGGACCTCGAAGAGCAGCTTCGCAAGGCCCAGCAGGAAGCCGGCACCGACTCGGCGGGTCCGGCGGCCACTGCGGCTCCGGCGGCTCCGGCTGCGGATGGCCAGGCGCCACGGCCGACGAAGCCGGCTGCGACGGTCGCGAAGAAGGCAGTCGCGAAGAAGGCACCCGCGAAGAAGGCAGTCGCGAAGAAGGCAGTCGCGAAGAAGGCGGTCGCCAAGGAGGCACCCGCGGAGAAGGCACCCGCGAAGAAGGCACCCGCGAAGAAGGCACCTACGACGAGGGCTCCCGCGAAGAAGACGACCGCGGCGCCTGACAGCACAGTCGCCAAGAAGGCGGTAGCCAAGAAGGCGGTAGCCGCGAAGAAGACCGCAACCGGCGGCGTCGGCGGGCCTGGCGGCGAAGCGGCTTCATGAGCCAGTTCGACAATCGGTTCGAAGCTCAGCTGAAGACGCCCGCGGGTGGGCCGGTCGCAGGCGGCGAGTTCGACCCGGGGGGTACGCTCCCGACCGGGCATCCCGACGTTGACGCGACGGTAGCCTCGCTCGTCGACCTGGACGCCGTCCCGCCGGCGGAACAGGTCGAGCGGTACGGGGAAGCGCACCGCTCGCTGCAGCAGATTCTTCGGACGATCGACACGGCCTGACCGGTGCTCGCCGGTCAGCGCCTGTCGGCTGGGAGACGTACGACCATGGCGCGCCGCACGCGACTCGACGCCGAGCTGGTCCGCCGTGGCCTGGCCCGGTCGCGGGAGCAGGCCGCCGAGCTGATCGCGGCGGCCGGGTCGAGCGTGCGGGGCGCGCGCCGCGCAAGGCCGGCCGCCGATGGTCGACACCGCGCCGACGCCGTCGTGGTGGCCGAGGCCGACGCGGCGACCGAGTACGTCTCCCGCGGCGGGCACAAGCTGGCCGGCGCGCTGGCCGCGTTCGCGCCGCGCGGGCTGCGCGTGCGCGGGGCGGCGCTGCCTGGACGCCGGCGCCTCCACCGGCGGCTTCACCGACGTGCTGCTGCGCGCGCGGCGCGGCCGAGGTGGTCGCGGTCGACGTCGGCTACGGCCAGCTCGCCTGGTCGCTGCGCAACGACGCGCGGGTGACGGTGCATCGACCGCACCAACGTCCGCGACGCTGACCCCGGAGCGATCGGCGGCGCCGGTCGACCTCGACGGTCGCCGACCTGTCGTTCATCTCGCTGCGGCTGGTGCTGCCCGCGCTGGTCGGCGTGCACCGGCGCCGACGGCGACCTGGTGCTGATGGTCAAGCCGCAGTTCGAGGTCGGCAGGGAGCGGGTGGGCGCGGGCGGCGTGGTGCGCGACCCGGAGCTGCGCGCCGAGGCGGTGCTCGACGGTGGCCGCCGCGGCGGCGCGAGCTGGGCTGGGCGTCGCCGGCGTGGCGGCGAGCCCGCTGCCCGGGCCCGTCGGGCAACGTCGAGTACTTCCTGTGGCTGCGCCGGGGCGCACCGCGCGGATCCGACGGATCGCGTCGACGCCGTGGTCGAGGCCGGAGCGCCGATCCGGCGGGCGCAGGTCGAGAGGGTGGACCGCAGTGAGCCGGGACCGCTGCTGCTGGTCGCGCACACCGGGCGCGAGGACGCGCACGCGAGCGACGCCCGGACGGTCGCCGCCGACCTGATCGCGGCCGGGTTCGCGGTGCGGGTGCTCGCCGACGAGGCCGCGCGACCTGGACCTGCCCGGCGTCGGTGCCGGTCGACCGGGCCGAGCGCCGGCCGAGGGCGCCGAGATGGTGATCGTGCTCGGCGGCGACGGCACGATGCTGCGCGCCGCCGAGCTGGCCCGGCCCGGCGGGGTGCCGCTGCTGGGCGTCAACCTCGGCCAGGTCGGGTTCCTCGCCGAGGCCGAGACGACGACCTCGACAAGGCGGTGCGCCGACGTGGTCGCCGGCACGTACACCGTCGAGGAGCGGATGACCCTCGACGTCTCGGCCGAGCCGACGGCGAGGTGATCGCCGAGCCGCTGGGCGCTCAACGAGGCCAGCGTCGAGAAGGGCGCCCGGGAGCGGATGCTGGAGGTGCGTCGTCGAGGTCGACGGCCGCCCGCTGTCGCGCTACGGCTGCGACGGCGTGGTCTGCGCCACGCCGACCGGCTCGACGGCGTACGCCTTCTCCGCGGGCGGCCCGGTGGTGTGGCCGGAGGTCGAGGCGCTGCTGATGGTGCCGATCAGCGCCCACGCGCTGTTCGCCGGCCGCTGGTGACCTCGCCGACCTCGACGATCGCGGTCACGGTCGACCCCTTCACCACCTCGGCGGTGCTGTGCTGCGACGGTCGCCGCACGTTCGATCTCGTCCCGGCACCCGGGTGACGGTCCGGCGCGGCGAGCTGCCGGTGCGGGTGGTGCGGCTGCGGCCGAAGCCTTCACCGACCGGCTGGTGGCGAAGTTCGGGCTGCCGGTCGAGGGCTGGCGCGGCGGGCGCTCCTGAACGGTCGACCCGCGAGCGCAGGAGCACGATCGGGGTTGGTGGAGCGCCGAGTACCTCGAGACGGTCCGGTGTGTACGGGCGGTCGGTGACAATCCGGCGGACCCCGATCGCTGTTCCACCGAAGGTTGATGATCGCAGTACTGGCGTACTGGACGCCTGTGCTCTCGTTAGGGTCGGTTGCCGTGGGTGGTGTCGAGGTTGGTGAGGTTCGAGCGGAGCTGGCGGACGCGGCGACGGTTCGGGCGAGCATCGAGGAGGTGTGTGCGCTCTACGACGAGGTGTTCTCCGAGCCGCCGTTCTCGTGGCGGGACGGCGAGACCGGGCTGCACCGCGAGCGCCTGGAGCGGCTGCTCACCGAGCGTTCGTTGGGGCGCGAACAGCGCTCGCCCACGACGGTGACCGGCTGATCGGGTTCGCCTACGGCTTCGCACTGAAACCGACCACGTCGTGGTGGTCGGGCGTCGACCCTCCTCCGCAGCCGTTGTCGGTGACGGCGGAGCGGCGGCCGCACCTTCGTCCTGTTCGACTTCGGCGTGCGGCGCGGGTACCGCGGTCGGGGTATCGGTCGGGCGCTGCACGACGCGCTGCTCGGAAGCCGTCGCGAGAAGCGGGCGACGCTGGCGACACAGCCGCCGGCGCTGGAGACCAAGCGCCTGTACGAGCGATGGAGCTGGGCATGGTCGGCCAGGCACCCGGAGGACCGACCGCCTCGGCGCCGATGTTCGACATCTACCTTCGCGACAGCCTCGACGACCTGCGTCGCTCCGCCGGCCAGGTGCGACGGTGAGCCGAGCAGGGCGGCACCCGGTGCGACGGTGAGCCGATCTTCCGGTCCAGTCGGCAGGGGTCGGTTGAGATCCACTCGCGTTCGTTAGGGTCTGCGGCGACATCCGCGAACTCCACACGCGATTGGAAGTTGTTGTGCCGAAGCACGTCGATATCGGACAGTTGATCGGCGCGGGGTGCTGGATCGTCGCAGGGGTGCTCGTCGGGCTCGTGCTGCGCGTCCTGTTCACCCGCCTGGCTCGGCACGCCGACAACACGTCCTGGAAGTGGGACGACCTGGCCTGGGCGTTTCTTCGAAACCTCGCGCTACCGGTCGCCACCGCCGTCGGGCTGTGGTGGGCGGTCGAGATCGTCGGGCTGCGGTCGACGATCCGCGGGGTCGTCGACCGGGTGCTGCTCACCGCGGTCATCCTGGCGTTCTCGTTGGCGGTGGCGCGGTTCGCGGGCGGTGCGGTGCGGCAGATCGCTCTCGGCCGCTCCGGTGTCGCGCAGTCGGCCAGTATCTTCGTCAACATCACCCGGGGTGTCGTGCTCGCCATCGGGGTTCTCGTTCTGCTCCAGAGCCTCGGTGTCTCGATCACTCCGCTGCTGACGGCGTTGGGCGTCGGCGGCCTCGCTGTCGCGCTCGCGTTGCAGGACACGCTCGAGAACCTGTTCGCCGGCATCCACATCCTTGCGTCGAAGAAGGTGCAGCAGGGGGACTACATCCAGCTCAGTACCGGCGAAGACGGGTACATCGTCGACATCAACTGGCGGAACACCACGGTCCGGGAGCTGTCGGGGAACCTGGTCGTCGTCCCGAACTCACGGTTCGCCGATGCGATCATGACGAACTACCACAGCCCGGAGCAGGATCTCGCCGTCATGGTCAAGCTCGGGGTCAGCTACGACAGCGACCTCGAGTTCGTGGAGCGGGTCACGATCGAGACCGCCAAGGAGGTGACGGCCACCGTGGACGGCGCGGTGCGCGATCACACCCCGTTCGTCAGGTACCACACGTTCGCCGACTCGAGGATCAACTTCACGGTGTTCCTGCGGGCGGAGGAGTACTCGTCGCAGTACGTCATCGTGCACGAGTTCATCAAGCGGCTGCACGCCCGCTACCGCGCCGAGAACATCACGATCCCCTACCCGGTGCGCACCTTGATCACCGCGCAGCCGTCACCGTCGAACGGGCGCGCGCCGGACAGGGACGAAGCGGTGCTGGTCGGCTGAAGCGGTGCTGGTCGGCTGAAGCGGGTCGACACCCGGCACGAATCGCAGCAGCCGAAGGCTCATACCCGGGTTCGAACGTCCGATCACAACCCAGGACGGACTGGGTTGCGAGACGGTACAAACTGCGCAGCGGAACATGCGCGGCGGATCGGCGGGGGACGGGGCATGGCATCCCTGAGCGGCGGCGCGACGGCACATCGGGGTTCCGGAAGCCCGGGATCGGAGACGTCGCGGACGGGGACCTGAGGGTCGAGGCGACCGTTGTCCAGCGCGACGAGGTCGGCCAGATCTCGACGAGCTTCAGCGACACGAGCGACCGCGCCAGCCTGGTCGCCCGCCCGCCCGCTCGGCCGGCGAGGTGAGCCAGCATGTCGCCGCGGCGGCGGCCGGTACCGAGGAGATGACCACCACGATCAGGGAGATCGCCAGGAGCACCGCGGAGAACAGCGCGGTCGCCGCCACGGCGGTCGACATCGCGGCATGTACCAGCGCCACCATGGCGGAGCTGGGCGCTGCGTCGGAGCGGATCGGGGCGGTCGTCCAGATGATCACCTCGATCGCCGAGCAGACGAACCTGCTGGCGCTGAACGCGACGATCGAGGCGGCGCGTGCCGGCGAGGCGGGCAAGGGGTTCGCGGTCGTGGCCAGCGAGGTCAAGGAGCTGGCGCAGGAGGTCAAGGAGCTGGCGCAGGAGGTCAAGGAGCTGGCGCAGGAGGTCAAGGAGCTGGCGCAGGAGGTCAAGGAGCTGGCGCAGGCGACGAGCAAGGCGACCGGCGACATCTCGGACACGGTCGGTTCGATACAGGTCGGTACCGGGGAGGCCGAGAAGGCAGCCGAGCTGGCCTATGCGCTGCTTCGCGATCAGCGGCCCAAGGCGCCCCAGCCACGATCGACAACAAGGCCGGTCAGCAGCCGTCGTTCCTGTTGGAGCCGCAGGCGGTCGCGAAGGAGAACCTTCAATCGACGGTCCTCAAGGACGGCTTCGTGACGGTCGGTGCGCTCTGTGCGGCGGCGTACATCGATGCCTGCAAAACGGCGGGCATCGGCTGAGGCCGGTCCGGCGGGCACGTCGCACGGCGGTTCGGTGTGGGTCTCGGAGCGCGGCGGTCGGTGTGGATCTCGGACGCGGGTGGAAGGTTGTCGGTCCGCCGGGCTAGGGTCTGTTGCTGTGCTGGAGGAACTCCGCATTACCGGGCTTGGTGTCATCGAGGACGCGACCCTGCCGCTCGGACCGGGGCTGACCGTGCATCACCGGCGAGACCGGGGCCGGCAAGACGATGGTGGTCGCCGGGCTCGGGCTGCTGTTCGGCGGGCGGGCCGACGCCGGGCGGGTGCGCGCGGACCGGGCCGGGCATCGTGCGAGGGGCGGCTGTTGCTGGGCGGCCGGACGGCCGACGCGGTGCTCGGGCCGGGTCGCCGATGCCGGCGCTGAGCCGGACGACGACGGCACGCTGCTGCTGAGCCGGACGGTGACCGCGGAGGGGCGTTCGCGGGCTCACGTCGGCGGCCGGGCCGTGCCGGTCGCGGTGCTCGGCGAGCGTCGGCGAGCGGGTCGCTCGCGGTGCACGGGCAGTCCGATCAGCTGCGGCTGCTGCGCCCGGCCGAGCAGCGGGCCGCGCTGGACCGGTTCGCCGGCGCCGAGCACGAGAAGCTGCTCGGCCGGCTTCGGCGGAGCGGTACGCGCAGTGGCGCGCGGTCTGCGCGAGCTCGCCGACCGGCGGGCCAACGCGCGCCAGCGTAACCAGGAGGCCGACCTGCTCCGGCTCGGCCTCGACGAGATCAGCCGGGTCGACCCGCAGCCGGGCGAGGACGTCGAGCTGCGCGCCGAGGCGCAGCGCCTCGAGCATGTCGAAGGTCTGCGGGCGCGGCCGAGCTGGCGTACCGGGCGCTGCTGCGCGGCGAGCCGACGGCGACCGATGACGCCGCGGACGCGGCGAGCTGCTCGGCACCGCGCGCCGGGCCGCTGCGAGGGCGCAGACCGAGCGTGGATCCGCATCTCGGCGGGCTCGACGCGCGGCTCGCGGAGATCGCGACCCTGGTCGGCGACGTCGGCGGGGAGCTGGCCGGCTACCTCGAGTCGCTCGACGCCGATCCGGCGCGCCTGGAGCAGGTGTACCAGCGGCAGGCCGCGCTGCGGTCGCTGACCCGCAAGTACGCCGAGGACGTCGACGGCGTGATGGCGTGGGCGGAGCAGGCGCGCGGGCGCGGCTGGCGCGCTGGACACCTCCGACGAGGCCATCGAGGAGCTCGACCGCGAGCGCGCGCAGCTGGCCGTCGAGCTCGCCGAGCTCGCGGCGCCGTCTCCGCCGCGCGCGGCGGGCAGCGGCCGGGCGGTTCTCGCAGGCGGTCACGGCCGAGCTGGCCGGGCTCGCGATGCCGCACGCGCGGGTCGCAGGTCGCGGTCGCGCCGCGGTCGGCCGGGCGCGGCGAGCCGACGCTCGGCGTCGGCGGGGCCGAGGTCGGGCGTCGGGGTCGACGGCGCCGACGAGGTCGAGCTGCGGCTGCGTCCCGCACCCCGGGGCGGCGGCGCAGCCGCTGCAGCAGGGCGCGTCCGGTGGCGAGCTGTCGCGGGTGATGCTCGCGATCGAGGTGGTGCTTCGCCGGGGTCGGCGGGCCGCCGACGTTGGTGTTCGACGAGGTCGATGCCGGCGTCGGCGGGCGGGCCGCGGTCGAGATCGGGCGACGGCTCGCCCGGCTGGCCCGCCGCCACCAGGTGCTCGTCGTCACCCACCTGCCGCAGGTGGCCGCGTACGCCGACCATCACCTCGTGGTCGCCAAGGACACCGGCGGTGCTGTCACCTCTGGTGCTTAAGCGGATTTCGCGAAATCTCAGAATACATCTGCCTGTTCCTGAATATATCACATGCAAGATAAATTGCCTGACGGAATGAGTTTTCCGAAGCTTCCCCCTTTCCGGCTATCTGAAATGCAGTCCCATGAACCGGAGAGGTCCTGATGAAAGGAAGACCTGCGGTAAAATTAACTCCTGAATCGAATGAAAGTGCTTTAAAAGGAGCCAGGCCCTGGTCGTGGTACATTGCAAGAATCCCGTCAAATTTAGTAAATGACCCCGCCCCGAAAAATCCATCAGCAGGGAAAGGGCCGAAAACCAGCATATTTTCCTTCTACAGCCTGCTGAATTGCCGGAGTAATAACTTCTCTTCTTCTTTCCCAAGTAATGAATTCTCGCCAGCATGAGGATTAAGCCCAAGGACTGCAACCCGTGGCCGGCGAATTCCAAAATCAAGTAAAAGTGACTGGTTGATCAGCCTGATCTTACTGAGAAGAAGTCTCTTTGGTTATCATACCCGGCACCTTGCTTAAAGGAACATGGCCTGTAACCATTCCAATCCTGAGGCTTTCACTTATCATGAACATCAGTACATCTCCGGCACCTGTTCTGACTGGAGATAATCCGTATGCCCGCTAAACTGGAAATTATCCGATTGGATATTCTTCTTATCGATCGGCGATGTTATAAGCACATCAATCTTGCCGCTTTTAATATCGGCAACCGCCCTTTCAAGTGAGATGCCAGGGCTGCTTCGCCTCCCTGAGGGGTTGATCGTCCCAGTTCGACCCTGATATTGTCATCAAGACAATTTATCAGGTTCGTCTTTTTATGGTTTGCTTCTTCAACCGATCCTTATATTATTAAAGCTGAAATTATTAATATTCAATGCCTTGCGATGATATGCCGCAACCTTTGGGGAGCCATAAACGACCGGGGCACATAAATCGTTAATCGTGGGTTCCATGAGGGCCTTTATTATAACCTCATAGCCGATGCCGTTTATATCACCCTGAGATATTCCTGCTATTATCGTTTTTTTCTCCATAACAATGTTATTTCTTAACTATGAGTTCAGAGCATATCTTTTCAGAAATGCCGAAAGGATTCTGGTACCGGTTCCCGGTCCCTCCTTCAGCCTGTAAAAATCATCCTTTTCAACAAACCAGGACCAGCAATATCCAGATGGATAAGAGGGTATTCCGCAAAATTCTCAAGGAATTTCCCGGCTGTTATAGCTCCTGCTTCCCTTCCCCCTATATTTTTAAGATCAGCAATATCGGATTTTATCAGTTCCCCGTATTCTTCCCAGAATGGAAGTTCTGCAGTCCTTTCATAGACCTCATTGCCGGCTTCCCTGAGCAGGTCGAAATATTTCCGTCCGGCATTGCCCATGACAGCAATTGCCTGAATACCGAATGTCATGGCTGCTGAACCTGTGAGAGTTGCAATATCAATAATGAGCTCGGGCTTAAACTTCGAAGCATAGCTTATTGCATCGGCAAGAATAAGTCTCCCTTCAGCATCAGTATTTCCAACCTCAACAGTCATTTTGTTGAACATCGTAATGATATCCCCCTGGGTAAATGCATTTCCTCCCGGACGATTGTCAGTTGCAGGGATCAGGCCGATGACATGAAGCGGAATGCCCGTTCTGGCTATAGTGTACATAACACCTGTAACGGCTGCGCCACCAGCCATATCACCTTTCATATTCTCCATATAGTCGCCTGTCTTGATATTAAGCCCACCTGTATCATAAACAATACCTTTTCCAATCAGAACAACAGGATTTTGGTTCAGGGCTTTTTCAGGTTTCCATTCAAGTATGCAAAAAACAGGAGGATCGACACTTCCTTTATTAACAGCAAGCAATCCACCCATCTTAAGGGCTTCGATTTTCCCCTTATTCAGAATTTCAACCCTGAAACCTCCGAGCTTGCCTATTTTTTTTATCTCTTCGGCAAAAGCAGGGGCGTTGAGATGATTGACAGGTTCATTTATCAGATCCCTGATAAGGTAAACAGAATCGGTGAGGTCGATCAAGCCATTTAAGGTCTTTATCTTCAGGTCCTCCAAATAAAAGAAGCTTAGAGGGATATTTTTTCTTTGCTTTTTCGTCCTTTTCCGATTTGTATTTGTCAAAGGAATAAATACTAAGCAGCAAACCTTCGGTAAAAGATTCGACAGCTCCGCTGAAAATCTCATGCGATGAAATTACAAGTTCAGAATGATTATTCGATTTTATTTGTTTCCTGAGATTAAAAGCTGTTTTTCTCAATGACTCCCTGATTTTGAATTCCTCGTCGGTGTCATTTATCCTGATTATGTAAGTACTCTTGAAGTAGGAATTGATAATTACATAATCCTCTTTTGCCTTAATCTGTTTTAATGCAAATTCCTTTTCTGATTTCGTCAGCTTAAGCCAATCAGGTAATTTATCCTTCCCAGTGATACATACAACAGACTGTTCAGGAGATATTTGTGAGATTTTATGAATTTCAGGTTTCATATATTTTATCCTGGATTTTTAGGGAAGTAAAGTTAATTAAAATATTGATTGTTTAGTTTCTAAAGAGTTACCTTTGTACCGTTCGAGGTTATCCTGACACTTTAGGCACTTGCAACTTGCGCAAAGTTCGAAGTAAACAATTACACGAGTCTCACTATACATTTGATTTTGAGTTTAATGATTTAGGTCTCTGTGAAACAGATATAATTTGAATTAATGGAATTGAAAGATTTATATAAGAAAGCCTTCGATCTTGAGCCTCTGACAATTGAGGAAGGGACTTTTCTTTACAGGGAAGCCCCGCTTGAAGAGCTGATGTTTGCCGGCAGATAAGCTCAGGCAGATTCATAATCCTGGTAATGGTGCCGGCTGGATGATCGACAGGAATGTAAACATCACAAACATCTGCTTCTCGCAGTGTGCTTTCTGCAATTTCTGCCGCACGAAAGGGGATCCGAGGATGCATATACAACATCGATCGGTGAATATATCAGGAAGATCGATGAGCTTTTTGCTCTCGGAGGTGATCAGCTTCTGCTCCAGGGAGGAATGAATCCGGGTCTGGGACTTGCTTTCTATCTCGATCTTTTCAGACAGCTCAAAGAATTATATCCCCGGTTGAAGCTGCATGCTCTGGGACCTCCCGAGATTGTTTTCCTTGCAAAAAAAGAGAATCTGAAATATTATGAAGTTCTTGAAAAACTTCAGGCTTCCGGACTTGAATCTCTTCCGGGTGCCGGAGCAGAGATTCTTTCCGACAGGGTCCGCAAGATAGTTTCACCCGCTAAAGCCACTTCAAATGAGTGGCTTGATGTGATGAGAGATGCCCACAGATTAAATCTGCCAACCTCAGCAACAATGATGTACGGACATATTGAAACAATAGAAGAGAGGATTGAACATCTTATTAAAATCAGGGAGCTCCAGGATAAAAAACCGGAAGGCAGTTATGGATTTATAACATTTATCCCCTGGCCCTTTCAGGATGAAGGAACTGTACTTTCTGAAAAATCATGGAATAAAAAGCAGATATACAGGTCCCGATTATATCCGACTGATTGCGGTGAGCAGGATAATGCTGAACAATATCAGGAACATGCAGGCTTCGATTCTTACAGTTGGTAAAGAGATCGCCATGCTTCGCTGAATGCCGGGGCAAATGATCTGGGATCGATAATGATTGAGGAAAATGTTGTCAGCGCTGCAGGAGCAAATAACCGTTTTAATGCAGTTGAGATGCAGGATATTATACGTGAAGCCGGCTTTATTCCGGTAAGAAGGAATCAGAAATACGAACCGGTTTAGCCCCCTTTAGGAGGTTGGGGGCGAAAAACAAGGGAATAAATAAAAAAAGGCTGATTCAGACAGCCTTTTCAATAATATTATGAACCTGAATACTCTATTTGGCAGTTTCCTTGCTATCAGTCGTCACCGTCAAACTTTGATGCTTTTTTGAATTCCTTCATACCCTGACCTATACCTTTCATCAATTCAGGAATTTTGCGACCACCAAACAAAAGAACAACAACAAGCAAAATAAGTATTATCTCAGTCATGCCTATCTTTCCCATCTCATTAAGTTTTTGAATTTATGCAAAGTTATAAATACTTTAAACATATACAAATATTGAAAAATAAATCTTCAATTGTCTATTTCCTGATAAGCCTCATTATATCGTTCCCATTTGCAAAAATCAGAAGAGCAAAGAGGATCACCATTCCCGTTATCTGAGCATATTCAAGAAATTTATCGCTGGGTTTCCTGCCTGTAACAACCTCAAAGAGCAGAAACATCACGTGCCCGCCGTCGAGTGCCGGAATGGGAAGAATATTCATCACAGCCAGAATAATTGAAAGCAATGCTGTCAGGTTCCAGAACGACTGCCAGTCCCAGACACCGGGGAAAATGCTTCCGATTGTAATAAACCCTCCAAGTGATTCATAGGCTTTTGTATTCTTCGAAAAAATCAGCTTTGAATTGCTTGAGATAGTTCCCGATTGTTTTAAATCCTTTATTGATTCCTGCAGGGACTGATTCAAGAAATCCGTATTTGATTGTTTTCAGCTCAAACATCTGATCATATGTAACAGAACTGGCTATCCCGAGCAAACCCTCAGATGTTGGGATAACACTTATATCTATCTGTTCGCCTTTACGCAGGATATTGACGTGACCGGACTGGTCCTTGTTTTCGGAGAGATATTTCTGAAATTCATCGAACCAGGTGAATTTATTTCCATCGAGGCCGGTAACTTCATCACCGACAAGAAGTCCTGCAGTCTTCCCGGGCGATTTTTTCTGAAATGCTGCTGATAACATACGGGCTGAAAGGTCTTCTGACGTTCATCTGTCCGTTTCCCTTCAGCATCTGTGGCAATATATTCAACAGGAATATCGATATTCACGACTTCCCCGTCTCTTTCGACCTGAATGCTTTTCCTGTTATTCAGACGATATCGGAAGTGATCTCTGCAAAGTTCTCGATCATCTGATTGTCGACCGAAAGAATTTTATCACCGTTCCTCAGACCTATAGCATATCCGACTGAATCAGTAACAATCCCGTATTTCACATTTGCTGTGGGAAGATATGTCTCGCCCCATGCATAAAGCACGCAAACGTATATCAGCAAAGCAGAGTATGAAGTTGAAGAGAACACCTCCGGTCATTATAAGAAGCCTCTGACCCGATGTCTTGGATCTGAATTCATAAGGCTGGGCAGGCTGCTTCATCTGTTCCTTATCCATCGATTCATCAATCATCCCTGATATCTTCACATAGCCGCCGAGCGGAAGCCACCCGACTCCGTATTCTGTTTCACCTATTTTGCATTTGAAAAGTGAAAACCACGGATCGAAAAAGAGGTAGAATTTCTCCACTCTTGTCTTAAAAAGTTTGGCAAAAATAAAATGACCAAACTCGTGGATAATGACAAGTATGGAAAGACTAAGAGGAATTGCAGTATTTTGATAAGTATTGTCATGATTTCTTATATAATTCGTTTATAAAGTGCGAAGCAATCTCACTTGCTCTTTTATTTGTTGATTTCAAGGAAGCCAAGTCCGGGAGATGCAAAATATTCGGTTTTTTCCATTGTATACTCAACCACATCCGACATCTTCAGAAAGCTTATTTTGCCAGCCAGAAATGCATTCACGGCAACCTCATTGGCAGCATTCATTATGCAGGGCATATTTCCACCCTGTTCCAGAGCTTTGTATGCAAGTGCCAGATTACGGAATCTGCTTGTATCCGGCTCAATGAAAGTGAGTGTCGGATAACGGTTCAGGTCGAGCCTTGGAAGATCTGATGGATACCTGTCGGGATAGCTCAGGGCATATAAGATCGGGACCCTCATATCGGGCATTCCCAGTTGAGCTTTAACAGAGCCATCAGCAAAATGAACAAGCGAGTGAATGATCGACTGAGGATGAATAATCACTTTTATCTGGTCGGGATTCAGGTCAAAAAGCCATTTTGCTTCAATTACTTCGAGTCCTTTATTCATCAGAGAAGCGGAATCAATTGTGACTTTATTTCCCATTTCCCAGTTCGGGTGTTTCAGAGCCTCATGGGGTTTTACATTCTGAAGCATTTCAGATGTAAAATTCAGGAAAGGTCCGCCCGAAGCAGTCAGGGTAATTTTTTCAACCGGATTTCCCGATTCGCCGGCAAGGCACTGAAAAATTGCCGAATGTTCTGAATCGATCGGGATTATACGGCTTCCTGTTTCCTTTACAAGCTTTTTAATTATTTACCGGCAATACAAGTGTTTCCTTATTTGCCAGGGCAATTTTCTTACCTGCCTTTATTGCTGAAATTGTTGGTCTTAATCCTGAATATCCTACCATGCCGACGACAACGGTGTCGACATTTGAACCTGTACTGATTTGCTCAATTGCATCATTACCTGCATATACTTTTACAGGAAGGTCTTTAAGGGTATCCCTGAGCGACTGATAATGAGCTTCATTTCCGATAACCACGGAGTCAGGCATGAATTTTCTTACCTGCTGTGCCAGGAGTCTTATATTATTCCCTGCAGTAAGGACCTCAACGGAAAATTTGTCAGGGAACCTTGAAATGACATCCAGAGTCTGAGTGCCTATTGATCCTGTCGATCCCAGCAATGCAATTTTCTTTGGCATATCATTACCGGGGAATTAAAAAATTATATGTTCTTCAGGATCAAGCGGACGACCCTTATACCAGATCTCAAAATGGAGGTGGGGTCCGGAGGTATAAAGCTCACCGGAATCACCAACTACTGCAATTGCCTCCCCGGTACGAACCATATCTCCGGCGGTTTTCAGAAGAGAGGCATTATGCTTATAAACTGAAACAATATTATTTGTATGCTGAACCTCAATTACAAAACCGGTCTCCATTGTCCATCCAGTGAATATTACGGTTCCATCGAGAGCTGCATCAACAGATGATTTTGGTTTTGTTACTATGTCGGTGCCAAAGTGTTTCGACCGTGGATCAAATTTTCCTGATACCATTCCTTTCACTGGCGGGAAAAAATGCAGGCTGGCCAGACTTGTGACCGGTTCAGATGCCACCGGACCCAGGGTCAGATTATACCTGTCTTCATTTTCAACCTGGGCTCTTAATGTGGAGTCTTCCGGAGAGTCTTTGAAGGTGATTGATTTATAGTTACGCGAAGTATCCCTGAGAGCATAATTATCGGCAGGCAGGTTTCCGGCAATAATCGAATTCAGATTCGCAGAAATACTTATCCCTCAGGGCAAGTTCCCTTTCGAGCGAATCGAGACGGATAGCGCTGACGAGGATATTGCGTCTCATTGTAATATCGGGATAACCCGGGATGAATTCCCTGAGGTTTGTAAAAGCAATCAGCAGGGCAGTTGTTCCGATAACAAAAAAAAACAGGGATGTAATCAACAGGAATGCATTATACTGAGTGAGCCTTATTCTCCAGACCTCCTGAAATGTAGTATCGTTAGTGACAGAAAACCTGTATTTATCTCGCCAGCTACGTTTTTTCTTCTCGTTCTTTGGCATATTATGTTACGTGATATGCGTGCAAAGATAATAATACCTGCGACAGCCAAATAGAGATAAACATTTATCAACAAACAGCGGTAACTGTAATACATAATTAAATCACTTTACAGCTTTATCTTCACTTTGCCAGAGTCCGTGCTTTGTACAAACAGACATAGCTGACAGGTTCATTGACACTTCCGGAGCCACAATGTAGAAATCGATTTCAACATGCGAAGGCAGGTTGCCGTACACACCGGGGGTATAACGGGCTTCTGCAAGCAGTGTTTCACGGTTCCACAGCTGGATCGTACTTATAGAATGATCATATTCATCGGGATGGGGATACTCTTCACCAAGTATCACCTTTACCATGAATTTTTCTCCTCTCTGTACCTGGTCGGGACAAATAACATGAGGCATATGACGATCGAGGTAATCGCGTTTAACTTCTTTCTCCTCCTTTTCGATATCTGTTGCTTTAAATACTCGTGGCATGGTGTTTTTATTTAATGATATTCAATTATTAATGTTCCGGTAAAAAAGTCTGATGACCGAAATCAGAAGACCGAAGTTTCTCTTCCGTCTTTCGGCTGTGTACTTATCGCAAACTTACTAATAATTTTTTAATTTGTTTTGCCAATTGTAATCAATGTGTTAATTTGCACCCATATTGCGGGGTGGAGCAGTGGTAGCTCGTTGGGCTCATAACCCAAAGGTCGGAGGTTCGAATCCTCCCTCCGCTACAAGGAAAAAGCCTTGGTGCGAAGCACCAGGGCTTTAATTATTTTCAGACCGTCAACAGGCTTTTGACTTGTTAGTCAAAGCGTAGCAGCGCGCAGCGCTGCAAGGCTTTTACTTGTTAAGCTCCCCCCGGAGACAGCGAGCAATCCTCCTGCATTCTTGACCACCCTTCTCTGCTAACGCAAAGAAGGGGGAAGAAATCACAACAAAATTATATGTTTACACAGCAGCGCTGCAAGGCTTTTGACATGTTAAGCACCCACCATGAGGATCGCGAGGAACGAAGTGACGAGCAATCCTCTTTACAACATGTACACACCCCCAGCCCCTCTTTTTGTCTTGGCCTCCCCCTAAATCCCTCTCCCACGGGAGAGGAACTTAAATGCCTGGCATTTAGGATATTTCTGTAATAAATCCATCAGGTGCAGAGCTTTTTATAAAGGCTGGCACCCGGACAAATAAATCTGCCGGTGCTGATTTCCGGAGACTTGTTGCTCTATGATCCAAGTATATCAAGTATCTGGGTGTGGTTAGTTACAAATAGCCCTGATTACATCAGGATGGAGTATAAGATCGGCATCCACATACTCAATTACAAATGTTTGTATATAATGGTTCCCATGATCACCGATTAAATTAAATTTCGCATTGTAAGTTGTACTGGTTGCCGGGCTCTTATCTATTTCCTTATAGGTGAATATTTCACCTGTTTTTATGCTATGACATTGACCTGTAAGTTTACTATTAGTAAAAACTGGTATCCCATCCTTATAATGAGTCACACCTTGCCAGACGAAATAATCCAGAACTAATCTATCCACCTCACCCTGAATACCATTACAATAAACAGGGTTTTCTAAATACAAATCTTCTGAAGTCAGAAAGAATCTATCCGGATAGGATTTTGTCTGTGCGGAAAGTTGTGTCATTCCAATGCCTGAAAAAAGGCAAATAATAAAAATGTCTTTGTTTTCATTGCTGATAATTTTAGTTTAATTAAACTTTAGAATCTGATTTTGTTTAATTAAAGTTCGGCTAAAACCCAATAAATAACTATCAATATTTCGAGCAGTAATTATACTTTTTCACTCAAAATATTATAATTTTTATTAGTCGCCATAAAATATTAATAATTATAAAGATAATTGGATTTCATCCGAGGGTGAAATCAGAGGATATAGGATATCGCGGCTGTAATAAATTTCCCTTCCGGTAAGTAGGAATTTTGCAGCATATGACTTAATCTGACCGGATTTCATAGCTTGTCTTATTTTCAGCGACAGCCTTTTTTGCCGCCTCGAGATGAAGATATAATGAATGCCTGTAGCTTAACCTTGAATTCCAACTTTTTTGAAGTAGTCCAAGTGCTTCATGATATTTTCCCTGCTTATATAGTCCCCATCCTTTGCATTCCAATGCAATATACTCATCAGGGTTTAACTTCAGCGCCTTATCAACAAGTTCCATAGCTTCATTTAAGTCACGATCATAATTTATAAGGAAATATGCAAGGTCCCTCATCCTTGCGGGATTTTCCGGCTCCAGGGAGAGTGCCTGCCTGATATATTTCTCCGCTTCATCCGGAATTCCTGCGTCAATATACATGTTGGCGAAAGTTGCCGTTATCCGTGCCTCGGACAATGATTGCACTCTCTTAACCAGTATCCATTTTTTCATAATCCGGTTTGCTGTTACAGTATCTCTTTCCGTCAAGGCTACAACAATCTCCCGGTACATAATTTCCGGATCATCAGGAAAATCCGTTTTTGCTTTTTTTAAAATCTTTTTTTCTTCCTTATACTGTCCTGTTTTATGATAAGCTAACGCCAGCCAACTATAATAAGTTCCCCAAAAGGGTTTCACTCCCCATTTCTCATATATTTCCAGCGTTTTTATAAATTCCGGAATAGCATTGTCGTATTGCTGTAAATAGCAGTAGACAGTTCCTAAATCATTATGAATATCCGGTAACTGATCATCGAAATCAAGTATACTTCTATAGTATCTAACTGATTCATTTGGTGTTTCATAACATGAGGCATAAATCGCATTTGCATAACCCTTTTGCGGAATCGTCATAAAGTCTCTTTTTGGCAAAAACCTTTGAACTCCATTTTCTGGCTTCCTTCAATTGCCCGTTATTCTTATATGCAAAAAAGGTAAAAATATATGGAGAGACAAAGTTTGAGTCGATAGCTATTGCCTTTGAATAGAATTTAATTGCCTCAAGGAAATCCAATTTACTGTAAGATTTTTGTCCGTTAATGAAGTTGATTAATGCTTCCGGATATTTTGTTGATCCCAGAAGATCCTGAAATGCAGGTGAGGTTACCTTTTTCAATTGAGAAATAATAAGAAAATCTCTTACCTCCTTTCTAAGGGAATCGGTCATGTCCAGTATTATATCCACATCGTAGGGTCCATCAATCTCAAATGATTTCAATACCTCCTCTTTCTTTGAATTGATCAGTTTTGCATCAAGACGTAATTTAGTTCCTGCCCGTTGTATATTGCCATAGATAAAAACAATTGCATCCAGTTTACGCGAGATATTGCTTGCGGCAGAATAGGTTAGTGAGGCATAGCCTTTCAGACCTTTATTATCAAGGAAACTGTTCACTGACCCTGTTTGACGGACTCTTAATTCTTCAGGATTGTTTGAAAGCAAGGTGATCAGATCTTCCTGGATTGCATCTTGCCAGATATTCCATATTGTATCATTTGTCATATTGCGAAATGGCATAACCGCAATAGAAATTCTTCCGTCTGAAGAAATCAGGTTATCCTCGCTCAGAATTATGAATATGCAAGAAAATAAAAAAACCGATTATTACAACTAATAAGGCAAGGGTCAGGAACCCGGGAAAGGAATTGAAAAAATTTCTCCACACCTGGTTTTTTTAGTTTGTTTTCAGAAGGATCTTTAGTCAGGATCTTCAGCGTAAGGATTATTTGACATTCTCTTTTTTTAACTTCTCCCGGAGGATATCCGAAAAACTCATGAAAACATTTGCTGAAGTAAGCAGGACTGCTGAATCCGGTTTTAAATGCAATTTCAGAGACTGTATTATTTTCATCCCTAAGCATTTCCAAAGCTTTCTGCAAACGGACTTCAGATATAAACTGAACGACAGTTTTATTGGTGATCCTGCTCAGTCTCCTATTTAATCCATAACGGCTATAACCTGATTCGCGGGCAAGCTCCCGGACACTGAAATTCTCGTTTTCAAGATTGCCCTGGATTATGTCAGTGAGTCTCTTGATAAATAATTGATCGGAGGAAAGTGACTCGGTCATGAAAGATAATTCTAATTAACAGGTTCAGTTAGAGTTGTCTTGTACCGAATTTCCTAAATTTTACTCATTCCTGCAAATAAATTTGATAATCAGGCTCGTTAAGATGACGAAACATTAAAATCATTCTTATACTTTATAACCAAGTAGGTAAAATATCCGCCAGCTTCATAATACTTCCTATATCCCTTATCAAATCAAGGTTAGATATTTCAAACCTCTTGTCTACAAAGAAAAATCCCTGGTGCGAAAGCACCGGGGATTTTTGTTTTTAGCCCGAGCTTAGCTTGCTCATGCGAGGGATAAAAACAAAAAGACCCGACAGACGCCGAAGGCGGATGCAGGGCTTTTTCTTTGTTAAGCACCCCTAAACGGATCAAGCCGAACGAAGTGAGGCTTAATCCTCTGATCACCGACCTCACCCTAAATCCCTCTCCCGGGAGAGAGGGACTTAAATATCTGACAGATAGAACATATCTGCACTGAATCAACCGGCTGTAGGGCCTTTCCCTTTTTAAGCACCCCACTGAGGATCACGCGGTTAAAGGGAGCGTAACCTCCCGACTAATGATCTCACCCCCGAAAAGAATCTCAAAAAAACGACTTATACTTCTTAAAAATATTCATTAAAAGCACTGACTGCCAACGGTTAAAATTAAATCTCCTTAAATATTTCTTAATTTTGTTTAAAGTTGATCCAGATTATTTAACATCTGTGGGGAGTTATAAACATATTGGGAAAGCACTGATGAACGGGGCTGTAGATTTGACCCAGGTCATTACGGATTCGAATGAGCTGACTCTACTCCCGGAGGATGACGGACTTCAGATTGTGGATTATGTAAAAGGTGATTTTGAGTGGTGGTATTTTGATATAAATGATTATAAATCGGGTTGTTTTTTAAAGATTGTTCTCCATGTTGGCACTGATCCCCTCAGGACCAGGGTATTTCCACAAATAACAATTTCTGTAAATACACCTGAAAGGAGTGAAAGTTTTTTTCATCCCTTTGATATTGAAGAATTAAAAGCCGATACCAGACAATGCAACATATCAGTCAAAGATGTTCTAAAAATATGGGGAGTATGTAATGATCATCCGGTTTATTTCATTAAAATCGATATTCCCGGTTTTAAGTGTAATTTCAAGTTTACAAGTGAAGTAGAGGGGTGGAAACCTTTTGGAAAGAAAATTCCTTACCAGTCAGGAAAAAAGAAAGTCGATTTTTCCTGGATAATACCCATTCCAAAGGCACGGGTAGAAGGAGAGTTTTTCTACAAAAACAAGGAATATAATTTGATCGGAGCAACCGGGTATCACGACCATAATTATATAAAACCAGACAGAAAAAATCCACTATACCTCGATGATCTGGCAATCAAATGGTACTGGGGGAAAAGCTATGCCGGCAGATACACAGTTATTTTTGCGGATATCTATTGCAGGACAAATCGTACACTCTCATTAATGGTGGCTGAACAAAATAAGATCATCTATAGCTCAAATAATCTGATTGACTGCTCAATTTTATCATTTGGCTTTGACGAAGATGTTAAAGTTACATACCCGGCTGCATTAAAAATAAAATCACTCGATGTACATTTTTCTTTTCAGGCAGAGTTTGATTTTGATAAAATCCTGGACCGGAAAGACCTGTTGGAAGGGGTCAATCCGGTATTAAAGTCTTTTATCAAAAAACTAATCGCCAAACCTGCATATCATGGTATACTTTCGAAGGTCAGATTAAGTATAAAAAACAACAATCTTGAGGGATCCGGGAATTTTGAATCAATGGTTTTCCGAGAAAGTTAATCACTGTTGGATCGGCAAGAATTCCTGATAAATACATGATATTTCTAGTATTTTCCCAATTATTGTCAAATCCGGACACATCGACCACATTCGGTCAGCCACATCATAATCAACATATATAGCTAAGCAACCTCCATTTGACTCCTGTTTTGATGATCAAATTATCCCGACTAACTTAGTGAAGGCTACTGGCTATGTCATTAATTGATAAAACCTCCTCCAGGTTACTAATTCTATTAATGTCTCTGATCAGATCAAGGTTAGATATTTCAAACCTCTTGTCTACAAAGAAAAAGCCCTGGCGTGAAACCGCCGACGAAGGAGACTGACATTCGAAGAACGGGAAGTACAACTCCCGGGGGGATATAATCATCCATGGTGTAACAACCTGGGGGAGTTTTGATTAAATTTTATTCGGTTTAGTATATTCCTGCAGTTTTAGCATTAAATGCATTTTCCCTCTATGCATCTCAGCGACGTTGGTCGTCCATTAAGAAAATGCCAAATCGGAATGCCTAACAAATCTTTACTACATCAATACCAAGTAAATACCCCAACTTTTCAATCTTATCGGCTATATGCCCAACGCCAATTGCACAGTGATGAGCAGGGCCTTGTCTCGACCATTCGTTAATGAACGCTTTTGGGCCAATGGGAAAACGATAGCGACTGTTGGTATTTCCAATTTGCAGAACTGGTCCGGGAACGGATTCGCCTTCTGCCACTAACAGGAATACCACATCTTTACCTTCAACAACAGAAAGTATGGTGACCGGACCATGTTTTACAGTCATTTGTATGGATAATCCTTTGCCTGGCTTGCCATGATAAACGGGAAGCGGAACTAGCTGCACATTTCCTTGGGCAATGGAAAGGTGTGCAGGACCATCGTGCCCCAACATAACGATGTCGTCTTTAAAATCCATCGCATAAAACTCTGAAAAAGAGCCCCCAACGCCAAACAAATCCATAATTTTCATGGCCTGGGCATTCTTCACCTCGCACTCGCCGGCTACAGGAATGTTTTTACCAGTTAGCAAGGTATTTCCGGCAATAACAGAGGTTACTATGTTTTCGTAATCATTTCCTGATTCACCTTCGTAGTAATAAGCCATCGAACCCAGGTTATGCGCTTCAACCAATTTGTCGAGAGCAACAGATGTGCGGGCAGCACGCTCAATTTCTTCCTTTTCGCATGTATCTACAACTTCAAATGTACTGTGGAACTCCTTTATTTTTGCTTCCACCTCGGCATCGGTGGCTGCGTCGCGGTATTTTTTCACTTCGCACATTTCAAGTAATTCGATGTGTGTGCCAAAAGTTGCAGCTTGTTTAGTGAGATCGGTATATACATCTAACATTCCACAGTAATAATGGCCCAGGACTCCTAAACGGTTATTGCGCATAGCTGCGGCAACATTAGCGGCTTCAATCCATCCCTGGATATCGTCCCACACGGTTTGATCTCCCAGGTAGCCAGTTACAAACTCGTAACCAATACCGGCACGGTTAAAAACATTTGCAAGTTCCGGAACCGAACAAGCCTGGCAATGAGCCAACCATTCACCCGTCATTTTACCAGTATCACCCAGTTTATTAAAATTTTCATAATCGATAGCGGCAACAGGTTGTATGTTTAGGATAATAATTGGACAATTCAACCTATGCACTACAGGCAAAACAGTAGACGACAAAGCATAAGTGGAAACATATAAAAAGACGATATCCACATCGCTCTTTTGAAGGTAGTCACCTGCTTCTCTTGCTTTCAGAGGTGAGTCTACCAGCCCGGCATCAATCACTTCGGCACCAAATCCTTCTATTTTACTGGCAATTTGTTTTTGGTAGCCTTTCAATCTATCCAACAATCCATCAAACTGATCCCAGTAGGTATCAAGGCCAATTCCGAACAATCCTATTTTTGTCATTTTTATAGTTTATTTGGATTTATGTTTGTAATTATCAACTATCAATATACGGACAGGCCCCAGCAGACCGGAAGGCAACGGCTCTGTAAAATTGAATGAGTCCATTGCCTGTTTAGTAGTGAAAGTGTACCTGCCTGTGGTAAATTCCTGTCCTCCCAATAATCCGTTTTTGAATTTTACGGACCGTACATTTGCATCGGGTTCTTGCCGATCGCCCAGCAAACGGTTTATCCAACGGTTGGCAACTTCAATCTCCAATTCATTTTCCCCTTCTTTCAGTGCCTCCGAAATGTCAATTCGCCATGGAGCACACCAGATTACACCCATATCTTTTCCGTTAAGTTTTACACGTGCAATGTCGTTTACAACACCAAGGTCGATGTAGTATTTCTTATTTTCCAAATTATCGACATGAACCATCTTTTGGTAGGTAGCAATACCTGAATAGTATTTTATTCCTCGCATTTCGTTCTTTGTCCAATCCTGAAGCTCATCAAATTTTATTTTTTCTGGTCCGCCAAATTCTGAATTGAACGAAACATCCCACGCACCTTCAATTGTCTGGACTTCTGAAAAAGCAGGAAAGTTATTTTCATTTTGATTTGAAACCGTTTTTTCGCTTTTGGCTGAAAAAGTAACAAAGAAACTTTCAAAGGGGAAGAATTCCATCGGGATTATCGTCAATCCATTTTTAACGGAATAATTGACGATTCTTCGGGTTTCGCCGGTAGTGCCTATCCATAGTTCAGGTTCGCCAATTGAACGGAAAGTACAGGCTGTTTTTTGAAAATCATTCGTGCGGTTTGCGATGAAATAAATATCCTTATCTCCGGTTTTACGATGCCCAAAACGAATGGTGTTGCTTACTGACTCGAAATCTGCAGGAATATTCAATTCAGATAAAATTTCAAGGGTGTTTTTATAGGAAGGATATAATGCGTCTGAGGACAGATTATGCAGTTCGCCTCCCCAATAAATTGAACCCTTGCCATATTTTATTTCGCTTTTATCATTGGGAGTATTAACTGAACCCCAGAGTTCCTTAGCTAGTTCCTCCACTTCATTATCGCAATGTGGATAATCCATTAAACCTGGAGATTTAACAGGAGGCGTTCCAATTATTTTTGCTCCTTTTTCAACCAAGGCGATAATGGTTTTTAGTAATTCAGGAGTCATAGTTTCGAATTTTGGCAATACCATTATTTCATACGAAGATGCTCCGGGGAAAACAATCTTCCCCTTTTCTACCGTTGCTCTGTCCATTAGCATTTTTGGTGAACAACCATCAAATCCGTACTCTTTTTTATCGGGGATTGCACCGTTATCTTCCAGGGCATCAGCGGGGGGCGTAAAAACCATTGGTGCACCTTCCGGTGTCATATAAAGAATATCTGCAACGGCTTTTCCCTGCTGCATCATGTGCGAACAACGGCTAATGTATTTGTGGTAGGCATCAACCATTGGCCACCATGTTTGGCCGCGATCCCAATGCACTCCGTAAGGTCCCATTGTCATCCCCGGGCGGTATTCATCTCCCAAAGGTTTATGGGCAAAGGTATGATAAACAAAACGGTTTATTCCGTGGGCAAGCGCCCAATCACTTTGGTCTTTCATCGACCATGGGTACTCTTGCCATGCTTCGTTGTTATTCGATGTAAAAACCTCGGCTCCCACAATCGGCTGACCGGTTATGTGCGAAATGGATGTGGCCTGCAGAACCGCATAATAGGTTTCATAACCAAACCGTTTACTCCAGAATTCAGCCATAATTACATCGGCAACCGCACCCAAATCGAGGTCGCCGGCCGGATTCATATCGTAAGGTTCGATAGTAAGTTCCAGGTCATTTTTATGTGCATAATCGCGGGCAAATTCAGCATGATTTTCCAAAAGTAACTCCTGGCATGTGAGGCGTAAATCCCATAAAAAGCGTTCGGTGATTTCCACACTTTTAACAGCCCGCCCGGTATAAGCGAGTAAGTAGGGTTCAGGATCATATCTCCGCCTGTTTTTGAATTCATTAACCAAATCATCGGTCCAGTTTTGTGCACCGCTTTCCCAGCTATCGATGTGAAAACCGGTCCAACCGGCATCCTTTTTCCGGGGAGCAGTTTTTTCAAGCAAAATATCAGTAAAATTTTTAAGATGATTTTCAAAAGCACGGGCATTCAGTTTATCGCTCTCAAGACCAATTACAGACTCGGGCGAAGGACGAGTGCTTGCACCGGTTACTCTTTTCCCCATTCGTACTATGGTCCAGTTTCCTTCAGGAGCCTCCCAAACCAAATGCCCGTTTGCTTGCAGGTATTCTGTTACATTAACAATTTCAGAAGGCTCAAGAATTTTACTTTTTTCCGGCTCATCATAATTGGCAAGTGATGGCAAATAAGGTTTTACATCTGGTTTGGATGAATAGGGATCTCTTTCATAAAGAGCCTTTTCATTAATATCTGCAATTACAGGAACTGCCGAATTTGGAATGGCATAAACAGCTACATCTTCGTAATACGGATCTTTCATTTTGTGCCAGGTTGTGCTTCGTTGCTCCGGTATTTGAAGCTCAATATTTACTTCCTTATTACCTTCAATTTCGGTTTCACTGAAAACCAGATGTTTCATCGATTCTTCAGGTTTTACCCACGGACCGCCACTGCCGCACCAACCCGGGCCGGCACCAAGCAATATTTTTATTCCTAACCGTTCTGCTTCTCTCACAGCGTGTACATATAAATCCTGCCATTCTTCGCTCATAAAATCAACCGGGCCACGGGGAACTCCAATCCCTACTTCCAGAAAGATAAGGTTGCTGATACCCACTTCCTTCATTGATTCCAGATCTTTCGTCATCTCCTTACGCGACAAATTCCCATCAATAAAATACCAGTATACTCCCGGTTTTGAGGACTCCGGAGGAGATTTAAACTCTTCGCTTAATGTATCATCAGTTTGTGTAGAATATCCTATTATTGCAATTGACAAAACAAAAACTAAGATGATAGAGAAAGCCTTAATAAATGTTTTATTCATATCGGTATTTAACATTATGGTTCAGTGTTTTCCGGCGAAAGGTGTTCATTTTGTTCCGGTTCTCTATGGTCATGAAATTAATATAAAAACCCAAATAAACATACTGGTGCTTTGTTTCCCTATTCTGTTTCAATATCATCCAAAGCATAATATAATTATGCAGACGCTTCACCTGGTTTCTGTTTTTGCCTTTTCCACCACCCCCAATCGTCAATCTATCTGTAATAAAAAGCCCTGGCGCGAAAGCGGCAGCCGACAAAGGAGGCTGACAGGGATTTTTCTTTGTTAAGCACTCCCCAAGAGGATCGCGAGGAACGTGGGCTGCTATCGTTAATTAGAAGAGCTATCTGTTAAAGCATTTAAAATAGGGACAACCCATCTTCCTTTTTCAATGTCATAAACGATAAAATCGCTGTCGAACTGCCAGTATGCCCAGCTAAAACCCAGCCTTTCAGCTGTACGCGCAACATAAGCAGTATAACGAGCTCTCGATTCCATTTCTGCCTTATCGTAAGATCCGAATTCTCCTAAAAAGATCGGTCGGTCATGTGCCTTTGACCAGTCAGCTGCAACCTTTAATTTTGTGTCAACTTCCTCTTTTTCTTCTTTAGTGCCGGTCCAGGTTATGCCACTCAGGCTTGCATTCTCTACAGACCATGGAGCTCCCTGGTGCGTAAATTTCATCGGGTGATAAAAATGAACTGTTACAATGATATTTTTGTCCTCCTCAGGCAGGACCAGGGTCGGCAAAGACTCTATACCATTCCAGTTACCAGGACCAATAATAAGCGTGCGGGTTGGATTGGTAGTGCGGATTATTTTCATAGCCTCAGTAAGAAATGTGTTCCAAAGCTCGGGTGTGAGCTTCCGGTTTGGTTCGTTCAATATTTCAAAAATCACATTATCGGACTGGTCTTTGTATCTGGGCGCCAATTGCTTCCAGACTGAAAGGAACATTTCCTTCTTAGCAACCGGATCTGCCGCCATGGCATTGAATTCGTGCAAGTCAAGTATAACCATCAGATCGGCTTCAAGAGCATTCTTTACTGCCCAGTCTAAAGTTTCCAGCCATTTGGGATTGATCATGTATTCGCTATTCATATTTGAAAAAGGATGCAGGTTAATACGAACGTTTGAAAATCCTGCCTCTTTGATCATTTTAAAATACTCTTCTCTGAAACGGCCTTTGGTATAATCTTTCCACAACTCCTTGTCATAGCCGATGATATTTACTCCTCTGCCAAGGCTTTTGTTTTGGTCATTTGCTACAATATCTTGTCCGTACGACTTAATGTATGAAGAAAATAAGAACATTAGCACTAAACCTAAAATGGTCGATTTTTTCATAATTAGTCTTTAAAACTTAAGTTAATATTGTTTGTCCACTTTTTGAAAATTTATAAAATCGTAATTCATCTGTCCGACTTCAACTGTATGAATAGTGAATGTTTGCAATCCTTCTTTTAAAAGAATATTTGCAATATTGTCTATATAGTTCCAGTGATGCCATTGTCTCCAGGCAACAGAATCAGCAGGCACAAAAGTTGAAGGGACTGAGATAAGTCCTGATATATCTTTATCATTTATCGAGAATGATATTTTCCCGTTCTGGTTAGAGGTGTACATCAACCCGAGCTTATAATTGCCAGCCTCTTCAACTTTGATTGTGTATTTAGTCCATTCGCCAGGGCTGGTCCAACCCACATAAAGCTGATCTTTTTCAGGTTCAACGAAATTAAAAGAATTGTTGTCGATTGCAGGCTCCCTGAATTTTGTATAAGAAATATCAACTGCTTCACTTATGCGAAATTCATTCAGATAAGAGCCATCAGAAGGGTTCAGGTGGCCGCTTCCTGAATTGATAGAATCATTATCATGGTATGCTACTCCTTCACCACCCAGATCATAATACTCGCATTGAAGTCGTCCCGGAATAATCTGAGCACCATTTTTATAAGCCGAATCTGCATAAGGAGTCCCGCCATAATTCCCACTGCTGCTTTTGGGATTGCATCTATGGAATAATATTGTGCTCAAAAAGATTATTCCAAAGATTAAAGAGATTCTTTTAAATTTTATTTTCAATGCTCAGATTTATATAATTTATTTAGTTCCTTTTCAAATGTAATGCTTATAATTAATAATTGTGGTACCATACTTTGAAAAATCATCAGCCTGTTTTATGATTCGGGTCATGTCTGCAAATAAGGTATGGATAGATATTTCAAACCTCTTTTCTGCAACAAAAAACCCTTTTATTCGATCGGATACAATTTTTTTGACATAGATAAAATAATTGTTGAACTTTGAATATCTAAAACATAAGGAATTGTTATGAAAACACTCTTTCTTGTATACATGATTGTAGAAGCAATATTTGGTTTTGGCTTCTTGTTTGTCCCTGGTACCTTAATGGGCCCCATGGGTGTCACCTTTGATGAGACATCTTTAACTTTTGCAAAGATGTTTGGATCATTGATAATAAGTATTCCTGTATTAATGTTTTTCGCTCGAAGGTCAACAAATTTAGAGTTTAAAAAAGGAGTAATTTATTGTGCTTCTGTTTACCTCTTTGTCAGCACTATTATCCTTTTGATCACTCAAATAAAAGGCCTGATGAATTCCCTGGGATGGAGCATTGTTTTACTTCATTTTGCTTTTTTACTTTGGTTTGGCTATTATGCTCTGACCTTAAAAACCAGCCATTCCGAATAAATTCTAATTCCAGGATTGAATCTTTCGCAGAAACAATGTCATTAATCTTGTTTAGATTATGTTTGAGGTGTTTTCAACAGCTCTAAATATAAATAACAACCAATTCTTCCAGTTACCTCTTTGAGTAACTCTCATTAATCCGGAGTAATAATCATCCTTTTTATCCAGAATGTACCGGCTAAGGAACAGTATTGGAATATCCAAAAGTCCTTTGTTAGTCAGATAATGGATGTTGAATATGCTCCCGACACTTCGGTCGGGGTTATCGCTTTGCCACTATTTGTTATGCTTCTCCAATAAAAAAATCCCCCGATATCTTATTCCGGGGGACAATCATGATTAGTTAGTGAGAGCCGCTATTTGCGATCAATTTCATCCATGAGTCACAGTTGCTGTTACTTCACCGATTTGCATTATACAATTGTGTTTAGTGATATCTGATGATAGAGTGAATTTTCTATCCGGAAATAGCTTTATTGTAGCTATAAGTTTGTCATCAATCCCGTTTACGTTGTATGAGTTGTATAAACGTTGCCTGTGGGAACAGTGCATTTCCATCATCCATCTAACTTCTATCCTCCAGAGTACTTCCATGATCAATTGTTACCCAGTTTTTGTTAGAAAGTAAATTTAAGGAGCATGTACTGCCAACCAACCACTCGCCGGGGACACATGGATTAGCACATCCTGGTTGTCCGCTACTACAGGATCCATAGCTCTAACTTTCATAACATCATTCTGGGCTGAAACAGTATTTATACTAAATACTGCCAAAATGCAACAATGCCAAAAAATAAAAGTGTCTTTGTTTCATAGTATAGGATTTTAAGTTTAAAGAATTAATTACAGATTCATTTAAAGTATCAAGCAAAAAATCCCAGGCGGACATAGCAATTTCATGTCAAAGAATTAAAATTTTTATACCTAAAACTCAAACTTTTTGGTAAAGGTTGGAAACAGCGACTGCATTTTTTATGCAGATTCTATTACCCATACCGGCACTATCATCTCTGCAGATTTGCGCTCTTCCTTGCCATTTCAAGATGGTAACTTATAGTGTATAGTTTAAAAGGTGCTTCATCCCAGGCTTTTTCAATTATTGGAAGGGCCTCACTATACTTACCCTGCTTATATAGTCCCCATCCCTTTTCATCAAGATAATTGTAATAATCAACCCTGTTTTTTGCAAACCTCATAGCCCGGTCCATAAGAGCAGGAACTTCATCCACTTTCCTTTCCGTCTCCGTAAGGAACGAAGCAAACCTGAATAGCCTGGCTGGATTATCCGGATCGAGCGCCAGGGCTTTCCGGTAATAATCCTCTGCTTTATCCATAATACCTGTATCATAATATATACGGCCGACTCCTTCTGCTATATCAGCTTCAGAGGATGAGTTATTCTTTCTGCGAATTGAATTGTATCGTTCAATATATTTCCAGGCTGACCGTCGAATCTCCCACCGATAAGGCCAGTGATGCTTTCTGATGCAGGATTGAGATATCCCCCGGGTTGTATTTTTCCCACTCCCTTATCACCTTTCTCTCTTTACTGTACTGCCCTGTTTTATTATAAGCTTCAGCCAGGTGTGGAAAAGCCCAGTTGTTTTCGAGAAACTCCTTTCCGAACCTTTCAGACATCTTCAGGTAGTCCTCAAATTCAGGAATTGCCTCGTGGTATTTCTTTATTTTGCAATAACTGTATCCGAGAAGATAACCCTTGATATGTGTCCCGGAAAGATCCTGCATTTGCTTCAGGTATTTGATCCCCTCTTCCGGGGGTTCAAAGCTATAGGCATAAGCCCAGCTTGCATAAATCTGTTGATCGACAGGCCACCTGTCCTTCATTTTGTAGTACTTTAAAACCCATTTAAAGTTCTCCTCAAGCTGCCCTGAATTACCGTATGCTGAGGAGAGTCCTATCATGGGAGCGAAATCATTTGAATCAATTGCCAGAGCTTTTTTATACCATGAGATAGCCAGTTCATTATCGCCCTTCATGAGTGCCTTGTTGCCATAATAACAATACCGGAACTCCTCTGCCGACCTTGGGAGGAGCGACTCCGTGTCCATCCTGCGCACATCGAAAAGCTTATGCTCATTTGCCAGCTCGGAAATCAGCAGGAAGTTCAATAGTCTGAGTGAAAGGGTGTCTGCAAGTACAAAAGCATCCCTTTCACCAAGATGGCCCTCCATCTTAAAAGATTTAATGACCTCATTTGTCCTTGCACTTATCAACTGTGCATCCACACAGGTAACAGAATTTGCCTCAGTTATGGTTCCGTTGACATAAAGATTCGCATCAATTTTCCTCGAGATATTCCTCATCACCGAGGGTAAAATTGTTGCATAATTGTCCTGTCCGTTAACGTGAAGCAAGGTGTTTATCAGGTCCTGCGGTTTAACTTTATGGGACGGATTGTTGGCCAGATTTGAAATGAACCTGCCCTGTATACCCTCCTGCCAGATATTCCAGATGGTATCTTTAGTATGATTCTGAAACGGCATCACGGCGATTGAGATGGCACCGTCAGAGGAGGACAGATCCTTGGTCCAGTCCGGGTTCTGGAATCTGGTAAAAATATAATACACTCCAATAACAAGCAATGCGATGAAAAGAACTATTCCTGCTCTGGAAGTTGCCAGTTTTCCAAGGAACTTCCCGGCAGATCTCTTTTCATTACTTCTCTCCGTCAGCTTTTTAAATTCCGAATCTGTAAGATCTCCTCTTTTTACCTTGCCTGGAGGATACCCGAAATATTCGTGGAAGCATTTGGTAAAATATACAGGGCTGTTGAACCCGACTTTATATCCTACTTCAGCAACTGTGTAAATCCCATCCCTTAGAAATTCAAGCGCTTTTTCGAGACGGGTATCGCAGATAAAGCGGCTGACCGATTTTCCTGTTATCTTTTTTAGTCTCCTGTTAAGGACGCGGCTGTTGAAACCTGATTCCAGGGCAAGTTCATTCACCCCGAAATGCTCGTTCCCAAGATTAGCAAGGATGATATCGTCATCTTCCTGATGAAAATCTGGTCCGGTGAAAGAGGCTCCTGCATCCGATTGTTAATAATTTAACAATAACCGAAATTATCTCTCCTTACTAAAGTCAGTAAAATAGTAAATTTCAGTGATTTATGCAAATAGATTTTGATGGGGATTTGATTTTTATTGATACAGAACAGATCTGGCGTTCAGAAATTTATTAGATTGCATCAGGCGGAAATTATCGATTTCAGTCCCATTACCGTTTATCCACTGCGCTTACCCTGAACGTAACAGCATACTCTGAAGGCAATGCATTAAGGTATGATGCAGGTATGCTAAAGCTGAATCCGTCGACTCCGGCATTCCATTTGAGATTGCTGCCCTTCATTCCAATCATGCTTATCTTTGCTCCTTTAGCAGGACTGAAACCCGTGACTACTATTTTTGAAGGCAGCTTCTCATTTTCATCAAGCAGATAGATTATATACGCCGATCCGTCTTTTCCGCTGGTATATCGAAGCTTACCGTCGAAATAAGGAGCAATTGTCCGTGTTCCATATATTGCATCACCATTAATGCTTAGCCATTTACCTGTTTCCCTGAGTCTGTCATATGCCTCATCATACCAGGTCCCGTCAGGCCCGGGACCGATATTCAGCAGCAGGTTCCCTCCTTTTGCCACAATATCCGTTAACATATGGATCACTTTCCTTGAAGGCATCATTGTTGCATTGAATGAAAATGACCATCCACCCCCAAGTATCATGCATGATTCCCAGGGATATGGGAGCATTTTTTCAGGTACCTGGTTTTCGGGTGTCAGATAATTCTGATTTTTGCCATGAACCGCACGGTCGACCACTATCACCTCAGGTTGCTTCGTCCTTATTTTCTCAACAAGCTCATCCATTTTTACATCCTGGTTGAACGGCCGTGTTTTAATATCTCTTTTCTCCACCCATCCACCATCAAACCAGAGCAGATCTATCTTGCCATAGTTTGAACAAAGTTCCATAACCTGATTATGTGTGAACTCTACATAATTATTCCATTTTTCAGGGTAGCGGCCAGGATCATAATTCGGATTTCTGTCGAGAGGAGGAAATTGCGGCCACCAGTAATCTGGAGAGTGCCAGTCAGGTTTTGAGAAGTATGCTCCGACCCAAAAGTCTTCATCCCTGAAGGAATCGAATATTGCTTTTGTAACATCAGCTTTTGGATTTGTATGAAAAGGGCACTCCTTCCCGGTAATCTTGTAGTCGGTGTATCTTGAATCAAACATGCAGAAGCCGTCATGATGCTTTGTTGTAAAGACAACATATTTCATTCCTGCTTCTTTTGCAGCTTTTGCCCATCTTTCGGGATCAAATTTCAAAGGATTGAAAGTTTTTCCCAGATTTTCATACCTGGTTTTGTATTTAAAATAATCCTTTACCGTGTCAGGAACACACCAACCCTCATCCTCTGGGCAGATTGACCATGATTCGACAATTCCCCACTGGCTGTAGGGACCCCAGTGCATAAGAAGGCCGAACTTTAAATCCTGCCATTGCTCAAGTCTCTTCTGAATTACAGGACTTGGATCAGGTACATACTCTTCATTATGCTGTGCCTGCAATTGCAGAACAGAAATTAAAATGATGAGAATAATGAGGTTAATTGTTTTCATGAAGTATCACTATGATTATAGTCACTACAAAAAGATATTTCCGGAATATACGAAAAGAATCACGATTCCGTGATCTTGTAAAAGGATGAATTTGCCTATGCAAGGAAAATAAAATAACCCGGGCAACCAACAAACGAGGATGCCAGGGTTTTTCTTTAGGCTGCTACTGATTTGCTATTTGTTTTCCTTTTTTAATTGATGATTAGAAGATCTTGCTGTTAATCAGAAACAATAATTCAAGGCAGACTGAATAGTAATAATTTTATATAGACTGTAAATCAGGCTGAATTATTATTCCTGAAATACCCTGGAGTGCAACAACTGTATTTACAACAAAATGAGCTAAAAATGCCGCCAGATACTTCCTCCCTTTAAGACCATTGCTGCCCACCAAATTGAAATGATTACTGCTTCAGCTAAAAGAAAAACTGTAGCCAGGGAAATTCCTGAAGAAATAAACCATATAATATGAAACAAAGCAAAGATTGCTGACATAGATATTACACTTCCAAATATTCCTTTTTCTGTATTTCCAGCTTCGGACAAGAATATATAAAATTGCCCCTCTGAAAAGCATTTCTTCGTCTATACAAACCACTGCTTGCATTGCTATTATTCTCCATGCTGATGAAAAATTGAACAGATTTGAGTAATCAAATGAGAAATTTCCAGAAACTGAATATAGCGAGGCAAGAGCAAAATATGCAGTTTCGACAATGGCAATAAGCCAGGTCTGATATGTGCCTGATCGGGTGATGCCTGACCTTTTAACCATCCAAGGTGCCATAAAAGAATAAAGCACATATTATACCAGTGAGATGACCAATAATTAAAGTGCTTGTATCTCCCAGTCTTTTATTTAGCAGACTTGCAGCAATACCTGCAAATATCATTATCAGGACAAGCCAGCTAATTGCCAGGCTAATCACTGACAAAACGGGATGTTTTGTGAGAAAGGAATTAAATTGCTCATAGATTCTTTGATTTACTGCAATTTAGTTTTCATGGTATAAAAACTTGATTATCAAAATAAATATCATAAGGCTTAATCTATTTGTTGTACCACAACGGTACATGTATGCTTTGATAAAAGGTCCGGGCTAACCATAATTGATTATTAAGCATACTACACCTATTAAGATTCCGGTAAAGAGAATGCCTATGCTGATCAGAATCACCACCAGAGGTTCCCCCTTAGGAATCATAATTTCCCCTTCACCAGCTGTAAGAAGACTCCATGACCGAAACTCTTTTTTTATGGCCCGGCGCTGAAAAAGGAAAATTAAAAATCCGCCCGGCAGAGAGCCCAGAACGACAATTGCCCGCCGGTCATCACGGACAAGGGAGACAGCGGCAATAAAAGAGACATATTCAGACTCTTATTCACCAGCGGCAAAGCCACAGGAATTATCCCTCCCAGACCCATGAAGGTTGTAACCAATACCAGGGGAAACCATTGTAATAAAAACCTCCGGCATTTTTATGGCTGACAGGACCAAAAACACCATATGGAACACCAATCCCAGGATTATTGGCAGACCAAACATCATGGACACCTGAATCTGCCAGGTACCGTTCCCGGATAACTTACTTAAAACAAGAATTGCAAGCCCTACTGTGTATGAGAACACAACGGGTATAAGGTTTCCCAGCGTTTCAATGATGGTATCCCGACAGGAAGTCGTTTTACATCTTTTTAATGCGAAAAATCCTGCCATCAAAGCAACCGGACCCAGAACACTACAGCGGTTATCCAGAAATGGAACCCTTTTAAACAGACCCGTGAGGAACAACAAAATCAAGCTTACCAATACAACAGAGGCCAGGATATACCGACAACCAGTAGCCGCAGATTAGCCGGCCTGAATATATCGCCTGCAGCCCCTGCCGGACCTCCCCGGAAGAGGCTGAGGCCCGGGCCGCGGATGGGATAACGTATTAACATTAGCACAACAGGACGACATAGGTAGAAATAAATATATAAACGTCCCATGAACGAAACAGCCACCATGCAACGCCAACTGGAACCTTGGAAACATGGACGCATCCATAACGTCCTGGCACCTGGAAGTGACAGGTCCCTCCTGGCAATAAGTTGCAGTAAATCACGGCTACATATCGCAGCAGGGAAACAAAAAGGGAAGGAAGAAGAAAAGAAACCAGGAATCCATCGCCCTGTGGTTTTCGTGTGAACACTTTACCGTTGGCTTTACCAACTGATAATGACTGCATCGCCTGTTGCATCGGCAAAATGAAGCTGTTATGCATATACGGATAGTGCTGATGGAGATTGGCCCACCTGATGACTTCTTCAACCCTGGAGCATTCATGCATTATCTGCATTATAAAATGATGGTAGTATTCTCCTTTTACCGGGATTCGCTAAGCATGCTGTTTTAATTTAAATCATAGCAATCCGTTTGCGTCATATGCCAGGCCTTTTTCGTTTACTCCCTGCTGTGGGTCATCCGGTTTACCAATCCAGATTACTCCATAATTAGAGGAGTCGCCTGGTTTAACCAAAAGTAAGAATCCGGATAGATTAAGTCGTAATTACCTCGAAAAGAACACTATCTCCTTTTGAATGGTAATTACCGAACATCGTGAAGAATAAGTCTTGTAAAAAGAAGCCGCATATGACAATTTTGTTACGCATAGATTTCTAAAACCGCAAATAGAACAAATTTAATAATAAGAACAACTTTTTTAATTTTAATAATCTCCGATAATTATTACTACTTTTTACAATCATTGTCGTTATCTGTTTGGTTCTTTATTAAGGGATACAACGATCAGGAACCTGCCCTTTTTTATTCCTGTTGTTTTACTTTTTTTTCAATGATAATTGTCCAGTCTTTAGCCATTGCAGCTATTGCACCAATCGCCGCCAACTGAGGAGCCACAAACAGACCAATCGCCCCCATTTTTAAAGAAAATTCCTTAATCGTCTCGCCCTTTTCGTTTTTGATGATTACCTTGCTTGCCTTCCCGTCTTTTAAAATTTCTCTGATCTTTGATAATAACTCATCGCCGGAGACTTTAAAGGATTCCTGATATGTTTTTTCGTCAGTTTTCATATTGTGTTATTTTGGGTTTAGTTTATATTAACAATCGGGACAACCATGAAATAAGGTTGCACAAAGAATTTTGCAGGCTCAATCTTTTATCAAGGATATTAGATTGAAAACAATTACAGGCTGTATCTGTTTTTCAGCTTCTTATAATAATTTCTGGAGATCTTAAATGATTCAGGTGAGCCCTGCAATATCACCTCAGCATTACCGGTGATGTTATGATCAATTTTAACAATGAAATCGAAATTTAATATAGTTGACCGGTGGATTCTGCAGAAGTTCTCATCCGGGAGCTTTTGTTTCCCATTCATTCAGTGGTTTGGAAGTAATATACTCCCTTCCATCATTTGTGTGAATATAACTATATTCACCCGATGCCGTGACATGCGTTATCTGACTGATCTTTATGAAATTGACCGATTTTTTATGCTCCACCATCAGGCGGTCATTATAGTTGAGTTTTGTTATCCTTGTCCGGGAAGCATCCAGACTTTCACCAAGTTTTTCAATAGCCGTTTTAAGTCGTTTTGCCGATACAGGTTTCAGCAGGTAATCAATTGCATTTATTTCAAAAGCTCTTAATGCATACTCGTCGTAAGCAGTGACAAATATTACCCTTCCGGTATATTGAATCAGATTGAAAAGATCAAAACCTGACCCATCGGGAAGCTGAATATCAAGTAAAAGAAGCCCCGGATTCAGGACCTTTATTTTTTCTTCAGCTTCTTTCAGTGAAGCAGCCTCACCAATAATCTCAATTTCAGGGAAATCGGCAAGCTTGTTTCTTAGTGTGAATCTTGCCAGACTTTCATCATCAATGATAAGTGCGGTCAGATTATTCATTTCGCGGTACTTTAATTTCAACTTTTACAATGCCTCTCTCATCGGAGATATTCAGGGAATAATTCCCGGGATAAGCATTATCCAGGCGCTCTTTCACATTTTTGATGCCGGTTGTGTCATCTCCCTCATTTTCTTTCCATTTGCCGGTATTGGTAACAGTTATTATCAGATTCGGTCCATCAACAGATGCCTTAATAACAATTTCAATCTTACTATAAGGACTACTCTGCATTCCATGCTTTATTGCGTTTTCCACAAATGGCTGTGTCAGGAAGCAGAGTATCTTTTCTTTTCTCAGTCCGGAGGGAAGTTGAATTGAATAATCAAGCCTGTCGTCAAAACGTATTTTTTCAACAAACAGGTATTTTTCAATGATCTCAAACTCATCTTTAAGGGAAACATATATATCAGTATTGAACTTCAAAGTGTAGCGTAAAAACTCTGATAGCTCAGTGAGCATAAGATCCGCTTTTTTAAGGTCCTGGTACATCAGTCCCTGTATGGAATTAAGTGAATTGAAGAGGAAATGGGGATTTATCTGGTAGCGAAGCATTTGCAATTGTGCCTTACTTGCAAGAAGGAGGGAGGCCCTGGAGCGTTCATATTCCCTGTTCAGATCCTGCCAGTACTTAATGCTGAAATAAAGGATACCCCAGACAAAGAAGACCCAAGAACTGGTCAATAAGACTGTCAGGTATTCAAAATTGCGGTTGAAATGCAGCCAAGGTTCTCCGGTCCCTGTTAATGAGTAACGAAAAATAAGTCGTAATTCAAAAGACAGAGCTGAAAACAGAAATGATACTGCTGAAATTACAATGAAGTAAAACAACTGCGATTTCTTTAATTCATACAGTGGCCTGTAGATATATCGTAACAAGACTGTTAGTCCGAAAAAAATACTGTAGGTATATATCATATAAATCACTGTGCCCCGAGAGGTAAAAAAGAAATCTGTGCCTCTCAACAATTCATTGATAAGAAAAAGACTGAAACCCAGGCACTGGTAGTGCCAGAAAGTAAGCTCAGAAACATTTTTACGAAACTTTAAAATCATGACAGTAGATTATTTAATCTAAAGGTTCCGGCAATGAAGATAAGTGACTGTTACAACCGAATATTTTATATGGACTGGTCTGATCGTTATGATCATTATTCGGTTCTTTTTTAATATCTCCCATTTTTGCCTGATGAATGGTCCAGAAACCATCCCTCCTTTACGCTATAACAAATATAATTAATTACGGCTTTGCCCCGTCACTCACATGAGATCCTGTGGAAAATGAATGATAAGGATGATCATATCAAAGTTTACAATATTTTGACAACCAGCCAAATGACTTTTTTGAAAGGCTGAATGAAGCTGTAAACTGGCTGTTTTTCCCTTTCAGTGGTTTTTATTGAAGTTAATCAAATGGAATGAACCATAAAGGGAGCTTAAAAATTTAGAATGAAGAACAAACGAATAGTGAAGTAAGAAGTTCTGCATTCTGAATTCTATTGTTCAATTGCTCTTATTTCAATCTTTACTTTAATTATATTACTCATATGATGCTGCTATTACTGCGGATTCAACAATTAATGTTATAACCTTATCCTTTAAAAGGTTTGATATTTCAAACCTCTTGTCTTCAAAGAAAAAGCCCTGCATGGGGCTTAACAGAGCGATCATGAATATGACTGAAGATTAATAAACAGTGGTGCTTCTGTTAAATCCTTTCAGGATTTATTATCACTTTACCAGTCCCAGGAATCATTAATTGTAATGGGGATTTATGTGATTCTGAAGGACAAACAGCAATAAGTACATATTGTGATGCAGTAAGTAATATATGCAATACGATAATAATGTTACCTATAACAATATGTAATTCACACATAATAAACACTTAAGATTTAAAATGAAAAATGTGTATAAAGGGTTGCTAACTGCGTAGACAGGGGGAGGGAATCTAAAATCTTATTATATTCAATATCAGATTTTTTTAAATCCATTGATTTTTGTTCTTCCAGTTTGATTTGTTCTTCATACTTTGTAGTGCGCTTCCTGGTATATTGAACGGGCTAAGTTTATTTTGTCACCAAAGATCTCTTTCGACGTATCTGAAAAAATGTAACTTTGTTTTTAACCTATGATATTCATTGTCAGAAAATGTATTGGTGGCATATTTATAATATGTTGTTTATCAACCTTTTATACTAACAAAAGAAGGTGTAATCTTTAACAATAATAATATAATACTTTAACAATCAACATGTTAGCGTCTTTGTCATATATTAAGCAATCTACAACTAAACTTAACCTTCTCTAAATATGAATAATATTATAAATAAAAAATACAGTCGGTTTTCTGTCCTTATTTATTTAATGCTCATTTTATTTATTTCAACCGGAAAATCAGGAGCTCAATCTTCCAGTCAAACATCTGCTCCGTTCCTGGGGTGGAACAGTTACGATTGCTATGGGTCACATATTAATGAAAAACTGACCCTGGAAAATCTGGATGCCTTTATTCAGAAACTTAAACCTTATGGTTATGAATATTTTGTGCTCGACGCAGGCTGGTACAGGTATTATGATTTAAAACCGGGTGAAATCTGGCCTACTGATGGCGATAAAATGCATCTGACTATGGATGAATTCGGAAGGTTTACACCTGCTCCGGTCTATTTCCCTGATGGAATTAAAGCTATTGTTGATTATGCCCACAAACACGGGGTTAAGTTTGGATTACACCTGATGCGCGGTATATCGCGCGAAGCGGTTGAAAAAAACCTGCCAATAAAAGGAACAAAGTATTTTGCCAGGGATATCGCTAATGTAAACGATACATGCAATTGGAGCGACATGAATTATGGTATTAATATGGATAAACCCGGCGCTCAGGAATATTACAACAGTGTTGTGGAGTTACTTGCCGGCTGGGGAGTAGATTTTATAAAATACGATGACATTGTACACAAACCGAGGGAAATTAATGCGGTTGCCGACGCAATTGAAAAAACCGGAAAGAAAATAGTGCTAAGTATTTCTCCGGGTGATGATATTAATCCTGAGTTTTACAAAACCTATCAAAGAGCAGATATGATTCGGATTTCGCGCGATGTTTGGGATTTACAGGAAGACATCAATATCTCGTTTGAACGATGGGAACAAATAAAACCTTATGCAGATAAAGGATTTTGGCTGGATATGGATATGATACCCTTTGGTCATATCAGGGTAAACTATCCGGTTACTAAAAATAAGTTGAAATCGACCCGTGGATACGAACGTATGGACTATTTTAGTTATGCACAAAAGAAGACTTTTATAACACAGAGAGCTATGGCTGCTTCGCCTCTTTTTATGGGTGGCGCCTTAATCTCTTCGCCAAAAATTGTCTTTGAACTTATTACCAATGAGGACATGCTTGCTTGCAATCAAAATGGTGTTACAGGTGAATTAGTTACAAGAGTTGAAACTTATGCTGAAAAGGTGGATGTTTGGAAAACACCTCACAAAACAAATGAGAATGAGGGATGGATAGGAATTTTTAACCGGAATGCATACATGGAATTAATTAAACTTGACAAGCAGGAACTCGGATTAAGTAATTCTGTGTATTATAACTTATATGATATCTGGGGGAAAAGGATAGTTACAGATTCTGAAACATTCATTCTGGAAATTCCCGGGAATGATGTTATTTTTATCCATTACAAAATAAAAAACCTATAAATATGGGTAGGTCATTTCGGTATTCCTTATGTATTGTACTGGCGACATTTCTGTTATTATCCTGCACCAAGAGCAAACTTACCCTTCATTTAGATTTTAATGCTTCCGCTCCGGAAATTATTTACGGTGTTGAAAAAATTAAAGAATTACATCAATCAAATGTTGTTAATTTTTCAGATAGCAATCCGGACCTGACGATTCATGCCAGGCTTGATACGGTCAATTTAAAGAATGAAGCCTACAGGATTGTTTCACAGAATAGGGTGGTAGAGGTTACGGGTGGAGATGAAGTTGGACTAATGTATGGACTGTTGGAGGTGAAAAACCAGTTAAAAACCGGGGCAAGGTCTGTTCAAAACAAACAAGAATCCCCGACCCTTATGTTCCGTGCAATAAAACATAATTTACCCTGGAGTACATACCGTAACAGTGAGGCGCTTAGCCTTCACTATGAAACGTGCAGGGATACCAGTTATTGGGAGGCATTCCTTGACATGATGGCAGAGAACAGGTTTAATAAACTGACTTTGTGGAACCTCCATCCGTTTAACTATCTTGTAAAGACTGAAAAATACCCGGAGGCATGCGGCTTTAGTGACCAGGAGCTGGCAGAGTGGCAAAAATTTTGGCGCACCTTGTTCCGTATGGCAAAAAACAGGGGGATTGAAACCTATTTGGTGAACTGGAATATTTTTGTTTCACCCGAGTTTGCCAAAGCGCACAATGTCTGTGACTATTGCATAGAAAACAAGCATTTCGTTCCACTTGGCGACACTTCCGAAATCATTAAAGATTATACCCGTGAGAGCGTCAAGGCTGTGATAGATACCTATCCCGATTTAACCGGATTAGGAATCACTTTAGGCGAAGGCATGGGGGGGATGACCGCTGATGAGCGTGAACATTGGCTGTTAGACAGCTATATTCAGGGCATGCGCATGGCTTCGCGGAAGGTGAAATTTATTCACCGGGTACCTCTTTCTGCCGGAACAGGAAGTGGAGGCTCAACTTCGGTAGAGGTAGAGGAAATGACCAGAGAAAATTTGGACTCACTCACCTGTGTAGATGGACCAATAAATATTGAACTAAAATTTAACTGGTCGCACTCCTTTTCAACTCCTCATCTTGTAAAGGTTCATGGCGGGGAACTAACCGATGCTTACTGGAATCCGATGCCTGAAAAATACTACCTCGCCTGGATGATGAGGAACGAGGATTTTTTCATGTTGCGCTGGGGACAACCCGATTTTATACGTAAACATATTGCTGCAAATGTGCATCCTTATGTAAATGGATATTATATTGGCTCTGAATGTTATATTCCTGCTAAAGATTATATTACATCATTGGCCGGTGCCAGCTATCGGTACGCTTTTGAACGCCAATGGATGTTTTACAAAGTGTGTGGAAGGCTGCTGTATAATCCCAATACGCCTGATGAATTTTTTACAGATGCGTTTGAACAACGTTTCCCAAAACTTGGCAAAAAACTTTTCGAAGCACAAACCAAAGCCAGTAAGGTTCCACTTATTATAGCTTCATACCAAAATGCCACATGGGATTTTTCATTGTACTCCGAAGGAATGCTCCAGTCAACCATTAAAAATGGGGGAAAGGCATTAAGACTGATTTCCCTTGATGACATGGCAGATAAACTACCGATGGATCCCACATATTTAAGCATTTCTGAATTCCTCGAAAATGAATACAATTTACCAGATGATAAGATTTCACCGGTTCACCTTGCCGATTCGATAGAATCATTTTGTAATCAGGCACTTTTAGAAGTTAAAAGAATAAAACCAGGTAAAAATGTTGATTTACTGTACGAAGTGTCTGATATTAAAACATGGGCTTATCTGGGATTGTATTTTTCAAACAAGTTGAGAGCCTCTGTTGAATATAAGCGATTTAAAATCTCACGTGACGAAAAAAACCTTCAAAAGGCGATTGAATGGTTGACGACAGCTAATTCATACTGGCACTCGCTGGTAGAAGTAACTACCCCGGTTTATAAACCTGTTCAGCTTACGCACTATTGCGAAAATGATAAAGAATTTGCCGAGGTTTTCTTTCATTGGTCTAAAGTTGAAGGTGAGGTAAAAGCTGAACTGGATTGGTTAAAAGGTCAGAAAGGCAACAAATAATCATTTTATATGTAATAAATTAATGGTGATTGGTCAATTTCAATTCCGATTATCTGACGCCATTTTTAAAAATTAGTTGAGTTGGAATCTGGCAGATATCTTCCCATATCAAAATAATTTTAGGAAAGAATTTCCCGGAAGTGAACTATTCTTTTTTCGAAAAAATGAATTAAAAATCAACCTTTATGAATAAATTGATCTTTTTACTTTTAGCGGGGATGCTATCTTCCTGTGGGACAAGAAACAATTTTGTGCCACAAAAAACTGACCTGGCCGATAAATGGGATACAATCAGACCATTGGCTAATCCCGACAAAGGCTGGTATCATCACATGCTCGATAATGGCGTCCATAAATACCTTATTCAGGATGAAAAGGATTTAAGCAGTTTCCCGGGTATGGATCATTTATATCTGCGTCTGGCCTGGGCTTTTCTGGAACCTGAAGAAGGTAAATTCGACTGGTCGTACATCGATAACATTGTGGAAAAATATGTGCCCCTGGGTTATAAGATTTCGTTCCGCATTTCGTGTAAAGAAACAGGTGTGGCCCCGGATGCAGTGCCCAAAGAAGTAAACGGAATCCGCTATGCAACACCTTATTGGGTAAGTCAGGCAGGTGCAAAGGGGATCGAACGCCCTGAATTTGGCTCTGCATCCTGGACTCCCGATTGGGACGATCCTGTTTACCTTGAAAAGCTGGACAATTTCCACAAGGCTTTTGCAGAAAAATACGATGGCAAACCCTGGGTTCGTTATGTTGATGTGGGCAGCATCGGTGAATGGGGCGAGGGCCATACCTATTTTTCAACCCGTATTCCCCCAACTGTTGAAGAAATTAAAACACACATGAATCTGCATTTGAAGCATTACAAAAAAACACAATTAATAGTCGCCGACGATCTGCTGGCATACGACAAGTCAAAAGAAGATCAGCAGGAACTGTTAAATTACGCATTGGAAAATGGATTCTCTCTGCGCGACGACAGCCCTATGGTTCAGGGTTATATGGAAAACGATCTTGAAACCTGGACAGTCAGGCACCCGGAGTTTTTTGCAGAGGTTTACAAAACCAGGCCAACCGTTTTTGAACTGGAACATTATGGAAAAGTAAAGAGTAACGGATACTGGCCCGGTAAAAATGGAGCAGGAATGATTCCGGAGTACCAGGTAATTGGTGCTGATATTTTCCGCAACGCGGTGAAGATTATCCGGCCAACTTATGTCGGGTTTCACGGCTATTTAGGTGAATGGCTATCTGACAACCCTGATTTTACAGAAGAAATACTAAATATGTGCGGTTACTGGTATTTCCCAAAGTCAATTAATTCAACCCTGTACAAAAACGGAAAATTATCATTCGAAATGGAGTGGCTCAATAAAGGGGTGGCTCCGGCATATTCTGATTACCAGTTAAGAGGAAAATTAATGCCTGCCGATAGCTCAGCCGAATCCATCGATTTTATAATTGAAAATTCAGGAAACAAAAATTGGATGCCAGGGCAGATCTTTGCTGAAAAATATACGGTAATTCCTGACAGAAAACCAGAGGGAGACTACCAGCTTGCCATTCAGCTTTTCGATAAAAAATCGGGGAAACCGGTTGAGATTGGATTATCAGAAAATTCAAAAGACAACGAATTTTTTTTATTGCAAAAACTTAAATTTTAAAAAATTAATATGAATAGAAATAGTTTACTTTTTGTTGTGGTTATTGCGGCATTATTCAGTGTTTCAGCATATGCAAAAAACATTAGTGTGTTTTCCAATAAAGAATCAGGTAAAGTACAATTTGCGATCAGGGAAATAGAGAATGTATTGAAAGAAAAAGAATTTGAATCTGCCTTTTATTCAATAACTGAAATCAGCAAGATGCGGGCCGGGCAAACCAATATTGTACTATTCAGTTTAAATGATAAAGCTGCCCGGGGCTTAATTAAAAAGGCAGCTATAAAAAATACCAGTGAACTTGAGGAGGAAGGTTTCATTATTCATAACACAGGACAGGGGCAAAAAACGATTTATGTATTGGGTTATGATGAAGCCGGGACGATGTACGGTGGCCTTGAAGTAGCTGAAATTATTAAAGTTAAGGGGGTAGATGCTGTTCAAAACCAGTTGCAGAACCCCTACATGAAAGTACGCGGAACCAAGTTTAACGTTCCGCTTGATATGCGCAGTCCAACATATACAGAACCCAGCGATGCAGCTCAGAAAAACATGTCCGGAATGTGGGATTTTGAATTCTGGAAGGAATATATCGATAATCTTGCCCGTTTCCGGTACAATCTCATTTCGCTATGGAGCATGCATCCATTTCCGTCGATGGTGAAAGTCCCTGAATATCCTGAAGTTGCATTAAACGATGTCAGAAGAAGTACAGGCGCCTGGAAAGAGAATTATTCACTTAACGGCTGGGGCTTCGATGCACCCGAAATCATGAAGAGTTATGAAGTGATCAGGGAAATGACGATCGATGAAAAAATTGATTTCTGGCGCAAAGTAATGGCTTATGGCAAACAGCGTAATGTAAAATTTTACATTGTAACCTGGAATATTTTTGTGTATGGAGTCGATGGCAAATATGGCATCACCGATAAACTCGAAAATCCAATTACTACCGACTATTTCCGCAAAAGTGTAAAACAGATAGTGCTCACTTATCCTGATTTGGCCGGAATTGGACTTACAACCGGCGAAAACATGTACGACTACACTGCAACCCGGAAAGAAGAGTGGGCTTATGCAACCTACGGCCAGGGCGTGGTGGATGCTTTAAAGGAACAACCTGACAGGAAGATTGACTTTATACACCGCCAGCACCAGACCAGAGCAAACGAGATTTCGAATATTTTTAAAGAAATAATAAATAATAAGAATATCAACTTTCTTTTCAGTTTCAAATATGCACAAGCACATGTTTACAGCTCTGTTAATCAGGTTTTTCACCAGGATTTTGTAAAAGATATTCAAAGTGAAAACTATAAAACCTTGTGGACACTTCGCAACGATGATAATTTCTATTTCAGATGGGGCGCGCCCGATTTTGTAAGAGATTTCATAAAAAATATTCCTTACGACGTTTCAGAAGGGTTTTATTATGGTTCCGACCAATACGTTTGGGGCAGGGATTTTTTAAGCAAAAATAACTATGGCAAAAGTCAGCTTGAATTGGAAAAACACTGGTATCAATGGATGTGCTGGGGAAGGCTTGGGTATAATCCAAACATGGGCAACGATCGTTTTGTCGATGTGATTCAATCCCGCTTTCCTTCGGTTAATGCCAGGGAAATGTTCGATGCCTGGCAAAGTGCATCTATGATTTACCCGCTCGTTACAGGTTTTCATTGGGGAGCGCTCGATTTTCAATGGTACATCGAATCAGGTCAATCACAACCATCTGTATCAAAAACTCCTTCGGGATACCACGACGTAAACAGCTTCATCAACCTGAAACCCCATAATGGAACGGGTAACATCTCTATTCCTGATTATGTGAAGGCTTTTCTTTCCAATTCCGGCTTAAAAGGCATTACACCATTGCAGGTTGCCGAAAATATATCAAACAATGCAGACATCGCATTAAACTGGGCTGACAAACAAAACGCCGCAAATACACAAGAACTTCGTATTACAATTGATGATATAAAAACAATGGCATGGTTAGGCAAATATTATGCACATAAAATAAAGGCCGCCACCTACTTAGCCATTTTCAGGGAGACTCTTCAAAGAGACTGGCACAGTAAGGCTATTGAGGAGTTAAATAGCTCTGCCGGTTATTGGAGGCACTATGCAACGCTTGGTTTATCTAATTATCACAATCCTTTATGGACTAACCGGGTGGGGAAGGTAGATTGGAAGGAAAACTTTCAGTGGTCACTTTACGAAATTACCTCAAATGGGGGTAAAATGAACCTGACTTCGATGAAGCCTTCAGCAGGGGGTATGATACTCGAGGCAGAAGATATCATCAAAAATCCTTCGTTAATTGAGTCAGAGGTTACCGGATTTACCGGAAAGGGTTATGTCGGAAATGGAAATGAACACTCAAGACAGCAGCTGGAATGGAACTTCCATGCCCCGGAATCCGGTAAATACATCTTAGAATTCAGATATACCCTGAATCGCGATGATGTATTTCCTGTAGCATTGGATATTAATGGAAAAGAGGTTGGGAAAATTGAATTCTGGAGTACTGGAAATCCCGGCAACTGGGTTTGGGAGAGAGTTACCGTAAATCTTGAAAAAGGTGTTAACACTATTGCTATTTCACCGGAGCGATTTGTGCTCCTGGATCATCTAAACGTAATTAGGAATTAACGGAATATTGAAATGTGAGATTTCAAAAAGGAAAATCATTTTCCATCTTCAGAATTCTCCTTTTAAGTGATCTTTATTCTCCCGGAATCTTTATATTTTTGCACAAAAAGAAAATTATAAGTATGAAAATTATTGCAATCGATCAGGTTGAAAAGATGAAAGTCCAGATGGAGGGAGCGGTTGGTGCATGGAAGCAACTGCCCCTGGGAAGTAAAGATGGTGCTCCGGTATATTCTTACAGGGTTTTTACAGTGGAGCCGGGTGGAAATACACCTTACCACAGCCATCCTTATGAACACATGAATTTCGTCATAGAAGGTCAGGGGATTTTGATAAATGAAGCTGGAGAAGAACAACCGATAAAGGCAGGTGATTTTGCTTTGGTTAATCCAAACGAAAGACACCAATACAAAAACTATTCACCGGATAAGGTATTCAGAATGATCTGCGGAGTCCCCAGGGAATTTGAATAATCTATCACGCATCCGGTTCTGGGTAAGAACATGCAAATGTCCCGGAACCACTTTTGAATTAAGAACCAAGAACAAAAAACAGAGAAGTCAGAAGTTCTGCATTCTGCATTCGATGGTTCAAATGTTCTTACTTCTTTAATTAACAGCAAAGGCTGATTCAGCGGTTTCTAATTGTCAGGCTCCTTTAGCCTGATCTTAATATATACTTTCCCTCCTCATAATAAGATTTTCGTCGGAAATATAGTCATCATACTGCATTTCCTTGTCGATCATCCCTTTCGGACCTATTTCTATAATCCTGTTGCATACTGTCTGAATGAACTCATGATCATGTGATGACATCAGGATATTTCCCTTAAACTTAATTAAAGTATTATTGAAAGCCTGAATTGATTCAAGGTCGAGATGATTTGTCGGACTGTCAAGAATCATAACATTGGCATTGCGGATCATCATTCTGGCAATCATGCAGCGAACCCTTTCCCCTCCTGAAAGCACATTAACCTTCTTATATATCTCTTCACCTGAAAAAAGCATTTTCCCAAGGAATCCCCGAAGGTACATCTCACTTGTGTCTTCAGAATACTGCGCCAGCCAGTCAACAAGCGTTATATCTTTTTCAAAGAATTTTTCATTTTCAAGAGGCAGATATGCCTTTACAATTGTCTGGCCCCATTCAAAAGAACCTTTCTGAGGTTTGTCATGACCTTTCAGGAGCTCAAACAGAACTGTCATTGCCCGTGTATCCCTGGAAAGAAATGCGATCTTATCATTTTTATTGACAGTGAAGGTAAGATCTTTGAACAGCGTCTTTCCTTCGAAAATTCCTGTAAGCCCTTTTACTGAAAGTACATTGTTCCCGGGTTCCCTGCCGGGAGTGAAAATAATCCCGGGATATCTTCGTGTCGAAGGCTTGATTTCCTCAATATTTAATTTCTCTATCATTTTCTTCCGGCTGGTTGTCTGCTTTGATTTCTTGACATTAGCCCTGAAACGTGCAATAAATTCCTGTAATTCCTTCTTTTTTTCCTCTGCTTTTTTATTCTGTGCCAGTTGCTGCCTTAAAGCAAGCTGACTTGATTCATACCAGAAGCTGTAATTTCCCGAGAACAGCTGTACCCTGCTGAAATCAATATCAATGATATGGGTGCAGATTGAATCAAGAAAATGTCTGTCGTGAGATACAACAAGTACCGTATTTTCAAATTCTGAAAGATAGTTCTCCAGCCAGTTTACAGTTTCAAGATCAAGGTCATTGGTTGGCTCATCGAGCAGGAGATTATCAGGTTTTCCGAACAGAGCCTGGGCAAGAAGCACTTTAACCTTTTCTTTTCCTGACAGCTCTTTCAGGAGCTTGTAATGGTTTTCCTCCTTTATTCCGAGTCCGCTGAGAAGGCTTGCCGCATTACTTTCAGCATTCCATCCATCGAGCTCATTGAATTTTTCTTCAAGCTCGGAGGCCTTCATTCCATCCTTCTCGGAAAAATCAGTTTTCAGATATAGATTTTCTTTCTCCTTCGTAATATTCCATAAAGTTGAATGACCCATCTTCACTGTGTCGAGTACCGTGCAGTCATCGAATTCAAAATGATCCTGCTTTAAGACAGAGACTCTTTCGCCCGGACCAAAAGTTACTGACCCGGTTCGTGATTCAACCCCCCCGTAAAGCATCTTAAGGAATGTTGATTTTCCGGAACCATTTGCTCCGATTACCCCATAGCAGTTGCCTGCAGTAAAAATCTGATTAACATCCTGAAATAAAATGCGCTTCCCAAACTGAATACTTAGATTTGAAACTGTTATCATTAATATAAATAATTGTGAATTAAACCATCCCCTGAAAAGGGCTGCAAAACTAAGCAATTAATTGGCAATAACAGTTTTTTGCATAAAATACGAACTTTTTAAAGCCCTTCAAATTACTTCGTTTGCTCTACTGCTTAGCCAATTGCTGTAACTATTTATAATGATCTGAAAGGCAATAAGCCTAATCCATCACACACCTGATTGAGAATCCTACTCTTTTCAAATAATAATTTCTTCCAAAGTCCGATTCAAACGTCATAAGTGAGCGATACCATGCACTCTCATTAAATGTATGGTGCCCGGTGCCGGACCAGAACATGCAAATGTATTTCAGACCAAGGAAATCATCGTTAATAGAAAAACTACGTGAGCCACCAGGTATTGCAGTAAAACCACTAAGGTTTGACGCACCTATGTTTGGACTAATCCAGTGTCTTAGTCCAACCTCCTTGATTTTTATTCCTGCAATTGTACTCCCCCCAAGGAAGTTTTCAAGAATAGTCCATTCATCATCGGATGGTATATGCCAGTTTGCAGGACAAATTTTTCGTTGATCCGTTACAGTATACCAGTTATACAAAGCACCATATACATTCTTATAAAGGCTATCATTGTCATAAAAACAATAAGCCCCATTTGTAAGAAGGTTCCAGGAATCAATATTGGTAACATTTGGGATTTGACTTCCGTCCTGGTAATGTGTAGTTCTTAGATTCTCAGCCATCCAGGTTTGTTCTCCGATTTTTACTGTTTTATAAATGTTACCTTCCTGATCAGTCAGGTTTCCATATGTAATCCATTCACTGAAATTTATTGCGTTTGGGGCTGTTTTGAAGTTTATTTCATTTCCATAACCTGTACCTGCATTGTTAGTAGCATATGCCCTGACATAATAAATGGTTGAGCCATTCAGATTAGACATATTGCTGACAAATGTTCCGGCACCACCATCTTCTAATCTTTTATTATCATAGATTGTTGGAGAAACATTTTCACTCCAGCATATACCTCTCTCAATCACCCGGCCTGAACCCTCATCGAGAACACTCCCTCCGCTGGTAGCTGTAGCTCCTGTGATATTGGTTACATCTGTTGTAGTCAGAGTTGGTACCTCTTCTTTCTTACATGAATGCAAAATAACCATAAGGACAAGAAATGCAACCCCTGTAATAATGACGGACTTTTTCATATCACTGATTTGAGGGCAGGGAAAAGTATCAAATGGGCACTATTTCAAGCTTCCTGCCTGTTGTCTTTTCATAAAGCTGTTTGGCTATCCGGGCCTTTTCATAGCTGAAAGAAGGATCGATGGAATAAGCTTTCATGTACGATTCATATGCCTTATCATATCTTTCAACAGTCATATAGTAGTCGCCCTTTGAGTCATACACATTAGGATTTTTCGGATCAAGTTCAATGTATTTATCGAATGCCTCTTCAGCCTTATTGTTCTCCTTTAGCGTCAGGTATGCATATCCGAGCTGATTATAAAAAGATGCGGGATCAGCTGTAATTTTAATCGCACTGTTCAAAGTTTCAACAATACCTGTAGAATCGCCTGCAAGTGATTGAAAAGAGACCATGTTATTATATGAATTGGGATCATCGGGATACATTTCAATAAGCTTCTTCCCGAGCTCGGCAACGTTGTTACTTCCCTTTTTCAACCTGACAAGTGCATCTTTGAGAAGCTCCTCGGCATCACTTAGTTTAGCCTTGCAGTTTATTGCAGCATCAGAATACCCTCCAAAATTATCAATGTCCATATTCAAAAGGAAATATAATGCCAGCTGATAATTGACCATAAAAAAATCGGGATCCTGCTTAAGAGCTTCATTGAAAGTTTCAATTGCTTTATCAAGGTGAACGTCATTAAAGTATTTCATGCCCTGATTATAAAGCGACAATCCGGATTTGGATTTCGTGGTGACAGGTATAAGCTTACCCTTTGCTGGCTGTGAATATATCAGTATGCCTGGTGAAAGCAATATCAATACCAGAATAAATTTCTTCATCATATTAATCTTTTATGTTAGTTATATGGACTATTCCCACAACATTATTTATGCCAAAATAAATATATATGCAAAGTTAATGTACAACAAATAAAAACCTATTCCGGTTTAACATAAGAATCTGGGGTATAAAAGATACCATTTAAAATAAAAACTAAGAACAAAAGAACAGCGAAATCAGAAGTTATAACCAGCGAAGCCACCTTGCGTCTTCCCTGTCATAAATGTATCTCCAGTCATTTCCAGTATTCAAATTAAATTATCTTTGATTTTCTGCACCCTGAATATTGGCAATAAATGTTAAAACCGGTCCGATATAATCTTTTATCAATTTTCCTTCTTATTATCTGCTTTGGCATTTATCGGGAACCGGTCCGGTCAGCTTCCGCGTATTCGTTTGTAATTCAGAAAAATCCTTCAGATAAACAGCTGCTGCTTAATGGCAGGATATGGCGGAACAAGTATTCAAAGGCTGTCGGCGACCAGTTTTTCCTTTCAAATGTGTTCCTCAAAGGTACGGTTATCTTTAACGGACGCCGGTTCGATAACCTCGACCTGCTTTATGATATAAACAGTGATGAACTGTTATTGAGAACTGAATCTTATCCCATCATAATCATGAATAAGGAAATGGTCGACAGCTTCATACTTGTCTTTGATAACAGGAAATATCATGTAATTAATGCCGGAAAGGATTCCCCGGGTGTTTTAAGAGGATATGTAAACATAATGTATGACGGTCCTTCAGAGCTTTATGTAAAATACAAAAAAAACATTCAGCCACTGGCTGTTGATGGCAGATATGATCTCTTCCACTCCGGCCATTCTGTCTATTTAAAGAAAGGTTCAGAGATAGTTCCGGTTGCCGGTAAAAAGGAACTTCTAAATCTGCTGGAGGATAAAAAGAAAGAAATCAGGCTTTACCTGAAAAGCAACAGGCTGAAATTAAGGCAAAAGGATCCGGAGACATATATCCCCGTACTTCGGTATTATGACAGTTTAAGGGAATAGTATATAGAATTGATGATTTTCAGAGCCCATATTGCTGCTGCTCTCATTTTAATATCACAGGCGGTTTATTCACAGGAAAAATATGTGATTGACTGGGATTATACAGGTCAGTCATTTGAGGCCTTTGCTCTTAAAGCTGAATCGCGTTACCCAGTCAGATTCTTCTTTGACTATGAGTGGGTAAGCGGCCTCACACTTGGAAACTATGGCGGGAACAGGATGCTCAGTGAAATCCTCGATACGCTTTTCGATAAGGAAATCAATTTACTGGTATGGCATTGAATCGGGAAATATCATTCTTACAAAACCCTATTGCAATTAAACAAGTTAAAGAAAAGCAGGCTGACGAACTTAGCTTTATGCCTGGTATGGATTATTCGGATAACAGGGAGGCCAAAATTACAGGAGAGAACCTCGTTACGGATATTGGAAATCCTGCCGACAAAGACAAACCCGGAAAGGTTACATTATCGGGATATATTATAGATAAAGATTCGAGGGAACCTGTCGCCGGAGTAACTGTTTATGTTCCGGAACTGTCTGCCGGAACAATCTCAAATTCATTCGGCTTTTATAAAATTGATATGCCGCGGGGAACTTATTCCGTGAGGTTCACCTTTATCGGGATGAAAGAAAGAATATTTGACCTTAACATGTTAAGCTCCGGCGAGCTTAATGCAGAGATGAACAGTGTTCTGGTCCCCCTGAAGGAGGCTGTCATAACGGCTGAAAAGGATATCCACCTCCAGCGCTTTGAAACAGGTGTTGAAAAGATCAATATTGCAACATTCCGCCTGATGCCCACATCGATGGGAGAATCGGATATTATTAAAAGTGTTTTACTTATCCCAGGTGTCAATTCAGTTGGTGAAGGATCATCAGGCTTCAATGTCAGGGGAGGATCGGCCGGGCAGAACCTCATCCTGCTTTACGGGGCACCTGTCTATAATCCTTCACATTTGTTCGGATTTTTTTCTGCCGTAAACTCCGACATTATAAGTGATGTTACACTTTACAAGGGAGGGATACCTGGTAAATACGGCGGAAGGCTTTCATCTGTTCTTGAGATAATACCAAGGGAAGGGAACAGGAAGGAATTCGCCGGTAATGCAGGAATAAGCCCGATAACAACCCATTTTGTACTTGAGGGGCCTGTCAAAAAAGATACAATTTTCTATCATATCGCCGGCAGAGCAACCTATTCCGACTGGATACTTAAATATATTGAGAATCCTGCAATCAGCAACAGCAGCGCTTTCTTTGGTGATCTGAATGCCAGGATAGCTTACGATATCAACAGGAAAAACAAAATTGATCTGTCAGCTTACTACAGTTACGACTCCTTCAGGCTGAATTCAGACACAACTTATAAGTATCAGAATAATATTATTTCCCTGCGCTGGCGTCATTATTTCTCAAGCCGTTTCTTCTCTGCATTTTCAATATACAACAGCTATTATAAGTACGATATAGCAAGCCTCAGGGTACCTCAGGAGGCCTTTGAGCTTACCCACAGGATAAACAGCACCGGCTTTAAAGCCGATTTTAACTGGTTTAAGGGAAGAAATGAATTCAATTTCGGGGCCGATCTGAACAGATATGATGTTATGCCGGGCAACTATATGCCCGCTCATGATTCATCAATTGTGATCCCCAATTCCATCGAAAGCCAGAAAGCCATCGAGGCTTCTGTATATTTTGAGGATAAATATATCCTTACAGATTACCTTTCGGTTGATGCAGGCCTTAGATTTTCTTCATTTTTTGCGATGGGACCTCAGACTGTCTATAATTATAATCCCGATTCCCCCAGAAGTGCTTCGTCAATTACTGATACTATAAATTATACCAGCCGTGAAAACTACAAGACATACGCCGGTCCTGAACTGAGGCTTTCAGCCAACTTCAGGCTTAACAATTACAGTTCGCTGAAGCTGAACTATAATCATACAAAACAATACCTTCATTTGTTATCAAATACTGCTTCGATCTCTCCCAGCGATACCTGGAAATTAAGCGACTCTTATCTTCAGCCAGAGTCGGGTGACCAGATTGCCGCCGGCTATTACAGGGTGCTCAATAAGAATAAGATCGAAATATCAGCTGAGGTTTACTACAAATGGATGGATAACATGGTTGATTTCAAGGGGGGACTGACCTTGTTATGAATGAAGCGATTGAAAGAGATCTTATAAATGTTTACGGAAAAGCCTACGGACTGGAACTTCTGGTTAAGAAGCCCGGAGGACGTATTCGCTGGAGTGTCGGTTACACCTGGTCGAGAGTGCTCACCAGAAGCAAAGGATCGTTTGAAGAGGAATTGATAAATTCGGGTGACTGGTTTCCTGCCAATTATGATAAGCCCCATGATCTTGTTCTTGCCTTTAATACACTCTTTTCAAGAAGGGTGAGCTTCTCGGCAAACTATGTTTTCAGCTCCGGCAGGCCTGTCACATATCCTGTAACTACTTATTCAATTGATGATGTAGTGATTACTCACTATTCCGACAGGAATAAATACAGGATCCCATACTATTCACGACTGGATCTTTCCGTTAAGATAAGCGGAAATCTGAGGTCGGAGAAAATAGCGCACCCTCACTGGATTTTTTCAATTTATAATGTATTGGGGAGGGATAATGTTTATTCAGCATATTTTAAAAATGTAAACAACACTGTAAAGGGATATTATCTGACTGTTTTTTCAAAACCGATACCATCACTTTCATTCAACTTTGACTTTTAAAAGAAAATGAGGTCACAGAAGATCATAAGGCTGTTTCTTTTCATAGCACTGGTTGCGGGTTGCACTGTTGAGTTTCTTCCGGAAACCGGGGAGAACCAGGATCTTCTTGTTGTCGATGGGATGATTACCAATAATAACCAGGTACACAGGATCAGGCTGTCGCGATCGACCCCGGTTGGTACGCCCCTGGGAAGCAAACCCGTAAAGGGGGCAGCTGTAACTATAACAGACGAGAACGGAATTGTCACAAGCCTTACTGAATCACCTGACGGGACTTATTGCACTGATTCCACGGAATTCACCGGACGGGTAGGAGGCCGTTATTCACTCAGTATTGAAATTAACAATTCAAGTTATGCAACCGACTTTATTGAAATGAAACCAGTTCCTCCTATAAGCGCTTTATATTATGAAAAAGAAGCAATAGTGTCTTCAAACGACACCAATGATGTGGATGAAGGTTGCAGGATTTATATCGATACTTATGATCCCACAGGTGAGTGTCTCTACTTCAGATGGGATTATGAAGAGACCTGGGAATACCAGATTCCATATAACGTCACGAATAAGATCTGTTATGTATCGGAAAATTCTGACGAAGTTTTAATCAAAAACACATCCCTGTACAGCCAGGCAAGAGTCACAGAATTTCCGGTCCTGTTCATCTCAAATGAGACCGACAGGCTTAATGAGACATACAGTATACTGGTTAATCAGTATTCTCTCAGTGAATCGGAATATGATTTCTGGGACAGGGTGCAGAGTGTTTCTCAGAACGTGGGCAATCTGTACGATATAACACCAATGGCAATCACAGGTAATATAAGGTGCATTACCAACCCGAAGGAAACAGTACTGGGTTATTTTTCAGTGTCGGCCGTAACACAGGAAAGGTTGTTCATTCATGATCACTTTTACGGATTACCAGGTTTTTATACATATTGTGCCACTGATACCGTCAGCGTAACTCTGCCTGAAACAGGTCTGAATACGGAATTCTGGGTAATTGAAGATTACAGCGATGAAGTACCTCCCTTCTGGGTTATCACTGAATATAAGGAGTGCGCAGACTGCACGACAAGGGGAACAACTGTTATGCCGCCCTACTGGCAGCATTTCTGATTTGATAAATAATGAAAAGAATTGCAGTACAACTAAATATTATTTTTCTCCTGCTTTCACTGTTTCCGGCATTCAGGCTGCAGGCACAGCTCTCCGGATCTGCTGCCATCAGAGACGCGAATGAAGTCACACCTGTGGAAGAAATCTATCTGCACATCGACAGGGATAAGTATATCGCCGGGGAAGACATATGGTTCAGCATTTACACTTTCAACACTGAAACAGGAATATTATCTGCCGGAAGTGTTGTCGCTTATGCCGAGCTGCTTAATCCATGGAATGTACCTGTAATTCAAAAACGTCTTCAACTCTCAGGCGGAAGGGGTGAAGGGAACTTTGTTGTTCCGGATTCAGTCAGCTCAGGAACATACACTTTAAGAGCTTATACCAACAGTATGAAGAATTTCCTGCCTGATGAATGTTTCATGCAGGATATTGATATTTACAATCCATTCAGAGGTTCGGAATTCTATCGGAAAACTAACCCTGCTAATTCAATTAATGAAACTGCTGATTTTCCGGAGAAAAATGAAGGCGGAATGGTACTTAATTCAGACACTCTCTTTAGCCGGCGTGAAAAAGTACACCTGGATCTGGCAGTAAAAAATTATGCCAGGGAAGGATCAGGTATCTCTGAAATGAGTATTTCGGTGGCACCTGCCGGAGTAACTGCAATGCCGATGCCGATCAGAAATAATAAGATCGCAGATAGAAAGGCTCCGCTTAAATATATGCCGGAAAGCGAAGGACATTATCTTTCTGGATTAATCAGATACAGGCTAGGGAATATTTCTGATTATTCTGATTTCCTTTATATGTCAGTTCAGGGGAAGATTGCTGAATTCAGGTATTCGGACATTGATTCTGCAGGTCGCTTCAGGTTTCTTTTACCTGTCGACAGTAAATTCAGGAATCTGATACTTCAGCCTGAACATGCAGACAATAATATGATACTCGAAATTGAACCATCATTTCCAGGGATATTTCCGGCTTCAAACTGCTTTAAGGAAACGCTGAGTGATTCCCTTCTCGATTTGTTTTCGGGATTGAGCTTTAATTACCAGGCCGGGAAAATATACGGCATAAATCTGAAAAATGATATAGCGAAAAAGGACACCAGCAAACTGAAGAAGAGAAGGTTTTACGGCATACCTGAAATGGAAATATTCCTCGATGATTATATAAAGCTGCCCTCAATGGAAGAGGTTTTTATTGAACTTCTGCCGGGTGTCATCCTCCGGTCAGGAAAGGCGGGTTACGAAATTAAAATTACCAATCCTCTGACAAATAACTTTTATATTGAGCCTCCGCTTGTTATGATAGACGGCGTTATCATAAATGATCTTACCGTTCTTGTTAATCTCGACCCTGAAAGAGTTGAAAAGATTGAAGTGGTAAAAACGCCATATCTGATCGGGGACCTGATATTGAACGGTATTGTTAATGTGATAACGCGTTCGGGTGATTTCAGCAATATCGCCCTTCCTGAATATGCTGTTATACTGCCATACAAAATTGTTGACGAACCTTCCGGAATTATTTTCCCTGACTATTCTTCAGAATTGAAAAGGCAGAGCAGGACTCCGGATCTCAGAAACACTCTTTACTGGAATCCTTCGTTGAAAACAGACCCTAACGGAGAGGCTGAAATCGAATTCTGGACGTCCGACTTTCCGGGTGTTTATACAATCAATATTCAGGGAATTACAGGTGACGGTAAAAAATTATCATATTATAAATCATTTACCGTCGGTAGGATTTCCGTCAACGGGAAGGCGTCTTTTAATCAAAAATATTAGTAAAATCGTTAATGGGTTGAACACGAATCCAATATTTTTAATATAATATCTATCAATCTATTTTGTTGATATTTTAAATTCCTTGGCTTTAGCCAACGGTATATAGATTTTATTATAAGGATTTTAGTTTTCATTTTGCAAATCTCGATCGTTTTCTTAACCGTTGGCTAGCCAACGGAAAGTAAAACTCTTAGAGATTTTCAATATACGAAAATCTATAAATTTTGAACATCCCTACTTAATAAAATATCAAAAAGAGATATTTATGATTGAGATTACTAATTCAAAGAACTTAAAAATATCCAATTAATAATCAGGGTTTTAATTACCCACTAATGATACAAAATAATGAATTTAGTTGCCTGCAGATTAAAAACAATTTAATAACTTGTATTAAAATTGAGCCAAAATGGTGGCCTTCAACAAAAAATGTTACCATTTTCTCATTGCATTTTCAGCCTGTATTTATTTATCTGTACAGGCGGGGATGAGCCAGTATTATCTTATTGGAACTGATCCATCGTCTGTAAAGTGGAATCAGATTAAAACACCAAATTTCAAAGTTATTTATCCCCGCAATTGGGAAAGAGAAGGGCAATATATCGCCAACGGGCTTGAATATGTATATCTTCCGGGAAGCAGGACAATGTACCAGCCTACTCCAAAAACTCCGGTAATAATTCACAATCAGACAACTGTTCCGACTTCATCAACATATATCGCACCAAGACGGATGGATTACTATACTGCCCCTCCGCAGGATATATATCCACAGGATTGGGTGGACCAGCTGATAATTCATGAATTCAGGCATGCTGTTCAATACTCAGCAGTAAATTGCGGCTTCACAAAAGGACTTTCCTATATTTTGGGAGAGCAGGGTGTTTTTGGTATATATGGTCTTTTTTTACCGATGTGGCTTATTGAAGGTGATCCGACAGTGACAGAAACAGCTTTGCACTATACAGGACGGGGAAGGACTCCTTCCTTCGAAATGCGCATCCGTGCTCAATTTGTCCAGAAAGGTATTTATTCTTATGAAAAAGCAAATTACGGATCTTACCTGGATTTTGTTCCGGGGAAATATGAACTTGGATACCTGCTGGTAGGTTTATCCAGGGTCAATTACGGATCTTCCATCTGGAGCAATGTATTGAATAATGTTGGACGACGGCCTTACACTCTGGCACCTATTTCTTATTCTCTTAAAAAGCAAATTGGTTTTAATAAGTACCATCTTTATGACACCATTACACAGCAATTGCAGGAAAACTGGCTGCAGAAGGATAAACTTGCAGAGGAGGATAAGTTTCAGGTATTAACTGATATTGAGAATAAACTTTACACAAATTACAACCTGCCTGTAATCTTCAGAGACAGTATGATCATTGCTGTAAAGTCATCCCTTGACGATCTTACGAAAGTGGTTCTTATAAATAACGAAGGAAAAGAACGAGATCTTCTCACAGTCGGAGTTAACTATTATTCGGAATCTTTATCCGTCAGCGACAGTATGCTTTACTGGTCAGAGCTTGTTACTGATCCAAGATGGTTGCTCAGGGACTACCGGGTTATCAAATCCTACAACTTTAAGTCGGGCAAAACAGAACTGCTGACCCAACACACACGTTATTATGCGCCGTCGGTAACAAGCGATGGAAAGTATCTGGCCGCCGTGGAAGTCACTCCTGAAAATAAATATTATCTGGTAATCCTCGATTCAAAGGATGGAAGCCTGATCAGTAAAATAAGTACACCTGACAACCTGCTTTTCATTCACCCCCGATGGTCGGAAGACGGGAACTCAATAGTTTCAATTGTTTTTGGAAAAAACGGAAACAGCCTGGCTGTAACAGATCCTGAAACAGGAAAAACAGAAATAATGCTTCCATATTCATTTATGGAGATGAAAAGACCATCATTTTACCGAAACTATATTCTTTACACAGCTTCATATGACGGGAAAGACAATATTTATGCCTTTGATATCAGTACAAAAGATATCTTCAGGGTCACGTCGGCCCGTTTCGGGGCATCTGATGCATTTGTTACAAATGATCAGTCGATAATTTATTCAAATTATACTTCTGATGGTTATGAACTTGTCAGGAAGAAACTGGATGCTACAACCTGGAATAAAATTTATGTTCCTGCAAAAAGTGCATTTCCCCTCGCTGAAAAGCTGACTGAGCAGGAGAACTTCATTTTTAATACGGATTCTGTGCCGAAGATCAAATACGAATCAAGACCATACAGAAAGGTTCTCAATCTGTTTAATATCCACAGCTGGGCGCCTGTTGGTATCGATTTGCAAAACACTACTGCAGCCCCCGGAGTAACACTTCTTTCACAAAACCTCCTGGGAACAACTGTCACGGCCCTGGGCTATCAGTACAACAGGAATGAAAAGACCGGTAAGTACTATTTATCAGTAGCCAATGAAAGCTTATATCCGGCCATTGATGTCAGCGTGGATTACGGAGGAAGAAAAGATACCGGTGTTTATACGGAGAATGATTCAATTCCCGAAAAGTGGGATGAATTTAATTTGTCCGCCGGTCTCAGGCTGCCATTAAACTGGACTCACAACTACTGGATACGAAGCTTTCAGCCTGGCGCCGGCCTGACTTATAAATATCTTAATATGGACGAATCCATACCAATCACATTTGATCATGAAAATATTATATCTGCATTTTATTCCCTGATTGCTTCAAACGAGAAAAAAACCTCCCAGCGTGATATTTACCCCCGGTGGAGTCAGCTATTGGAACTGAACTATAACAATACTCCATTCGAATCAAGCCCCAATTCGATTTTTGCCGCACAATTAACAATGGACTTCCCGGGAATTGGAAGGCATCACGGACTTCGGTTTTACGGGGGTTATCAGAAAAGGATTGAAGACTTTTATCCGTTTTCTGACTTTATCATTTACCCCAGGGGATATACCGACATTAAACGTGATGAAATCTACAGCTTTTCAGCAATGTATACCATGCCTCTGTTTTATCCGGAGTGGCAGGTCGGCCATCTCCTGTATTTTAAAAGATTTAAGACGACAGTATTCTATGATTTTGCTAAAAGTACTGATGATTTGCAACCCCAGCTTTTTTCATCGGTCGGACTGGATCTCACATCGGATTTCAGTTTCCTTAATTTTATTGCTCCTCTTGATGCAGGTCTGAGGTCAATATATATTCCGGATACCGGGAAGGTGAAATTTGAGATTCTTTTTTCTCTTAATTTCGGCGGAATGTACTAATCCTTTACTTACCTGCTAAACAAGCCGCCACTGCTTGGCTATAAACATGTCGTCGGTACCCGGCTAAAATACTGCATATTGTATTAGGTCAATTATTTATTGTTTTAGGTACATTTCTTATTGTATCACAATATATTGCTACGATTGTTTGTTGATGTTTTAATGTTATCACATTTTCCCGACCCCTGGGCGAAAAAACCATCTGGATGTAAATACGGGTATAAGCATTTGGCATGCCACGGAGGATTAAATTATTAATAATTAAAGCGAGACTTGTAAATGGGGCTTAGGACACCCCAATACCTGGATAAAATATACAAGCTTTTTCTCATTTCTGCAAATTAATCTGATCACAATTCTATTCTTACAAATTGTTGATAATTCCTGCCCCGGATCCCTCAAATAAATTTGACTCTGTTTAATATATGACATAAATTTATAAACGCTAAACAATTTAAAAACTTAAGAAAATTATGAAATCATTTCTCTTTTCAGGTACTAGATTCTCCGGAATTTTGTTCGGGATTTTAGCTTTGGTAATCTTTCACGGATGCCAGAAAGAACTCCTTGAAAAAGATTATGCTCTTGATCCTGTCTCTCGATCAGCTACACAAACACTGGTAAGTACTCCGGTTCCCAACTACATTGTCATTACAAAATCAGAGACACTGCCACCTAATTTCGAGACAAAGATCTCAGCTTTTGGTGAGATCATTCGATCGATGCCAGAAATCGGAGAAATAGTTGTAAGACCAACCGTCACAAAATTTGAAACAAAAATTACAAAACTTGCAGAGGTAATGGCTGTTGTTCCTGATATTGTTCCAAGATGGCTTGACCCGGTTGATTTAATAAGCGAACCAGTTCCGTCGGGCATAGGTGACAATGAGACCTATTTCGGGTACCAGTGGAATATGCAGGCAATTCATGCACCTGAGGCCTGGGATGCGGGGTATACTGGGGTTGGAGCAAGGGTGTTTATCCTTGACTCAGGGATTGATGCTGATAATCCTGACCTGGCTCCCAACCTGAATACTTCATTAAGTACATCCTTTGTTCCAGATGAAGGTTATAATGTCAGTAATGGTTTTTTTAACCACGGAACTCATGTAGCCGGCATTATTGCTGCTGCAGACAACAGCCGGGGTGTTATTGGCGTTGCACCAAATACCGAGATAGTGGCCGTGAAAGTTCTTTCTGAATACAATGGTTCCGGTGCATTCAGCGGGATCAACGCCGGAATTGTGTACGCTGCAGATAATGGTGCCGATGTGATAAATATGAGCCTGGGGGCAGAGTTTAACAGAAATGGTTTTTATATTGATGACGATGGTATTTTACAGAAGATACCGCCTGCTTATTTACGAAGTTTTATTTTAGCTCAGCAGCGTGCGGTAAATTATGCCTACAGAAAAGGTGTTGTTATTGTTGTATCTGCAGGAAATGGAGCAAGTAATTATGATGGCAATGGCTCTGTTTTCAAATTACCCGCTGAACTGCAAAACGTTATTGCTGTTTCTGCAACGGCTCCTGATTGTTGGGTCTTAACAGAAAATCCATTTTTTGATCTTCTTGCAAGTTATTCTGATTATGGAAATTCGCTGGTTGAGATTGCTGCTCCCGGCGGCGATTATGATTGTGATGCCGGGTACCCATTGGATATGGTTTTAAGCAATGGCGCTGGAGGACCCACTTCATATCCTTTCTACTTTGCTGCCGGAACAAGCATGGCATCACCACATGTGGCAGGGGTTGCTGCACTGATCATTGGTAAAAATGGCGGAGAAATAACCCCGCATGAGGTTACAAAGAAACTGTTTAAGACTGCTGATAAGATAGACGGTAGCGGCATGTCTCCGTATTTCGGGAACGGAAGGGTAAATGCTATCAGGGCTGTTACCGAATAAAAGATTTTAACGGGAGAAAGAGATTTTTAGATACCCTCTTTTGATCTTTGGGTTAGTATTTGTTCCCCTTAAAGGCAATACCTGCCTTAACATTTAAGAATGATGCTCTTGAGGTACCCATCTGGAGTAGATATCCTGTACCAAGGCTCAGGGCAAATGAATCGTCAATACTGAATCTGACCCCTCCCCCTCCATTAAGGAAAAGTTTGGTGTTTTCGTCAAGGTTTTTGACGCCAAACAAAACTCCGCTGCTGCCATAAAGAAACGGCTCGAACTTTTTCTTATCCCAGGTATATCTGAAATCTGCAAATAGCGGAACGAGGTTCCCTTCCTTGTAAAACAATAAACCTGATCCCAGGCCGATAAAAAGATGATTACTCCGGTTCAGTCCGTAGATATTCAGCTGGTATCCGTGCGATGAAGTAAACCCAAAGTATTGCTCAGAGTAGGGCATTGTTGTGCCGGCTACACCATAGCCAAATGTAAATTCAGTGACATTTGCATAACCTGAATTTGGATTCAGGGTTACATTCTGCTGGCCAGTGCCTGATTTCCGCTGTCCGTTTACTGACAGTAGAGTCAGAAATAAGATTGGAACAAATAAGAACTTCTTCATGTGACCGTTAAAACTCTGCAATTTAATATTCTGTACAATATTCTGGTTGTTATAAACTGAGTGTTAATAACTTTCTGTCTATTGTTATCTAATCAGAAAGCAAACTGACCATTCTATTCCTAAATTTGAAATCGGCCAGCACCCTTTCTACTTTTCCAGTTCTGGAAATTAGCACAATAAAATACTGATTAACAACTAAACAAACGGGGTGCTGGCTTCTTAAACTTTAACTATTGAACGTTTTGAATTAAAATAAATTGAGGTCAGACGAAAATATTTTCATTCAAAATGCGTTGGATTATTGTATCTGCAGGAAATTTTGAAATATCCAGTAGAAATTAAAACTATGGAAACTCAGGATTTTAACAAAGGAATCAATGTCAGCGTTTATAAATTAAGCGCTGCAAAACAACTCGAAGAAAACGCCAGAAGACTGCTGGAGCACTATCAGAAGGTTCAGGAGCAGCGCAATAAGAAGAAGGAAGTCCAGAAACAGGAAATCACCAGTTTTATCTGTGACTGGCAATAAGAGATTTTCATACTGAAATTCCAAATTCAATTATCCTGAAATCTCAGGAGAGGCAAAACAATTATTTTTATTTTAGTAAAAGTTGATGCAACCAGGTAGAGGTGCTGGGTGCTGAGTTCGGTGCCTGATTGTTAATAACTTTACTAAATTGTTATTTAGTCATTAAACAAAATAAAACCGTCATTTCTAACTTTGATACCGGCCAGCACCCATCCGCACTTTCCTGCTCTGGAAATTGTAATTGACTAACATAATTGATTAATGCTGATAAAAACGGGTGCTGGCTTTCTTTATTAACCCTTCCAAAACGTAACAATCAGAATTTCATAGCTATACCGATGTTCAGTATCGCAACTCCGTAACCAAGCTCTGCCATCGCAGCAAGGTTCTCCTTGAAATAATATCTTCCGCCAATGAACAAAGCCCATTGGAGCCCGCTGTAAGATCCACTGTAATTATCCTCATTATAAGTACCGTAGTACGAATTAGATATGATTCCGTAACCCAGCATTAATCCTGCATATGTATCCAGCTTGTCCACCAGTGGATAGTGCAGGTTTGCTCTTGCTCCCAGGATAAAATCATAAGTCTTCCAGCCTGAATCGGAATAATCGTATTTATAAGATGAGAAACCAGCATAACCTCCGACACCTAAAACGCCTTTTTCAAAAATATTGTCTGCCACCCCCACTTCATATGACGCTGAAACCGGAGGGATCTGTGTATAATAATATGAACCGGAATATAATGTTGAACCAAAGCCAACTCCCAGATTAAGAACTTTATCACCTTTAATAAAAGTAGGATCCTGCGCCGCCAGGCAGGATAAAAGAAAAAACACTGAAATGAAAGAAAGTAGAATTTTTTTCATAGTCATGAAGTAAATATGGTTACCTCTTATCAACGACAGGATTGCCTGGTAATTGTTCAGTTTGTCTGAAAAATAAGAAACATTACTGCGGCAAGTGCAGCACCGATACAGGGACCCAGTATCGGAACCCATGAATAGCTCCAGTCGCTGTCCCTTTTATTTGGTATCGGAAGAAGGAAATGCATGATCCTTGGTCCTATGTCACGTGCAGGATTTATTGCGTAGCCTGTCGGCCCTCCCAGTGATAATCCCAAACCCAGTACTACCAGAGCCACCGGAAGGGCGTTAAGTGCACCCAGTCCTACTTCCGGCTCGGCCATATAGAGAACCGCCAGGGCAAGAACATAAGTTCCTATTATTTCTGTTAATACATTATACCAATAGCTTCTGATATTAGGTGCAGTACAGAATACTGCCAGTTTGTAATCGGCATTTTCGGTTGCATCAAAGTGCTTTTTGTAAGCAAGCCATACCAGACCGGCCCCGAACATTGCTCCCAGAACCTGGGCGCAGACATATACAGGGACATTGCCCCATGAGAATTTATGTGCAAGGGCCAAGCGCAAGTGTTACAGCCGGATTTAAATGAGCTCCGCTGAAAGGAGCCGAGATCAAAACCCCTGTAAACACACCGACTGCCCACCCGAAGGTAATTACTATCCAGCCGCTGTTATTCCCTTTTGTCTTGGTCAGAAGGACATTTGATACTACTCCTCCCCCGAAAACAATGATTATGGCTGTTCCGAAAAATTCTGCAAAAAATGGATTCATGGTTATTGGTGATTGGTTATTGTTGTTAGTAATTGGTTGCTGGCTATTGTTACTGCTGTTGAGGCCTGCGTGCTTGGGTGGCTGGGTTAGGGGGAATAATTCCATTCGGAGCTTATGTCATAAATCCGAAGCCCATGACTCAGCTGCTCTGACTGCCCGATTCCACCCCTTTATCATAGCCTCTGTTTTATCGGGAGGCATTAAAGGCACAAATGTCCTGTCGACCTGCCATTGCTTGCTTATCTCATCAATATTTTTCCAGTACCCGACTGCCAGACCTGCCAGATAAGCTGCACCAAGGGCAGTTGTCTCGGTTATTTTTGGTCTGATGACGCTTGCCTGAAGAAGATCGGACTGGAACTGCATCAGATTGTTATTTACTGTGGCACCGCCATCAACACGCAGTTCCCTGATCTCAATTCCTGAATCATTTTCCATAGCCTGAAGTACTTCCAGAGTCTGGAAGGCAATGCTGTCAAGCGCTGCCCTTGCAATATGAGCTGATGTCGAGCCGCGGGTAATGCCAACCATGGTCCCCCTTGCATGCTGGTTCCAGTAAGGTGCTCCCAGACCCGCAAATGCCGGAACGAAAAATACCCCATCACTCTCCTTTACACTTGCTGCAAGATCTTCAACATCTCCTGATTTTGCTATTATTCCCAATCCGTCGCGAAGCCACTGAACCACCGCCCCCGCGATAAAAATGCTTCCCTCAAGTGCATACATGGTTTCATTCCCGATTTTCCATGCAATTGTGGTCAGAAGCCTGCTTTTTGATTCAATAGGCTTGTTCCCGATATTCATCATCATAAAGCATCCTGTTCCATAGGTATTTTTTACCATTCCGGGTTCGATGCACATCTGACCGAAAAGGGCTGCCTGCTGGTCTCCTGCTATTCCTGCAACAGGTATTGATGTCGAAAAGTGTCCTGAGGTCTCACCATAAATATCACTTGAGGATCTTACATCAGGCAACATGCTTTCAGGAATATCAAAGATCTTAAGCAGATCTTTGTCCCACTGCAGGGTATGTATGTTATACAACATAGTCCTGGAAGCATTCGATACATCGGTAATATGAAGCTTCCCGCCGGTCATGTTCCATATAAGCCATGAGTCGACAGTTCCAAAAGCCAGCTCACCTTTTTCCGCCTGTTTCCTTGCGTCTTCAACATTTTCCAGGATCCACCTGACTTTTGTCGCTGAAAAATAAGCATCTATGATCAGTCCCGTTTTTTCCTGTATAGCCTTGCCTTTCCCTTCATTTTTGAGTTTATCACAAAATTCAGATGTCCGGCGGTCCTGCCATACAATTGCATTATAAACCGGCTTGCCTGTGATCCTGTTCCAGACAACAGTTGTTTCACGCTGGTTGGTAATGCCAATACCTGCGATATCGGAGCTTTTAAGACCTGCTTTTGCCATTGCTTCTGCTGCCACACTTATCTGTGAAGACCAGATCTCCTCAGGATTATGTTCCACCCACCCGGGTTTGGGATAGATCTGGGTGAATTCCTTCTGTGCTGAAGCTACAGGCAATCCTGAATGGTTAAACAGAATCGCACGGGAACTTGTTGTTCCCTGATCCAAAGCCAGAATAAAATCATTCATACGTTATAATAATTATAATGATATTAATATGATCTTATAAACACCTATATATAATTTGTTATCAGATTATTATATTTTAAAACCTCACTTTCCTGCCATGTTTTACTGAATCCAAGCTCGTTTGCCATTATATCATGCAACTTCCGGGCCTGCCTCTCCGCTTGCCCTGGCATCAAGGAAAAGAGACCTTGTCCGGCGGGCCAGCATATCTTCGAGCGTTCGGGGCATTTCATTTCTGCAAATCCATATAATCTCAGCCTGAGTATACGGTAGCCTCTCATCGATGAGCTCCCCGAGAGCAGGTTGTTCTGCTGTCATTTCTTCAATTTCAGCAGCATGGTTACCATAAATCATAAGGCGTTCAGACCTAAGGGACTTATTACTTGAATAAAAGCTGAAATCCATTGTAACGCATTTCCTCTTTTCAATAAAGCCTGCATTGATTGCTTTGTCGATAGTTTCCTCAGCCATTCGCCGGTACGAGGTCCATTTCCCTCCGATAATTGAAAGAAGACCTGAAGCAGGAGAGTGTAATTTTATGCCTTCTCGAAACCTCCCTGGTGGCTTCCGGTTTATCGGGATTAGCGGCAAGGGGCCTCAGTCCGGCAAAGATGCAATTTACATCTTTTCTCTTTGGCGGCCTGATAAGATATTTCCCTGCTGTCCGGAGTATGAAATCAATTTCTTCGTCGAGAGCTTTTGGTTCCAGTGTAACCGTATCAATCGGAGTGTCGGTTGTTCCGACCACAACCTTGCCGTACCATGGGATCGCGAAAAGCACCCGCCCGTCATCAGTTTTTGGGATCATAATAGCTGAGCTGCTCTGAAGGAAGGAACTATCAAGAACTATGTGGACTCCCTGGCTGGGACGAATAGTCTGCCTCGATAACGGATCATCCATCCTGTGAATCTCGTCGGCAAAAACACCTGTTGCATTAATGACCAGCTTCCCGGGAATTTTGTATTCTTTTCCGGATTCGGTATCCATGGCCTGAACCCCGGAAATTTTACCGTTATCGTCTTTTAAAAGGGTGTTAACCCTGAAATAATTCAGTACTGTCCCACCGTTTTTCACGCAAGCCACTGCAATAGAGACTGCCATCCTTGAATCGTCAAACTGTCCGTCGTGATAAACAATCCCTCCCTTTAATCCCTCAGGTTTTAACAGAGGTAGCCTGTCGAGGGCTTTATCCCTGTTTATAAAATAAGATTTGCCCATGCTTAGCCTTCCTGCGAGCAAATCGTAGAATTTAAGGCCAACGGTATAAAGGAAAACATCCCAATAAGTATAGACAGGAATTACAAATTCCTGGTTTGCAGTAAGGTGAGGAGCATTTTTCAGCATCAGTCCCCGTTCATGCAATGCTTCAGTAACGAGCAGAATATCTCCCTGTGCAAGATATCTGACACCGCCATGAACAAGCTTTGTACTCCGCGAGGAGGTTGCTTTTGCAAAATCCGATTGCTCGAGAAGTATGGTTTTATATCCTCGTGTAATGGCATCAAGCGCAACTCCGAGACCTGTTGCACCTCCTCCGATTACTATAACATCCCATTGCCGGGATTCATAATCTTTCAGATTCTGAATTAAAGTATAGCGATTCATGCGGTAATTTCTTCTTTTAAACCGGTAATAATGTTACAAAGAAAATTTTAGAGTTTGAACAAAACGGAGCAGAAAATATTATTCTGACGGAACATAATTGTGATTGAAGAACTTCAAACATGCCGGCATTTTCACGGCGGCTGAGGCTACAGTTTTTGATGGCAATACCGGTTTTCCGGTCGATCCTGAAAACCGAAACAGAATCGGACTTCTGATTTCCGACAAGCATAAATTGCCCTGAAGGATCAATCACAAAGTTCCTTGGCCAGTTACCTCCGCATGATGTATGGCCTGCGAGACTTAGAAGTCCGTCACTCCCGACTTTGAAAGTAACAATTGTATTTTCACCCCGGTTGGAACCGTAAAGAAATTTCCCGTCCTTCGAGAGATGAATATCGGCACAATAACTATCACGTATAAAATCACCTCTGACAGTTGGCAACTCCTGAACGAGTGTAAGACCCTGTTTATCATCAGTGTTAAAGACCGAGATATAAGAGCCGAGCTCATTTATGACATAAAGCATGGAACCGTCGCGACTAAAAACAAAATGACGCGGTCCTGATCCTTTGGGGAAATCTGTAATACCATTTTCAACCTGGCTTAGAGTGCCTTCATTTTTATCAAAATCATATACAACGACCCTGTCAAGTCCAAGGTCGGTTACATAAATATGCTTCCCTGCAGGATCGCTGAGAATCATATGGGCATGAGAAGCATCGGGTTCTTCTTTATTGTATAAAATAGTGTCGGAAATTGTTTCCGGAATGCCATTATTATCAAGTCTTACCACAGCGACCGATCCGTTGGGATAATTTGCTATGAAAAGGTAACCGCTGTCGGGCGACATTGAGATAAAGCATGGCCCTGCATAGGGTATCAGCATTTCGTTCTGTTTTTCAAACCGGTTGTTTGTGCCGTCATATTTATATGTAGAAAGACCGCCGCCAAACTGACCTTTGAATTCCATCACCTCATTCAGGACATAGAACATTTTATTCTTTTCGGAAAAGCAAAAATAAGAGGGGCTCGGACCGACATCGGATTCTGAAATAAGTTTCAGATCGCCGCTCCTGCCGTTGAAACTAAAAACCGACATTCCATTTTCTCCGTCCTTTTCAGTGAAGCCGCCTACGAAAAGTCTGTATTCTTTTTTGCAGGAGGTCAGGACCAGCCCAATGAATATTACTAAAAAAGTAACTTGTTTAAAATGTTTAATCATAATGAGTTATAGATTTAGTGATTATTTCTTTTTAACCACGGAGTCTCACAGAGTTTTCACAGAGTTACACGGTTATTACTCCGTGCAACTCCGTATAACTCTGTGCAGCTCTGTGTTTAATGGCTTTTTAATTTTTTATCCAGTTCCTCCATTTTGAAACGGATGCTTACGATATATGGCTCCTCGTCTTTTTCCCAATGACCATAAGTAGTAACCACGAAGGTCCCGTCAGGAAGAAGCTCCACGCCCGGGTAACAGCAATCCCAGCTATGGATATTATCCTTAAACCTTATTCTGTATTCTCCATGCTTCCCTTTCACAAGGTCTTCCCATTTACCTACCCAGCCTACCCAGTCACCTTCGGTCGGACTCCCCTGTCCGGTCTCTTCAGCAACGATGCTCATATTTACTTCATTCCTCTCTTTTGCTGCTTTTTCCAGATCCTTTCTGAAGCTCAAAGGGCTGATATCCCTGAAAACCACAAGAAGTCTTCCGTCATTGGTATATTTCAGAACATGCCTGTCGCCATTGAGCTCATTCGGTAAAGCCCTTGGAGCGCTCCAGGTTTTGCCCTCATCTTTCGAAAAAATGATCTGAGAATTAGCTCTGCGAGCATTTTCCCGGAGGAGTACTGCCAGGGTTTTTCCATCGGGAGATCTCACCATTCCGGGTTCACAAAGGTTCATATCCCTTCTGCTGAGGATTGGTTCCGGTTTTGACCATGTCATCCCACCATCGTATGAAAAGGTCTTATAAAGTGTAAATAACACCTGGTCATTTGTTTTTCTGTCTTCCTTATACTTTTCCTGCCCGTCAGCCGAAATAAACCGCAGATCGTCGTGGAACAATGCCATATAATGACCCTTCCCGGTATTAATGGCAGTCAATGATGCCATCACCACAACTCCGCCCCAGTCGCCGGCCGGCTCCAATTCGCTCCATGTAATGCCGTCATCCTCCGAATGGGCAAGCCTTGCCGGATATAATCCTGAAAAAATTATAAGATGTCTTTTACCCTGAGGATCGATCGTCCGGAAGATTGTCGGAACTTCAAGGGACGTTTCCCAGCTTTCAGGGGTAATGAGCCTTTCGCTCCATGTCAGTCCGCCGTCGTCGCTTCTTTTATATACTATCTCTCCTCTCCCATGGCCTTTCGGATATACTGTCAGAATTGTTTTTCCGTCTTCCAGAAGTACTGTTGTCGGGTGACCAAGGTATTGTCCTTCTTCCCTGTCAACAATAACCTGGCGCGAGGTTTCCTTATCGAGATCGATAACAGGGATCCTGAGATAGGGTTCTGGAGTTGATTTCTGGGAATAAGAACAGATGCAAACAATAAGCACTAAATGAAGTGAAAATATTTTTTTCATTTGTAATATATGGCTTTTAAACCACGGAGTGTCACAGGGTTACACGGAGTAAAACACGGAGTTAAAACTCTGTGCAACTCCGTGTCAACATCCGTGAGACTCCGTGGTAAATAAGGACAAATTAACTAAAAAAGAGGCTGATCTCCCAGCCTCTTCCATTACTTTATACCTCAAAGCTGTCGCATTCGCGGTAAGCCTGGATAACCCTTGCTTCTCCCTCCTTTGTTCCTCTCTGGCTTATTCCATGCTCCATGCAAATGGTACCATCATATTTCTTATTATAGAGGTACTTAAAGATATTCTTATAGTTTATCTCACCTGTAGTGGGTTCATTTCTTCCCGGATTGTCGCCGCAATGGAAAGCAGCTATTTCACTCCAGGCGGCCTCAATATTGGGGATCAGATTTCCTTCGCTTATCTGCTGGTGGTAAAGATCGTTCAAAGTTTTGCATGATGGCCTGTTCACAGCCCTGCAGATAGCATAAGACTGAGGTATGCCGGTCAGGAAAAGCCCCGGATGATTAGTGTAGTGATTCAGAGGTTCCAGCACTATCGTAACTCCGGCGGGTTCCATGATGTCGCAGCAATATCTCAGATTGTCTATTGCATTGGCAGTCTGGTAATCCATGTGCAGTTTCATATCATACCTTCCAAGAACCACAAGGGCATAATTGGCTCCTGTTCTTTTAGACACCTCTACGCCTTCCTTCATTTGTGCTTCCAGCATATCGCGGACCTCCTGAGTTTTCAGCACGAAATCCTGCTTTCCCGAATCAGCCCTCAGAACATAGGGACCGAAATCCATTCCAAGGCGTTTCAGTTCAGCCATAATCTGTTCCTGGAGCGCCGGTTCGCGCCTCATAAGACCATTATCAAAGACAGCCCTGAATCCCTGATCGTGACAGAACTTAATGTTATCAATGGGATCCTGTCCTGCATGCTGGCGGAACATTCCCAGACCCGGGGCATATTTAAGCTTGAAGGGCGTAACGGCATCGGTTGCTTTCTGTTGTCCGGCTGCCTTTGCCGATCCCAAAATGGCAGGTGCTGCCAGAAATGCAGCACCTGTTGTAGCTTTTTTTATAAAGTCTCTTCTGGAGTTATCCATTTTTATAAGAATTAAATACTGTGGATCTATCCTTTAATTAGTTGCTGCAGGTTTTGCAGCTTCAGCCTCTCTCTTAGCTCTGGCTGCGGCTCTTTCTTCAGCTTGTTTAGCCTCGGCTGCTGCATCATAGGCAAGTCCTGCTATCGGCACTTCTTTAGGAATATCAACAGGACCGAAGGCGAACACAGCCGGACCGAGCTTAAGGTCGGAGTTCATCATTTCCTCGTATGTAGTTTCTTTTCCGGTGTAGGCTGATATACGGCCCATGATTCCGATCATAGTCGAAATGGCTGTTGCCTCAAGTTCGTTGAACACTTTTCCGGTACGAATTGCGGTTACAAGGTCGATATGTTCCTGAACATAAGGATCAACACTTACGCGATTGGTTGGCTTCCCGTCTTTGTCAAGAGGATATTCATATTTCCATACTTCTGTTCCGGCCAGGTCGAGAATTGAACTGTAGCAGTTGGTTGAGCCTTTTGCTCCCTGCAATCTTTCCGAGACATTATTTGCACATCCGTTTATCTGACGGCACATGCTGTGAACATGCATCCCGTTTTCAAAAGTATAATCGATACTGAAATTATCATACTGGTCACCTGTTATACGGCGGAGTCTTGAACCCATTCCAACGGCTTTAACAGGATGTGTTCCGAAGAACCAGTTCATAACATCAAGGTTATGTACATGCTGTTCAACTATGTGGTCACCTGAAAGCCATGTCCAGTTAACCCAGTTGCGGATCATCCATTCCATCTCGCTCCATGTCGGATTACTGTCGCGGTGCCAGAGTTTACCACCATTCCACCATACATTACCTCCTGTGAGGTCGCCGATCAGACCCTGCTGAACCTGCTGCCAGTTTGCCATATAGTCGCGCTGGTGACGGCGCTGGGTACCTGTTGCAATGCTAAGACCCAGCCCTTCAGCTTTTTTGGCTGTGGCCATAACTGATCGTGCGCCTGTTGGATCAACGCAGACGGGCTTCTCAGCAAAAATGTGTTTTTTAGCTGCAACTGCTGCTGCCAGATGTTCCGGACGGAAATAGGGAGGAGCAGCCATAATGACAATGTCAACACCCGAGTCAATAACTTTCTGGAAAGCATCGAAACCGACGAAGCAGTTTTCAACAGGAACTTCCTGTTGCTTTTCCTTAAGAATCCTTTCCCTGCAATTATCAACACGGTCCTGGAAAGTATCGCCTAATGCCGTGACCTGCAGGTTAGGACCAGCATTAAGGAAATTGATTGCTGCTCCTGTACCTCGGCCACCGCAACCGATTACGCCGGCTTTAAGCACCGGACCGTCGGGAGCCTGATCGAGGAAAGCAGGAACTTCAACTACTTTCTTTTTCGGTTCGCTGGAACAGCTGGTAATTATCGTGGGGACAATAACTCCCGCTACCCCAACAGTAGCTGCTTTGCCAAGAAAATTACGTCTTGAGATACTTGATTTTTTCATATTAGATCAGATTAGATTTATAAGAACTTAATATACCTGGTTATCAACGATGCAGATTGCAATCAAATGTAAATATAGCGATTTTAAAAACCAAGGATTCAAGTTATTTTAAAGTTTTTTAACAAAGAAAGATTCTCTCCCCCTTTGAAACTTGCCCCGCTTCCCCCTGGGGGTTAGGGGGATGCTTAACGCAAGAGATGGATGACTGGGTTAGAAATGAAAACGGATCAGAACAATTTTTACCATCGGTGTTACACGGAGTTCTTAAAGGAGTTACACTGTTTTTTCAATAAACAATAAACTCCGTGAATCACTCCGTGTGAGCTCTGTGATCACTCTGTGGTTAATAAAGAATTTTTACAAAAAGATATTACATTTGTGTACTTCAGGTGTCGCATTAAAAGATCCCTATGAAATTATTTCCACGACATATCCTCTGGTTATTTATTCTTATCACTGTCCTCTCCGGCTGTGCCGGTAAACCAGGTGATATTCCCGGGACTGAAAGGATTCGCTTCAATCGATCCTGACTATACAGGAATAACAATTCCTCATAATATAGCCCCTATGAATTTCAAAATAACAGAAGAGGGCACGCGGTACCATGTAAGGTTTACTTCTTCCACCGGAAATAAGATTGAAACAAGCAGCAGAGACGGTATAATTGAGATCCCTGAGGGAAAATGGAAGAAAATGCTGCAGGAAAACAAAGGCAACGAATTACAATATTGATATCTATACAAAAAATGCCAGAGAAGGCTGGTCAAAATATAAAAGTATAACCAACAGGATTTCGCAGGAACCGGTTGATCCGTATATAACTTACAGGCTGCTCTATCCAGGCTATGAAAGCTGGAAGGAAATATATATTAAACAGCGCAGCCTCGAAAGCTTTCGTGAGAGATCAATAATTGAAAACAGCCTCGTTGAAGAGAATTGCCTTAACTGCCATTCATACAACAATAACGGCACATCCGGGAACTTTCTCGTTCATATGAGAGGCAGCATGGGAGGCACTTATTTCTATTCCGACGGGGATTTTAAGAAAGTCAACCTGAAAACTAAGGAGATGAAGAACGGGGCAGTTTACCCGCGATGGCATCCATCAGGAAGATTTGTAGCCTTCTCCTCCAACAAAATAGTTCAGCAATTCCATTCAGCTCTCAATAAGAAGGTTGAGGTAAGCGATCTCGAATCGTCACTTGTACTTTATGATATCGACCGGAATGAAATGATGGATGTGGAGCTTGCTGATAAAGAAAAGTATATGGACACATACCCCGAATGGTCGCCCGATGGCAGATATCTATACTTCTGCAGGGCTCCTGCTGTGGGTGAGATATTTGAGTACGACAGTGTCCGTTATAACCTCTACAGGGTGCCATTCGATCCTTTAACCCGTAAAACAGGCGAAGCTGAACTGGTTTTTGATGCTTCCGCAGTAAAGAAAAGTGTATCGTTCCCGAGGATATCTCCCGATGGTAATTACATTGTTATTACGCTTCATGGTTATGGCTGTTTCCCTATCTGGCATAAAGAAGCAGATCTTCATGAAATAGACATTCGGACTATGAAGGCTTCCCGATGGGCCTTAACAGCGATTACACCGACAGTTATCATTCCTGGTCATCAAACAGCAGGTGGCTTGTTTTCAGCAGCAAGCGGATTGACGGATTGACTGCAAGGTTCTTCATTTCATATATTGATGAAAACGGAGCCTCAGGCAAACCATTTATAATGCCACAAAAGGATCCGGAATTTTACGGGCGGTTCTTAAAGAGCTTTAATCTGCCGGAGTTCTCAACCCTCGAGGTTAAGGTTAATCCGGGTAAGATCAGAAAAAGAGCAGAGGGAGAAGCATTGCAGGCGAAATGGGTGGAAAAGTAACTAATTAAAGAGATTGATCCATGAGGTGCTAGGTATGCTAGGTAATGCTTGTTAAACAACAAGCAACCTTTAGCAACCTAGTAACCAGCAACTTAAGATTGAAAATCTAAACAATAACGAATGAATAAAAATGGACCAAACCATAAATAATTCGCTTCATTAATTTCTGCCTTACCTGATATTCTTTACAGGTTCGTTTGTGTTTTTTGGATTTTTTGCTGATTACGTTGAGTTCTACCAGGAGAAGCTGTCTCTTTTTGTTTTTTCACACGATTATCTGATTGACAATTTAAATCAGCCCGGTTCTTTGCTAATATATCTTGGCAGATTCCTGACAACATTCTTTTATTATCCGGTCGCAGGTGCAATAATCATTTCATTAATAATCTGCCTGATAATTTACCTGGTATCAAAAATCATAAACTATGTGTCCGGAAGAGAATCAATCATTATTCCTCTTATTACAGGTACGCTGTTTTTTATCCTCCAGACCAATTACCAGTATCTTCTTTATAACAATCTCGGAGTTCTTCTGCAGCTTGCTTTCTTCTTTCTGGCAATAAGGACTGAAAGGATTTATCCCTGTTATTATTATTCCCGCTGTGGTATTGGATAACAGGAGGATTTGCCTGGATATTTCTGCTGATGTACACTTTTTTTCTGGCTCAGAAATCACTAAGCAAAAATTGGCCCCTGATCATTTCATTATTTGCTGTCAGTTTCCTGTTTGTTTATGTTCTGAAAGAGTTTTTAATCTTTCTGCCATTTAATACACTGCTGATTTACCCGATATCTAATGAGGATACAGGATCCCAGTACAGAATTTTCCTTCCTGTTATTGCTATGATAACTCTTATCCCTTACATCGGGAAACATTAAGATCAGGTTTCCTGAAAGGTTAAATAAAAATGACTTAATAGGGAATATTATTTATCCCATGATCTCAATTTTACTGATAAGCATCTCATCTGATAATTAATTATAATAAAGTTTTGAAAGAATATTTTCATGCTGAAAATCTTTTTTACCAGGAGAAGTACGATGACCTTACCAAATATATAATGAAACATCCTACCACCAACAGGCTTACTATTTTTCTGAATAATATTGCTCTCAGCGAAACCGGCAGGCTGAATGATCTTATGTTTCACTTTCCCCAGAGTCCCGATGGCCAGTCGCTGTTCCTGAAATGGGAAATGTTTGGAGAGGTTCTGCGACGAGGGGGCTATTTTTATTATACCACAGGAATGATTAATGAAGCTCACAGGTGGGCTTACGAAAACATGATCATGAAGGGAATCACTCCCGAAGGACTGAAAATGTTGATTAAAACTGAATTAATAAACGGAAATTACAAAATCGCTTCAAAATATAATTTAATACTTAAGAATACGCTGTTTTACAGGGATAAAGCCAGTGAGTTTGATAAATTACTGTCTGATGATAAAGCAGTTGAATCGCATCCGGAATTTGGAGTTAAAAGAAAGGAAAAGATCGGGCACGATTTCTTCTCTATTACCGATAATCCGTATATAAATATCGAAAGGGCGCTTTCGTTCGATTCTCTCAACCGGAAAGCTTATATGTATAAGCTTGCTTACCTGATGCTCACCGAAGATTACACAGGTATTGCAAAGGGTCTGGCCAGGCTTGAAAATCTTGGATATAAGAAAATCCCTCTCCATCTCGAGGAGGCTGCACTGGTGTGCAGAATGTCAGATTCAGCTCCTTTGATGAATCTGGGAAATCTGAAAATTAATCCTCAGACCGAAGCCAGGTTCAATCAGTTTCTGCAGACGTTTCAGTCGTACGGGAACAGTCTGAAAACAGCCGAACCGGTCCTGAAACAGAAATTCGGGAATACGTTCTGGTATTATGCTTTTTATCATTAAGCCACATAGATAGACAAAACTTGAAATGATTCAGGTGGTTTGAAGAAAAAATGCCAGGACACCGTATATTCGCAAATAATTTGAGATTTTATGAAATACCTCTTTCCGATTTTTTGCTCGCTATTTTTGATCTCATGTTCTGAATCAACCCGATTTCAGCTCCTCGATTCAAAGCGAACAGGGATTGATTTTCAGAATACTATAACTGAGACTGACAGTTTCAATGTTCTTACCTATGAATATATTTACAATGGAGCCGGAGTTGGGATAGGTGATCTGAATAATGATGGTCTGCCGGATATTATTTTCGCCGGGAATCAGGTATCTTCCAAAGTCTATCAGAATAATGGCAATTTCAGGTTCACAGATATTACTCCAAATCTTGAGGGGCTATCAGATAATCAGTGGTACAGCGGAGTAACAATAGTGGATATCAACAGCGACGGACTGCTTGATATATATTTGACCTCAACAGGCAATAAAGATCCTCAGAAATGCAAAAACAGGTTATGGGTTAATATGGGGATAAGTGAAAACGGGTCACCATTCTTTAAAGAATTGGCTGACAAATACGGGATTGCTGAAGATGGTCCGTCGGTGGCTGCAGCATTCTTTGATTACGACAGGGATGGAGATCTCGATCTTTATATCCTTAACAGCAGTGAGAACCAGAGAATGAACAGCTCCTATCTGCAGAAAATTACTGACGGCAGCGCCCGTAATAATGATAACCTTTACCGGAATAACAGCGACGGTACCTTCACAGAGGTAACCAGCGAAGCAGGAATTCTGTTTGAAGGATATGGTCTTGGTGTAGCTATTGGTGATGTTGACAAGGACAATTATCCTGATATCTATGTTTCAAATGATTACAATTCAAATGATCTGCTATATATCAATCAGCGCAATGGAACCTTCCGGAATGAGATCGGAAAGTACATGTCGTATCAGACACGATCCTCAATGGGAAATGATATGGCTGACATAAATAATGATGGTAATCCGGATATGCTTACTCTTGATATGCTGCCTGAATCATATGACAAGAGAAAGCAGACAATAAATGGGTTCAGTTATATCTTTTACCAGAATGATAACGAATTCGGTTATGAACACCAGCATATAAGAAATATGCTTCATATTCATAATGGATTCATTAACGGCAATCTTCTGCCTTTCAGTGAGGTGGGCCAATTTTCAGGTATTTCTCAGACTAACTGGAGCTGGTCGGGAGAGTTTGCTGATTATGATAATGACGGCGATAAAGATCTGATAGTTACCACAGGTTATCCACGAGATATGACCGACAAGGACTGGTTTCAATTCCGGATGAGGAATCAAAGATCAGGCATCAGCAGCAATGATATTATTAAAATGATGCCTGCTGTTTATATTCCTAACATTGCTTTTGAGAATAAAGGAGATCTTCGTTTTGTGAAAAAAACCGACTGGCTCCCGGATATACCTTCCTGCTCATACGGAGCATCATTTTCTGACCTTGATAATGATGGCGATCTTGATTATGTGGTTAATAATTTAAATGATGAGGCATTTATATTAAAGAATAATACAAGGGAGAAATCAGGTAATAAAGCTAATTATATAAATATCAGGCTGATAGGTAAACCAAAGAACACTATGGCCATAGGAGCAAAAGTTGAGTTATGGAATAGCGGTGATTATCAGTTTATTGAAAATTTCCTGACGAAGGGATACGCATCTTCAGTCGATCCGGTCATACATTTCGGACTTTCTGACAAGAACTCTGTTGACTCCATCAGAGTAACCTGGCCCGAAACTGGAAATATGTCAATTCTTAGAAATCCGGTTGTCAATCAAACAATTGAAATTGATGAAATGAATTCCATTTCAGTGTCTGAAAAAAACATTCAATCACCTGCAAAGGGATTGATGTTTATTCAAACCGATAATATTCTGGATTATGTTCATGAACAGAGAGATTTTGTGGATTTCTTTCTGACCCAGAAAATTATCCCCCATAAATTTTCACAGATAGGACCATGCATGACAAAAGGTGATATTGATAATGATGGTTATGATGATCTTTTAATAGGAGCTACAAATTTATTGCCAACCACAGTATTTTTGAGGCATGGTAACGAATTTGAAAATAAGGTAATAAAAGGACTAACTTCAAGGAAGGAAATTACTGAATCAGATCTGGCGGTACTTGATATTGACAACGATGGCGATAACGATATAATTTCTGTATCAGGAGGATATGAATACCAGAAGGAAAGTGAAAAGCAGGAAAACCTGTATTTGGCGGTCGCAGCAGGATATGAAACCAGAAACGAGAGCAAGTACCAACACTATATCTTTGAAAATAAGGTTGATTCATTTAAACAAATCCCTCTGCCAATACCTCCATTTCTTGCCTCAGTGGCAAGACCATATGATTTTGATAATGATGGGTACCAGGAAATATTTATTGGTTCCAGAGTAAAAAAAGGAATGTTCCCCTTTGCAAATCCCTCATGGCTGATATTAAACGAAAATGGCAAGCTTTCAGTTGGTTCATCTTCAAGTTTTGATCTGGGTATGGTTACAGACGCGGTGTGGACCGATTACGATAAAGACGGCTGGGAAGATCTGTTTGTGGTAAGAGAATGGAACTCCCCTGTGATACTCAGGAATAATAATGGCAAGGAACTTGTTCCTCAAAATATTAAAGATATTGATGGTTATCATGGATTGTGGTATTCAGTAACAGCAGGTGACTTTGACCTCGATGGTGATGATGATTATTTACTGGGAAATCTGGGTGAAAACAACCAGTTTTCTGTGAGTCCTCAGTATCCATTAAGCCTTTATGCTCTTGATTTTGAAATGGATGGAATAATCGATCCTGTGATGACGGCATTCTGGGAAGATAAGGATGGGAAAATGAAAGAATATCCTGTAAATTACCTTGATGAATTGATTGAACAATCCTCATTTTTTCAACATAAATTCAAAGACTATACCTCTTTCAGCAATAGTACTATTGATAATATTCTTGATGAGAATTTAAGAAAAAGGCTGGAGCTGAAGCTTTTTGTCAATACAATATCAAGCTATATATTATGGAATGAAAATGGAAAATTCAGATGGGAAAAGCTACCGGAGGAAGTACAGGTTTCTCCGGTAAAGAAGATGATTGTATATGATCTGAATAATGATAAATATCCTGATGTAATAATAGCAGGCAATGATTACACATGGGATGTATCAACAGGATACTTTGATGCATTGAAGGGAATAATATTATTAAATGAAGGAAGCGACCGGTCCTTCAGCGTCATTCAACCATCAGGAAGCGGACTGTTTCTTCAGGGCATGGTTGAATCTTTACTCTTCTATGAGGGGGATACCTCGCTGCTTATAGGGGGAATAAACAGGGGAAAAGCTGTTGTTTTTCAACTGAAAAAGTAATTTTCCTGTTTTGTCCGAAAGACACCCAGATTTATATACGCTTAATATTTCAATATTTTTTTTGGAGGATTGTTTTGTAATTGTCGATTGGCTACCATCATAACAGGGGTTATTATAATATATATCTTGTTGATTTATCTTATAGATTCGGGCAGTGGAAAAACTTTCCCCTCCTTTTAAAGCAATCTTTGTACACATCTTCCTTACTACTTAAGCAGGTTATTGCATGGGGATTACCTTCGGTGATCTCGTCCCGAAGTGGCAGAATTTGGTTCTCATTCTCAATACTTCTGCAACACCCGGCAGGCAGGTTAGATAAGATCCAAAGCCTCTGCAATGGGCTTAAAAGAGCAGTCATGAATATGACTGAATATGAATAATCTCCGGTGAAACCGGAGGTAGTGGTCACTTCTCCTGACTGCAAGCTCATGAAAGGTCTTAATATAATCGGGGAAAAGCTGATAGATAAGAAATGCTTCTCTAAGCCAGCATATTCAGCTCTTGCAGAGCTGATAAGTGGTGGGGGGTTGTCGACCTCCGGTTTCACCGGAGGTTATTCATATTGCACCAGAATTTGTGATGCCTATTGTTAAATCCTAATTCAGAGATTTAATATCATTTCAGAGAGTCTGACCCAATTATTAAGTTTGATAATAGATATTGTATCTGACCCACAGAACAAATATAAATTCATATTGTGATACATGCAAGTAATATATGCAATACAATAAATATGTTCCCTATAACAATCAAGTAATTCACACATAATGAACGTCGCAAGATTTGAAGATAAAAGATGTGTACAACCACGAGTACCTTTAAAAGGAGGGGAAAGTTTACTGGAACTGATACTCATTACAGGAACTGATAGCGGTTCTCCAATTGTATGTCGAGACACCCAAATTAACAACAAAAATCCAGATTATTAATTAAATGTCAATTAGTTGTCTTGTTTACCTCCTATAAACCGCACATAACAAGAAAAAGCCGGTCCTTTCAGGCCGGCTTTTATCATTTGTAATCAGATTATTTAACTTAAGGCTTTTTAATACCCCGGGTTCTGAACTAATAAAGTATTCTTGTTCATTTCATCACGCATAATCGGAAAGAAATAGATCTTTTTATTCCATGCTCTGGAATCACCAGGAGTATCTTTCTTAGCAAAAATAGGAGCACCATAAGTTGAGCCATCGGCTTTCCGGTACGACGGAACAGATGTTTCCGTTGCGTTATAGCGCACATCTACTGCTGAAGTCTGCTTATATGCTACTTCACCGATAAGCCAGCGGCGCACATCCCAGAAACGATGGTCTTCAAAGGCCAGCTCAATACGGCGTTCATGGCGGTAAGCCTGACGCAATGCATCACCCGTTAATGATCCAGGCAGATCAGGCTGCCCTGCACGTTTTCGTATCAGATTTATATACGTTCGTGCTTCTGCATCCTGTCCAAGTTCAATACATGCCTCAGCATAGTTAAGCAAGACTTCACCATATCTCAGATGCTTGAATGGAACATCCTGTTTAACATACTGGGGATCGACATTAGGATCAACATACTTTCTCAGATAATAGCCTGTTTTACCACCGTTCCAGTCTTCTATAGGACCTGAACGGGTATCAAGACCGGCTTTTATCATAACATTACCTGGATTATAGACATACCCAACCTGAATAATGCTGAAGGGATCAATCTGTAAAGCATCGGATGGACGTTTTCTCCATTGTACTCCTTCATATAATACAGTGGCGTAAAAACGGGCCTCCCTGTTAACGTAAGGATTGGCCTTATGTGTCAGGTTTGCCCAGTCAAACTTACTACCATCTTTCATCTCATAGTCATCAACCAGATCACCGAGCGGTGTATTGTTACCCCAGTTATGATATCCATTTGGTCCGCAATATAATCCCGGATTATATCCGTCCCAGTTCTCATCTGTTTTTGGAGTAAAGAACTGTAACAGGATATCTTCACTTGTTCCCTTTGAGGTAAACAATTCTACAAAATTCTGAGCCACAGAATCAGCTGGTGCCGGAGTAGCTTTATATAAGCTGTATTTATTCAGGTCAATAACAGCTTTAGCTGCATTTTTAGCAGCAGTCCATCGTGCCGTTGCATCACCTCCTACATATCCTAAAAGTTCAGGATTGGAAAATCCGCTTGTCACAACTCCGTTTTTACCGGAATTATGCAAATCGCTGGCGGCATAAAGCAATACTCTGGCCTTAAATGCAAGTGCCGCTCCCCTGGTGACGTGACCGTCGGTGGGATAAGCATCCGGAAGAAACAATGCAGCTGAATCAATCTGACCAATAACAAAACTGATACATTCTTCATATGTATTCCTGGCCACTTCGAACTCATCATCCAGTGTATAAGCTTTGGTAATAATCGGTACACCCCCATAAAGAGCAGTCAGGTAAAAGTAGGTCCAGGCACGCATAAAATAGACTTGCCCTTTTAGTTCGTCAATTACTGCTTCGTCGTCGCTCGGTACATCATCAATCTTTGAAAAGAAAATATTTGTGCGCCTTGCATTTGCATATAAAGGATCCCAGCGGAAATGCAAAGTATGCGGGGTTGCCCAGTCGACCTGCCAACCCAGCAAACCATCGGAAGTCATCAGCGATTTGTTGAAGTTGAGTACATCCCAGTCGGGAGTAAAAAATGATTCATCTGAATAATCAGAAAGGCGTTCGATTGAGAATGGCCATCCCAGTGCATTTCTGTACATCATATTCACAAATGTCTCCACAAGGGCCGGATCGCTCCAGACATCAGTTTCAGAATATTCATCCAATGGTTTTTTATCCAGAAATTCACTCGTTTTAGTACAGGAATAAAATAATGAGATTACTGATATAATCATCAATATCATAAATGTCTTTTTCATTTTTAATACTTTTAGAATGTTAATGTTATACCGCCGGTAACAACTCTTTGAAGAGGGTATGCCGTACCTGATTCAAGTTCAGGGTCAATCAGATCTTGCTTGGAGAAAGTAAGCAGGTTCATTCCGTTGATATAAAAACGAAGTGCTTCTATATTCAGGGATTTATTAACATTGGAAGGCAGCGTATATCCAAGTTCAAAGTTTTTCAGCCTGAGATAGTCCATGTTATAAAGCCAATAAGTATTTCCCTGGCTTCTCCAGTATTCTTCGTCGCGGTTCCATGTTCTGGCGTATGCAGATCCGGTATTTTCAGGTGTCCATCGGTTATCGGCAGCTTCTTTGTAGTAGTTACCAATTTCCCCTGATTCAGGAGAAATGTACTGGACAGATCCGGTTGCACCCTGGAACAGTATTGCCAGATCGAATCCCTTATATCCAAGGTTAAATGTAAAACCGTAAATAAACCTGGGGATATTGGTCTTCTCATTCATAACCCTGTCGAGACCATCGATAACATCATCATTGTTAACATCCTCAAAAATGACATCACCGGGTATAGCACCAGCCCAATGAGGAGTACCATCTATTTCACCCTGGTCATCAAAAATACCAATTGCCTGGTAATAAAGTGAGGAACCCATCGGCCTTCCTGTAGATTTCTGATATTCAGGAATACCAGGAGTCTCATCCCAGAAGATAATTTCGTTCTTTGAATAGCTACCGTTTGCTGATATACTATAATAAAGATCTCCTGCCTGATTATTATACGTAATAATTCCTTCAAAACCGGTATTCTTAACCTCTCCGATATTCTCAGGAGGTAGAGTCAAGCCGGTGGAATTTGGAATTGAAGCATTTCTTTTTATAAGAATCTGGGACCTGAGGTTATTGAAATAATCAAAAGACATTGTTATTTTGCTGTTAAACAGAGAAGCATCAAATCCTATATTTGCCTGATTTGCAATTTCCCAGGTGACATTCGGATTCGGAATTTTTGTTTCATACAAAAGCTTGGCATCTGCTCCGCCATATACATATGTCCTGTTTTCAACATAACCATAAGTGGTCAGATATTGATATTCATCAATACGGTCATTACCTGTTTGTCCCCAGGACCCACGGATTTTAAAGTTGTTAAAGAGAGCCAGGCTATTCTTGAAGAAGCTCTCTTCCGAAATACGCCATCCCGCAGAAATACCGGGGAAGAATCCAAACCGTTTATCTTCCGGGAACATATATGATCCGTCGTATCTCCAGACAAATTCAATCAGGTATTTTCTGCTCAGGTCATAATTTACACGTCCAAAATAACTCATGGTAGGCATTCTGACTTGCTGATCCATTATTAGACATGTACTGGTCAGAGGCTCCTGCAAATAATTGATCGACAGCTGATGAAATGTAATTTTTACGGAAAGCATTGAAATTATCTGAAAAACCATCTCTTCTTTCTACACCGGCCAACACTTTCACCGTGTGTTTTGCTGCAAATGTTCTTTCGTATGTTGCTAACGCATTTACTGCAACGTTCTGTCCATCAGCCATATATTCTGTTAACTGAGGGGCATCAAATCCTCTTTTTCCTTTGGTGGTAATATGTTCGGGATTTCCGTCCCAGGTGTACAGATACCATGGTGTTTGCCATAACTTCCGGAAGCGGATATTCTTATCAAAAGAGCCATTGAAAGTAAGTAACAATCCCTGAACCCACGGAATATTTATATTTAAACGCAAATTACTGTTAAGAATATATCTTTTATCCTGATCATATCCGGTAGCATCTGTAACAGTAACTACAGGATTATCTCCATATTCGATATCCGGTCCCGGGTCTCCGTTTGGCCAGTAAGCAGGCATATTCGGCTTGCCGCGCATCAGCATACGGAAACTATCACCAACTGAACGGGTGGGGTAATTACGTAATTCCTCCCTTCCTGCAACATCAAAAGCAATATCTATGTTTTTACTAAGTTTCCCATCGATGTTGGTTCTGAAGTCATATTGCCTGTAATTGGTTGCACTGTTTTTGTAAACAGCATCCTGGTATCTCGTACCAAGAGAAAGAAAATACTTCATATTATCGGTACCACCGGATATAGAAGCGGTCATCTGGTTCTGTGAGGACCATGGCTTGAAACATTCGTCGAACCAATCGGTATTCGGATGTCCCCATGGATCTGATCCATCCCTGAATTGCTGAAGGTCCGCCTCTGAATACTTCTGGTTCCGGCCCAGACTTGGAGTTTTATAATATGCAATCTCATTAAGCATTTCAGAATACTGGGCAGCATCAGCCATTTCAGGGATCACCGTAGGCTGGGTGCCACCGGCATTCAGATTTAATGAGATTTTTGGTTTCCCCAGCATGCCTCGTTTGGTAGTAACCAGAATTACACCATTAGCAGCCTGCGAACCATAAATTGCGGCAGAAGCATCTTTCAGAACAGTAACACTTTCAATATCATTTGGATTAAGACGGTTCATATCGCGGTTTGCAACACCATCAACAACAATAAGAGGACTATTGTCGCCAAGGGTATTAGAACCACGAATACGCAATGTAGCATTATCATAGCCTGGTTCACCGCTTCTTGAAACAGCTGTCAGACCAGGCATACGGCCAATAAGGTTATTGGATATGTTCATAGCAGGAGATTTTTTTAAATCATCTCCTTTTGCTACAGCAACTGAGCCTGTTACTGTAGCTCTCTTTTGAGTACTGTAACCGACTACAACTACTTCTTCAAGACCTGTAACCTCACTGGCATAGGGCAACATCAATGGTCGTTTTTCCTCCAAGCGGGATCTCCTGATTTACATAGCCAATAAATGAAAATACAAGAGTTGCATTCGGATCGGTAACCATAAGGGAGTATTTTCCGCTTGCATCTGAAATAGCTCCGACAGTTGTCCCTTTGATCTGAACATTTACTCCTATCATTGCCTCACCGGTTGAAGCATCCGTAATTGTACCCGATACTTTAATTTGCTGCTGATCGTCAGCAGAGGGAATTCCTGGTGCAAGCGAAAAGGCAGGTAATGTCATTCCGCAAACCAGTAAAAATGTCATAATTTTCATAGTTACTGATAACTTATGAAAATAATTTTCCGGTTTCAGTAACCAGAAGTTGTGAAAAGTTTTTTTCATACTTTACATTGTTAATTAATGGTTTAGAAGTTAAAGGTAAAATCAGAGGTAATATATAGCGAATTGTAACTTGCCCGGGGGTTCCGAACTTTAAGAAGGATTTGATTCCCGGTTGGAATATAAATCCAATACTTGCAGGAAATAAATTCTATTTTCAGATTAGTCAGGTTAATTTCAGGTCAGGTTTTCAATATGCAATTTAGTATAAAAAATGACCACAAAGAATTTTGTGATATTTAAATTGGGGCTTTGGTAAAATTATTTGAAAGTTGCAGGGGCTGTTGCATGCAATGTCCCTGTATTGGGTATTGGCCTCACCCCCTCCCTTCCCCCGCTCCCGGGAGAGGGGTCGGGGGAAGTCATTCCAGTGTTGTCTCTCCTTTGCGGGAGGTTGGGGGAGAGGCACAAAAAGCCGGTCCTTCCGGACCGGCTTTTACTATTTAGAAATCTGTTTATCTGACTCACGGAATACTAATACCCCGGATTCTGCTGGAATCCATCACCTGCTTTAATCATTTCATCCTGTGCAATTGGTATCCAGTAGTATTTATTGTTAGCCCATGAACGTGCATCAGGCATTGCTGCTTTGTCATATTTCCACTCCATGTTACCGTTTGTAAATTGCTTGATCTTCATTTCGTAAACACTCCCGATAACAGTCGGAGCAGTCATCCAGCGGCGCATATCATACCACTGATGTCCTTCGGCAAAATGCTCGATATATCTTTCATGACGTACCCATTCGCGTGCCTGAACCTGGTCGGTGGTAACCCTGTCGGGTAATCCTGCACGGTTTCTGACCTTGTTAAGGGCATCGAGACCAAGCTGAAGATCAGCGCCACCAAGCTCGATACATGCTTCGGCATAGTTCAGCAATATTTCTGCAAACCTGAACTCTACCCATGTATTCGTATTTCTGTAGTACTGTCCCACTGTTTGCGGATCCATGAATTTCTTTAAATAATAACCGTTCTTGGTTCCGTTCCATGATTCAATAAGTCCCTGCCTTGTATCGACCCCGAAAGCTTTTACAGTACCGTCGTCATTGTAGAAATGACCGGTCTGTGCCTTGTTGTAAGGGTCGAAGGCAGCTGCGTCGGAGGGACGTTGCTGCCATGGAGCACCATGGAACAGGACCGTTGCATAGAAACGCGGTTCGCGGCCATAATATGGATTTCTATCAGGCTCTGCGGCAAGCTGGGCAGCTGTAGCTGTCCTGAGATCCTGGTCCCCTGGATTATACTTATCCCATACAAACGGAGTACCATTGGCCATTTCATATTGCCTTACAGCAGGTTCTGTCGGGTCGTTGTTACCCCAGTTGTGATAGCCGCACGGACCAAACCAGATATTGGCATTGTTTCCGTTACCACCTGTCAGTGAGTACTGAATACCCCAGATAGTCTCCTTGTTCCATGCACCTTTCTGGTTAAAGATATTGAAATAGGTATTGGAATAGGCTGTCACATCAGCATCGGTAAGCGTTGCAGGCGGATCAGTGTAAGTCCCAACCAGATCGTATGCTCCATAAGTGCCATCAATAATAGTTTTGGCTGCATCTCTTGCTGCGGTCCAGCGTGCAGCTTGTCCTGTGGATCCAAATGATACAAGAGTATTGGATGCTTCATAGCCACCATTGACAAGAGGACTGGCACAGAAGAGCAAAACCCTTGATTTAATTGCAGCTGCTGCACCACGGTTAGCACGGCCCTGTTCCATTGTTGCAGGCAGGTTGGTAATAGCAGCATCACAATCAGCAAGCACCTGATCGAGTGTTTGCTGTAATGTTGATCTTGTGACGCTGGACACATCCTGTCCCAGCTGGAATGGTTCTGTGGTGATTACTGAACCTCCGTAATTCATCAGAAGTATTGCATATTCATAAGCCCTTATAAAATAAGCTTCGCCTTTCAGCCTGGTTCTTAGAGCTTCATCTGTTGTCGGCACTTCATCAATATTAGCCAGAATGGTATTTACGTTCTGAATATTGCTGTAAAGATGAGGCCAGCGCAGAAAACCTGCATAGCCTGTATTTGCAAAATAGCCAAGCTGATCAGGGCTAAGCGTCCCCTTCATATGACCATAGTTGGCGGGACGGTGGATACACAGTGTCTGATCTGTACCAGAAGAGAGAAGGTCTTCGCGCATTCCAAGGATACCATTATTATCGCTCGCCATAGTGGTGGCATTTTGAATACCTCCCATCCTGTCGTAGCATTTCCCCAGGTAGGCTTTGGTTACATTTATATCGGAGAATACGACCTGCTCGTTGAATGAACTGACCGGATCCTGATCCAGCACGTCAGTACAGGAATTCGCAGTAAACATCAGTAACGCTACCGGGATTATATAACTTATTAATTTTTTCATATTAGATTATTTAAGTATTTCTTAATCGGTTAGAATGATATATTTGCCCCGAAAGCAAATGTTTTCATGATAGGATAAACCCCTGCACCGGCTGCCTCAGGATCAAATTTCTTCGTAGCAGAATAGATCAATGCCAGGTTGTTACCGGAGAAATAGACGCTTGCATTCGCAATACCGATAGTTTTAAGAACATTGACAGGGATATTATACGAAAGCATCACGTTCTTTAGGCGGCAATAAGCAGTATTATCAAGCCAGTAAGTGTTCATATTCACAGCGTGAGCCCAGTAAAAATCATTCCGGTTATATGCTCTGGCAATATCCGTTTTGGTGTTTGTGGGCGTCCAGCGGTTATCATAAGTCCACTGCATATAGTTTCCTGCTTCGCCGCGTCTTTCATCATAAATATTCTGCTTATAAAACAGCCCCTGTCCCTGTATGAGAACTGAAAGAGTAAAAGCTTTCCAGGTTGCATCCAGGTTGATCCCGTAGAAAATCTCAGGTGTGTCAGTCTCATCAATAAGGATCCTGTCGTCGCTGTTTATAATTCCGTCGCCGGAATAATCTTCAAAGATAAGATCACCTGCTTTGGCATCGCTTCTGTGAGGATAGTTTTCCTGTCCGTTATAAGTATAGGTATTATCTTCAAAAACACCCAGTACATTATACATCAGCCATGCATTGTATGGATGACCGGTGGTTTCCTGCCATGGAACTGTTTTTGCTGGTTCATCCTGGAAAACAACCTCGTTGTGGCTGTAGCTGAAGTTACCGCCAACATTGATCCTGAGGTCAGATGTAATGTTTTTATGAACGCCCAGAACAACCTCAAAGCCCTTGTTATCAACCCGGGCTATATTTTCGTTAGGCAGCGTCAGACCTGTGAAATTAGGAACAGTAGCATCCCTGGGAGCAAGAATATCTTCTCTTTTGTTAAAGAAATAGTCAAAGTCAAAACTGATAAGGTCATTGAACCATTTTGATTCGAATCCGATATTCTGCGTAGTCTGCGTTTCCCATGTTATATTCGGATTAGCAACAACCGGAGGACCAACAACAGTTTCAATTGTGGTGCCTGTACCAAATACCATTCCCGGGCCAAGGCTGAAACTGTTCATGTACTGGAACGGATTTCCCGGGTCCATACCCATCTTGCCATACGATGCTCTCAGCTTGAAATAATTGATAAACTGTATGTTGTTTTTCCAGAATCCTTCCTCAGATGCACGCCATCCTAACATAAATCCCGGGAAATAACCCCAGCGGCTTTCAGGCGGGAATTTAAGCGAACCGTCAGCCCTGAAAAGGATCTCAGCAAGGTATTTTCCTTTAAAGTCGTATGTAGCACGGCCAATATATGATTTGCGTGCGTAGATTGACATACCTCCCGAATTATTTTTATTGAGGTCAGCTCCGGCATCCATTGTCTGGATTAGGGGTGAAATGTAAAGCTGGCGGTATCCGTAGAAGTTATTGTAATCGTTTGTATATTGTTCGAAACCACCATATAAGAAAATATTATGATCACCGAATTTTCTGGCAAAAGTGGCGCCAAAGTTAAGTGTATTATTAATGGTCCGGTCAAAATTCTCTTCGTTCTGCGGAGAAGAAAGTCCTCTGAGAGTAGGGGTTAGCTGCATAGAGGTTATGAAACCTGTTCCCGCATCTCTTACAGCTGATGACCAGTTGGGATAATAGAGTGTCCATGGCTGGAAGAATCTTTTCCTGTAGAAATTGGTAAGGTCGTAGCTGTAAACGCCATTAAGAGAAAGACCTTTTACCCATGGGATTGTTATTGTTCCATTAAAGGAAGTCAGCAACCTGTAAGTTTTCTGGTCGTCTTTACCTCCTGCGAAAGTCGACGTAACAACCGGGTTGTCACCATATTCAATATCCGGTCCGGGTTCCCCTGTAGGCCAGTATGACCAGGTTGTCGGGACAAGACGAGTTGACTGTCCGACAATGGCATCGGCTGATTTGTAAGGAAAGAGCCTGTTTACCTGGAATCCTGCCAGTTCAATTCCGGTTTTAAGCCAGTCGGTGATCGTCATGTCAACCTTTGCGCGGACGTTATACTGAGTATACTTGGTGGAGGATTCCTTATACATTGCATCATCACCTTTCAGACCGAATGAGACAAAATAATTCATCCCCTTGGTTCCGCCATCAATTGTAAGATTATGCCTGTAGGTGGATGTCCATTTTTTGATAAGGTCGCCATACCAGTCTGTATCGGGATGTTCCCACGGATCAGCACCTGATTTGTATAATTCAATATCAGCTTCGTCGTAAGTTCTTGATTTTCCTGTTGCAACCTGGTATTCCGACAACATTGTGGCATATTCGGCTGCATTGGTAACATCAGGTATTACGCTGGGTGTCTGAAATCCCTGATAGAATTGATAATTGAGTCTGGGTTTACCTTCAGATCCTTTTTTGGTTGTGATCAGGATTACACCGTTTGCAGCCGTAGATCCGTAAATTGCAGCCGAAGCATCTTTCAGAACCGAAAGGCTCTCAATATCGTTCGGGTCAATTTCATCCATATTACGACCGGGAACTCCGTCAATTACAACCAGCGGGGCCGTATTTGAGGAATAGGCGTTCCTGCTGCCTCCGAGAGTACTGCGGCCACGAATTTGTATTCTCTGGCCATAAGCTCCAGGTTCGCCGGTATTCTGGACTACAATTGCTCCGGGGATACGTCCTGAAAGTGATGTTGTAACGTTTGGAGATGGCACACTCTGGATACTTTCTCCTGAAATGGAGGCGACAGATCCGACAACGTTTGCCCGTTTCTGTGTAGAATATCCGACTACCACTACCTCGTCAAGGTCAGTCAGTTCAGCGGTGAGAGCAATGTCAACAACTATTCTGCCGGCGAGAGCAACCTCCTGGGTAACATAACCGATAAATGAAAATACCAGGGTGGCATTTCTTTCAACGTTCTGGAGTGAGTATTTCCCGTCAACGTCGGTTATGGCACCTATGGCTGTACCTTTAACCAGGATGTTCACACCCGGCATTGCTTCGCCGGATTCAGCATCGGTTACGGTTCCTGTTACGGTGCTTTGCTGCTCATCGTCAATAGCTGGATTATCTGCGGCAAATGTATAGGCCGGAATTGCCAGGCCGCAGAACAGAAGAAGAACTACAATTTTCACAGGTAATAATAACCTGCGAAAATTTACATTTGGCCGTAACGGCCAAAAGCAGTCGGGAGTTTTTTTCATACTGTTACACTGTTAGTTAGTTAATAAATAGTTAGATATTAGGATTGATGCGTATTGGTTTCAGGTTATTGGTGATGGGTCATTAGTAATTGGTGATTGGTTATTGTTATTAGTTTCTGGTTGCTGGTTATTGGTTTTAAATTCCCCCTTTGAAGGCGGGCCGAGCGTTAAGAATTTGCCCAGTGGGCAAATTTAGTGAGGAGCCAGTCTGCAGGGGAGGGGGATGTAATTTTACGGTTTCGTGTTTAATTTGTTTCTTATATACAATATAAAATAGTAAACGAGAGTAAGTGTAAAACTTACACTCATTAAATTACACTCTTATTAACCGATAATTTTTAAAGCTGTCAGAATAGGGTTAAGTTTTAAGGTTAAAAGGTCTTTTAGGGTTCGTGGAAAAACAATAGCAATGCAATTTAAAAAACTTGTTCCGAAAATACAAGCTTATTTATCAGTTTTCTTGCAACTTCTTAAGCAAATACCTTAAAAATCTCAATTTGAGGCTGTTAAATTTCCTGTTTTGGTATCATATTCGCAAACTACCCGGAATCCCACATTAAAACAATCGGAATACCACCATATGCTTTTGGGTATTTGCGGATCGGTCCTTAGCCATGCTTCAGTCCTTGTATAGTCGCGTGCTGCACTTCTTAAAAAGCCGGCTGGATTCATAAATGTCCCCCCGCGGATAACATGCTCTTCACCGGTTTCAGGGCCTTTGGGATCCTTTATTGTTCCTTCGGGATATTTCGAATATGCATCAGGCTGGTACCAGTCAGAACAGAATTCTGCCACATTACCGGGCATATTTCTAAGCCCGAACGGATTGGGCTTCACAAAATCAGATGTCTGGGTTTTTGACGGGCTGTTTTCCTTATAGACTACATAGGTATTGATAACAGCAGTATCGTTTTTGGAGAGTTTTGCTTTAAACCCGGTCTTTTCGAATTTCTTCGGGTCGCCCTCAAAGAAATAGGGACCTGCGGAACCGGCCCTGCAGGCATATTCCCATTCAGCCTCAGTCGGCAGGCGGTATGTTTTGCCTGTGACCAGTGATAGCCACCTGCAGTAAGTCTCTGCGGCATGATATGAGAAAGAGATTGCCGGCCGCTGACCCATTCCCCAGCCCTGGTCAGGCTGGCCGTATGGAGGGGTGGCTCCTGAAATTGCATCAACATCTCCGTCTGCCTGCATTCCGCTCCTTACTCCTTCCGTATCGGTCGACCGGCCCTCGGCGGCTGTCTGTGCATAAAATGCCAGGTATTCATCCCATGTCACCTCAACCTCAGCCATAAAGAAGGGGCTAAGCTCAACCTCCCTTACAGGTCCTTCATCCTCTTTTCTTAAGGGCTCATCAGAAGGGCTCCCCATCTTGAATGTACCTCCGGGAATGGCTACCATATTAAACGAGATTGTCGATCGTGGTATTTTCTCTGTAAAACTTTTAAAGTCAGTCACCTGAGTTGGTTCGGTGAATATCTCCTTTGGCTGTGACGAAACACTTCCGAAGGTTTTATTGCTGCCATGAGTATATCCCTCAATATAATGGCCTGCATTAAGATGGCAATTTATGCAATGCAGCTCAGGTGTTTTTTCCTGCTGTGTGTAATACAAGTGGGCATCCTCTCCCTCCTTTGTCAGTTTTGCCGGGAAAAGATTTTCATGGCATTTGATGCAGGTGCTTTCATAAACATGCCCCTGGCATTTTCCAGCCTTCCCTTTTCAGCCCAGTCGAACGAGGCAGAATCTTTTGTGTAGAAGCTCCAGAGGTCCCTTAATCCGGTTTTGCCTTTTGCCCAGAGATATCCCTTGCCTTTCGGCGGGAGATGACACTCGACACAAGCCACCCTGTAACCCGACTGAGTCTCGTAATGGACCGATCGTTTCCATTCGGCATCAGCTATCGGATGTATATGGCACGACATGCAATACTCATTTTTTGAGGTATTATTGATTACCTTACCTGCCCCAAGGATTATCAGCACTCCGACAATCAGCCCCGGTGAGAACCATAACAGAAATTTCTTCATATGTAAAAAATGTGCGGGTTAAGATAGAAAATTATCCGATATCTAATTCACGTTTAAGTTTTTTTAAGAATGATTTCTGTACGTCCAGGGAAGATTGCTTCGCCCCCTTGTCGGGCTCGCAATGACGGAGTCTACTAGCGTGTACCGTCATTGCGAGGAGTGCACGACGAAGCAATCCCCTTCACTGACACCGGACTAACTTCCACCACCGTCATTGCGAGCCCGACGCAGGAGGGCGAAGCAATCCCTTCGTTTAGCAGACATAATCAAAAATGCTAATTTTGCGGTTAAATACTATCCAATATGAAACGACTTTACTTCATAATATCTGCTTTATTTCTTTGTATCAATCTTTACTCCCATCCCTGGAAACCATCTCATTATGTTATCGTAGATACAGATGGCGGAATTGATGACATAAGGGCCATTTCAATGCTGCTGGCATCGCCTGATGTGAGAGTACTGGCGATAACAGTATCTCCGGGAGCGCTTTCAGCGGAAAATGCCTATCTGAAGGTCAGGAGCCTGCTGAACTCATATTTTCATGAAGGCATTCCTGTCGGCATCAACCGGCAAGGCACATTCAAATCGCCTGAATACCAGGTTGCCCTTGAAAGCAAATGGGGTAACGAAAATGGCATCAATCCAAAAGATGCTCCCGATATAATTCCAATGATCAGTGAAATAATATCGGCTGAAAAAACCAAAATTAATTTTATCTGTCTCGGAAGTATGTCAACTGCATCAATCGCCTTAAGAAGCATACCGGAATTCGGGAAGCAGGTAAAAGATTTCATCTGGAGCGCTGATGGTTATGAAGATAAAACAGGATTCAATTATAATATCGATAAAAACTCCTCAGTATCGATGCTTAAGCAGGAAATACCTGTGAAAATTGTCCGAAAATTCAATCCCGGTAATTCTGATTTTTATACTGCCGGACTGATAAATTCCATTGATTCGGTTAAGAGTGTTTATGCCAGGAAGATCTCGTCATTTTTCGGTTCTCCATCAGCAAAAGGTCACAAATTTTCATATGCCGCTACTGATGAAATGACTTCAATATTCCTTCATTATCCTGAGCTCTTCATAAATAAAACCATGGGGAATATTTCGGATTGTACTCCTTCCGATCCTGAAGCCTTAAGGCAAAGTACAATCCGGATCCTGAAAGGAGAAACTGTAGCAAAAAATCAGGTTATCAAAGAATTCCCTGTTGACACGTCTTTCTATTTCAGCGATCTGAGCGGTTCAGTAACTGAAATCATCGAGAAGTACGGAATGGATGAATGGATTTCCGGTGTTCTTGCCAATGAGCTTCACCGCCACCTTGGGGTTTTTGCAATTATCGGTGTTAAGATGGGAATAAGGGCCAGGGAATATTTCGATACAGGTGTTGATGAATTCAGTGTAAAATCGTATGCAGGATCAGTTCCCCCTGTCAGCTGTTTCAATGACGGACTACAGGTCAGTACCGGGGCAACACCCGGACACGGACTACTTACCGTAATAAATGATCCGCCAGCTTCGCCTTCTTCTGAATTCACTTATTTAAACAGAAAAATCAGGCTGACACTCAAACCGGAAATAACAGAAAAGGTAACATCGGAACTTAAAGAGATCAATTTTGTCTATGGCCTTGATAGCAATACCTACTGGGAGCTTGTAAGGAAAAACTCGATCAAATACTGGCTCTCGATGGACAGGCATGAGATATTTGAGATCGAGGAAATCAAATAAATCGATATTATCTAAAGGATTGTTAAAAGCCTAACTACTTCCTCCCGGGATCCGAGCCTTCGGATCTCGTAAAATGAGAAGAACTCCAGAGGATCCAGATGCCTCACGAGGCCACGAGGAGCAGCCCCTTGGGATGAGGTCATTTATTATACTCATCAAAGAAATCATTCCCCTTATCGTCGGTGATGATGAATGCGGCCATGTTCTCCACCCTTATTTTTCTGATGGCTTCCATTCCCAGCTCTTCAAAATCGACCATATCAACCGATTTAATATTTTCTGCCGCCAATATTGCTGCCGGGCCACCGATTGATCCAAGATAAAAACCTCCATATTTTTTACATGCTTCTATCACCTGTCTGCTTCGGTTACCCTTTGCAACCATTATCAATGAACCTCCCAGGCTCTGGAAAAGATCAACATACGGATCCATTCTTCCTGCAGTTGTCGGCCCGAAACTGCCCGACGCCATTCCGGCCGGGGTTTTGGCAGGACCTGCATAATAAACCGGATGATTTTTAAAGTATTCCGGCATCGGTTTGCCTTCATCAATCATCTTCTTAATACGGGCATGGGCAATATCACGGGCAACGATCAGCGTACCCCTGAGGTTGAGACGTGTCTTGACCGGATATTTTGTCAGTTCTGCAAGAACCTCTTTCATCGGCCGGTCGAGGTCAATCTCGACAGGTTTTTCGAGCTCCGGAGCCTTTTCAGGTAAAAAACGTGCAGGATCCTTTTCCAGCTCCTCAAGGAATATTCCGTTCTCATCGATCCTTGCCTTGATATTCCGGTCAGCACTGCAGCTCACACCAAGTCCGACAGGACAGGAAGCAGCATGACGTGGCAGCCTGATTACCCTGACATCATGAACAAAATATTTGCCTCCAAACTGAGCTCCCACACCATATTCATGACAGATTGTTTCGATTTTCTGTTCCCATTCCGGATCGCGGAAGGCCCTTCCTCCGGCGTTGCCGGTGGTCGGAAGGTGATCGAGGTACCCTGCTGAAGCCAGCTTAACGGTTATCATAGTATTCTCTGCCGATGTTCCTCCTATTACAAGCGCAAGATGATACGGTGGGCAAGCCGAAGTCCCAAGCTCCTTTATCTTTTCTTTTACGAATTTTACCAGGGATTCTTCGTTAAGAAGCGATTTGCTCTGCTGATAAAGAAATGATTTATTGGCCGATCCGCCACCTTTTGTTATAAAAAGCAATTCATAAATATTCCCGGGTACAGAATAGATTTCAATCTGGGCGGGCAGGTTTGTCCCTGTATTTTTTTCTTCAAACATACTGAACGGGACAATCTGTGAATATCTGAGGTTTTTTTCTTTAAAGGTTTCATAAATCCCTCTTGAAAAATATTCGGGATCATTTACTCCTGTGTAAACATCTTCCCCTTTTTTGGCGTTTATTATTGCTGTCCCTGTATCCTGACACCAGGGCAGATCTCCTTTTGCAGAGATCACAGCGTTACGGATCATTATGTATGCCACGAACCTGTCATTTTCAGTTGCTTCAGGATCATCGAGTATTTTCCTTAGTTTTTCCATATGTGATGTCCTGAGGTAAAACGAAAGATCAGAAACCGCTGTTCTGGCAAGCAATTCCAGGCCTTTGGGATCAACTTTCAGTATTTTTCTGCCATCTGATTCTACAGTCGTTACATACTCCTTCGTCAGAAGCCGGTAATTAGTCGGATCCTTTTCTATCTGGAAAGGTTTTTCGTAAGTAAAGTCAGCCATATCTTCTGTTATTTTATTAACAATGAATGTATTGATAAATCATTATGAATTGTTGCTGGTTCCTGGTTGCTGGGTGCGGGTTAAAAAAGATACAATCAAATATAAGAACAAAAGAGAAGATAAACAATGAAGTATTATTGTACTTTCCATCCATCGTTCCCAATTGGCCTCACTCCCTAAATGGGGTTGTTGAAAAAGTACTTTGTGGACCTTAGTGAGACCTTGGTGCGACTTTGTGGTTTGGGGAGAGGTCAAAATAAATCAGGGGGTTGGTGGGTTATATCTCCGAAAACCTGAATTTATCTTTTGCCCTGATTCCCTTGTCAGTCATTTCGATGGTACAGCACTCAACTGATTCGTCGTGCTGGAATACAAGAATATAATTATTTGAGAGAGCCTCTTCGAGCAGACTCCTTTTTTCATCTATTGTTCTGAGCGATTCAATATCGTAACTCATATTCCAGATCAGAGGTATATGAGCAGCAGTTGGTATCAGATCGCCGGTATAAACCAGTGTTTTGTCCTTATACCTGATTACCGGGATCATCAGCCCCGGTGTGTGCCCATAGCAAATCCTGACCGAAAAATCCTTAAACAGCTCGCATTCCTCATCAACCAGATTGAGCCTCCCGCTCTGCATGACCGGTAAAATATTCTCCTCAAGGAAAGCATCTTCCTCCCTCGGATTGTTTTTAACCGCCCAATCCCACTGAGCACGGCTTGCATGGTAAATCGCACCAGGGAATGTAAGCTTATATCCTGATTCAGCTTTCACTACTCCTCCGCCGCAATGATCGGCATGAAGATGTGTCAGAAATACATCGGTGATATCTTCCGGGCTATAACCACGGTTTTTCAGCCCTTGCAGAAGACCTTCGCCATTATGCAGATGAACATGCCTGAAGAATTTTTCATCCTGTTTATCGCCCCAGCCGGTATCGACAAGGATGACATGACCGTCTGTTTCAACAATAAGCGACCGGAGAGTGAGAACCAGGAGGTTATTTTCATCTGAACGGTAAACCCTCGACCATAAAGCTTTGGGAACAACGCCGAACATAGCCCCGCCATCGACCTTGAAATTTGCTATATTAAACAGATCTAATTTCATTATACAATTATAATAAAATCTCCAGCAGATCTTGCAGATTTCCGCAGAAATGATCTGCATTTATCTGCGAAATCAGCGGGAACAGATTTTTTTAATATCTTTCCGGTTATTTTATTTAAATTATCAAAATAACACCTCTTCAAGCTATGAAAAAAACATCCTTCACACTTATCTTTTTCATGATCGGTTCTGCATTAGTTGCCCAGACCGGCAAGGTAATGGACAACCTTTCGATGACCAGCAAAATTCTTAAAATGGAGAGAAAATACGCTGTCTATTTACCACCCGATTATGAGTCTTCCCAGCGCAGCTACCCTGTTCTTTACCTGCTTCATGGCGCCGGAGATGATCAGACAGGCTGGGTTCAGTTCGGCGAAATCCTGAATATCGCCGATAAGGCAATAAATATGGGAGCCGCAACACCCATGGTCGTTGTAATGCCCGATGCCAATACCGGTAAAAGAGGATATGTAAATGATGTAAAAGGGGAATGGAGATATGAGGATTTCTTCTTTGAAGAGTTCATGCCTTACATTGAGAAAACCTACCGCATAAAGGGCGATAAGCGGTACCGGGCAATCGCGGGTTTATCGATGGGCGGTGAAGGGACATTTGTATATGCCCTTCATCATCCTGAATTGTTTTCATCAGCCTGTCCGTTAAGTGCGGCAACAGGTCCGCGAACCATTGAGGAGCTGAAAAATTACAAGTTATGGCAGGGAGTTGAGGGAATCTCTGATGCTGACAAAGATGCTTATTTTAAGAAGTATAGCGTTCTGAGCCTGATTGAAAATATCAGGGATGACCAGAAAAAAGCTGTAAGGTGGTATATCGACTGCGGTGATGATGATTTCCTTTATGAAGGCAATTCCCTGGCACACATTGCCATGCGTAAGAAAGAGATACCGCATGAATTCAGGATCCGCGACGGAGGTCACACATGGACTTACTGGAGAACAGCGTTACCAACTGTTCTCGAATTCGTGTCGATGGCATTTCATCAATATTGAAAAGATTGGTGTCGTAATTCAAGGGTAACCTATTTCCCCTTCTTCGATGTCATCTGTGCCATAAGCCTCATTAAAAGCCTGATCATCTGGTAAGAAATCCAGCCTGTGAGCTGCGAAAACCAGGTTTTTCTTCTGAGGTATTCCTCAATTGTGACCTGCCTGCAGTCATCCCTGATTATTTTAAGCAGTACCTTTTCAAATTCCTCTGTAAAGGCTTGATCGAGTATTTCAACATTCATTTCAACACTTCCGTAATCACTTATATGATTCAGGTTATAGCTGCCCAGGGTGCACATCCTGCCATCAAATGTTGCGACCTTGGCATGAAGGTTCGATGGCAGGTATTCATAAATTTTAATATTGTTGCGTAAAATAAAGTCATACAGAAACCTTGTGGCCCGTTTAAATATCGGTGCATCTGATTCAGCAGCAAGTACAATTGTTATATTAACACCCCTGCCACTGGCCATTCTTAAAAGCTTCCGTTCGAGACGTCCGGGCAAAAAATAGCTGGCAAAGATTATTATGCGATCCTGGGAATGCTTAAATGCTGATCTGTAACTTCTGAGAATCTCTATCTTATTGCGGTACCAGTTATTTTCAGTGACCCTCAGCTTTATATTCTGGTCATAGATCTTTGCTGTATGGACTATTTCATTCGACCGCTCCTCTCTCGATAAAAAGGTTTTATTCCAGAGCTTCCTCAAAATGCTGTTAATGTGAATACATTCCGGCCCTTTTACAATCACGGCAAAATCGAGCCACTCTTTTTTAGTCGATGTCCCATGGTACCTGTCAGCGAAGTTCATACCTCCAAGTATGGCCAGTTCACCATCGACAAGCAGGACTTTATGATGCAGCCTGAGGCTTAGCTGAAATCCTTTCGTTATAAACGCCGGAGAAAAGAACCTGAAAAAGATGCCTGCACCTTCAATTTTCTTTATAAGCTCCCCCGAAAGGTATTTTGTGCCGAAAGCATCCAGGAGAAGATATGTGCGGACTCCCCTTTCAGCTGCTCTTACCAGCGAATCGACAACACGCATGCCGGTTTCATCCTCATCAAGGATATACGACTGGAAGTGGATATAGTGCCTTGCCTGATCTATTGCATGGATATTGGCGGCAAAAAATGATTCACCGCTGTGGAGGAGTTCTACAGAATGGCCGTTCTTAAATTCATGTTTCGGATACACCTTCATAATTTTCGCGTGAATCACTGACCAATATGCAAATATAAAACTTTATCAGGATGAACAGCTTTTAAGGATTTTTGCTTTACTTTAAGTTATTATCCAAATACATCCCAAATGAAGAAAATCCCTGGAATCCTTATAATTCTGCTGATGGCCTGCATGGAAATATCTGCACAGCCCGACAGCAGTGCCTTTATTCTTCAGGTTGACTGAGCATCCCCGGATACTTCTCCCGAAAGGAGAGGAAGATGCAATAAGGAATAATATTGCTTCTGATGAAATCTGGAAAAAGATCGACAGATTTCTTATCAGCGAATGCGATAAGATCATCGGCAATCCTCCTGTCGAAAGAGTGCTTATTGGCCGAAGGCTGCTTGATAAATCGAGGGAAGCTCTCCGCAGGATATTCGATCTCTCTTATGCCTGGCGGATGACATCAGAAAAAAAATATTTCGACAGGGCAGTAAAAGAGATGCTTGCCGTTTCAGCTTTCAGCGACTGGAATCCCTCCCATTTCCTTGACGTTGCTGAAATGACAATGGCGGTCTCAATCGGGTATGACTGGCTATACGGTGGATTATCGGCCGCTGACCGGAATACTATAAAAACCGCGATAGTAGAGAAAGGATTAAATCCTTCCCTTCTGCCTGAAAATTCAGGCTGGGTAAAAGCATACCATAACTGGAACCAGGTCTGCAATGCCGGAATGACATACGGGGCACTTGCAGTTTTCGAAGATGAACCTGATCTTGCCACGCAGATAATTAAGCGCGCTATTGGCTCCATTAAACTTCCGATGGGTGATTATGAACCGGGCGGGACATATCCTGAAGGTTACAGCTACTGGGGATACGGAACCAGCTTTAACATAATGTTCCTGAGCGCAATGGAGAAAGCCTTTGGTAACGGATATGGTCCTGAAATAAGCCCGGGGTTCCTTAAAACTGCATCCTATCTTGAAAACATGACGGGCCCCACCGGTAAAAGCTTTAATTATTCTGATGCCGGATCGGGAGGCGGACTGAATCCGGCAATGTTCTGGTTTGCAAGACAGCTCAACGACCCATCGGTTCTCTGGTCTGAACGGTTACATCTTGAAACAAAAGATCTGCCGAACGACAGGTTATTACCGGCTGTAATGATCTGGGGAGCAGGAATTACGATGGATAAGATAACTCCTCCCCTCAAACTGATGTGGGTGGGCCAGGGGAAGAATCCTGTTGCATTAATGCGTACATCCTGGACCGAAAAGGATGCAATTTTTGTCGGCCTTAAGGCAGGTTCCCCATCCGTAAATCACGGTCATATGGATGCCGGATCATTTATTATGGAGGCTGACGGGGAACGATGGGCAATGGATTTCGGAATGCAGGATTATAATTCTCTTGAAACTGCAGGAGTGGACCTCTGGAACATGAAACAGAATTCCCAGCGCTGGCAGGTATACAGATATAATAATTATGTACATAACACACTTACAGTAAATGATTCTTTACAGGAAGTCTATGGGTACAGTGTTATCTCTCAATATTCAGACAATCCATCATTGATGAATGCAATAACAGATCTGACTTTTCTGTACAGGGATGACCTGAAAAAAGCTAAAAGGGGAATTGCCATCGTCGATAAGAAGTATGTTATGGTCCGTGATGAGATTGAGACTAAGAATAAAGAAACAAAAGTGCGATGGAACATGCTTACATCTGCGAATGTGACTGTCGTTGGAAAGGATGCCGAGCTTACTAAAAACGGCAGGAAACTGGATGTCAAGGTAATATCACCTTCGGGAGCTGAATTAAAAACTACAAGTACTGTACCGCCGCATAGTTATGATGCTCCAAATCCAGGAACAACTTTAGTCGGATTTGAGATTGTCATTCCGGCAAACTCAAAGGAAGACCTTGTAGTTTTGCTGCTGCCTGAAGGAGCTGTGGAGAATGAAATCATTACCGCCATAGGACTTGGAAGCTGGCCCGGGAAAAAATAGTACAAAATTCATCACGCCAGGTGCTCTCGAAAAAGACCTTTGTGAACCTTGAAGTGCACTAGGTGTGACTTTGTGGTTAAAAATACATCATTAAACCACAAATGGGTCACAAAGTGCATCACAACAGTAGCCTAAAGGTAAGAACTTCTGGAATAATTGATCTTAATAGAAGCCTCCTGGGGAATAAATTATAAATTCCAAAAAAATACCTAATTTAGACCTTTATTAAACTATAAAATCATGACACGAAGAAATATGATCGGAGGTATGGCAGGTGCCGCTGTGATAACAGCTGGAAAACCTTTTGCAGCATTTGCCGGAGCAAGCGACTCACCATCCCCTCTAAAAGGGAACATTCACCATTCCGTAAGTCAGTGGTGCTATGGCGATATACCTCTTGAGGATTTTGCAAAAGCCTGCAAGGAGATGGGCATTGAATCGATCGAACTGCTTAAAGAAAATGATTGGCCGGCTGTTTCAAAAGCAGGACTGAAATGCGCTGTCGGTTATGCCACCGACTGGGGAATTCCTAAAGGATTTAACCGCAAAGAGAATCATGAAAAACTTATAGCCGATTTCGAGGCAATGATACCAAAGGCAGCTGCCGCAGGAGTTCCGAACCTGATCTGCTTTTCAGGCAACCGCGAAGGAATGAATGACAATGAGGGAATGATCAACTGTGCTGCAGGCCTCAGGAAGCTTATGCCCTCAGCCGAGAAACATGGTGTTACAATATTAATGGAATTGCTTAACAGTTACGGACATAAGGACTATCAGTGTGATAAGACCTCATGGGGTGCTGCTCTTGCAGAGATGGTAGGATCTGAAAGATTCAAGCTTCTGTATGATATTTATCCATATGCAGATAATGGAAGGCAATGTAATAGAAAACATAAATAAGTATATAAGGCATATTGGTCATATTCATACCGGGGGAGTCCCGGGACGTCATGAGATTGATGAAACCCAGGAGCTTTATTATCCGGCAATAATGCAGGCCGTTGTTAAAACAGGCTATAAGGGATATGTGGGACAGGAATTTGTTCCGGCACAGAAAGACAAACTGGCATCCCTGAAAAAATGTATCCAGATCTGCGACGTTTAGGATGAAAATCCACTTCATTGCAGTTGGCGGAGCTGTAATGCATAATCTTGCAATTGCACTTCAGAAGAAAGGTTATACTGTAACTGGATCCGACGACGAGATTTTTGAGCCATCCCGTTCCCGGCTGGCTTCATACGGACCTGCTTCCTGAAAAATATGGCTGGTATCCCGAAAAGATCACCACGGATATAGATATAGTAATTCTCGGGATGCATGCCAAAAGCAGATAATCCAGAGCTTATAAAGGCAAAAGAGGCAGGAATCAAAATCATGTCATTCCCTGAATTCCTGTATGAGCAGACAAAAGGTAAAAAGCGGATCGTTGTTGCCGGCAGTCATGGCAAAACAACAACAACCGCAATGATAATGCACGTGTTCAAAACTCTCGGGGTGAAGTTCGACTTTATGGTCGGCTCTTCAATCACCGGTTATGAAACGATGGTTAATCTGTCGGACGATTCAGCAATTGCAGTCCTTGAAGGGGACGAATACCTGACGTCGCCACTTGACAAACGGCCAAAATTCCATCTGTATATGCCTGATATAGCTGTACTTAATGGTATAGCATGGGATCATATGAATGTCTTTCCCACTTTTGATAATTATGTTGAACAATTCAGGATTTTCGTGGATAAGATCGAACAACGGAGGCACGCTTATTTATTATGCTGATGATCCTGAAGTGAAAAAAATAGCCGACTCAGCATCGGATAGACATTAGAAAAACACCTTACAGGATCCATGGACATTTCAGTAATAAAACCGGGTTTTATGCCGCTACCAGCAGCAGGACCATTCCCATGAAAGTCTTCGGCGAACACAATATGCAAAATCTCTCGGCAGCCAGAGAGGCCTGCATGGCTGCCGGTATATCTGAAGATGATTTCTACAGAACAATTCAGAGTTTTGAAGGGACTTCAGGAAGGCTGCAGATGCTAATGGAGAATGAAAAAGGGATCTTCTTTTACGATTTTGCACATTCACCATCAAAAGTCAGGGCCACTGTCGAAGCTGTGGCGGCAAGATATCCCGGCAGGGAAATTATTGCCTGCTTTGAGCTTCATACTTATTCGAGCCTGAATAAGGATTTTCTTCCGTTCTATAAAGGAACCCTTGAAAAGGCTACAGATGCGTTTGTATATTTTAATCCTCACCAGTTTGAACTTAAAAAGCTCCCGCCCATTTTAAAAGATACAGTAAAAGAGGCCTTCGCAGGCGAAAATCTTGAGGTTTATGATGATTCAGCCAGGATGGTTTCAGATATCAAAAGCAAGCGCTATTCTTCACCTGTTTACCTTTTCATGAGCTCCGGTGATTTTAATGGTTGTGATGTGAAATTACTTTCCGAAGAGCTGCTTTCAGATTCCCAATAAGCAGATGTATTGGTAAAAACGAGGCCATTGCATCATATTTATTTTTGAGAAAATATTTTGCAGATAGAAAAAAAGATTGTTTCTTTGCATCCGCATTTTAAAGTTCTTTAAACGGTCCATTCGTCTAGTGGTTAGGACGTCAGGTTTTCATCCTGGTAACAGGGGTTCGATTCCCCTATGGACTACAAGATATTTAATTTTCACAGACAGTTTTTAAGCATGGCAAATCACAAATCATCCCAAAAAAGGATCAGGCAGATCAAAGTAAGAAATGAAAGCAATAAGTATCACGCCAAAACGATGCGTAATGCTTTGAAGGAAATTCGCAGCACTACCAAAAAAGAGGAGGCCGGAGCTATTCTTCCAAAATTGAATTCGATGCTCGACAAACTTGCTAAAAAGAATATCATTCACAAAAAGAAGGCTTCAAACCTGAAGTCATCCATCGAAAAACATGTAAACAGTCTGAAATAAGGCTGCAGAACGATATCTCAAAGAGGGATCCGGTGAGGATCCCTTTTTTTATTTCATCCCCAGATCCTAAATAATTTTTAACCCTATTCCCATCCCTTCCAAAGTTTTCTAAATCCTATCCCCAACCCGTCCCCTTAAATTTAACTACCCTTTATACACAATTTATACTTAATTATAAATCAGGATGTTAAACAAGTAAGAATTAAACGATATGATAAAGTCTATTTAACCACGGAGTCGCACGGAGTTTGTACGGAGTTTCACGGTTTAGATGACAAACAAAAACAGTGCAACTCAGTGTTAACTCCGTGCGACTCCGTGGTTAAAAAACTAATAATAAGATTATTGATGGTAAGGATAAAAGATGTGTATAAAGAGTAGCTTAATTTTAAGGGGAGGAGATGGAGGTGGGGTTTAAAAAAAGTGGTTGTGGAGGTCTAAATATTATCTATCTACTATCTTATTCTTACATTTTTTTTATCTTTAAGTTGTAAATATGTCTCTTCTATCATGTCTCTTAAAATTACCGACTGGGCTGTTGAGGACAGACCCAGGGAAAAACTGATCAGGAAAGGAATTTCCACTCTGAGCGATGCTGAACTACTGGCAATCCTCATCAGCTCAGGAACAAAAAAGAAATCTGCTGTCGATCTGGGAAGGGAGCTGCTCGGTATTGTGAATAACAACCTGAACTCTCTCGGGAAACTGACTGTCTCCGATCTTCTGAAAATCAGAGGTATCGGCCCTGCACGTGCCGTAACTATCTCCGCCGCCCTCGAACTGGGCAGGAGAAGAAACTTGCCGGAATCCCCGATGCGGATCACATCAAATGTTCGAAAGATGTAGCTGATATTTTTCAGCCTCTTCTCTCCGACCTGCCGCATGAAGAGTTCTGGGTGCTTTTCCTGAACAGGTCCAATAAGGTTATTGACAGGATGAAACTGAGTCAGGGAGGAATCAGCGGAACAGTTACCGATGTGCGGATAGTAATGAAGAAAGCTGTTGAATCTCTTGCATCAGGAATTATTGTCTGCCACAACCATCCATCAGGAAATCTGAATCCCAGTGAATCAGACACACGGATAACACAGAAAATAAAGGATGCCGGCAACCTTATGGATATTCAGCTGCTCGATCATCTGATCATTTCAGGGAAGGATTATTACAGCTTTGCGGATAACGGTCTTCTTTAGCTTTCTGCAGTGGTCTTGAAAGACACCGTCTGTCAGTCGGATGACACTCCTGCCTTCGGGGTTAATAACTTTTATTGGATTTATTTTCCCCCACTGGGGGAAAAAGAAAGGGGGTTCAATTTCCTAATAACACATACCTTTCATCCCTGCACTCTTTCAGCAGTGTTGCAAATGTTTTTTTAAGAACCGGATGGATAATTTCAGGCGCTAATTCGCAAAGCGGAACAAGAACGAACTTTCTTTCCTGGATCAGAGGATGAGGAATTATAAGGTCTGGTCTTGTTAATCACCTCTGTTCCCGTAAAGCAATATATCAATATCGATACTCCTTGAAATATACTTTTTGTCTCCCCTTTTCCTTCCGAGCTGATTTTCGATCAGGGTCAGTTTTTTCAGAAGTGCCGGCAGGATTAAGTTCCGTATGAACCTGTACCACCATATTCAGAAAATTATTCCTGCTTTCAAAACCCCATGGTTCTGTTTCATAAATGCCCGAAGCTGGCACTGACCGGTCCAACCGATTCAGTGATAAGCTCAAGCGTTCTTTCAAGCAAGGCTTCCCTGTCACCAAGGTTTGTCCCTAATCCAAGAAACACATAATTAGCCATTCATTGAACTTTTGCTAAATTTATTAATTCCTTTTATTCTGCCTGTCTGTTAAAGTTGTTTTTTATATATTTGAAACTCATTTTATTAACACATAATCTCCTATGAAAACTTTCCTGAAATATACACTTGCCACAATAACAGGTATAATTATCACCTCGTTCCTCTTCTTTCTAATACTTATTGCAGGCCTGAGCACAATGATGATCTCAGGTGATAAGCCTGCTTCAATTATCCGAAAATTCAATACTTGTTCTGAAAGGAGGTACTCCGATACCGGATAAGGGGACCGGCACTCCCTATGGAGGAATCGATCTTATAAATATGACAATAACTCCGACGCCGGGACTTGAATGAGATCCTTCGCAACATAAAAAAGGCCTCAGCCGACGATAAAATAAAGGGGATACTTATTGAAAACGGACTTATGCCTTCAGGATGGGCAACAACTGAGGAGATAAGGGAAGCGCTCGAAAAATTCAGGGCTGAAGGAAAATTTGTCATTGCCTATGCTGATTATATTATGCTTCAGGAAGGGTACTACCTTTCAACTGCAGCCGACAAAATTTATATCAGTCCTTCATCGACAATTGATTTCAAAGGACTCAGCGGTGAAGTAATGTTCTATAAGAAAGCTCTTGAGAAATTAGGGGTTGAAGTCCAGGTAATACGTCATGGCAAATTTAAAGGAGCAGTGGAACCTTATATTCTCGACAAGCTAAGCCCGGAGAACGAGGCACAGATAAAAAGCTATGTCGGTTCGATCTGGTCGCATGTCATTGAAAATATCTCAAAAGCAAGGGGCATTGCTCCTGAAAAACTGAACGAGATGGCTGATAACCTTGCGGGCTATATGGCTTCAGGAGCTCTCGAGAACAAGCTGGTTGACGGACTCATTTACCGTGATGCGCTTATCGACACACTTAAAATACGCTCGGGACTGACAACCGACGATAAAATTTACATGGTCTCAATGTCAAAGTATTCAAAGGTGCCTGATCCCAAAAAGACAGTATCGGCAAAAAACAAGATTGCCGTAATCTATGCATCAGGCACAATTGTTATGGGCAAGGGAAATGAAAATAATATCGGAGGAAATGGCTTCGCCGATCTTATCAGGAAGGAGAGAAAGGATACGACTATTAAAGCCATAGTACTCAGGGTAAATTCACCGGGTGGCAATGCCATCGCTTCAGATATAATCTGGAAAGAGGTGGAGCTTGCATCAAAAGTAAAGCCAGTGGTTATATCAATGGGCAATTATGCTGCTTCAGGCGGTTACTACATTTCCGCACCCGGAACAAAGATATTTGCAAGTCCGACAACAATCACAGGATCGATAGGTGTTTTCGGCCTTATTCCAAATGCCGGCAAACTGATGAATCAGAAACTTGGTATTTCAACCCAGACGGTCAATACAAATAAGAATTCTGATTTCCCTTCGGTTTACAGACCAATGAGCGTTTATGAAAAGGATGTGATGCAGCTGAACATTGAACAAATATATTCCGATTTTATAAATAAGGTTTCATCGGGCAGAAAAATAGGAATAGCAGCTGTCGACAGCATAGGGCAGGGACGGGTATGGAGCGGAAATGATGCTATGGGGATCGGGCTCGTGGACGAACATGGAGGATTAAATGCTTCAATTGAAGCTGCAGCAGGGCTTGCTGGAATTGAAGCTTATTCCGTCAGGGAACTGCCTCTTTCTGAAGACCCGTTTACCAGAATATTATCTCAGCTGACCGGCGAGATAAAAATGAGGATCTTAAAACAGGAACTTGGCGAGTACAAGAAATTCTTTGATGAAATACTGGAAATAAAAAATCTTTCGGGTATACAGGCAAGATTACCCTATTTCATTGAGGTCCATTAATATATGGGAAACAGAAAATATCTTTTCTTATATCCATTTTCAATATTGTACCGGCTGATCACGGATATCCGGAATATGCTTTATGATACCGGAATTTTACCATCGGAGAAATTCAGTATCCCCGTTATCTGTATCGGTAATATCACAGTCGGGGGGACAGGGAAAACTCCTCATACTGAATACCTTATCAGACTTTTCAGGAATGAATTCAAAGTGGCTGTTCTGAGCAGGGGGTATAAGAGAAAATCAAAAGGTTTCAGGATCGTCACACCACCATCTGTGGTCATGGAAACCGGAGATGAGCCCCTTCAGATAGCCCGGAAATTCCCTGATATTTTAACAGCTGTCGACACAAACCGCAGCAATGGCATAAAGACAATAATGGCAGAACATCCTGAAACAGATGTGATAATACTGGATGACGGCTTCCAGCACAGAAGGGTAAAACCCGGACTGTCAGTTATTCTTACGGATTACAGCAGGCTTATTAACCAGGGATCACCTGATGCCCTACGGAAGGCTGAGAGAGAACAGGAGCAACAGGAAGCGGGCTGATATAATTGTAATTTCCAAAACACCGGAGGATATTACTGAAACAGAAATGAAGGGAAATAACCGGTGAAGTAAAATATCATCCGGGCCAAAAACTTTTCTTTACAAAAACCCTCTACAGAGATCTTAAACCGGTTTTTGAAAACGTGGCATCTGGCAGAAACCTTCTCTCTGTTTCAGGTAAAAAGGAATGCGGGGTGGTTCTGGTAACAGGGATTGCGGTACCTGATTCACTTATTCAGGTTCCTTGAAAAACAGTTCAAAGAAATTATCCATCTGGATTTTCCCGATCATCATTTTTATTACTGAAAATGATTCGGAGAAGATCAAATCAGCCTGGAAAACACTTAAATCGGAAGAGAAGTTACTCATCACAACTGAAAAAGATGCTGTAAGGTTAAGGGAATTTAGTAATTTTGATGATCATTTAAAAAGGGCCTTTTACTGCATTCCGGTAGAGGTTATTTTTCTGAACGATGATAAACATGAGTTCGACAACCTGATACTTGACTATGTTAGAAAAAATAATTGAGACTACAGATTTCCTGAAATCAAAAGGAATAGTGGATCCCGAGGCGGGTGTAATACTTGGTACAGGACTGGGAGGATTGACAACAAAGATTGAGAACAGCCTTGAGATCGACTACAGGGATATTCCCAACTTCCCGGTATCGACAGTTGAAGGTCATGACGGGAAGCTTATTTTCGGCAATTTCGGGAATAAGAAAATTGTCGCAATGAAGGGTAGGTTTCATTATTATGAAGGGTATGGTCCTGAACAGATTGCATTGCCTATCCGTGTTCTGAAATATCTGGGTATAAGGTATTTGTTTCTTTCAAATGCTGCAGGCGGAGTCAATCCAACTTTCCAGATTGGTGATATAATGATCATTACAGATCATATAAACCTTATGCCAAATCCATTGGTTGGGCAGAATGACGACAGGATCGGAGTCCGTTTTCCGGATATGAGCGAGCTTACGACCGATCGCTGATCGATAAGGCAGTAAGAATTGCAGGGGATAACCGGATCAGTATCCAGAAGGGTGTTTACCTGGGCACTCCGGGCCCGACTTTTGAAACCCTGGCCGAATACAAATATTTCAGAAAGATCGGGGCTGATTCTGTCGGCATGTCGACGGTCCCTGAGGTTATTGTTGCCCGGCACATGAAGCTTCCATGTTTCGCAGTAAGCATCATAACCGACCTTGGGATTGAAGGCAAAATAGAATACATAACCCATGAAATGGTTCAGAGTGAGGCTGAAAAAGCCGAAGCAAGGATGACCACGATAATGACGGAATTAATTTCGTCCTTATAAATCGCCCCCTCTGAAGGGGATTAATCTTCTGATTGCGGATTTTTGAATTGCGGATTGATTTATCTTCGGCTGTTTTGTTTTGCTGATTTGCCTGAAGCTGTGAAAATTGAACTGTTAGTTTCGCGAAATCCGAAATTCTTGTGTATTAGAAATCTCAATTTCTGATTACTGTACAGACTTTTTTCCAGTTCAGAACTTTGCCGGTATCATCGAAAACACTGATCAGGATTATATATATGCCTGTACTTACAAGCTTTTCATCAGCTGCAGTTCCGTTCCATACAATTGATGCTTCAGATCCGGCAAGCAGATTGTCTGTTACTTTTTTCACAAATCCCCCGGTCTCGTCAAATACTTAACTGAGACAACATTTCCGATGCCTTTCAGCTTAAGGTCAATCACAAGAAAATCCTCAAATCCGTCATTATCGGGTGTGATTCTGGTTGATGACATAATAACCATTTCAGCGGTTTCAGGCTGATCAGACAAAACCGAATTCGGAGATCCCGGGGTACCCCATCCTGATACTTCTGAAGCGGAATGCCACTGCGATTTATCGTTCGATTTGCCGTTGGTCCTTATCTTTTCAAGCGAAATTCCTTCATATCCTCCAAGAAGGGAATAATGCATTTCCTCATCATAAAATACTTCATCAATTTTATCCAGCTGACGATCGTAAAGAATCAGGTGTCCCTCATCGTCAGGCATCGAAGGCAGATTTGCTGCTTCAAATATCTTATCGGGAGCGGAAGAAAAAAATCTGTCGAGTAAAGCTTCCCTGTGAGAAGTAATTACAATGTAATTAAATGGCAGTATGCATCTTTTTTCTGGCAACACAAGAGTGACTGGATGAAGTATCATTCAACTTATCGTTTACAGAGACCAGAAGAAGTTCTGAGGCATCGACGATCCTTTCCGAACAGTTATAAAACTCAATATAATCAGGTTCGGTTGGAAAAGGATTAAAGAGCAGCTCATTGAACATAATATCACCCTGCCTTGCAGATTCAGGGATGCCAAAACTGAATTCCCTCTTTTGAATCCTGTTACCTGCAAAGTCGGTTATACCTTCTGCAATCGTAATTGTATAAATCCTGCCTTTCTGAAGAGATTCCTTCAGGTGGAGAATATATTTCCGCATCAGCGGATCTGAAGCAACAAGATTATCAGCTTCGGGGCCTCCTGTATGAATACTATTTAAATTTTTAGTGATATCAAAAACAGGTTCAGAAAAACTCAGACTGATTGAAACGGTGTCGGAAGGAAAAACGTTTTCAATACCTGAGAATACCCTATCGGGGTTTTTTCGTGACACTGAATTTATAAGGCCAGGTGTCCCTCCTGTCTTTGAAAGAGATGCATGCCAGTTCTCTTCAGTTGAGAAAGGATATTCCGTATCGACAATTTCAAGCGACCATCCCCCGTCGGTCTTCAAATCATCATCGTACCAGTCAGATGAGTATTCGACTCCGTGTATAAGATTTGCTGTGCTGTCGGAGATAAAGAGGATCTTTCCCCCATCGGTCAGTGCGGGAAATGATTTTAGTCCGGTAACATTTCCAAAACCTTTAAATAATGAAGTGTCCTGAACCTGGCAAAGGATCATATAATTTGCCGGAAGAATTACTTTTTCAGGGAAGGAACAAACTGAATTGCCGTCAGAAAGTGTCCATTTCTTTAAATTAAATGGGAATCCGGTCCTGTTAAATATTTCGATATACTCTCTGTCCGGAAGTGAAACAGCCGGAACCGGATCAGCCATTATTTCAGTAATGATAACATCGCCCGGATCAGGACTGACAGCAATAAATTCAAGTTCACATTTGCTTCTGCAGTTTAAGTATATGTCACATAAATTAATTATCGCAAGCTTGTTTACTGATTTGTTTAAAAAAGGTTTTTCAAATTCAGCATTAATTGAAAGAGAGGATTTCCTGGTCACCTTTACAGCTTTGTTGCCAGCCTGACTCAGTAAGAAATTAGAAGGAGCCAGAGACCCATCCGATACTTCCTCGCTAAATGAAACCAGCAAAGAGTTGTTTCCCCGGATTTCGCATGCGGTGATCTCAGGTGGTTCGTTGTCTTCCTGAAACACTCCCTCAACAGTAATATCATCAAGCCATAAAAGCCTGTCGCGCGATGAAGTATATCTGTAAAAAATAATGAACCATTCATGCCTGAATAGTTCAGCATCACTGCCTGAAGAGGAGCCGATCAAAGATGAATCCATGCCCTGAACAATAAGGCTCCACTCCCCTGCCGCTGATCTTTCCAGATTTATTTTCACCGGATCATTTACTCCTATGTCGTTCTGCCAGTTAATTCCTGAACTGACCACAGTGCTGAATATCCCTCCCTTAACCTTCCAAAGCCTTAGCGTATCATCATAACCGGTCTGGTTGACTCCAATGGCAAAACCATTTAAGGCCGGGTTATTTTGGGCAGATCCGGGATCAGAATCCGACATCAGAAAAACAGCCCAGTTATTGGAAGCAGAAGGATCATAACCATGCCTGACGGTAAAGCTCCATTTTGCAGTTCCTTTATCAGGATGAAGGTTTTTAACGGCTAATCCGATCATGTCTGTTCCAGCATCGGGATTATCATAAGAATGATGCAGTGAAAAGAGTCCCGAAACGGGATTAAGATTATCAGTATTCCAATGTCCCTCAGGACTTTGAATCCAGCCTGACAGATTGCCTGATTCAAAATTTTCCATAATCTGGCCTAATGCCGGCAACGGCATTAGAAAAACCAGCAAAATAACTTTATTCATGCAGCGAGACGAATTGAAAAAAGAGTTATTTTTGACAGCTTTTTCTGAACAATAAATATAAATAATTCATTTAATCCTGACAAATTAAATTATGATGAAAACAGCTGTTGTTGGAGCCACAGGAATGGTTGGCCGGACAATGATCAAAGTCCTTGAAGAGAGAAATTTCCCGGTATCCGAGTTAATCCCCGCTGCATCAGAGCGTTCTGTTGGAAAAGAACTTACTTTTAAAGGTAAAGCTGTTAAAGTTGTGAGCGTGACGGAAGCAATAAAGGCAAAGCCGGTTTTTGCGATTTTTTCTGCCGGCGCTTCCACATCAAGGGAATGGGCTCCGGTTTTTGCGGAAAATGGTATTATTGTGATTGATAATTCATCAGCCTGGAGGATGGATAAGAATGTCCCCCTGGTTGTTCCTGAGATAAACAGTCACGTAATAAAAAAGGGAGACAGGATTATTGCAAACCCGAATTGTTCAACAATACAGATGGTGATGGCTCTGGCACCGCTTCACAGGAAATACAGGATAAAACGCCTGGTTATTGCAACCTATCAGTCAGTTACAGGAACAGGCGTAAAAGCAGTTCAGCAAATGGAAAATGAAAGAGCCGGCATTAAAGGGTGAAATGGCATATCAATACCAGATCGATATGAACTGCTTTCCTCATGGCGGAACATTTCAGAGTGACGGATACACCACAGAGGAGCAGAAACTTATAGATGAAACCCGCAAGATACTTGAGGATCAGACCATAATGGTCACTGCAACAGTAGTAAGGATCCCTGTTGTCGGAGGTCATTCAGAGGCAGTAAATGTTGAATTTGAGAAAGATTTCGATATTGATGATGTAAGATTTCTGCTTGGCCAGTTCCCGGGGGTTGTCGTTTATGATAATCCCGCTGAGTTTAAATACCCGATGCCCATAATGTCGTATAACAGGGATGAGGTATTTGTGGGAAGGATCAGAAGGGATCTTTCAAAGGAAAAATGCCTGAATCTCTGGATAGTATCCGACAATATCCGTAAAGGAGCCGCAACAAATGCGGTGCAGATTGCGGAGTATATGGCGGAGAATAAACTATATTAATTACAGCTGAAGTTCAGGTAATCACCCCCCATAACCCTCGAGATCACACGTACTCATCCCCCCGGCCCCCTTCTCTGCTATCGCAAAGAAGGGGGAGCTTAAATCATTTATAATGAGGATTTTATACTCCCCTCTTTGCGCCAGCAGAGAGGGGGATAAAGGGGGTGAGTACGTGTAGTAACGGGTCGGGGGATGAGGCCGATTAATCGGGAGAAGCACTTGCCGGCTCTTCGTACAGAAAATCACTATATGGATACCTGGTAATATGGATCTTTTTAACTTCCTCATAAAGCAGTTTCCGGAACTCCTCCAGGTTCTCCTTCGTCTTTGCTGAGATGAATATTGTCTCATGATTTTTATCGGAAGCCATCCATGTCTTTTTCAGATCACCGAGCGAAAAATTTTCCCTGATCAACGGGGTAAGGTCGTCTTCTTCCTTTGCCGTATAGGAGAAGGAATCGATCTTGTTGAATACCAATAATACTGGTTTATCTGCAGATCCAAGTTCCCTGAGGGTCTCTTCGACAGTTTTTATCTGTTCCTCGAATCCCCGATGCGAGATGTCAATAATATGCAGGAGCAGATCTGATTCCCTTACTTCATCAAGAGTCGATTTAAATGATTCGACCAGATCATGGGGAAGCTTGCGGATAAATCCGACAGTGTCTGAAAGAAGGAATGGCAGATTGCCGATGACGACTTTCCTGACAGTTGTATCGAGGGTTGCAAAAAGCTTATTTTCCGCAAATACTTCCGATTTGCTCAATAGGTTCATGATAGTTGACTTGCCGACATTGGTATATCCGACCAGGGCTACCCTAACCATCTTGCCCCGGTTTTTGCGCTGGGTCGACATCTGAATATCAATCTTCTTCAGTTGTGCTTTAAGCAGTGCGATCTTATCCCTGATTATCCTGCGGTCGGTTTCGATTTCAGTCTCGCCTGGCCCTCTTAATCCTATTCCTCCACGTTGCCGTTCAAGGTGGGTCCACATTCTGGTTAGCCTCGGTAAAAGATACTGATATTGAGCAAGTTCGACCTGGGTTCTGGCATGTGAGGTGCGGGCCCGCCGGGCGAAAATATCGAGTATAAGGTTAGTCCTGTCGAGAACCCGGCATCCCAGTAACGTTTTCAATATTTCTCAGCTGGCTGGGGGAAAGTTCATCATCAAAAATTGCAATGTCGATCTTGTTCTCTGAAACAAAGGAGGCAATTTCTGCTATTTTCCCTGAGCCGACAAAAGTTCTGGAATCAGGGATATTAAGTTTCTGAATGAAGGTTCCGGCAGGTTCAGCTCCGGCAGTTTCGGCAAGGAATGAAAGCTCCGCAAGGTATTCCCTTGCCTGATTCTCATCCTGACCTGGATAAACCAATCCAATAAGTATTGCACTTTCGGTTTCTTTCCCGGTATCGATCATTATTTAATTCAGGTTGCCAGTAACCAGTAACAATAAAGAAGTCAGTTAATAAAATTTCTGTTACTTTGAATTGCGCCGTTTATTGCCTGTTTAAGTGCTTCCGAACAACGAAATACCATTTCCATATCTGAGGGGAACGGCATTGGCTGGGTTTTTGTTTTATTCAGCTGAGTCTGGTTCAGGGCCTGAACATCACCAATTGCCCTTGCAGAAACATGTTCAAAATTTGACTGGGCTCCCATTGGATCCTTTTTCAGGACTTTTTTCGGATTTATCTGCACTATCTCAATATCTCCGTCAATCTGGCAGGCTTTCGCCTGAACTGTCTCCACAAGTGCGCACTGAAGTGTTTTATACTTCTTTGTTTTTATGTCATTGCCCAGAGAATCTTTCATGACATTTCTGTTTTTGTCGAGCTGGTAAGAAAATCCGTCTTCAACTTCTCTTTTGATGACTGAATCACGTTGCATAGTCTGATCAGGACTGACAGCAATATTCTTTACATTTACATTGATCAGGTAATCATACTTTATATCGGGATTAAGATTCTGTGTATGGTACTCGACCCATTCACTGTTGATGGCTGGCAGATTAACTGAAAGCAGATCCTCTTCAAATTCCTGGGTAAATTTAAGAATCGATCTGTTCTGGAGAGTAATAAGCACCCTGCTCATACCCAGATATTTCGAGTCCTCAATTTTATTATCGATACCTTCATAATTACCAACATATTCCTTTGCCCTTACAAATTCGTAGTATGCCTGGCGGTAAGAATCCTTCAGCTGGTTTTTCATCAATTCATTGCCATGAGCATAATAGAAATCGGCTGATTTACGCTTTGCAGCAACCATTTCAGGCATATAGTCAACGTACGGATATTCAATAGTCCTTCCATTGAGTTCCAGTGGTGTGACTGATCTGACAAGGGACTGCCTGTCGCTCAACCTTTTATTGATCTGATATATCTCGTCCCAGTTGGCCGGTTTATCCTCCATTTTAAGGAATCTGATTCTTTCGATGTCCTGCTCATTTACAATTTTATATGAACGGTCGAGTGTTGCGATCTGTTTGGAATCTGAGGGGTCTCGGCGCAGGTCGCGAACAGCAAGGTCGATTGCTGAGTCGTAGTTCCCCCTTTCAAGCTGTTTCTTTGAGGAACCGCACCCTGAAAGTGCAATTATCAGAATTATCAGTACAGGAGCTATTTTTTTCATCGGTCAGAATTTATAAGGTTAATTACAATGGCAGGAATAAATAATTCCAGATATTTATAACTCTCTAATCTGTCAATTATTATGTTTCAATACATAAAACTAAGGGGTATCTGGAACCTGACCCTGACGGGCTGTCCCCTCTGAAGGCCGGGAGACCATTTCGGCGATTCTGAAATGGCTTTTATTGCTTCAGCATCGAGAAGCGGATGCACTCCTTTGATTATACTCACATTACTAACGGAACCATCTTTCTCAACAACAAATGTAAGAAAAACAGTCCCTCTGATCTTGTTATCAATTGCAGCCTGTGGATAATTTGTCCTTTTACCCACCCATAGACGGAATTCGTTGAGGCCGCCTCCTCTGAAAGTGGGCATCACCTCTACAATAAAAAGTGGCTCTTCCGATCCGGTGCCATCCCCGGGAAGAAGTTCATCCCCGAAACCTGACCCGGCGGTCTCGGTCTCCTCGTTCTCCTGAGATGCCAGAGCCTCGTCGGTTGTGAGCTGTGTTTTTTCAACAGACATGACAGAATCGACGATAACCGGCGGCACATATTTTACTGTTTCCGTCAGCTTTGCAGCCTGGGGTGGCGGTGCAGCCGGAGGAACGTATAGATTCTCAACAGGGGGTTCGAGGTTTTCCATTCGCACCTGTATATACCCGTTTCCGCCGGATACTATCTGTTCGGACCCCGGACGTGCAAGAAAGGGGATAAGAATGAGAGCCAAAGCAAACATTATAGCTGTAACCATACCCCCCAGGAGGACACGGTTATACTTTTTCCGCAGCACATAGGCGCCGTATTCCCTGTTACGGTTCTGAAAAACCAGTTCATCAAAATCGTTTATTTCCAACGAATTATAAAATGTCTTCCTGGCAGGTCCGTTATTGTTCCTTTTAACTTTCACTCTTACATTTCTTCAGTTGAATCGCTGATCATTAAAATCAGAGTCAATAATCAGGCCATTCCTTTTCTTAAACAACAAAGGAATAAACCTGTTCAGAAAATTTGACGCAAAATTACTAATTACGTTCATTCCCGCAAAGAATTTATTTCTCTTGGTGCCGGGTACTGGGTTCTGGGTGCCGGTTAGTTTTAACTCACCGCAAGCCACTACCCAGCAACCAGCACCCAGGAACCAGTAACTTTATAATAATTGGCAGAATTTATATAAAATTCTGGAATTCTTATTTTTTTCTTAAATTTGAATCGTTTTTTACGGGGGTTTAGCTCAGTTGGCTAGAGCGTTTGACTGGCAGTCAAAAGGTCAGGAGTTCGATTCTCCTAATCTCCACATATTTAATGTGTTAGAATAAATTAAATCCTGTATTCTGCTTAATTACAGGATTTTTTATTTTGACCCTTTAAGTCCTGCATCTATCAGCATACACTGGAATTTTGAAAAGGTCATGTTTTATTTTCCAACTTTTTTTCGCTGAAAATCGTTTGCTCCGGAAATTCGCATTATCCAGTCCCCGAAAGATGGAGACAGGTCGTTTAAGGTAAATACATATCGTAAGGGATGGGAATTTATAATTGTTTCCAGCCTCTCCTTCTCAATAGCTTGAACAACTGCTTTTGCAACCTGACCCGGGGAACATGATCCAATTATCCAGGGTGATTTGACCCCGAATTTTGCGAACATTCCAACCTCTCTGACATAACCGGGAAATATTGTTGAGAACCTGATTCCTGATCCGGCTAATTCAAGACGAAGAGCTCTTGTCCATTCAGCAAGTCCGGCTTTTGTTCCCGAATAAACAGCTGCAAACGGTGCTCCGTTTTTAGCAGCAATAGAGGCTATGTTGACAATATACCCCGACTTCTTTTTTAGCATCTCAGGTAAAATGAGGTGGGTAAGAGCCATTGGCGCAATCATGTTAACTTCAATATTCTCATAAATTGATTGCCATGGCAGCTCTGAAAATGCACCTTCAGTCTCCAACCCGGCATTATTTAACAATATGTCGATCGTGCCCAATTCACTTAGAACATTACCGATAAGCTGCTCGCGCTGAAGCGGTATCCTAAGGTCAACAGGAAAAAGTCGCACTTTGGCATTTGAGTTTTTCAATTGTCCGGCAACTTCTTCCAATCCTTTTTCTGATCTCGCCGCAAGAGCAAGAATAGCGCCTTTTTTTGCAAGAGCGTTAGCTAATATCGGACCTATGCCTCTGGATCCTCCTGTAAGTAACACAACCTTCCCTTTCAATTCCATATAAACAAACTTAAATATTAACACGTCTGGAAGCAAAGTTACATTGTTAATGCAGGGAAGTCAAATTTGAATGGAATCGCCTCCACGATAAACTCTACAGAATGACCAGCTTCGTGGAAGGCTATGGTATCTATTTTGGAGGATTAAAATAATCTTGACTCATATATATATTGTTTCATAATTTTGATAAAGCCAGGATTATTAAAACATAAATCAAACGCCATTGAGAAAAAACGAATCAGTTGGTATGGCTCCCCTTAATTCAAGTAACCAATAATAAAATTAGAGTTTTATGAAGCAGTCCTATTATGTTGTAAGCCTTATGATTTTTATAGGCATGCTGATCCACAACCCAGTTTTCGCACAGAAACCAGAAACTAACATTTGGCCAAGCTTTAGGGGAGTAAATTGTACCGGAGTTGCTTCTCCCAATCAGAACCCTCCGATAATTTTTAATAAGGAGCAAAATATAATCTGGAAATTAGCTCTTCCTGAGGGACACTCTTCGCCCTGTATATGGGGCGATAATATTTTTATATCTGGTTACCAGAAAGAAGGGAAACTATTAAAAATGCTTTGTATTGATAGGAAAAAAGGGACAATCAAATGGGAAGAAAATATTCCTGTGGAGGCTTTTGAAAAGTTCAATGCTGTAAGCAATCCGGCTACAGCCACACCGACCGCAGATGGGGCGAGAGTATATTTTTACTTCTGTTCATTTGGCATGATTTGTTATGATTTTAATGGTAAATTACAATGGAAATTTCCCATGCCTGTCCCAAAATCTTATAATGATAATGGAATCGGAACCTCCCCTGTTATTACCGGAGATCTGGTAATACTTAACTGTTTTGGACATCTGAATGATCCACGTCTTCTGGCTGTCAATAAATTCGATGGCAAAACTGTCTGGGAATACTCTTTGCCAAACAAAGAAGACTATAGAGGAAATAGTTCTTCCACACCAGTCATTTATAAAGACCAGATAATTATTTACCGGAGTGAAGATGTTGCTGGCTACAGTTTAAAAACCGGAGATCTTATCTGGAGGTTTGCAATTGGCGGTGCAGATGCAATTGGCACACCCGTCATACAAAATGATATCCTGTATATGGTTGCATATAATACACTTGGGAATCCTGATATGCAGAGCTCAATTTTCTGATTTTAAAGAGCTAATATCTAAATGTGATAAGAATGGGGATTTAATGATTGATAAAGATGAGGCTAAAGATTTTTATATTCTTACTTACCCTGAGATGCCGGAGCTATCTGTAAGATCGTCACTGGCAAATCGTTTTGGAACATTTGATAAGAATAAGAATGAATTAATTGACAGTACAGAATGGAAAGCAATGGATGAAAATTTAGCATCATTTTATTCAAAACAGGGACTAAAGGCGATCAAACTCGGCGGGCAAGGAGATATAAGTTTAGATAGCTTTTTATGGGGCAATCAGGATGAAATTTCACACATATCGTCACTTTTGTATTATAATAACCATATTTATATGATCAGAGACGGTGGCAGCATATCTTGTTTTAATTCTGATAGCGGTAATTTGCTATACCGGGGAAAATTAAATGCTCCAGGCGCATATTTTTCTTCCCCGATAGCAGCCAGCGGCAGAATTTATCTTGCCTCAAGAAATGGTATTGTGACAGTAATAGATGCTGGAGACAATTTGAAGATTCGCGCAAAAAATAATTTGGGAGAATTAATTACAGCGACACCCGCAGTGGTTGATAACAAACTTTATCTTCGCACTGAAAAAGCCCTTTATGCATTTGGAGAACGATAAACATTTAAGGGATCTAATCAGAGGGGTAATCCTATCTTACAAACTCAGGAAACTGAAAACGAACCGTACTGATTCAAGACCTCGTCAGGGAATTTTAACGGATACCCTGAAATAAAATTGACTTCTGCTATTTGCTGGTGTAACTTTAACAGAAAATTATACAAATGGAGAATATAGGAGTCACAGAGATTTTATTGTTTCTGGGTACAATTATCAGCATTGTTGTCTCAATTTACTGTGTAAAAAAAGCAGAAAAACTTAATCGGAGCAGATTTGGATGGGCTTTATTCGGATTCTGCTTACCACTCATTGCAATCATTGTCATGCAATTCATGAAACCTCTTCCGGATTAATTAATTCAAATACAGCCATCGGATCGTCCGGGACTTTTCTTTTCATGTGTTTTTTATATTTGCTCAATTGATAAAAATTTCTGAAATTTGATAAGGCGACATCTCCTAATCGTCGAACCGTACTTTTAATTAGGTTGGTTTTTATGCAGCGAGACATTTATTCCACAAATAAACAAGGAGATGTCGCTTTTCTTATCATACTATTATCAGCCCCAGATCCCTTCGGTGGTGGTTTTATTCTATTAATCTGACCCCACTTGACTTTGGTATCAGGATGTCGTAACTATACATTTATTAAGCCAAAAAGATTCCAGATGGCTCACAAAATCAAAAGTTTTGAAAGGTTCTGAAGGAAACTTAACAAAAGGTAAGTTGCACATGTAATAACGGTTTTATGCTACAACCGCTTTTATCATTCCTGAGCTTGTTAATATGGTTACCCGACCATTACAATTACATGACTGGACAGAAGCTCTTGTGGTCTTAGTGCTTTGGAGAGAATCACAACAAATCTTCAGATAATTAAGGAATTTTGGGCAATTGGACGGACTTCGGTTGAGTAATATCGGAATAATACGACTAAATCAATTCCAGAAATAGCCAAGAACTGGAAGTAAACTATACATAGAAGGAAACAGGCAAAGGTATGTAAATTCAAGCAGTCTAATCGTACAATTTCTAACAGCAAAAGGTAGAGAAACTCATCTATAGGAGAAAACAAATGATCAGGAAATAAAAGAGGTTAATACCAAGCTACCGGATTCCTGTATCAATATCAATATTGAGAGTAGTTACGCCGCCAGATATTATGGTAATTTCGATAGGCAGGTTACTGCTGCCAATATTGTTTCCGCCGGTCTCAAGAATTATTAAATATTTACCAGACTCAAGATCTGTTTTGTATGAGCCATCCAGGGAAGGTTTAAGCAGAGCTATCTTTCTTCTGCCATCAGATGTCCAGACTGAAACAGGATAAGCCTTATATGTCTCAACAGTTGGTAAACATCCCGGATCAGGAGGATCCGTTTCAACAGGACAAATCGGACCAATAGAGATCTTTCCCTCAAGAATACCTTCATCCTGAGTACTCAGCTTATCACATCCCGGGTTAAGGATCAATCCGGTCAGTAATGTTAAACCAAGTATAATTTTCCTATTATATTTTGACATTATTGAGAGTATATTATATTGGTTTTCAGCAATTATTATGCCAGGCAAACTAATCTCCACACAAAAAATTAAAAGCCTCATTTATATCAACTGATAACTTGAGGCTATTTTATTACTTGTTATAACTTCCCTCAAAAACTCAATTATTCAAAACTCTATTCTTTTATAATTTTTTCAGAAGCTATCAGGTCTCCATTGTTGTCATAAACAGTCAGGAGATAAATCCCGGTGGTTAATGCTGAAATATCTATTTCCTGGACATCTGACGTAATAATGCCATTATCTTTTAACTGCCCGTCTAAATTGAAAATCAAGTATTTTGGTTTTTCTATTTTTTCCTGCATGATTTTAATAGTGATATTGTCTTCAGATGGATTAGGAAAAACAACCAGCTTCACCGGTGAAACTGAGGGATCTGTTCCAACAATAATTTCCTCTTCGGGACATTCTATTTTATTAAAAACAAGTTTACCGTAATTATCCACTTTGCCTCTCCAGCAATTTCCATCGGGAGATTTCATTATTATACCTTTTTTAACATCGCTTATATAAATATCTCCGTCGGCAACCTGCAGTTTAGCAGCTGGTTCTTTGGTTCCTATACCTATATTGCCTTCAGCGTTAATTCGCATCCTCTCAATTATTCCGTTTTGATCAACATTGGTATAAAATCTCAGGGAACCATAATCTGAAGATGAATAAATAGAAAATCCTTTCCCATTTGTACTGATCACACCCATTTTATTAAAGTCGGGAATACCCGTATAAGATTCTGACGTAAAGCCAAAAGCTGTGCCATAATTCTTGTCGTTCGATTCAAGTGTCAGGCTCACAGTCGCCCTGTTGCCTGTATCGGTATTTCTAAGTCTTATAAAAGCTCTGTCATCTCCTGCACTGACATTACCTTCTATTCTTAATTTTGTCTCCGGCTGAGATGTTCCTATACCCAAATTCCCATTATTCTGGTAAATGTTTTTTGAAATTGTATCAATTTGTGAAAATCCAATTGAACAAATGGAAAGTGAAAGCATTATCAATGATAACTTCTTCATGTAATTAAACGGTTAGGGTTAAAATATTAATCAGCTCTGCTTTTCTGGTTTAAGTATATGGGGTTATAATGCCGTTACTTTATTCTGAAGCGATTCCGGCTGGCAGCTCAATTATTTTAATATTACGGAAATGGATCTCTGCCCCTTCCGATTCGAGACAGATATATCCCTTTTTCTGAGATGACCGGCTTATCCCATTAACAAACTTACCGTTTACGGAAAGCTTGATTACTCCATCAACGCATACGACATCGTATACGTTCCAGTACCCTCGTCCTTTACACCTGTTTTCAACAGACTTGCTTCGGGTTCCCCTGGGGTTATCAGGAGTGGTTAATACTCCGCCAACACCAAAGAGCTCACCATGAACATAGGCATCAGGGGGAGTTACTCCATCCTTTTTATTAAGATTGACCCAGTCAAGTTCGAGCATCTGTACTTCAACCCCGTCGGGCAGACGCGATTCTCCGGCCGGATTGGCATCAGACCATACAAATACTCCTGAGTTGCCTCCGGGTTCAGTATGCATCCATTCAATATGCAAAATGAAATTTTCATATTGTTTCTCAGACCGCATAACACCAATAGGTTTTCCTGAGCAAACAAGCAATTTCCTTTGTTTTGACCATGTGTCTTCAGCAGTATTGACATTAACCCATTTCAAAGGAGTAATCTGATCCTGGGTGGCAGGAGTTATGTCTTTTATGATAACTGCTTTCCCAAACTCTATTGCAGGCTTTTGTGCATAGGAGCTGATGCCGGCGCAGATTAAAAGAACCAGAAATGTTATAGCGCTTAATAAATTCTGTAAAGATTTCATATGGAGAAAATATTTTAAATCTCTTCTTATTCAACGACCCGACCCAAATGAGTGGTCAGGGGTAAAATTGTTACCCCTGTTTGGAGAATGATTATATCACTATTAATAGTAAATAGTAACCAACCAGTTTCCGGGTTCATTAATAGTGAATCTCAGCTCACAGTCGAGTTCCGCTGTATTCAGAGAATTGGGGGCTTTGAATTTGACATTGCCCTCAAACGGGAAAGTCACATTCTCAAAACCGGTAAAGGATGTTGTTATATTCTCTGTTCCGGAGCTTCCACGCAGAAGCAGGTTGCTTATAGCCAGGAATGAAGATGCCTCACCAGCCCGCGAGAATTTATACTTAACGTAAAAGGGCTGTTCTCCTACTTTCATGCATGCTATCCTTCCAATATTGTTACGGTATCCGATTTTGTAGGGAGATAGAACTTCCTTTCCGATGTACTCATCTGCCTTCCATATACCTGAGAGCGAAGTCTCTATGCCATTCTGTTTAGATATGTACTCACCATTGCCATCTCTTTTCCCTTTTTTCCATTCACCAGTGTATTTTTCTCCTGTCTGCCAGATATAAGTGCCTTCTCCGTCAGGAAGTCCTTTTTTGAAATCTCCTGTGTACCGGTCAATTCCCGATGCTTCGCCCCGGCCATCAGCCATTCCCTGCTTACAGGGTCCGGTATATTTGTCACTGATTCCCGGTAACAGTACCTTACATTCATTCTGTCCATAGACGACAAGTGTAAATACTGTTATGGTCAGAATTAATAGAAACAATGATGCTTTTTTCATTTAAGTAATTTTTAAGTTACAATCCCGTATTTTCGTAAAAAATAAAATCAAGTGTATTAAGCTATATTTGATTCCCTGCAAAAATCGCTCCGGATAAAGTTAATTCAATACTTTTGATAAAAGAACACATTGAAATATGAAAAACGGATCAGAATGGGACATTTGAACTGGAAAGGAGAATGGATTTCAGATGAATCTCCGATGGATAAAGTCAGTGAATACACATTGAAACAGGATCTGATAAAAGAATTTCTGGCTGTTGCCAGAAGATATCAGGGTCTGGTTAAAGATAGTACGATCGCAGAAGCAGCAAATGAGGTAATTAAAAAATATAAATTATAGTATAAACTTTGAAATTGTTAAGCACCGGGTATCGGCTAGGGTATCTTGTTTACTTTGCTATTCAGCGTTTATAGAAATATACACTACTGTTTGAAAATGTTTTCGCTGAACATTTATGTACTTTTTTGAATGATCTTTCAGAATATGCTGCGTGAAATGATGAGGAACATGAACAAGCAATTAATAAAGAGATTGCCACTACCAGATAGAGTATGTTTTTAATATTTTCAGGCTTTTGAAACATTAAGTGATATTTAACTTAAGAATGAACATGAGGAAAGCCACGAAAGTTCTGAATTCAGCTAAAATTATTATTTATCCGGTTCAGAATAAGATTTGATTGCAGGGATTTTGACAAGCACTTAAAATAGTTATACAAACAGCCTGAATCCGGAGACCAGGGGTATCCGGAAATTAATTACGGTGATTTTATCAAAGATTTTTGATTTTGGTTTTTTGTTAACGTAACTTTGTTTAGTGGTTAATGTTTTAAATATTGACCTTTAAACAATCGAAAGCCATGGAGAGATTCTCTGCAGCCGCTTTAATTATTGCATTCTTTTTAGCAGGTTCAACCCGAACAGAGGCACAAACTGCCAAGGCCCAACCTACCCAGCTTGAATTATTAAAGCCATTCATTGGTACCTGGCAGACTAATATTGGAGCAGACACTGTTGAAGTCTGGGATTGCCAACCCTACGGAGAAGGATTTATAATAAATGTATCACGTATTACTCAGGGACAGAATACTCCATACTATATTAATATGGTGGGCTTTGATCCGGGCGATGGCAAGTTAAAGGGTTACGTGCTCTGGCCCAGCGGAGATTATATGACATGGATTGCTTTATACCTTCCTGAAAAAAAATTTAAAGCAGATTTAGTAATTAATTTTAATCCCGGAGCTGTCTGGACAAGATATGAAATGGTTTATGTAAGCCCTAAAGAAAGGAAATGGATCAATTATAATTTAGCCGGAGAAAAAACAGCGGAATTTAAATTCATAAAAATCAAATAGCTGCCACCAGCCGGAACTTAATCAGGTTACAATTATTTTTTGAAATATGCCGGAGGAAACAGGCCGGGGGATATCTGATAAATTTTTAAATGTGGCTTATAGTATTCACAGCAGGGCAATCTCATTTCTCCTCTACAGGCTTAGAAATAACAAAAAGCCCTTTAAAGAAAGGGCTCTCTGCAATTTATCAGATCAGGAACAGGTTATGCGTTTATGTTGGAAATGAAATCTTTAAGCTGACCTAAATACGTGGAAGACTTTGTCGTATCCAATTTTTGAAGATACATTGTTCTTGCAACTTCATCGGGAATCCATACATCAGCCTCAATCCAGGTGGAGTTATTAATCCTGACATACTTGGTATTGCCCTTTTCTCTTATATTTTTTCTGGTTTTCATAATGCAGAATATAAACGGTAAGCCGGCAATAGTTATTGCATTAATGGAGAGAATATTAGATTCATATTCGGCGAATATTGATCTTTGTGAAACCAAATATTTCTTAAAGGTTTCAAAAGTCCGCATCCCGTAGCATAATTAGCTGCCGGCAGAAAGAATATTTGATTATATACTTACGTTATCTCAATTACATGATAAGTGTCAAATCAAAATAGTTCTGAAAAATGAGTTACTATAAAAGGGAGATATTGATCAGAGTAGCGATTTTTAGTGCCATAATCGTTAGCCTTGTAATTGTATATATATTATAGTTGTCTGGTAACCAAGGCAGTAAATTCTGAAATAGTATCATGTATTTCTGACCTGCCGGATTTCCCTGTAAAAGATTATGGAGAAAATAATCGATGCCGGGAGAGCAGCATCAACTGTAATCATTATCTGACCTTCTTTTCCTCTTCCGTTATTTTTAATAATTCAGCCCATTTGCATATTAATTCTATCTGCTCTTTTGTAGCGATCAGTTCAGGATTTGATTTCCTTGAGCTTTTCGGTGGCATTGATTCCCCGACTAGTTCTGAGCAAATTGCTGATGCTTTTTTTGACCCTTCCATAGAACTGTATTCTGCCCAGTTTGAAAAATTAAGCTTTGTCCGGGCCAATATTTTGCCGTTATTATCGTGACATTTTATACAGGATGCCAGGATGAACTTATTAATATCATCAGGAATCGGAGCTGCCTGGTCCTTAACATCCTGACCCCAGGCCATCTTAACCCCTGATAAGATAAATATTAAACCCAGTTGCCAGAGAAATTTGTTCAGGCTTAGTGTGTATTTCATAATGAATAGCTTTTGATAAACATACAGGATTAGTGGAGAAGCTTAATTGTTTTCCTTTTCACTCCTGAAAATCTCTGTCTTGCACTCACTGCATTCCCAATCGGGATCATAACCGGTGATACAAAACCCTCCAAGTTTTATTTTTCCTTTTGAAATACTATCCATAAGTTCTTCGGTATAAGCTGGCTCTCCATAAAGATATGTCACGATCTTCGTTGAACCGCATGCGGGACATTTAGCGGGTTTGTCAGCGGAATAATACTTCATTGGAAATGTTTGTCATAAAGTTAACAAAACTCCGTGAATTAAACATATAAATGAGACTTTTGATAATTGCATCAGCAGAAAATTGGATCCTGAATTAAAGACTTCCAGAAAACGAAGAGGACATTAAAGATAAAAGGGGAAATTGTAATTTCGGCGATTTCTTAAATCAACGGGGAATAGATTTATTGATATCAGCCAATCTGAGATACTTTGCCCTGGCAGTTTCAACAGATTCGATAACTTCTACTTCAATCCACCTGGCTGGTTGATTTAATACCCTGATAAATTTTACAATATGTTTTGGCCTATAATGTTTTGTTTGCTTCATAATTATAATTACAACGGTAACGCAATACAGGATATTGCAGAAACTGAGAGATTAAAAGATGGTTGGGGATCAGGGGAATCCATATTGATTCGGGGGTTCAATTTCCCGTAAAATAAAATTGATTCCAATTTATACAATTTGTAACTTTGGTAAGGAGATTAAATTTGAAAGTAAATTTCCCTCTGATCCGAGTTTAAATTAACCCCTGAAGAATGCAAACGGTAAACAACTCCTGCTGTAAAAATGATCTGATTTCAATTTACTTCTTATGCTGTAACAATATACCATAATAAACTATATTTTAATCATTAACTAAATCCTGTCATTATGAAAAAAATTATTTTATCAGTTCTGATTATCTGGCTGATTCTGGCAGCTTGTGCCGGGCCGGAAAACAAGGGTCCACAGGGAACCTGGCAGATGGTTCAGATGCAAATGGTTCAGGGGAAAAAAGTAACCAATTATTTTTCTAAAAATTACAATGTAAGTCAGACAAAAATGTGGGATGGCAATCATTTTATTTTTGTCGGTAAATATGAGATCGATACCACAACCTCTTACCGGTTTGGTGTCGGGACCTTTACACTTAACGGGAACATTTATGAAGAAAATATTAAATACCATTTCGAGAAATTCTATGAAAACTCAAAGAACAAAATATGGCTGGAAATCAGGAATGACACTCTTCTTCACATTTACCCGGTTGATGATACTGGAAAGCCAAATCCAGCAAAGCATTGGATTGAAAAATATGTCAGGCTGAAATAAGAATATAATTAATATATGCTGGGGTTGATAAACATCCTGTGCTCCCAGGCTTTTAATATCTTAATCAGCGGCAAAATCAATAAAAGTTTATATTTGTATTTTTATTTTTCACCGTGTCTAAGAGGAGCACTTTTCTAATCAGGTTTTTATTATTCTGGTACTTATTTGGGTCAACCACGGTACATGGACAGATACTTAAGGATACTTCATCCCTGAGTCTTTTAAAAAAAGGCGTCGACTATATTTACAACTTCCGGTTTGATGATGCACGTGATATCGCCGTAAAATTAGATAATGTCTTCCCCGGGCATCCGGTTGTTCATCTGCTTAACGGATTGATAATCTACTGGGAAAACTTTCCACTTATCCCTCCTTCTCCAGCCTGCATTTCCTACGAAAACGAAATGCGTGAATGTATCAGATTATGCGATGGAAGATCCGATCTGCCGGATTATGCTGAATACCTGCTGTCAAATCTGGGCGGCAGGGGAATGTTGCTGCTGTACTACGCCGATAATAATCTCAGCGACGATCTGATCCCGCTTGCAAAAACCACTTATGCGTATATAAGGCAGGCATTTGATTATTCTTCAAGCTATAATGATTTCTATTATTTTACGGGACTTTATAATTACTACCGTGAAGCTTACCCTGATGCCCACCCGATATATAAGGTTGTGGCATTTCTGTTTCCTAAAGGAGACAGATCAAAAGGTTTGGATGAAATGCTGTTAGCGGCAAATAATTCAATAGTGATGAAAGCAGAATCATATTCTATCCTTTCCTTTATTTTCATACACTATGAAAATATTTATCTGAAAGCATATGATTACAGCAAATCCCTCTATGAGCTTTATCCTGCCAATCCGTCCTACACGGCCAGTTATATTAAAAATATGCTCCTGGTAAAAAAATATGATCAGGCTGAGAATATTATAAGAGCCTCCGAAAAAGAAACAACCAATTCCTACTTCCAGGCACAGCTATCAATTTTCAATGGGATTCTTCAGGAGAAAAAATATAATAATAACAGGCTGGCTCAGAAATATTATTTCAAAGGAATAAATGATATTTCCGTATTTAAATATTTCGGAGATGAATATGCCGCCTACGCCTATTTCGGTTTAAGCCGCATCAGCGATATTGACAGTGATAAACGAAATAGGAAAACATACAGGAAGAAAGCTCTTGACCTTACAAACTACAAAAAAGTTAATTTTGATGATTGACCGGAATTGTCTTAAAATTGCTCTGATATCCTTATGATATCATTTTGATATCGCTTATTTACCGGTCAACCCATTTCTTAAAATCCGCAACCTTATCGCGACTTACAACAAAAAGATCGGATTGTTGCTGGTTTTTCAATGTGAGCTGCAGCCTGCTTGACGAGTAGCTGTACATAAGAGCAATTGAATCAATATTTACAATGCATTCCCTGTTTATCCTGAAAAATTTCCTTGGATCAAGCATATCCTGAAGCTGTTCAAGAGAATAATCAATGCCATAATCCTTGCCGTTATAATCGGTCAGAAACAGATTCCTTTCATTAATATGAAAATGACTTATCTCCGAAGCAACCACTGATCTGAACTTTTCTCCGATCTTTATCAGGAATCTTGATTTATACTGATTTCTGAATTCGTTAATAAGTTGCCTGAAGTCTTTCTTGAAGGGATCCTTTTCGTCGTAATAGAGTTTCTTAAATTTCCCCAGGGCTGATAAAAGAGCATTTTCATCAACAGGCTTCAGAAGATAATCGACGCTGTTCACCTTGAATGCCCTTAGAGTGTACTCATCATAAGCTGTTGTGAAGATTACCGGAATATCAACATTGATTGTTTCAAAGATCTCAAAACAGAGCCCGTCGTCAAGCTGGATATCCATCATGATAAGATCCGGATCAGGTTTAACCTGAAGCCTGTTTATTGCTTCTTCCACAGTCTCCAAAATGCCCAGGACATTAATGGATCTGTCGGCCTTCTTCAGCATTTTGACCATTCTGTCGGCAGCCGGCCTCTCATTTTCAACAACCAGAATATTCATTTCAGCAACGGTAATTTAACAATAAAGCTATCATTTGTTTCCTGAATCATCAGTTCCTTTCCTGAGATAAGTCTTACCCTTTCTGCCAGGTTTTTGAGCCCAATACCTGTCGATTTCATTTGTGTGGCTTTTCTCTGTAAATTGTTTTTTACAACAATATACTGACCCTCAAAATAAACTGAAATTCTTAAAGGATTATCTTTTGTCGATATATTGTGCTTAATAGCATTTTCGAGCAGAATCTGAAGCGAAACCGGAAGTACCTGATAATTATCCACTCCGGAATAATCAATATTCAGCACCATTTTATCTTCATCTCTTACACGGTGAAGATCAAAATATCTGTTTATCAGATCAAGTTCTGATTGCAGAGGTACTTTATCTTTCAGCCTGTTTTCAAGTATGTACCTGTAAACTGAAGAAAGATTAGTTATAAATTCTTCCGCTTTCGCCGGATTTGACTGGATCAGTGATGAAACTGTATTCAGGCTGTTGAAAAGGAAATGCGGATTTACCTGGCTTTTAAGGGTTTCATTCTGGAAAATAAGGTTCTCTTCCCGGAGTTTTTGCTCTCTTCTAAGAGACGTCTGCCACAACATAACAACGAATATAACAGCTCCAAACGTCAGTCCCTTGATTGTTGACCTGAACCAGCCGGATATCTCCATCCTGAAAAAATCTGGAATTACCCTGGCCTGGCTTCCGCCAGACAGAAAATTCATAGCGATTTTCAACATGATATAAAGGATCATAGAACTCAACAGGCAGGCAGCAATAAAGATTATAAACCTGAAAAAAACAATCATTGTGATCTCACCAGGACTCCGGTTAAAATTCAGTTTTCCAAAAAGAATATTGCCAAAATAAATAAAAACCTCAATCTGCAAATATATCAGTACGAACATGATAACAAGATCGGTTGAGGAATAGCTGTCCCCGGCAAAGACCTTCATTATTAAAGCTACCAAAATGGAGAATATCAGCATAGAGATGTGAGAGACAATCCTCCTTTGGTCAAAAAAATCGAAAAGTGATAGTGCTTTCATATAACCAAATTTATAAATTCTTTACTGAATTTTCTCAAGATTAAGCTCCCTGATTGTTTTAACAAGAATTTTGTTATTCATCCCTTTCACCTCAACTTCCTGAATTGTCCCGCTGTACATAATTGCCTGTTCGATATTTTTTGTTTTCATCGACAACCACACTGTACCCCAGTATTGTTCTGTACCCTTTGAATTTATCTGATCCATGGTTAACTCAATTATATTATCAATTGCATTGAAATCGATAACTGAGCACAACTCACCATTTATTTCAGAGATGCCTTTCCAGCAGATCATGTTTCTGTTATGGTTGTACTTACCTATCTCAGCCATATCAAACTCACCATTTATCTGGTCAATAACATATGGGATATTAAGCTTAAGTGAATCATAAAAATTCCAGGAGTATACTTCAAATGTCATCATATCCCATATAAGGTTTCTGGCAAACACGTTTTCTGGATTCGAAGGGAAATTTTTAAATGCCTCAGCAGAAAGCATATTGTCTTCTTTGTAGTACTTAAAGTTCTCGATGTACTCCTGCTTCACTCCTTCCGGAAAAGGATCTGAAAAGCTGCCGGAATTGGAAATAAAAACATTATTCCAGATCATGTGCCCATCCTCAAAGCCCCTTGAATAATCACCGGTAACCTGTAATTTGTTCATAAATTTACCATACAGGTCCCTGTTTGTGTAAACAGCTGTCATCCGGTATTTGCTCAATATATTTTCAGGTTTTCCTGCCGGAAGTGAGGTCAGATAGTTTTCTATTACGGCTTCCTTATCCTGGCCGTAACAAATAGCAGGTATTAACATCCCTGAGAGAATTAAAGCACCTGCCAGAACCGGAAATAAATTATTTTTCATCGTTTTTATTATTATGGTTTTACAATTAATCCGGTTCAAAGGAAAACCATTAATCCTCTTAATAAAAATAAAATGTGCAGAACGGGGGAAACAGGTTCCTGAATGGTTGAAATGGGTGCCGGAACCGGAATTACAATAATCGTAGAAACGCGATGTATGTTAGAAACGCGATGCATCACGTTTCTACGGGTATTATTTTGTCAGATTCAATTCAATTTTGCATGTTTCCAATCCCGGAGAGGATAATGTTACCAATGCCTTCCCGGTTTTACCAGCAGCCTGAAGGTATATCAGTAATTTCCCGTGATAGGCATGTTGCCTGTTGTCTTTGTAATTTTCGATATTTGTCGGATTGGAATCTTCCATACCGGCCAGCCTGACCGGACCATCGATCTCACACGTAACTTCATTATCAGCATTATAGACAATATTGCCGTCATCATCGCAAATCGTCACAAAAATATGAGATAGATCATTGTTATCAGCTTTTAGCATTTTTTCGCCGCAGAAAGCAGCAATTCTGGCAGGTGTGCCTGTAGTTTTAATTTCATAATCAGCAACAGGATTTCCGTTGTTCTTTGCAACTGCTTTCAGTGTTCCCATTTCAAAAGGAACATCCCATGTAATAGCCCGGTTCATGAAGTCAGCCATTTTTTTATTTCCCAGCGAACGGTTGTTAAGGAAGAGTTCAACCTCTTCGCAGTTTGAAAAGGCACTGACATTTATCGTCTTTCCATCTTCCCAGTTCCAGAGAGGTTCAACTCTTTTATGTGACCAAAGATTATCCGGACCGCTTTTTGCCATCCTGTCAGACGTCCCGATAAATACCATCGGCTTGTCGCTCCAGATGCTCTGCCTGAAATAGAATTCCGGCTTTTTGTTACCTGCAAGATCAATTACGCCAGCCGTATTTGAACGGGAGGGGAACCTGCCTGCTTCTCCTATATATTCAAATCCTGTCCAGAGAAACTGTCCCATGACATAATCATTATCCGCAACATAATTCCACATTTCGAGTGTCATCCCGTTTTCACTACCATAAATGGGTCGCTTCGGGTATTTAGCATGATCAGCCTTGTAGCGTGATTCCTGGTAGTTATAGCCTGCAACATCAAGTGCATCGGCATACCCGGTCTCATTCGACATTAATGCCGAAGCGAGTCCCGCAGTTACAGGCCTTGTCTTATCGAGATCTTTGATCACTTCGACGAGCTCCCGGGCAACTTCACCTAAGCGGTTGGCATGTGGCAGTGATTCACTGTATTTTGCCCAGGTCTGGGGATTTGCTTCTGTATTCAGGATTGGATGTGAATAAGGATCATTGGGGTAATCGACTTCATTGCCAATGCTCCACATGATTATTGAGGGATGGTTGCGGTCCCTGAGCACAAAATCCTGAAGATCCCTTTTTGCCCATTCCTTAAAATTCACTGCATAGCCTTCCTTTCCCGGGGTACCTGCGTTCCATCCCGCAACCCATTTTTTCTTAGGCAGTTCCCACTCATCAAAAGCTTCATCAATTACCAGAAAGCCCTTTTCATCGCATAAGTCAAGAAAATCGGATGAAAATGGATTATGACTGGTACGTATTGCATTACAACCCATCTCTTTCAGAATATCAAGACGCCTTGCTGTCTCTTCCTTCGGAACTGCAGAACCCAGACATCCTGCATCGTGATGCATGCAGATCCCTTTAAGCTTCAGATTCCTGCCATTGAGAAAAAATCCTTTGTCAGCATCAAATTTTAATTCCCTGAAACCTACTATCGTGGTTACATTATCCAGCAATTCCCTTCCCTTAACTTCAGTAACAAGTGTATAGAGGTCAGGGTTATCAACATCCCATAGCTTAGGGTTGGGAACATCAAAGACCTGGTTTACGACCACTTCCTTCAATGAACTGAAAGATATTTTACTGGTCTTTTTCCCGACAACCTCATTCCGGTACATAAGGGTCCCGGTTACTTTAACATTTACATTATGACCGGATTCATTTACCACTGTTATATCTGCTGAAAGCACAGCTTTTGCGGGAGTAACTTCAGGCGTTGTGCAGTACACTCCCCATTGTCCGATATGCACAGGTTCTGTAGTAATAAGCCTGACATCGCGATAGATCCCGGAACCGGTGTACCATCTCGAATCGGCTGCCAGTGAATGATCAACCCTTACAGCAATAAGGTTTTCCCCTCCGAAATTCAGATATTCAGTAAGGTCGTACCGGAATGAAATATATCCGTTGGGGCGCCTGCCGAGATAATTACCGTTAATCCATACTTCGCTGTTGTTGTAGATTCCTTCGAAATAAATAAAGATTTTTCGTCCGGTTTCATTACCAGGAACCGTAAATGTTTTCCTGTACCATGCTGTACCCCCGGGAAGATAACCTGTGCAGCTTGCATTGTCGCTGCTGAAAGGGCCTTCAATGCTCCAGTCGTGAGGAAGATCGAGGACACGCCAGTCTGAATCATTGAGATCAGTTTCCTGACCTCCGGCCACATCTCCCATGAAAAACCTCCAGCTGAGGTTAAAATTCTGTACTGATCTTCCGGCAGGCTGGCCCGACATACTAAAGTTCAACAGTAGCATTAATCCTGTCACGATCGCCCGGTTAAAGTATTTCAGTGAACTCATAGCTAAAAAAGTTAATATTATCAGAATTTTTATTTCAAGCTAAAAACCAGCATCTAATTTATGGAATATCATTAAAATTGTTCCATATTTGGCCACAATAAAAAAAATTAATGACCCAGGATAGCCACTATAAACTTGTCAGTAAGCTAAAACCAGGGAAAATAATTGTACCTATCCTGATCGGGCTTGCAGTTGTTGCCTGGTTTATTCTGAAGGAGATTGACACTGAAGTCCTCAGTCAGCTTACATTTACCTGGAGATCGGTTTTCTGGCTTTTAATTGCATGGTGCTTTATGATCGGCCGCGATCTGGGATATATGATAAGGATAAGGATCCTTTCGGAGAAAGACCTTAACTGGCGCCAGGCTTTCAGGGTAATTATGCTGTGGGAATTTACTTCTGCGATAACCCCTTCGACAGTCGGAGGTACAGCAGTTGCGGTTGTGTTTCATTCATAAAGAAGGGGTTTCAGTGGGAAGAAGCACTGCAATAGTCCTGGCAACTTCATTTCTTGATGAGCTTTATTTCGTGATAATGTTTCCGGTCATACTGCTGATCGTGGGTGGTGATATTCTTTTTACAACTTCCCTTCAGGGAACCGGAATTGCTCTCCTGAATAACCTTGTCTTTGTAGCAATAGCCGGGTATCTTTTAATTCTTGCATGGGTTGTCCTTGTAGGTTACGGGCTTTTCATTGATCCTGTAAAGATCAAAAGGACCATTATCTGGTTTTTCAGACTTCCCTTACTCAGACGCTGGAAAGAATCAGCTGTAAGGGCAGGAGACGACATTGTAGAAAGTTCACATGAATTGAGAAAGAAACCATTTTTGTTCTGGATCAAGGCTTTTACGGCCACTTTCCTTTCATGGACCTCAAGATACTGGGTCGTAAATGCAATCCTGCTTGCTTTTTTTACAATAAATGATCATTTACTGATATTCGCCAGGCAGCTTGTTACATGGATAATGATGATTATCAGCCCCACACCTGGGGGTAGCGGATTCGCTGAAATTATACTTGGCAGGTATATTTCCGATGCCATACCTGCAGATCCTGCATATGTTGTTAAGCCTGGCTCTCGCCATAGCAATAATCTGGAGGATTATAAGTTATTATCCTTACCTGATCATCGGTGCTTCAATAGTACCGGGATGGATCCAGAAAAACTTTGTAAAACCTCTTACAAAAAAGAAATAGTTTTATTCACAGCTGAAAAATGAGCGAAGAGATCCTTAAGGCATTAATGGAGCTGTTTGCGCTTGTCGTCAAACAGGATGGAGGAATACTTCAGAATGAACGTGAATATGTAATAAATTTCCTTGAAAAACAGCTTGGTTCCAATTTACTCATCAAATATGTTCTCCTGTTTGATGAGCTTACATCTGCAGCAAAACAGGTGGATGATACGCCTGAGAACAGTTCCCCTTCGGTAAGGGATTCCGTAAAGATCTTCAATATCTGCAAACAGATAAACAAAACGCTTAACAGGGGACAGAAAATAGTGGTCATTATCCGTTTGTATCGAACTTATCAATTCAAGCAGGAAGTTTACACCTCAAAGGCTTAATATAATTGCAATTGTTGCTGAAGTGTTCAGAGTATCATCCTGCCGAGATCAATTCAATAGATCAATTTGTGAGAATCAGTGAACCGGATAAACTTCAGAATCCTGAAATCATGGTTCTTGTTCCTGGAAAAAAGGTTTGCGAGATCTGCAACAAAATGCATGAAGGATACTCAGGCACAACAATTATGTTCTTAAGGATAGTAAGTGTCGATCTTTACTTTTTAAGGTATTCCTCGAAGGATCAGATATACCTGAACGGAATACCGATAGTATCCGATTACATCTATACATTCCCGAAAGGTAGTTCCCTGAGGGCTCAGCACAGGCATGCTTTTTATTACAGTGATGTCAACTCAAAATTCCTGTCAGAAGTACTGACTCACAAGCTTTCCCTTTCTGTCAGGAATGTAAGCTACAGACCCGACAAGAGGCAGAGGACCCTGGTGAACCTGAGTTTTTCAGCTGAACAGGGAAACCTTATAGGGATCCTCGGGGCAAGCGGTTCAGGAAAAACAACACTTCTCAATCTGATGAGCGGGATTATTGAACCATCATCGGGAAGCGTCAGTTTAAACGGCCTTGATATTATCAGGGATAAGAAAGACCTTGAGGGTGTGATGGGTTTTGTACCTCAGGATGATCTCCTTATCGAGGAACTCACCGTGTTTGAAAACCTTTATTACGCGGCATGCCAGTGTTTCGGCGATAAACCGGAGAAAGAGATCCTTGAGGGAGTTGAAAAACTGCTGACATCGCTGGGCCTGAATGATAAAAGCAGTCTGAAAGTAGGAACTCCGCTGAACAAAATCATAAGCGGAGGACAAAGGAAGAGGCTGAATATTGCACTGGAGCTTATCCGTGAACCTTCTGTCCTGTTCATCGATGAACCAACATCAGGACTCTCGTCCAAAGACTCAGAAAATATCATGGACCTTCTCAGGGATCTGACACTGAAAGGGAAACTGGTCTTTACGGTCATTCACCAGCCTTCGTCTGAAATTTTTAAGATGTTCGACAAGGTCGTTATCCTTGATCAGGGCGGTTACATGGCTTATTATGGCAATCCTGTCGATTCGGTTATTTATTTTAAAACAGTTGATTCTCAGATTAATGCCAGCCAGGGTGAATGTCCGTCGTGCGGAAATGTGAATCCGGAAATCATTTTTAAGATCCTCGAAGCTCAGATAGTGGATGAGTTCGGCAATTATACCGATAAACGCAAAGTCAAACCCAAGCAATGGGCCGATAAATTCAGGAGCCTGAATCCGCAGGAACCATCAGAAAGAGTTACTGATCCTCCAGGTAAAAATCTCAACAGGCCCAAACGGTTAAAACAGTTTTCGCTTTATCTCTCCAGGGATTTTAAAAGCAAGATCTCAAACACCCAGTATATTCTTCTAACCTTGCTTGAAGCCCCAATTCTTGCTTTTATTCTTTCGTTTATTATACGGTATATTCCTGATCCGAATTCAAATGTTTACTATTTCTCTGAAAATGAGAATATCCCGATCTATATTTTTATGAGCATAATTGTAGCATTGTTCCTTGGGCTTACCATCAGTGCAGAAGAGATCTATCATGACAGGAAAATACTTAAAAGGGAACAATTCCTCAATCTGAGCAGAAGCAGTTACCTTCTTGCAAAGATCTTTTTGCTGGTGTTAATTTCAGCGCTGCAATCCTTTCTTTTCGTTGCTGTTGCAAATCCGATCCTTGAAATCAGGGGAATGTTTTTTCATTACTGGCTCACTCTCTTCACAACAGCTTTCTGCGCCAATATGCTTGGATTAATCATATCCTCCTCATTTAACTCAGTGATAACTATTTACATAGTAATTCCTCTGCTGATAATTCCAATGATGGTTCTGAGCGGAGCCATGTTTTCATTCGACAAGCTTAACAGGAATATCAGCAGGGTCGACAAGGTCCCGCTCATAGCAGAGATCATACCAACACGCTGGACTTATGAAGCTTTGATGGTCAGTCAGTTCAAAGACAACAAATACAGCACTCTTGAATACAATTCGAACAGGGAAACATTTTATTCCATCCAGAAAAAGATAAGTCAGGCTGATTTTAATAATGTATACAGGCTTCCAGAACTGACAAAAGTGGTGAAAAACATCCTTTCAGAGTACCAAAATCCCAGCGGGGACCTTCCCGGGACCATTGATAATTTCAGACTTGTTAAAAATGAAACATTGAGGATTTCAGCATACAGCAAAATGCCGGTTTTCGGTTACAACGACTCCCTGGAGCCCGGTAAGTTCACCTCCGAAACAGCAGATTCCCTGACAGCTTTCATTGAACGTGCAGGAGCCACTTTTACAGAAATATCCAATTCAGCCATCCAACTAAAGGATCAATTTTTCAGCCTTAATGAGGAGAGTCTGAGAAGGCTGGAAAAAAGGCATTATAATTACAAGCTTGAAGAGATAGTTACAAAGTACTATGAACCGGACAAAATCCTCAGATACAAGGATTCATTTATCCAGAACACACACCCTGTTTATCTTGATCCGGACAAGAAGGGATTTTTGAATTTCAGGACCCATTTCTTTTCACCGTCAAAGAATATTTTCGGAGTCAGTGTCGACACATTTATTTTTAACATTTCAATAATCTTTGCCGGAATAATATTTTTATATATCATTTTATATTTTAACCTGATCGCGGGGCTGGTGAATTTCGTGATGAAATTAAAATTCCGAAAGTGAAGTAATAATATTTTGTATGATAGTTTTTTTATATTTTTGTAATAACCAATAGATTATCCTGAATGAAAGGAAGAGTGATAATTTCAGTTCTTGCAGTTATTCTTGCAGTTTTCTCCTGCAGGAATGACGCGGGAAAGCCGGAAGGATTTGTTTTGGCTGATGCTGATTCTTCTAAAGCAGCTGTTATTAATGTTGCCGATCCCCTTGAAGAGATTTACAGGAATTTTTCCTCCTCTCTTGAGATAGCAAATCTGTTTCAGATTATGGGCGTACCATTTTCACCCGGTTATCTTGCTTCATCCCTCAATGCGAATGAACAGACAACTTCATTCCAGAAAGCTCTCTATCTGGGAATCCTCGGTGCTGACCTGGGGTACCTGAACATGTATGAGAAAACAGGCACATCCCTTGAGATCGTTTCATCGGTAAAGAAACTTTCTGATGGATTGAATGTAGGCCAGTTTTTTGACTTTGAGACAATTAAAAGGATCTCAATTAACAAGTCAAACCTTGATTCACTCCTGTTCCTTTCTGTTGACTCTTATTGCAAGATGGATGAATACCTGAGAAAAAATAACCGCAGCCATTTATCATCAATTATGATAGTCGGAGTATGGATTGAGGCCCAGTACTTTGCAACACAGGTAATGAAACAATTCCCCGACAATTTACTGAGGGAACGAATCGGCGAACAGAAGTATTTTCTTGATGATCTTATAAGAATCGTTACTCCCTATTGTGATAACGACAGGGAATTTAACAGGGTATGCAGCTATCTGAGGGATATAGCAGCAAAATATGAAAAAGTTAATATATCCTATACTAAGGGCGAACCGACAAGCACTGAGAAAGATGGATTGCTTGTTATAACCCAGACAGAAACCAGCATGGTTGAAATGACTGATGATCAGCTTAAGGACATTATTGAAATAACAGGCATTGTAAGGAACAATCTGATTGCAAATAAATAATATGAAAAAGTATCTGCTGGTTTTAATATCACTACTGCCTGTATCCGTTTTTCTGTCGGCACAGACTTCAACTGATCCGCTGGTAAGCAAATGCCTGCTAAGTACAGGACCAACTGCAAAATACCTTAAGGATTTCAGGATCCAGCTCGGACAGGCAGCTTCAGAGAGTGAATTCAGGTACAAAGCCAACATGTCACTCTGGAAGAATACCAGATACAGGTTCACGATGTGCACTGCCGATAATTCCAAAGGACAGCTGATTCTGAGTATCCTGGATGATTCAAATAAGGCAGTCCTTTCATCACACGACACAAAAACGGGTACAATTTATCCTTTTGTTGATCTGATATGCAACAAAAGCGGTATCTACCAGATATATTTTGATTTTACTGAACATCAATCCGGCTCCGGCGTAACCATCGTTTCAATGATACAGTAACACTACCTAACAAAGTTTACTATCTGTACAACAAGCGCCAGAATAAACAATACTGAAAGCATGATTTCAGGTAATATTTTCTTTCTCGAAAAAACAAAATAGTGCGACAGGAAATAGGTCGGAGGGATAGCTGCCAGCCAGAAAATTTCAACAGATACAGATTTAAAAATAAAATATTCAGCCACAATAATTCCAAGAGTCCAGAACAGAAGGACGAAAGTTTTACGCGACTTGATCTTTTTAGCATTTATTGCTGACAAAAGCTGCATAACGCTGATAAGTATAACAATCCCTGAAATTATCAGGGCCGCTATGTTTAAAGCTGATAAGCTGAAATTAACATCTTTGGCAAACAGATTATAAGCAACAGCATCCCACATTTTATTCATATCTTTTCCGGTTACATAAAAGAATCCGTATAGAATAAAAAGCGGTGTTGCCAATCCAAAGACCGAGATTATTATTTCCTTGATGTTCACGGTCCTGAGGATCACTATTCCGATTATCAGCAATAGCCCCAGCCAGATAAAACTGGCATAAAAAAGAGAGCCAAGACTTATATAGATTCCTGCATCAAAAATTGAAAATGCAGTGCCCTGAACCCTGTACGAATACATAATTCTCTGTATGGCTAAAATCAGAAACACAGATGCAGGGAGAACCGGATCTAAAAACTGTCGCTGAGGGAAAAAACTGGTAAGCAAAACATATATCAATGCGGGAAGGAAGTTCCTTTCGCTTATGAAAAAGACATTGGTGTTGAAATTGACCAGAAGGAACGAGACAAGACCCGTGATAATGAATGCCACTATAACACTGAAAAGCGGATTAAAACCGGCTATTCCCAGGAGCAGTCCATATAGTGGCATCGGTTTGATGTCAAAGCCAAAGTCAGATGGCTGGTGAGGATTAAGAAATGCACCTGACCATGTAAACAGAATTACAATAAATATCAGAATTATAATACCCGGATCTGTTTCCCTGAATCTCTTTACCAGCATAAATCCTATAGATCAAAACCAATATCTGTCCTGTAATAAATATCCCTGAATTCCACCAATCGGGCATTCCTGTATGAACCCTCCAGAGCATCCTTAATCGTCTTTCCATAAGCGCTGACGGCAAGCACTCTTCCTCCTGATGTGACCAGCTTTCCATCATCAATTTTCGTCCCGGCGTGAAAAATAATGCACCCGTCTGTCCTTGCGAGCCCCGAAATTTCATAGCCTTTTTCATAATGCCCGGGGTAACCGCCTGAAGCAAGCATTACTGTAGTATTATATCTCTCATCAAATATAATATCCCTATTTTCCAGATCGCCATTTGCAACGCCTTCAACAAGATCGAAAAGATCTGATTTTATGCGAGGAATTATGACTTCCGATTCAGGATCACCAAGCCGGGCATTATATTCAATAACAAAAGGATCACCTTTCACGTTAATCAGGCCAAAGAATATAAACCCCTTGTATTCAATACCCTCTGATTTTAATCCTGCCATCGTCGGGTCAATTATCGTGGCTCTGACTTTCTCCATGAATGTGACATCAGCAAATGGCACAGGCGATACTGCGCCCATTCCGCCGGTATTCAGGCCGGTATCGCCGGCTCCTATTCGTTTGTAATCCTTTGCTTCAGGAAGAAGCTTGTAAGAATTTCCGTCAGTAATAATAAATACCGATAATTCAATGCCTTTCAGAAACTGTTCAATCACCACTTTTTGTCCTGCAGCTCCGAACTTGCCATTGATAATCGTGTTTATTTCTTCGGCCGCATCCCGGATATCGTCAAGGATAATCACACCTTTACCGGCAGCAAGACCATCAGCCTTAATAACATAAGGCGGATCCAGTGTTGCCAGGAACTGAGATGCCTCTGCCAGATTTGTTTTGTCAAAGGTCCTGTACCTTGCCGTTGGTATTTTATACTTTGTCAGGAACGCCTTCGCAAAATCCTTGCTGCCTTCAAGACGGGCGGCAGATTTTACAGGCCCTATTACAGGCACATGCTTCAGTAAGCTATCCTGAAGGAAAAAATCATGTATGCCTGCTACCAGGGGAGCTTCAGGGCCAACAATTACCATCCCGATCCCGTTGTCGGCGACTGCTTTTTTTATTCCCTCAAAATCCTCAGGATCAATTTTCAAATTTGTTCCCAGCATACTCGTACCGGCATTGCCGGGAGCAATATAGATCTTCCCGGCTTTTTTGCTCCGGGCCAGCTTCCATGTCAGTGCATGTTCCCTGCCACCGGATCCAAGAATGAGAATATTCATTTATCAGTTTATAAAAGCTAATCAAAAATAGTATTTCATTCCGATAAATAAAATCACGGTTAAATCATTGGTCATCCTGCTGTATTTCGAAAAGGTCTGCATTACATTATCAACATATGTCTTAGAAACAGGAATATCTGTTACAGATGGATTATCAAGTTCAAGCTTCAAACCGTCTTTGTCCTTCTTTATAACCTTAACTTTTTCAAAATTGACCATATATGACCTGTGGCAGCGGATTATTTCTGTCCCTGAAAATTTTTCCTCCATCTTTTTCAGTGTGTCGCGCAGCAGGTATTTGGAAATTTTGCCCTTATTGAGATAAAAAATAGTGACATAATTTTCAGATGATTCAAGATAAAGCAGGCTATCTTTTTTCACTGAAAATTTAAGCACCGATTTCTCATCATAAAAAGGCAGCATATCTCTTACATTACCTGAAGAAGACCGTATCTCTTCCATCCTTTCAATTTGTTCCTTCTTGTCGTGCCACGAAAAATACAACCACATCACCGAATACGGCAGTAAAAGTACAAGGGCAGTGTTTCGAGCCGATAATTTGACAAGTTCAGTAAAGATCCGGACATCTTTAAGGACAAATTTCTCAAACAGCGCATAAAAAAGTGACATCAGCATTATTTCCGCAAAAATCCAGGCAAAGTAGTGGTAGTAGTTAATTATATGCCTCCTGCCCATAATAATACATTATAATTCTGCTGACCACAACAACAAGGACCCCGGTAAGAATTACAAGGCTTGAATAGGTAAGAAATTCCAGCCTTGTAAGGTTAAACCACCTGTCAGCCCCAAACGGAGAATAAATGTTTATAAAAACAAGTGCAAACAGGGAAGTAAATATTACCATTCTGATAATATTTCTTTTCTCATTCAGGTATGAGGGTATTGGTTTCTGAAAATCAGCCATGATGAATTAATAACATCATACAAATTTAGTTTTTTCCTCAGAACAGTCTGTTTTAAATATTTTGGTAAGGTTTTATCCCGTAAAATTTCATCCCATATTTTAAACTTTCGTCACCCGGTTTAATATTTCATCCCTATGAAATGTCATCCGGCACATTAATTTGTCAACCCGTTATATTGCATCTTTCTTTGTATATTATGGATTACACAAAAGACTATAATGAACTGAGAAAGGCTTTCAATCCTGACCTCAGGGAGATCAGAATACCCGGGTCTCCCCTCAGAATTATCAATGAGAGATTCACTTCCGACATAAATTCTGCGGAGTTTCTGGAAACAGATGATTTTTCAATTTCGGAGAATAGAACCTTTTCATATCCTGTATTTGTACCTGAAAACAGATCGGGCAGGAAAGTTATCCTGTTGCTTCACGGACTTAATGAACGAAGCTGGATTAAATATCTTGTCTGGGCTTACTGGCTTTCGCAGATTACCGAAAGTTATGTTATCCTTTTCCCTATATCATTTCATATTAACCGTGCACCTTCATCATGGATCGATCCAAGGAGGATGCAGGAATTCGTTAAAGAGCGAAGCAGTGCCGGCAGAGAAATTACCATGTCGACTTTTGCAAATATTGCCCTAAGCAGCAGGCTTTCAGAGGAACCTCTCCGGTTTTTTAACTCAGGATACCAGACAGCCCTTGATATAGTTAAGCTGATGAACCAGATAAAAGAAGGAAAGCATAGCGTTATCCCCGGAGGCAGCAGGGTTAATATATTCGCTTACTCGATAGGGGCATTTCTTGCACAGATATTAATGATGGGAAATCCCGGAGATCTTTTTTCGGAGTCAAGACTTTTTATGTTCTGCGGAGGATCGGTGTTCAGTAATATGAAGGGCACTTCAAAGCTGATAATGGACAGTATGGCATACGATAAAATTTATTCTTATTATCTGAATGATTTCGAAAACAGTATAAATCAAAGAAATCCTTTATCTGATTTCGTCCGCTCAACCCAGATCGGGATGGCCTTCAGATCGATGATCGATCTTGGTAGATTCAGGACTTTCCGCGAAAATATCCTTGGAAAACTTAAAGGACAGATCCGGTCAATAGCCCTGAAAAAAGATATTGTAATACCGCCCGATGGAATAGTAAATACACTGACAGCATGGACTGGCAGGAACAATAATCAGGTTGAAGTATGGGATTTCCCGTATGCCTATTCGCATGAAAATCCTTTTCCTGTTTTTAATAACAGTTCCTCAGCAGAAGTTGACAGGAGTTTCAGTAAACTTCTAAATGAGGCCGGATCATTCCTTGCATGAAAATGGAGGAATCACGAACCGGTAACCCTTATCCTTTGCATATCTTATAAATTCATCAAGGAAAGTCAGCACTGAGGAAGATGATTTGTCGTGCAGTACTATAACAGATCCTGGTCTTATTCTTTTCTTCAGGATATTTAATACTTTTTCACCGGGCATCCGGGTATCAAAATCATACGGCATAAGATCCCAGAAAACCACCCTGTAATTCTTTGAAAGTTCACTGTATTGTGAAGGCCGGATACGTCCATAAGGGGGCCGCATCAAATTCTCCGAGGTATATTTCGCTCCCTTTGAGATATTCCTGATATAAACACGAGTATTAGTTATATACCCGTTAAGGTGACTATATCCGTGATTGCCGATAATATGCCCCCCGGAACTGATCAGAGAGATCAGCGACGGATATTTTTCTGCTTCCTGGCCGCTGCAGAAAAAGAGCGCTTTTATACTATTAGCCTCAAGAATATCCAGGATCCGTGGTGTCGAATCAAAAGAGGGCCCGTCATCAAAAGTCAGGCATAATTCTTTATCCCTGGTCTTTATCCTGAAAATTGCTTCGGGATAAAGCAGCCTCAGAAGGAAGAATGGCCTGAAAAGCCGCATGGTCTGTTATTTGTCTGAATAAAAAAGAGAGTAGTATTTAGTTACATCTGATGAAACTCTGTTTATCAGGTCATCCAATTTCAGGTCAATTGCCATATTATTTATATCGAGGAGAGCCTGCATATTTATTCCGATAGGATAGTCCATGCCAAACTGCCTGTCAGCATCCATTGCTGCCGAATAGTCGAGGTATTGTTTCGAATAATCCATTACATCATTTATGATCCTGTTTCCTTCATCAGATTCACCTGCCCTGATAAGGACCTCAGCCAGGCCAAGGGCAAAGAAATCATAAGGCATCTTTTCAGCCGGAACAATTTCGAGCCCTCTGCGGGCAGCATCAATGGCTTTTGTTGTATCGCCCGATATGAGAAGAGCTTTGCTGAGATTTCCAAAGATCCGTCTGAAATTGCTAAGCATCCGCTTGTTGTTCTCGTCGAGATAAACTGACGGATCATCTGCGTTTCCCCACTTGTATTTATTCATCATGTTATCGTACATTACCACAGGATCGATCATCCCGTATTCTCCCTCTTCCGACTTGCTGGTCCTGACCGGAACAATCCTGTAGGTAATCCCTTCCTGCACAAAATATTTCTCAAGCCCTTTATACTGGCTCGATGGAACAGTAGTTGAAATATATACCGGCCTCTCCCATTTGTTCGTTGCCAGAAGGTCCATCATGGCAAGGTCACCCTTGAAAGCATTGCTCTCAGAATATTCCCATATCATGGGAGATAATATCCTGTCTTTAAAGTATTCCTTAACAGTTCCGTTTGAGATAACTTTTTCTGAATCAACATCCACAATAAATTTATTTGCCGGCAGATAATTAAGGTAATCCCCTCTTCCGCTTGCATCGATCTTAAATTTCTGGTCATCCTGTCCTGCGAACCGGACAATCTGTTCAAGTTCAACAGGTTTATCAATCCGTTCGTCAACAGGCAGATGATCCCTCTGACCCTCAATATATTTTTCAGAGGGAAGTGAAAGTGGCATAGGATCCGACTCAAATGCTTTCTGACGCATCATATCTATATACCAGCCTGCCTGAAAATAGCTTAGATTGGCAACACGTACATCCGTTCTTACCTGTTCAACATCCTGAACATACCAGACAGGGAATGAGTCATTATCGCCATATGTAAAAAGCACAGCATCAGGTGCACAGGATAAAAGATAATTGGCTCCGATATCACGCGCTGTGTAACGGCCCGACCGGTCATGATCGTCCCAGTTCTGGGAAGCCATAAGGATAGGAACAGCAAGAAGCAGCATGACAAAAGCAGCGGCAGCCGAGATTGTTTCACTTAGGTACTTTCTTAGAATTTCATAAACAAACATGAATCCTGTTCCGATCCAGATCGAAAATGCATAAAATGAGCCGGCGTAAGCATAGTCCCTCTCCCTTGGTTGATTTGGATACTGGTTTAAATAAAAGATAATTGCAACTCCTGTCATAATAAAGAAAGCAAAGACAAGCCAGAATCCGTTATTATCCTTTTTATACTGCCAGAATGCTCCGGCAATACCCAGCAGCAAAGGAAGAAAGAAGTATCTGTTCCTGCCCTGGTTATTATTGAGATCGGAAGGGATATTATCGAGATCGCCAAGCCGTGCTTCATCAATAAATTTAATCCCGCTTATCCAGTTACCCTGAAGAGGATTGCCGTTGCCCTGATTATCATTCTGCCGGCCGGCGAAATTCCACATGAAGTACCTGAGGTACATGAATCCAGTCTGATACCTGAAGAAATACCGGAGATTTTCACCGAATGTAGGGCAAATAATAATTTGCTTTTCTGAACCGGAGGTTACCGAGTACCTCCTGCCAGTAATATTTCCCCAGTATCTGTAAGCTTTTTCATGTTCAGGATCTTCACTGTACATTCGGGGGAAAATAGTCATGAATTCTTTCTTGTATTCATATTCAGGCCGGTAATAAGGTTCATACTTACCTTTAATCTTGTTATATCCGGCAACAACGCTTTTTACATCAATAACAGGTGCACTGTAATAATTTCCGTAAATTTTGGGTGAGCTTCCGTACTGCTCCATATTTATATAATATGAAAGAGAAAAGATATCCGAAGGATTATTCTGATTCATTGGCGGACGTGCAGATGACCTGATCATTATCATCGCATAGGATGAGTATCCGATCATGATCACCGTAATGGCGGTCAGTACATAATTCAGGATTACACTCCGTGTTTTTAATGAATACCGGATGCCAGCCACCAGGGCTGATGTAAGCAGTATAATAAAGAATAAAAGACCGCTGTTATATGGAAGTCCCATCCCGTTTACCAGGATCAGTTCAAACCATCCGGCAGCTTTCGGTACACCCGGGATAAGAACAAACACCATCAGCCATAATATTACCACGGACAACAATAGTGTTGTTATTACTCCCTTTCTGGTAACTTCATATTTCCGGAAATAGAATACAAAAAAGAGTACAGGAAGAACCAGCAGGTTGAGCCTGTGTATCCCAAGGCCGAGACCCATAATATATGCAATAAGAATGATCCATCTTCCCGAATATGGTTTATCGGCTTCTTCTTCCCACTTAAGCATTCCCCAGAATACCAGTCCTGTAACCAGGGATGAAAGGGCATAAAGCTCTCCCTCGACCGCGGAGAACCAGAAAGTATCTGAAAAAGTGTAAGCAAGTGCGCCAATTATCCCGCTTCCAAGGATTGCCGGAATATTTTTAGATGTGTCATCATTTGCTGAAGTATATGCCTTCCGGACAAGGTGAGTTATGGTCCAGAAAAGGAACATGATGGCAAGACCGCTGCACAATGCCGACAAGGCATTCATCATAAGGGCGACATTCGAAGTATCGCCACCGGCGAACATGGTTGCAATACGGCCAATCATAAGGAAAAGGGGTGCTCCTGGAGGATGTCCCACCTGAAGTCTGAATGATGAAAGGATAAATTCCCCGCAATCCCAGAAGCTAACTGTGGGCTCAATGGTTAAAAGGTAAACCACTGATGAAATAAAAAAAGGATCCATCCGGCGATTGTATTAAGACGGCGGAAATTGCCCCAGATTGAATTCATATTTATTTTTATTTTATTTTCGTCGAAACAAAGAACGTAAAAAAATATTATTTGCGCGAATCCGGCAGGGTATTTAACGGCATTTTAACACCCCATAATATAGAATCTCCACTGCTTGTTTTTCCAGAATTCGCCGGCATAATCAATTCCTATTCTCGGACCGGTATTATAAGGTGGAGATATCCCCTGATCTTCGATCCATATCCTTGAGGAGCAGGTAAGATCCTCTCCATAAAACGATTTATCTATTCCAAGCATTTTTGTAACCCGGCCCGGTCCGTTGCAGTTTTCAAATCCTCTTATAAGAACAGCCTGAGGATCATTTATAGCCCCTGTGACTATATTAATCATCCAGTACATCCCATAAATAAGATAGATATATAATCTGCCTCCTTCATGATACATGATTTCAGTTCTGGGAGTGCGTCCCCTTGATGCATGACAGGCTTTATCCTCTGATCCCCTGTAGGCTTCAGTCTCCGAAATACTGAACCTCCTTGTAATGCCATCGCCCGGATTTATTGCTATTACCTTGGATAACAATCCGGGTGCCACGTCAAGGACATCTCTGTTAAAAAAGTCTCTTTTAAGTCTTATGTTCTCAGCCACATTTCAGTATTTGACTTTACCATCAAATTCCTCCCATCTCCTGAAAACCTCTTTAGCTTCACTATCTTCCAGATGAAGGAAAGTAACATTTCTTTCTGACGGATCGAGGGCGATTTCATTATAGATCATCTCATCATTAAATCCAGCTGCTGCTGCATCATGGCGGTCCGAGGCAAAGACAACCCTTTCTATTCCCGACCAGTAAATAGCGCCAAGGCACATCGGACATGGTTCGCATGATGTATACAAAACACAGCCGCTCAGGTCATGGGAGCCCAGAATACCAGCTGCCTCCCTTATTGCAAGAACTTCGGCATGTGCCGTGGGATCGGAATTTAAGACAACTTTGTTATTTGATTCCGCAATTATTCTGCCATTTTCAGAGACAACTGCACCAAAAGGACCCCCTCCTTGTTTTATCCCCGATGCAGCAAGTTCAACAGCTCTCCTGAGAAATTTCTTATCATCCGTCATTGTCATCAGAAACAGTTTTATTAATCATAATATAACTTCAGGTAAAAATAACCTTAGTTTTATTATCACATATAAATAATGCCTGATATTCTTTTTTTTTAGGAAATATATTGTATTTTTGCAGTCCCAAAATAAGGGGTTTTACATTAAGTTCAAATGTTATTTATAAAAATTAAATAGAAGTGAACACCTTAAGTTACAAAACAATTTCGGCAAACAAGGAGACTGTTAACAAGGAGTGGGTCCTGGTTGATGCTGAAGGTGCTGTCCTTGGTCGTCTGGCAACATTGGTTGCATCCACTTTGAGAGGAAAGCACAAAACAAATTTTACCCCCCATGTTGATTGCGGCGATAACGTTGTGATAATCAATGCTGAAAAAGTCACTTTATCGGGAAATAAATGGTCGCTCAAGGAATATGTACGGCATACCGGTTACCCGGGAGGCCAGAGATTCACGACAGCCGAGGAGATGCTTAAGAAGAATCCAATAGGACTGGTTGAGAACGCGGTCAGGGGAATGCTGCCAAAGAGCCGTCTCGGACGGGCCATTTTTAAGAACATGCATGTATATGCAGGCACTTCGCATCCGCACGAAGCTCAGAAACCAAAGAAATTAGAACTTTAAACCTTAAGTAAAAATATGGAGCCAATTAATGCACTTGGGAGAAGAAAAGCAGCCGTTGCCAGGGTATTTTTAAGCGATGGAAAAGGGAAAATTACAGTTAATGACAGGGATTATAAGGAATATTTTGGCGCTGAGACATTGCAGTATGTTGTAACCCAGCCGCTTGTTGTTATGAATGCCACCGATAAATATGACATACATGTTAATCTCGACGGCGGCGGTGTAAAAGGACAGGCTGAAGCTCTTCGCCTTGGTATTACCAGAGCCCTCATACAGATTGACGCCGAGAATAAAACCGTGCTTAAAGCCAACGGATTTGTGACACGCGATCCCCGCGAGGTTGAAAGGAAAAAACCGGGGCGTCCGAAAGCACGTAAAAGATTCCAGTTCAGCAAACGTTAGGAATTAATCATCATAGATGCAGGTTTAGTATCTAAATTACACAGACTCCCGCCATTTAGCGGGACTACTTTGTAATTGATTTGACAGAATGTAAACTTAAAAACAATAAAAAATGCCAAGAACAAATTTCCAGGAATTACTTGACGCCGGAGTACATTTCGGCCATCTTAAAAGAAAGTGGAACCCGGCTATGGCTCCCTATATTTTTATGGAGCGCAACGGGATTCATATCATTGATCTCGAAAAAACAGTAGTAAAACTCGATGAAGCAGCTTCTGCAATGAAGCAAATTGCACGATCAGGCAAAAAGATCCTTTTCGTCGCAACAAAAAAACAGGCCAAGGAGATTGTCGCAGAAAAAGTTAAGGAGGTTAATATGCCTTTTGTGACAGAACGCTGGCCGGGCGGGATGCTTACAAACTTCCCGACAATCCGGAAAGCTGTTAAAAAGATGGGATCAATTGACAAGATGGCTACTGACGGTACTTTCACAAACCTTTCAAAACGTGAAAGGCTTCAGGTTACCCGACAGAGAGCAAAGCTTGAAAAGAACCTGGGAAGTATTGTTGATCTTACACGCCTCCCATCCGCACTATTTGTGGTTGATGTATGTAAGGAACACATTGCGGTAAAAGAGGCTAAAAGGCTTGGAATTCCTGTTTTTGCAATGGTTGACACCAATTCTGATCCTTCAGATATAGAATTCCCGATTCCTGCAAACGATGATGCATCAAAATCGATTTCGCTGATTGTGGGACTGCTGTGCCAGTCGATTGAGGAGGGATTGAATGAAAGAAAGCTGGAAAAAGATAAGGAACCGGCAATGAAAGACAAGAAGTATATGAGAAAAGAACTAGGGATCAAAGATCTCCCTGATTCAGTAATCGAAGCAATAGTGGAAGAGGAAGAGGAAGTTGAGATTGACGAGGAACCGGTTACCGACGATGCTGAAGAGGAAGAAGAAATCGTCGCCGGCGAAGCTGATGAAACTGAAGAATAATAAAATAATTAACTGATATACAAATATATAGATTAAGATGGCTACAATAAGTGCTGCTGATGTTGCTAAATTGAGGAGGATGACCCTGGCTGGGATGATGGATTGCAAAAAAGCTCTGGAAGAATCGAACGGGGATTTCGACAAGGCTGTAGAAATAATCAGGAAAAAGGGACAGGCTGTTGCCAACAAAAGGGCCGACAGGGAAGCAACCGAAGGTGTAGTTATTTCTAAAGTCGCTTCAAACGGTAAACTTGGAGCAATGATAGTCCTGAACAGCGAAACTGATTTTGTTGCAAAAAATGCTGATTTCATTGCCCTGGCCAACAGGATACTCGATCTGGCGCTTGCAAAGAATCCTGCAAACCTTGAAGGACTGAAGGCACTGCAGCTTGATAACACCAAAGTTGGTGATAAGGTGGTGGAATATATGGGGATAATCGGCGAGAAGATAGAACTTGCATACTTTGAAAAAATCGAAGCACCTCATGTACAGGCATATATTCACCCCGGGAACAAGCTTGCAACTATTGCAGGATTTTCAAAAACTGGCGTCGATTTACAGGTCTATAAGGATATCGCCATGCAGATCGCAGCCATGAATCCGGTTGCTGTCGATAAAGAAGATGTTCCTGAGACGATAATTGCCCAGGAACTGGAGATTGGCAGAGAACAGGCAAAACGTGATGGAAAACCCGACAACATGCTCGACAAGATTGCCCAGGGAAAACTCGCTAAATTCTACAAAGAGAGCACTCTGATGAATCAGGAATTCGTTAAGGACTCCAAAATATCAGTCAGGCAATACCTTCAATCTGCAGACAAGGAACTAAAATTGACCGCTTTCAAACGATTCAATCTGAATCTTTAATATCAGGTTCATATTTCAATAATCAAATGGCGCTTCAGGGCGCCATTTTTTTATTAATTTAGTCACACTGTTATAATTTAATTTTCAGCCTCAGAAGTGATTTTGGCTATAATACACGTTAACAATGAAATACACCAGGATTTTACTGAAATTAAGCGGGGAATCGCTGTCAGGCAACAGGAATCAGGGTATAAGCAACCTGGTCCTGGAAGAATATGCAAAGCAGGTAACGGATGTTGTGGCAAAGGGATGTGAAGTCGCCGTTGTAATCGGCGGCGGGAATATTTTCCGCGGTCTCAGCGGAACTGAATCGGGATTTGACCGTGTTAAAGGAGATCAGATGGGCATGCTCGCCACAGTAATTAACAGTCTGGCTCTCGAAAGTGCAATAATAAAATCGGGAGGAAAAAGCAAGGTGTTTACCTCGATCAGGATGGAACCGGTTGGAGAGCTTTATAACAGGGATATGGTTACTGAAGCCATGAAAAACGGAATTGTATGCATTCTTTCCGGCGGAACAGGTAACCCATTCTTCACAACCGACACAGCGGCGGCCCTGAGGGCAGTAGAAATCGGGGCCGATGTGCTTCTTAAAGGCACCCGGGTGGATGGAGTCTATACAGCAGATCCGGAAAAAGACCCCGATGCAAGAAAATTTGACAATATATCTTTTGAGGAGGTAATTGATAAAAGGCTTAAAGTAATGGACCCGACAGCTTTCACGATGTGCCGCGAAAACAGTATGCCCATCGTGGTATTCAATATGAACAAGCCCGGTAACCTTATGAAAGTTATCGAAGGGTCAGAAACAGGAACACTAATTTACAACTGAAAGAGTTATTGGTTTCAGTCAATTTTATTATTTTTGATAATCTTTTACTTAATTCCGGAGTAAAAATCATTATCCGGGTATGGATTTTTTAGTAAGTAAACCCTAATTCCTGAAATATGAACGAAGAAGTTGAGCTCATAATGGAAGAAACCAAAGAGAGGATGCAGAAAGCCCTTGAACATCTTGAAAATGAACTGGCACATCTGCGCGCCGGTAGAGCAAATCCTCTTCTGCTCGACGGTATTACTGTTGATTATTACGGAGTTAATTCGCCTTTAACCCAGGTTTCAAACATAAACACTCCCGATCCCAAAACTATTCTCATCCAGCCCTGGGAGAAGAATATCCTCGGGACCATCGAAAAAGCCATTATGGCAGCCAATATCGGCCTTACACCGGTAAATAACGGTGAGGTTATCAGGATAAATGTCCCTCCCCTTACCGAAGAGAGAAGGCACCAGCTTGTGAAACAGGTCAGAAATGAAGGGGAGACCGCAAAAATTAGTCTCCGTAATGCCCGTAAATGGGCAAATGAGGAACTCAGGAGGATGCTGAAAGAAGGACTTCCCGAAGATATTGAAAAGGATGCAACTGAAAACGTTCAGAAATTAGTGCATGACTATTCTGCAAAAGTCGATAAGGTCATGGCTTTAAAGGAGAAGGATGTATTGACCGTTTGATCACTCTTCATACCCCTGATCATTTCTTCACTCAGCTGTCGTATCACTTAAATTAAGAGACTATTCCACTTTTCATCCCCGACGTGCAGTTTCTGCATATACCAATAGAACTTCTCCGGGAAAAAACATGTTTTCTGAATTCCTTATAGCGGGCATTGTTCCATATTGTTCTGAATGAATCTTTTTTAAGGTCGCCCATCACAAATTCCGCATCCTTATCAAAACAGCAGGGTATTACCAGTCCGTCCCAGGTTATTACAGGGTTAAACCAGAGCCGCGGACATCTGTCGGGCATTGAATTCCTTATTGTATTTCTTCCATTTATTTCTTCATATCTTCTATATTTTCCTATGGCAGGCATCCATCTGACTGTATCATCTCCTGAAATTACCTGCATTGATTTCAGCTTAAGACGGGCACCAACCTCCTTCGCAAAACGTTTGGCTTCCGGAATCTGATTTTCATTGTACCTGTTTACCAGAAACTGAACCTCAAGTTTCAGTGAAGAATGTAACTTATCCCGTACAGCAGCAACGTTTCTGATCCCTGCAATTACCTTTCCGAATTCACCTTTTTGCCTGTACTGCAGAGTAAACCTCCTGGTTCATCCCGTCGAGTGATACAATAAGTTTATAAAGTCCCGATTTTATAATTTTTTCCGGGTTTCCCTCCCCAAGAAAGTGACCGTTCGTGGAAACTACTGTTTTTATTCCTTTTGTCAATGCCGGAAACGAAAAAAACCCGGGATGCATCATTGGCTCACCCTGGAAATAGAGATTAATATAATACAGATAAGGTCCCAGTTCATGAATCACATTTTTAAATAACCCAATATCCATGAATCCCCGCTCCCTGGTCATCAGATCTGAACCTGAGGCGCATTCAGGACATTTAAGATTGCAATGATTGGTAAGTTCAAAAGAAATGCTTAAGGGCATTCCTTTAACTTCAGGTTTACCTCTCAGGGAGCTTATGAGGTATGATGATCCGGAAAGAAGAGCATTCGGGATCTTAACAAATGTATCTGCCATATGCCAAACCGGAATAATGCAGTAAGATAGAAAAATAATCATTAGACCCATAGGGTAAAACAATACATCACTGGTCATATGGGTGAAAAGGGAACAAAGTACAATTGTAAACGATTGAAATAAATTTAACTTAATGATTTAATGCCATGAAAACAATCAGAATTTTATCACTTGTCACGCTGCTTATTTTGTCAGCATTTACTGCACAGACAATTTATGCAGGCACTGCTCCGGAGAGGAAGAAGAATGATCAGCAGACCCTCCTTACATTCAAAGGCAAGGTAGTTGATGCTGAAACAGGAACCCCTCTTGTATTCGCTGGTGTAGCCGTTAAGGAATCGAATGTAGCAACTGTTACAAATATTGACGGCGAGTTTCTTATAAAGATCTCCGAAACACAGACATCAAAAAATCTTGAGGTGACGTACCTTGGATATAAAAGTAAAGTTGTACCGCTTACTGATCTCAGGGAGGACGGATATAAGAATATCATCTCAATGGTATCAGCTCCGATTCCGATAAAGGAGATAATCGTCAAGCCTGTCGATCCTGAGGCAATTGTGAGAAATGCAATCAGCCGGATAGGGAAAAACTATGTCGGTGAACCAAACCTGATGACTGCATTTTACAGGGAGACCATACGCAAGAACAGAACCTATGTTTCTATCGGCGAGGCTGTCGTGGAAATATTCAAAGCCCCATATAACAGCGACCTGCGCTATGACGGCGCCAGGATCTATAAAGGGAGAAAAGGATCGGATGTTGAAAAGATGGATACAGTTCTCTTCAAGCTTCAGGGTGGTCCGGTTACCGTTCTTCAGCTCGACATAGCTAAGAACACTGAGTCAATACTTACAATGGACGCAATGAAGTACTATGATTATTCCATGACCACTGTAGTTGAAATAGGTAACAAACCTCATTATGTTATATCATTCAGGCAAAAGCCTTCTGTTGACATGCCATTATTTATGGGGAACCTATATATAGAGACCGGAACCTACGCAATAACTGAAGCTGAATTTGGTTTCAATCTTGAAGATAAAGATGCGGCATCATCTATCTTTATCAAGAAAAAACCGCTTGGAATGGAAGTGATACCTGAAATCGCCACATACAGGGTGCAATATCGCGAACAGAATGGCACGTGGTATTTTGCCTATTCAAGAGCCGAGGTCAAATTTAAAGTAAACTGGAAAAAGAGACTCTTCAATACTTATTATACAACTATGTCAGAAATTGCTGTTACTGACAGAACAAATGAAGAAGTTATTAAATTTACAGGAAAAGAAAAGATCAGATATACCGATGTATTCTCTGAGGAGGTAGAAGCTTTTACCGATTCTGAATTCTGGGGTGAATATAATGTGATTGAACCCGATCAGAGTATTGAATCAGCGATACGCAGGCTGAGCCGGAAACTTAAGTTCAGCGATAGAAAAGAAGAGTAAATACTGATATTAATCTATGCTCAGGGATTCTGAAATAGCAGGGAGGATCAGAAAGGGTGATGCAGGACAGTTTGAGTCACTTTTCAGATCCTCCTATGCTTCCCTGGTAAGATATGCAAAGACACTGATAAAGGATCATGATACTTCAGAGGAGATTGTTCAGGATCTGTTTTTCAGAATTTGGAAAGATAAAGAAAAATTACACATTGAAAGTTCTTTGAACGGGTACCTCTACAGAGCAGTACATAATCGCTGCCTCCATTATATCGATCACAACAGGATTGTAGAGGAGTATGCCACGGAGATGGCGGCCGCGGAGCACGAAACCTCTGAAAGCCCGACTGATATACTTAATTACAGGGAACTTCAGGCTAAAATTGCAGCCATAATTGAAAGACTCCCTGAAAAATGCGGAAAGATCTTTTGCATGAACAGGTTTGAAGGTTTAAAATACTCGGAGATAGCTGAGAAACTTTCAATCTCTGTTAAAACAGTCGAGGCAAATATGGGAAGGGCACTTAAGGAATTCAGAAAAATACTGGCAGAACAATGAAAGAGATGAATAACACAGATAATTATACTGATAAGGAGTGGGAAGACCTTTCATCCCTTCTGTCAGATGAACAGAACGATAATAAGGATCTGCTCAGCCGGTTTATGGCCGGGGAGCACCATAATACAATTAAATACTGGAAAGAGCTGAGAGAAATGAATATTGATAAAGAAATTGATGTAGAAAAAGCCTGGAATAAACTTTATTCAAGGCTCAGTGAAAACGGACTAATGTCAGAAGCCCCGGTGATCAGGAGAAGTTTTTTCAGAAATACATATCTCAGGATTGCTGCAGTCCTTATTCTTTTACTCGGTCTCGGATCGGTGCTGATATTAATGAATAACAAAGGAATTCTTAGCCCAAATACAATAGTGGCAACTGCTGATAATCAGAAAAACCTCCAGGTTACCCTTCCCGACGGAAGCACCGTCTCCCTCAACAGGAAAACAAAACTAAGCTACCGTGAGAATTTCGGGAAACACGGAAGAAATGTAACTCTCAATGGCGAGGCTTTTTTCGAAATCACCCCCGATGAAAAAAATCCATTCGTGATCGATGCAGGAAAAGCAAAAATAAAAGTTATCGGGACATCTTTCAATGTAATTACAAGTAATTCAGATTCAGCTGTTGAGGTGTTTGTAAAAACCGGGAAAGTAATGGTTTCGGACATTGAAGGCACTAACAATATGATACTTGATCCCGGATTTATAGGAAAAATGGATTCAAAACTGTCGGAGAAATCATTCAATAATGATCCTAATTACATGGCATGGAAAACAGGGATGCTGGTCTATGCCGGGCAAACGCTTGACGTGGTTTTCCGGGATCTTAAGAAAGTTTATAATATGGATATCGTTGCCGATGATCCGGTAATCCTTGAAAATACCTGGACAACCAACGGTCCGGTAGATAATCAGTCGCAGGAAACAATTATTCGTTTAATTTGTCTTAGCTTTAACCTCAGTTATTCAAAGGAGGGTAATATTTACCATATTACGGATAAATAACCAACAGGTTTAGCAATGTTGTCTGACAATGGCACTATATTCAAATATATTTCAGCCATTGCATTGTTGATATTCCTTATCCCTTCGAGGGAGACAAAATGCCAGGAGAGCATCCTTGATTCTGCGTTTACATTCCGGGCAGGAACAATAAAGACAGGCAATGCCCTTAATCTTATTACCAGGCAGACAGGTTACCATTTCACATACGACAGCCGCCTGATCGATACTGAAAAAAAGACAGCGATGGATTTCAGGAACACAAGGCTCGAAGTAATACTTGACAGTATCCTGAAAGGCGACTCCCTCATTTATTCCGTAATTGATGTTTTCATTATTATCTCAAGGGAGATACCTGCCCCTCAGTCTTCAAATGACCCGTCTTTGCTGCCTGATCTTAAATTCATATCCGGGATTATCCTCGACGGCGAGTCGTCTGAACCTTTGCCCTATGCGACAATCGCTCTTAAACATGAAGGCAAAGGTACTGTTTCGAACAGCAACGGGGAATTCGGCTTTAAGATTTCTCCGGAAGATTACGGTGATACAGTTGTTGTCTCATACCTTGGTTACTTTGCAAGGGAGATACCGGTGCAACAATCGCTGGGAAATAATTTCAGAGTATCAATGAGAAGGGAGTTCATCTCAATCCCGGAGATCATAATCAAAAATCAGATCCCGCAGGAAATCATCAAAAAAACGGTTTCCGGTATACCACAGAATTACGGAAACACTCCGGTCGCGATGACCGCTTTTTACCGGGAGGGAGTTCTCCGGAAGAGTCAGCTTCAGACTTACTCCGAAGCAATACTCCAGATTTATAAAAGCGCTTACTCGGGATCGATTCTCAACGATCAGATAAAAGTATTTAAAAGCAGAAAAATTGAAAATATCAATATCACCGATACATTGACAGTCAGGCTTAAGGCCGGACTAAGTACATGCCTTCAGCTTGACGGTATTAAGAATGTCTTTGATTTTCTTTCGCGTGAGAATTTCAATGATTACACCTACAGGCTTACTGATATTGTTTCCTTTGATGAGGAATCAGCATTTGAAATCGAGTTTGGGCCGAGAGAAGGAGCAGAGTCTCCAATGTTCAGAGGGTCCATATTCATTAATACAACTGATTTTGCTCTTCTTAAAGCTGATTTTGTAATAAATGCCGACTACCTGAAAAAAATGAGGGAAAAATTTATTCTGAGCCCCTCCAGGGATTTTACAACCTGGCCTGTTTCAGTAAGATATTCAGTAACATACCGTGAAATGAATGACAGATATTTCCTCAGCCATGTCAGGGGCGACCTTGAATTCGCATCGCGGCAGAAGAAAAAACTATTCAACACGCAGTTCAATGTATTCTTCGAAATGGCTGTAACCAGTATGAAACTTACTGATGTTGAAAGGTTCGACCGGGAGGAACTTGCACCTTCTCACTCGGTATTCTCAAGGACTATTACAAGTTATGATCCTGTTTTCTGGGAAAACCAGGAGTTCCTTAAACCTGAAGACAACCTGCTGCAGGCTCTTAAGAACATGAAAGTCAGGCTTCAGGAATTTAAAGAGTAATCCGCAATCCGAAATCCGCAATCGTAAACTCTCAGTACTTATTTATAAGGTCGTATAGTTCGGTAAGATCAGGGGTGAGGATTATCTCGGTCCTTCTGTTTTTCTGCCTTGCTTCTTCTGTATTTGCTCCATCGACCGGAATATATTCACTCCGGCCCGCTGCAGTAAGCCTTTCGGGCTTGATTTTCGAGCCTTCAAGCAGAACCCTTACTACCGTAGTAGCCCTCTTTACACTGAGGTCCCAGTTATCCTGAAGCTGTCCGGTACCTGGTTTGTATGGGACATTATCCGTATGCCCTTCTATTGTGACCTGAATTCCGGGATTTTTTTCAAGGACGCCTGCCAGTTTTTTCAAGGCGTTCTTTCCATTGGCATCGATATCCCAGCTTGCTGTTTTAAACAGTAGCTTTTCATCGAGAGAGACATAGACTTTCCCGTTCTTATTCGTAACTGTAAGGCCATTATTTTCATAACCAAGAAGAGCTTCAGATACTTTTCCCTTAAGGTCATCCACGATTTTCTTCTGGGTATCAAGGATCTTTTCAAGCTCAGCCATACGGGCATTCTTCTTTTCGAGCTCAATGGTAAGCTCATCAAGTGCGACCTTTTTAATATCCATCGATTGTTCCAGCTGTCGAAGGATATCTTCTTTCCGCTTCAGATCTGCCTGAGCGGTCTGAAGTTCAGTAAGAAGCTTTTTTGTTTCCGTGACATTTCCCTTTATCAGGTCTTCCTGGGCAATCTGGAGGTCGTTATATCTTTCAGAGATTATTCTCAGATCCTCTTTTGCCCTGTTACGCTCAATATCGGCAAGAGCAAGTCCTGCCTGATTTTGCTCATTTCCTCCCCGAGTGCTTTAATCTTTGTTTCGGCCTCTTTGTTTTGCATCGCAAGTGCCATATTTTCAGTCTTATAGCTGTCGCGGTCAATCAAATTCTGCCTGCTCGAGGTTTGAAGTTCCCTGTATTTCTTGCTGGAAACACACGACCAGGCAGAAATTAACAACATCAAAATAAAAAGAGTAAAAGCAAATGGTTTTTTCATGTCAGGAACAGGATTTAAATATGGTCTTAGCTCACAAAAATAACAAAATCCATGGGAAGCCTCAGCAAACATAAGGGAATAATAATTGTTATATTTGCACAACTATTTTTACTTGTTTTTATAATGGACCAGAAGGAGAATCTTCTGTTTAAGATATCATCACCTGAGGATCTGAGAAAGCTCAAACCTGCCGATCTGCCAAATGTCAGTGCCGAGCTCAGGCAGTTTATTATTGATATGGTAAGTAAAAATCCCGGTCATCTCGGAGCAAGCCTGGGTGTTGTTGAACTTACTGTTGCTCTCCATTATGTTTTCAATACCCCATATGATAAATTAATCTGGGATGTAGGTCACCAGGCTTACGGGCATAAGATACTAACGGGACGCAGGGAAAAGTTTTCGACCAACAGAATGTATAAGGGAATCAGCGGATTTCCTAAAATGAGTGAAAGTGAATATGATGCTTTCGGAACAGGTCACTCATCCACCTCAATCTCAGCGGCTCTCGGAATGGCAGTTGCAGCAAAAACAAAAGGTGAAAAAAGACATGTGGTGGCTGTTATAGGTGACGGTGCAATGACAGCCGGCGAGGCATTTGAAGGACTGAATAATGCAGGTATTGCCAAATCTGATATACTTGTAATACTGAATGATAATAATATTGCCATCGACGCAAATGTTGGAGCTCTGAAAGATTATCTGATTGATATTTCCACAAGCAAGACCTATAACCGTTTCAGGAACAAAGTATGGAATGCGCTTGGCAGGTTCAGAAGAATCAGTCCCTATGCAAGAACCATCGCACGCCAGCTCGAATCGGGATTCAAGAGTACATTACTCAGCAGGAGTAATCTTTTTGAGGGTATGAACTTCAGGTATTTCGGACCTGTTGATGGTCATGATATTTTGCACCTGATAGATATCCTTGAGGACCTTAAAAGAATACCCGGTCCAAAATTGCTGCATTGCCTTACTACTAAAGGGAAAGGATTCAGGCAGGCTGAAGAGAACCAGACTGTTTTTCATGCACCGGGCAAATTTGATAAAAACACAGGGGTTATTTTTGAGGCTTCCAATACAGTTATTCCACCTACATACCAGGATGTTTTCGGGAAAACGATGCTTGAACTGGCCAGGAAAAATGAAAAAATTGCCGGAATTACTCCGGCGATGACTACCGGCTCTGCATTATGCATAATGATGAAGGAGATCCCTGACAGAGTATTTGATGTGGGCATCGCTGAGCAGCATGCCGTTACATTTTCGGCAGGACTGGCCACACAGGGAATGATCCCTTTCTGCAATATTTATTCTTCGTTCATACAGAGGGCATACGACCAGGTGATCCATGATGTGGCTCTTCAAAACCTTCATGTTGTATTCTGCATCGACCGGGGTGGAATTGTTGGTACAGACGGGGCAACTCATCATGGCTTTTTCGATCTGGCATTCATGCGCTCAATTCCAAACATGATAGTCTCGGCACCAATGAACGGACCGGAGTTAAGGAATCTTTTATATACGGCACAACTCGATAAAATTAAAGGAGCCTTTTCAATCCGTTATCCCAAAGGGAGAAGCATGGTTGAAGACTGGGAGAAACCATTCACGGAGATTGAGATCGGGAAAGCAAGGTTACTGAGCGAAGGAAAAGATATTGCCGTACTGAGCATCGGCCATCCCGGAAACTTCGTTACAGAGGCTGCATCACTCCTTGCCGCTGAAGGGATCTTTCTTACCCATTACGACATGCGGTTCCTGGCTCCTGTCGATACTGAAGCTCTTCATTCTGTTTTTAAAAAATTCAGCAATATCATTACAGTCGAGGACGGTGTCCTCAAAGGAGGCCTGGGCAGCGCCGTTATGGAATTCATGTGCGATAACGGGTACAGAGCCGGAATAAGACGTCTGGGAATTCCTGATTATTTCGTTGAGCAGGGAACCCAGGAAGAGCTGATAAGGGAATGCGGATTTGATACTGAAAGCATTGTGAAAGCAATTAAGCAGGTGGTAAAAAAGAATGTAAAGGTACAACGGCATAACGGCGTAAGAAGGCATAACGGCGTAATGGCATAAGGCGTAATAAGGTTAAAGGGAATGAATAAGACTGAAAGATAAATCATTAAAAACTAAAATGAGCTATGAAAATTTCACTGTTTACAATTCTGATTCTGCTGATAATGTCGTGCGGAAGATCGGGAATTAAAACTGCACAGGAAGAATGGATCCCTCTTTTTAACGGAAAAGATCTGAATGATTGGGAAATAAAGATAAAAGGATATGAGCTGAATGACAACTACAAAAATATTTTCCGTGTGGAAGACGGGATCATGAAGGTGAGATATGAAGGTATTGATACCTTCAATAATCAGTTTGGCCATATTTTTTATAAGGAACCCTTTTCACATTACAAACTAAGAATAGAATACAGGTTTACGGGCGATCAGATCCCGGGCGGGCCATCATGGGCCTTCAGGAACAGCGGAGTGATGCTTCATTCGCAGACGGCAGCATCCATGACACTTGATCAGGATTTCCCCGTCTCGATCGAAGCACAGTTTCTTGGCGGTGACGGGGTTGCAGAACGCACCACGGGAAACGTCTGCACACCAGGCACCCACATTGAAATGGGAGGCAAGCTTATTACCCAACACTGCACAAACTCGACCTCCAAAACATTTCACGGGGATGTATGGGTAACAGCTGAATTTGTTGTGCTTGGCGACAGCGTTATACATCATATCATTGAGGGAGACACCGTACTGACATATAACAGGCCTCAGGTCGGCGGGGCGCCGGAAGGCTATCCTGTACCTGAAGGCACGCTGATAGAAAAAGGCTATATTTGTTTACAAGCTGAGAGCCATCCTGTGGAATTCAGGAAGGTGGAGCTGCTGAAGCTGGAAGAAAAAGATAAAAGACTTAAAGGAAAAAGACAAAAGGAAAAAGTAAAGAAATTTATCTATTTTCGCAGACCGCATAACCGCATAACCGCATAACCGCATGACAATTGCCCGGATGGCAGGGCTGAGCGTCAAAAATTGCCCTGTGGGCAATTTTAGCGAGGAGCCAGGTTGCAGGGGTGGCCAATTCCGCCATCACCAGTCAACAGGCAGAGTTCTTTTAAAATATTGAAATCTATAATTTTCTACCGAATTTTATAACGCCCGGATGGCGGAATTGGTAGACGCGCTGGTCTCAAACACCAGTGGCAGCAATGCTGTGCCGGTTCGATCCCGGCTCCGGGTACATATTAAAACAATTAAAGCATAGATATACAAATATATCTATGCTTTTTGTTTTGTAGTTGCTGGAACATCGCTGAAACATTTCGACGACTTAAGATATTTAGTTTATATATCCCAAAAATCCCAGGGACAAACAAATCAAAATTATGAATTAAAAAGATAAATTTGTTTTACCACTTTTTACTGTGGGTAAGCTCTTTTTAAAGGACAAACGAAAGAAGCCTGGTGGAATTCTTGGGCTATCACTGGAAAAGAGCCGTTCAGGTAGGTGGCGCAATCTCAGTAATGTGTGCATATAACTGGATCAATGGCGATAAATGTGCTGAAAACACTTACCTCATCAAGGATTTGCTGCGCGATCATTGGGGTTTCAGCTACTACACAATGTGCGAATGGCGAATGCCTGCAATCAAGTAACTTTACTCATTGATCGATTTCAATGGAGTTAACGGAACTTTCAAATAGATTCAAATCAACCAAATCAAAAATCATGAAAAACCAACTTGTCAAAAGAACTAGTCTTATATTTATTGTCTTTGCATCAATCGTTATCGGAAGCTTCACCACCACAACCTCTTTGGCACAAACTTTTGAAAATGGGAGATATCAGTCGCACATTAAACTGGCCCTGAATGCCTTTTCATTCAACGATGTGCTGATGGCAAAGGGAACACCTGAAAAACCTGCTTTTACCTTGTTCGATCTGCTGGATTGGTGTGCAGCACAGAATATTGAAGCACTTGACATTACCGCATATTATATTCCCACTTATCCGGAAGTGCCATCGGATGAATACATCTACGAACTGAAACGTAAAGCCTTCAGTTTGGGTATCGACATCAGTGGAACCGGTATCCGAAACAATTTTGCATCACCAGATCCCGCAGTGAGGGCAGCAGATGTTGAACGGGCTAAAAAATGGATACTTGTTGCCGAAAAATTAGGTGCCCCGGTTATCCGTTTATTTGCCGGAGAAATTCCGAAAGGATATGAAAACAAGTGGGATGAAGTTGCAGTATGGATGATAGAATGTTTCAAAGAGTGTGCAGCTTTCGGCGAGCAACATGGCGTAATAATAGGCATTCAGAACCATGGAGATATGCTTCAAACCGCTGACCAGTGTATTAAAGTGGTGAAAGCAGTGAATTCCAAGTGGGCCGGGATTATTTTGGATACCGGCAATTTTAAAGTTGCTGATCCGTATGCTGATATAGAAGCTGTTATTCCCTATACAGTAAACTGGCAAATGAAGGAAAGTGTTCTGGGAAACACCAGTGAAGTCAAAACTGACTTTATCCGGTTAATGAAAATTATCAAAAAGAGCGGTTATCGTGGTTACATTCCTGTGGAGACCCTCAAATTGGTAGGTAAAGTTAAACCTTATGATCCTTTTGTGCTTGTACCTCAAATCATGAAGGAATTATATGCTGCAAAAGACAAAGTGTTTAATAATTAAATGAATTTATGAGAATATTTTTACAGGGGAACAAAGAATCTAACAGAAAATGATTTACCATATTCTTGATATATTCTTCATTCTTTTTCATTCGTCGCTGGTACTCTTCAACCTCTTTGGCTGGATATATCGTAAAACAAGGATATGGAACCTTATTACCCTTACCCTGACAGGTGCATCATGGCTGCTCCTCGGAATGATAGTCGGTACTTTAGGTTATTGTCCTTTTACAGAGTGGCATTTTAATATCCTTTTTAATCTGGGAGAACGTAATCTCCCGAACTCGTATATTAAATACCTGACAGACAGATTAACCGGACTGGATGTAAGTGAATTGCTTGTAGATAAAATCACCCTGTATTCTTTCCTCGCAGCTCTCTTAATTTCAATGTTCATGAATATCAGAGATTTGCGGAATAAAAGGAAGACAATTAGAAATTTATCAACTAAGATTTAATAACCGGGCTAATTCTTTAACCTGGTCTTGATAACTACAGCCCCACCATAGCCTCTCGATCCATAAATAGCAGCTGCAGTACCTTTGAGAACCTCAATTGATTCGACTGAGGATGGTGAAATATTACTGAAATCAGTAACATAGGTCCCGTCAACAACCAGCAAAGCAGGAATATTCCCGAAGAAATCCTTTGACTCATTAATAATGATACTGGTTCCTGAAATTCTTACTCCTGAAACTTCCCTCTGTATCATTTCATATACCGAACTGTATGAGGCGTATTTCTTATTCGTACCGTCAATTTTACTTGCTTCGGTAGTGACATTTTTCTGTTTGACATAACCATAGCCCGTATTAACCGCCTCATCGCCTGGTTCTATTTCAGGTCCTGTTTTCTGCTGTGTTGCCGATACCCCAAATTTCAGATTAATTTCTGTCCTCCCGCTGATTGACTCCTCAATTAAGCCACTTCCAAATGTAAGGATCCCTATCCTTTCGGCATCGCTTTTTACTTTAACCTGATAGAATCCTTTGGAATCAGTAATTGAGCTGGTATTTTTTCCATCGATCATAACTATTGCATTACCGACAGGATTGCCTGAAGCATCCACCACGGTCCCTGTAATGGTTATTTTCTTATTACTCTTTTGTGCGGAAATACCATAAATGCATACAACTGAAATAAGTAACAGAAAAACTATTTTTATTTTCATGATTTCACGTAATTACGGGGCTGTCATTAATTCAGACCTGCCACAAGATCTTCACCGACAATCCTGAATTTTTCAGGTTCATCAGGTGGTATAACATAAAGCGATGTTCCTGGTTCGAGTCCCTTTTTAACAATAATATGTTTCTCGTTCATTTCTCCAAGCACAACAATCTGCCTCGTTTTGTTTTTCTTATATACAAAAGGTATGCTATCAATTCCGGTATACACACATTCTGTGGGAATATAAACAACTTCATCAAATGAGTCAATAATTATTTTATTATAGGCTGTCATTGCAGGTCTCAGTTCTGCATTAATCCCATCGATCCTTATCAGCACTTCAAACATTTTAGCATCTGAATTCCCAAGCTGTTCGCCAATATTAGCCACATTGTATACAGTACCTGTCCATGATTTCCCCGGCAATGCATCAATTGTTATCAATACTTTCTGGCCGATTTTAACTTTATTTACTTCAATTTCGCTGACGTACATTTTGGATATCATAGTGGAAAGGTCAGGAAGTGTTGCAATAATGCGGTCAAATGGGTTCACCGTTGACCCGGTTTTTCTTTTAGCTCCGTTAAACTCTTTTTTATAAATCACCATTCCCGGTGATGGTGCTTTTATTGTGAACTGGGCGAGAAATTGCTGCAGATTATTAACCAGATCGGTTCCTTCAGCAAGGAGACGCTTTTTTTGTTTTATGTCGGCAAGTGCTTTTGCTTTTCTGAGTGAATACGCCTTTTTTCTCTGTTCCAGGGCTCTTTGTTGTTTGTTCACATTTAACTCGGCCTGCCGGATTGTGGCGGGAGGTTCAAATTTCGACTGAGCCAGAGTGATCTCTGCCTCCTCTACTGCTATTGCCTGATTCTTAATTGCATCCCTCAGATTAGTTAACGATACAGCTGTATCCAGAATTGCCATCTCGAGGTTTGACTGCAGAGTATTCAGATTTTCGATTGCAGTTTTAAGAGTATTGTCATAGTCTGTTCTGTCAAGCTGCGCGATATATTCACCCTCCTTTACGACGGTGCCTTCGGGAACAATGTCTGAAATCTTAAAGCTCTGAAGGCGCATTCCACCATGACCGTCACCACCACGACCCTGGCTCTGACTGCTCTGATTTATTACAGGTCCCATAATATCAACTGATTTCTCAGCTTCAAGGTCTCCCGAATTACTCACAGTAATTTCGAACTGACCTTTCATTACCTCCGTAAAAACAGTGGCAGTATCTTTCGTGGAAACTAGTTTGTTAAAGACTAACATTGCAATAACTATCAATCCTGCAACAATACCAGTTATTATAAGTGTCCTTTTCATTTTTACACGACTGTTTTAAATTCAATATACTTAATAGACAAATGAAAGACCTGTTTTATTTCTATAATGCAAAGATTATTAAAAATTTGGCACAAAATCTTAAACCGAATGCCTGATTTAAACACAATTGGGGTTGGGGGAATACATAACCGGCCTTCATAAATCCTTTACCATCCAGATATTGCAGCCGAAATGGCCTGAATTGCCCAGGGCATGAGGTATATGCCTGAATCCGGCTTTTATATACATTGAGACTGCCTTTTCGAGTTCCGGGAGCGATTCGAGATAGAGCCGGGTATATCCCATTTGTCTGGCTGATTCAAAACATTTCTCCATTAATGCTCTTCCGATTCCTTTGCTTCGCCATTGCGGAAGCAGGTAAAACTTAACCAGTTCCGCACAACCCTCAGGCAAACCGGGAGTAGGATAAATACCGCATCCGCCTGCCATATTTCCTTTTTCTTCGGCAATCCAGTAAACCGAACCCTGCGTTCTGAATAATTTATATAAATTGTCAGTAGTGGGATCAAAATAGACAGTACCCGGGCGGTCTATTTTAAATTCACGGAAGACGGTCCTGATAAGGTCCGCTAATTCTTTATTGTCACTCTCTTCAATATTACGGTATGTTATAACGTTAATATCCATACAGGTTCTTTCTGAATAGTAATTTATAAATGTACAAATAAATGGTTCTTTTTAGTAAATTTGGCCGGTTTATAACACCATTCCTTCTGTTGATATTCTCTTCAATTAAAATTATGATCACACCTTTTAAGGACTGTGCAAAGGTTGCCCTTTTATTCCTGTTTTCTCTATTGCTACCTGTAATTGAGTCCTCAGCCCGCGACTATTATGTGACTGGAAGAGTCACTGACCAGAACGGATCGATGGTCTCCAATGCAAGGGTCTCTATGATAGCAGGAACCACAGAATATGCAGCGAAAACCGGTTCTGACGGCACATACTCTCTTAGATTATCAAACATTTATGACAACATTTCGAATCTGATTGAAGTGGGAACTCCTTATCCCAATCCCTTCTCATTTTCAGTAAATATCCCATTTATAATCAACAGCCAGGGAGATATTCGTTTGTCAATTTACAGTTTTTCGGGCCAGAAAGTAATGGAGGCTTTTTTCGACTCCATTGATGCAGGAAGCTATCATATCGTTTGGGATGGATGCAATCAGAACGGTGCGCCAATGCGCAGCGGATTCTATTTTTATGCTGTTACGTTCAAGGGGAAAACGATTTCGGGGAAACTTGTAAAGGCACCCGGATATTCAATATATTCAGCAGGAACTGCAATTGAACCAGATATGATGCCCCCGGTAATAGTGCCTTTCACCGGACAAATAAGGTTTCCGGTGATCACGGCTGTAGAGTGCGACAATTATTATCCGGTCAGGCTGACCGACATAACGATATCCAAGGATACTATAATCGATTTTGAACTTGCCCTGAAGCAGGAGGTACCGTTCAAGACTTCAGGCAGTTATCTTGAAATGCATACAGGAACGGATTACCGGTCGCTGATGCTGAAAGGAATAAACCTGGGATCCTCTCCTCCGGGTTACTTCCCCGGTGAGATTTCCTATGCCATAACAGCTTACCAGTATGAAAAATGGATTGAAGAGATGGTTGAAGCAGGCTTCAACAGCATCAGGATTTATACTCTTCATCCTCCAGTCTTTTATGAAAAACTGGCAAATTATAATCAGCGGCATTCTGATAATCCTCTTCTCCTTTTCCAGGGTATCTGGCTTGAGGAAGTGGAGAATTACTCTGATCCTGATGAATATGATCTGCTTAACCGGACCACATCATTTACCAAAGAAATAAAGGAGGTTATTGATTGCATTAACGGGAATGGCGATATCGCCTACAGATATGGTAAATCGTATGGCAGGTATATTTCGGATGTTTCGCGGTGGACGGCGGGGTACATTATCGGAAGGGAGATAAGTCCGCAGGAAGTGGATACTACCGACACACGCCATACATCTTTAACCTCATTTTCAGGCAACTACCTCAGCATTACCGGGGCAAAAGCAACCGAGGTATTTGTCACTCAAATGCTCGATGCGACAATCAGTCATGAAGCTCTTAACTATTCCGTAAAGCGTCCTGCCAGCATGTCGAGCTGGCCGACTCTCGATCCGCTGAGCCACCCCACTGAAATCCACACCGACGAAGATAAAGCTGATTATGATATTACCAGGATAATCCTTAAAATGCAGGAGCCTGGCATTTTTGCGTCATATCATGCTTACCCTTATTATCCGAATTTCATAAGCGAACAACCATCGTATCAAACTCAAAGTGACATTTACGGACCCAACAGTTATCTGGGTTATCTAAACGAACTAAAAGACCATTATTCAGCAATGCCGCTTGTAATCGCTGAATTTGGTGTCCCTTCAAGCTGGGGTAGTGCTCACCAGTCATTTAGTGATATGCATCATGGAGGTTACTCGGAAAAGCAGCAGGGGGAGAAGAATATGAGGATGATGCATAATATTATTGATGCCGGGTGTGCCGGAGGGTTCATGTTCGCATGGATGGACGAATGGTTCAAGCCCACCTGGATAGTTGCCTATCTTGAAGCTTATGGAATGATTTCGGGCGGAACAACTATCCCGACCCGGCAATTATGGCATAATCTTGCATCACCCGAACAAAACTTCGGACTCTTGACATTTGACCAGACCAGTCTGCTTCCATATGCCTCTTATGTTACTGACAAACCTGCAGGACCGGTAAAAAAGTTAAGTGCCACAAACGACAACAGTTATTTCTTTTTAGAAGTGGAAACCAACAGGAACTTAACTCCGGGAGATACGGTAATGATTGCATTTGATACTTACCTGGCAAGTTTCGGTGAGTCAATGCTTCCCAACGGGAAAAACCTCAGCAACAGGTCGGAGTTCCTTCTTACAATGGTATTATCGGAGGATACAGCATTATATCATGTCACAGAGGCATATGATATGAACGGACTGACCCCGAGGTTTGATCTGGCCGATCATTCAGTTCAGAAGTTTTACAGTACGGTCACCGATGGTGCTCCATGGGTGGTAATGCAATGGATTAATGACGGTTTTGCCATGACAACCCAGGATATAGGCAAGGTGCCATTGGAAAATGCTTCAGATTTCGGGTTTGGGAACCGGGCTGCAGCAGCCTGGAGCGGAAGTAAAATTAAGGTGCGGATACCCTGGACACTGCTATATTTCCGCGATCCCACCCAGATGAAAGTTATCGATGGAGCAGTTTCATACGACGGAGGTTATTCCTATGTGATATCGTCAACTGCATCAGACGGGATTGCAGTATCAGTCTATTTTGACAGGGCTGTAACCTCATCAGTCAGCAGGTATTCATGGCCGCTGTGGATGGTGGCTCCTTCAACAGAAGACAGGGTGAAGAAATCTTTTGAGGTTATCAGATCCGGCTTAAACGCTATTCCGAATTTTACTGATTGAAATCCAAATCGTTTTCAACGGGTTTTTTCTTTGGCTTCTTTTTCTTATCAAAGCCCGACCGCTCAGCGCTTCCCCACCCTTTCTTACCTCTCAGGGCTTCGAGATTGCCAATGATTGCAAAATAGGTATGAACCGGATAAAAGAAAGGTTCGATCAGCGCCACACCAATAAGTTTAAAAACATCCCTTTTCCTGTTGTACTTGTGAAAGGTTATTTCTTCAAATAAAACTGCCCAGGTCGAAAGACTAACTGCAAATGAATATACAAAAATGAAAAGCAGAAGATAAAACGGCCAGTTCAGTGCATCCCTTGCAATGAGGTAGATTGTATATATGAAACCTGAAAAGGCAATCAGGGGAGCCATCCACTCAAAGAAAAACCAGTATGGATAGCCCAGAAGGCCAAGGCGTCCGTAGCTGCTGTTAAAGAACATCTTGCGGTGAGTCCGGAGTGATTCAACAAGTCCCCTGGTCCAGCGGGTTCTTTGTTTCCGCAATGATTTAAGATCAGATGGCACTTCTGTCCAGCACAATGGATCAGGAATATATGTCACCTCATATTTTTTATCATTTTCAGCCATATAACGCCTCATCCTGAGTACCAGCTCCATATCCTCCCCTACTGTCTTAACGCTGTAACCACCAGCCTTGATGACGATTTCGCGGTCGAAGATACCCATTGCACCTGAGATAAGCATTAATCCGTCAAGATGACTCCAGGCCATACGCCCAAGCAGAAAGGCCCTAGTGTACTCAAGAACCTGCAGACGAGGCAATATTTGCGACGGGATTTTGATTTCCCTGATGTGGCCGCGTTCAATCTCGCATGAGTTTACAATTCTTATAACGCCGCCTGTGCCAATGACCTTCTTATCCTTTTCTTCCAGAAAGGGCTTAACCAGCTTTAGAATCGAGTCAGCCTCGATTATTGAATCAGCATCGATAGATACAAAGAGATCGCTGTGACAGATATTTATCCCGGCATTCAGCGAGTCGGCTTTTCCTCCGTTGTTTTTATCGATAATGGTCAGTCTGTTGTATGAAGGATTTTTTGATCTGTAAACGCCCCTGATTCTTTCGCACGGGATACGGTAGTCGAAATAATAATTGACCCTTATCAGGTCATATGCATCCTTCATCAGATCAAAAGTATTGTCGGTCGATCCGTCGTTTACAATAACAACCTCGAAGTTATTATAGTATAGAGACAGCAATGTGCGAATGTTGTCAATTATCGTTTTGCTTTCGTTATATGCAGGTGCAATGATTGAAATTTTCGGACTTAGCGGGGAAAGTACCAGAGAATTGTAGTTTATATAACTATTCTTCCGGAGGTATTTGCGTAAGGCTATGGCCGAAAAAACACCAAGCATAAGGTATGTTCCGAACAGGAACAGGGTAAGATAGAAAATAATATGTGCAAAAATAAATCCCATAGTTTTTAGAATATCCTGCGGTCAAGTACGTGACGAACAATAATATTGTAGTTTTTATATTCTGATTTCATAAGTTTTACAAGGGTTTTTACGCCTTCCTCTCCATTGTTTTCAATAGCCTTTGTAGCTTCAATCTGCAACTGAACATCGTCCTCCTTGTCGAGGACCAGTTTCAGAAATCCCATTAATGAAGGATCAGGCATCTTGGCCATTGCCCTGACAATTTCAAGGCAGGTGTTATATTCCTGTACTTTGTAAATTCTTTTCATTACTTCAAGGGTTGACCTCATTTCAAGGTCCCCTGCAACCTGAACAGCAAGCTTTCTGACTTCCGGTGAAGGGTGTTCAAGAGTCTCCCTTATATCCTCTTCAGCATCTTTCTGTTTAAACTCCCTGATCATCCTCAGTGCGAACATAACCACTGTTGGATTGGAGGCTTTAAGCCATTTCTTAAATTCCGGTACCGGAAGATCGTGCTGAATTATCAGCTCATGAAGCGTGATCTGCTCCCAAAGGGAAAATGGTCTTCTCAGCTGGAACAAAAAGCTGAAAGGATCTTCATCCGTCAGCCTTACGAGAGCAATCTGGGCTTCCATCCTGAGAATTTCATTTTTTGAGTTCAGTGCCTTATAGATAACCTGATTTGCTTCCTTGATATTCATAAAGGCAAGCTCACGGAATCCCTTTATTTTTTTGTGCCAGCGGAAATTATTTGCCCGGTCTATCGAATCCTTGTCCAGGCCAAGGTAAAGATAGAGTCCGCAAAGCTTTTCCTCGGCGTCTCCCTTGAGATTAACGCTGACATCGATCATCTGATCAATAAGTGCCTGTCTTCTGTATGTATCAGAAGCTATCTGACGGAACCTGTCGGGGCTGCTTCCTGTAAAGAGATAATCAATGATCATACCCTGGTAGGTTTCAGCAAGGTACTGTTTCAGATCTTCTTCCTTTTCCATCCTGGTCCTGTTAAGGAGAATGACAAAAAGCAGGATGATCATTGTTACAACCGATATCACTATTGTTGTGATCAGTGCATTGACAAGAGCAAATGATTTACCGAAATAATTGATCCTTTTAAGCCATGGGCTGTCATTCCTGAAGAGGAATATTTTCGGATGCTGTTCTTCCATAGGTTCGACGAGCGGAGCTGATTCAACTGCAACCACAGCAGGGGCGAAAACCGTATCGGGAATTGTTTCTGCTGTGTAAATTGTATCGCCCGGGGTTGTGAGATTGACTGTTGTATCTGCAGCAGGAAGCTGAGTATTGGACTCTGCCCTGCTATCGCTTGTATTTCTATGCTCCAGGTAACCTGTTATCTTTGATTTGTTTAACCTTGTAACACGAATCTTATAGAATCCTTCTTCCTCAATCAGGATGACATCCTTACCCAGGACCATGGAAATCTGTGAATACATTTTTTCTGCATTTGTCTTTATCCTGAATGCCCCGATCTGAATAGGATAAATGTCTTTTGAAAGGCTGATAAGATTATCCAGTCTCGAGCTGTTCAATTCAGATGTGATAAGGCTGATCCCGTCAGTAATATATATTGGTGACGGGTTGTTTGATACACGTGATGTATTAACAACCGGACCTGCCTGCAGAGTAGTGAACAAAAGAAGTGATAATATTATCAGAAACCTGTATTTCATCACTTCACTTTAAGTGCATAAATCAAGTTAATACTACCTTCAAATCTGTTTCTCATTACCGATTCCTCATATTCTTCCCTTGAGTAGCCAGCTCCCAGACGGACTGTAAACTTCCCGTTAACATTGAAATTATATGTAAGTCTTACACTTTGCGCACTTAGCCGCATGATATCTGATTGTATATCAAACGGTTCATCCGGAGCTGTACCGGTACCCAGTGTCAGTTGAAGGTAATTAAAATCATTGAAATATCTTCTTGCATTCAGATAGAAAGAAGCAGTAGGCCCGTCATCTTTAAAATAAACATAAACTTTTCCCGATAGCCAGAATTTCCCCAGGTATTTTTCTACAGAAGCAAGGGTAATAAAAATATTCCTGTCAAAATAGTAATAATTTAGTCCTGCAGATACAGCAAATCCCGCAGGCAAAACCTGCCAGATTTCAACTGCTGCCCTGTGGGTGGGGAAATATGTTCCCGGACTGTAGGCATAATCGAGGTAGGCATAGTTCTTTTTTGAAATAGTCGGATATGCCTCAAGTTCAAACTGTACCTCAGTGGCTTCAAGATTTGTCTCTTCATCGGTAATAAGATTACCTATATTCACATAGGCTGCCGCGGGACCCCAGTTAAATTTGTGGCCTGCTCCTATTGTGAAAATCTGCCAGTAACGAGTGTATGGTTCAGTGAAATAATCAAACGAATAGCCAGTGCGCAGATCTGTTGTGACGGATGATCTTTCTTTCGACCAAAGCGATATGTCGCGTCTGGCAGCAAGAGCATCAGCATTATCCGGTTCCGTTTTGAGGAGTGTGTCAATAACGGCTGCAGCCTGCGAATAATCTTTTTGCCAGGCAAGAATCCGGCCGAGGAGAATTCTGGCATCTCCATATGACGGAAAAGCATTTACAAGTTTACGGGCATCAGCAGCAGCAGTTTCATACTCACCGTTAAAAGCAATTGTCCTGATCCTGATATATTCGGCTTCCGGATCAATGATCTCCTGTGAAATGAGTTGTGAAACATTTAACAGTCCGGGGATAAAAAGCCCAACAAATAGAAGTATTATAAGTCTGCGCATGATTTACTTGTTGAGGATTGATTTTATCCTGGTAACCAGGTCAAGGGGATTAAAGGGCTTGACTATATAGCTGCTGATCCCCAGTTCGCCTGCCTGGCGTTGCATTTGATTATCGCTGAAAGCGGATAGAATTATAACAGGAGTATCCTTCCCCTGGTCGGACCTTACAAATTTTATCAGCTCAAGTCCGCTCCGGTAAGGAAGATGTATATCGACAACCAGAAGATCGTAATCGTTATTCTGAAGTAATTCCATTCCTTCATTCCCGTCTTCAGCCACATCAGCTTCAAATCCTTCCCTTTCAAGAACGACCGACAGAGTCCTCATTGCCATTGGATTATCTTCACAAATCAATATCTTCATTATCAGAATATCAAAGATTAAGAACTACTTTCAAAATTTATCCCAATCCTGACTAAAAGCTATTCTCCAAGTCAAAATTGTCGATTTTTATCAGCCTGCAAGAGAAAAAATACAATATTTTGACCTCCTGCATTATTTCAAAGACTAATGTTACATTTTCATATGACCAAAAATCGGCCTTCCTCTGCTTAAACCCGGTTCAGGGTACTGCTTTTGTGTCACTTAATCTCTCCGGCTTCCCCGATTAATAGAATAAAAAGTAATTACTTTACAGAAATGGAGCTAATTACTGACTTTTTAAGCAAAGCAGGTTCAATTGAAATATAAACTCATTTATTGCCCCATTATTGTCAATAATCCTGATCATTGGAATAAGTTTTTCAACCAGTTCCGGGAGCCTAGAGCGAAAACCAGTAGTTTAATTTGATCAGGAAAATATTATTTGGATATACATCCTTAAGAAACCTGAAAGAATCGCCGACTGAGGCATCTGAGGAACCATTTCTCCCGGTGCGTTCACTTGACCATACAAAATAGATAAATGATCCGAGCCGGTATTCCCATTTGGCAACAAGGTTTGAGCGGAACTGGTGAAAATTGAAATCCGGATTTTCTACTGAGTAAACAGCCGGCCATGAACCACTGTCGAAATCATATAACAGATACGAATTATCGATAAGTACCGGGTTCTCATAAATCGCAAACCGGTCTTCGTAATTTTCTGCTTCAGGATTTGTAACACGTTTAAGTTCCGTATAGGCACCTTTGGATATAAAGGGACTTCCGTAATACTGAATTGAAAATTCCGGTGTCAGGTTAAGGTCGGCCCTGAATGTAAGCCCAAGTGTAGTCTGGTCAATTGTCCCAAGGACATACCGCGTACCCAGTTCCGGTGACAGCTCCTTTGTTTCAACATATTGAAGCTCATCAGTATTCTCCTGATATGAAGCGGTCACTCCTATCTTCAGCATGCTGAATGGCCTGATTGAAAATCCTGGTTCAACCGTGTATGATTTTGCTGAATTATTCCCGGCAACCTGGTAACCATAACCGAGCATCGCAATGAATTTTTTTGAAGCATCAGTTTTCAGGATACCTGAAAATTCAGTGCTTGCCGGCATAAGCATATCATATCCTCCCCGTAAAATCTTGGTATCTATATCTTTTGAATGATAAGCTACTTCTGTTGTGAGACTCCACTGGTTTGTGAACTCAGTGATGAGAGCCACCTCAGCATCTGATCCCAGATAAGTGCCATTGAAATTCCATGAATTTCTTTGTTCAAGGCCAATTGTAAAAGTCCGGAATATTGAAACAGGTTTGGTTATAAGATATGAGACCTCGTTCTTATTTTCAATCTGATCAGCTGTTCTCATATACCCCAGATCATTGATTTCGAACCCGGGTGTCAGCCAGGAGAGAGCCGCCGAATATCTCCAGAATCCTTTTGACCCTTTACCGACCTGGATTTTACCCCCTAAACCACTAAGGCTGGTCCTGGTAGTGTCATAGTTGAGGTAATCCGCCCCGGGCCGCTGGTAATAGCGTGCAGCAGATTCCTGCAGTGCGGTGATCGACTCCTCGCTTCCCTGTATATAACTGCCTGTCATCTTAGCATTTACAAAAAATTCTTTATCTTTCCAATGATGCAGCAGATCGAGACCCCCTGTAAATGCATCGTCACTTAGAAATTCAAGTTCCTTATCATTGATGAACCGGTTTGTGGAAGTGAAGATTCCTCCGATAACCGTATTTCCTGCATCATATCCTTTTTGAATACGTCCGATCAGATAATTGGAGAGCGGTTCAACTATCTGTGTTGTTTCATTGCCTTCAATATCTGTGATCTGAGCGTACTCATTTGCTGTAATACTTTGAATGATTCCGACTGACAATCCTTTTGAGGTTGTCCCGCTGAATTTTGCTGCACTCCAGATAGTGGTCATATCGGGCGAGTTTACAAAATGCTCATCATCGGAATCAATAGTCCGGGAGGGAGAATGACCTATCCGCCTTGAGTAAAAAAGATTTTGCCGGTCGAATTTGTAATCAAAGATGGTCAGCCCTTCAAGAAAGAAAGGCCTTTTTTCTTCATAAAAAGTCTCAAATGCCGTAAGATTCATCACTGAAGGATCTGATTCCACCTGACCGAAATCAGGATTAACAGTCAGGTCAACAGTAAAGTTGCTCGATAATCCTATCTTGGCATCAAGACCCAGATTCCCTCCCCAGGCTCTCCCGTTTTTAGTGTATGGATTTCCTGTCTCTTCTTCCATCGTCTTCAGGTCACCAAGAACATACGGCAGCAATTCAAGACGCCGCGATTTTTTTAATCCGTTTATGCCTCTTAATTCTCCATAGTTATAAAGCATCCCCGGACCCGTCTTGGTCTGGATTTCCCAGTTGCTTTCCTCCTGGAACCGATCTATCCACCTCCAGGTATGCAAACCCCAGACTTGTTCATCTTCATTACTGTAACGAAGCTGACTCAACGGAACTTCAATCTCTGCTACCCAGGCTGAGTCTTCCATTCCAACTTTGCCTTTCCACACTGCATTCCAGTTAAAATCCCAGTTATTGGGATTGAACAGTACCAGATCAACTTTCTGGCCCCATGCTGTTATGGTGAATTCAAAACCTGTACGGTAATCGCGGTAACTATCAAAATTTATTCCAACCATGTCACCTACAATATTATCCCTTGCATCAGCATATCTGTGAACCTTATCGGGCTCCGGGTCAAATGCCCTGAAAGCTATATAGATATACTTATCATCATATTGAATGTTATGTTCGGTAGGGAAGGTAGGTCTGGCTCCTTCAATTGGAATAAACTGGTGATAATCACCTGCCCAGATGCCTTGCTTCCAGCATTCGTCATTAAGCTTACCGTCAATTACCGGTTTCTCTGTGACAAGCCGTGATGTGGTATAAACAGGTTGCTTTATGGGTTGGTCGCGTGGCGGAATTGTATCCTGCTGAGTAAGGATGACCGCAAATGTATTTGATGAGAAACCAGCAGTAAAAACAAAAAATAAAGTAATAAAGACTATGAGGTCCTTACGGGTGGTATAGGTTAGTATCATTTCAGAAAAGTGCAAATAATAGAATACCCAAAAATAAAAGATTAACTGATCAAATAAAATGTCTGAGCCCTTTATGTAAGTTAAAAATGTTTAACAGGGGCCTGACAGATTTTTATTTTATCATCGATATGGAAATAATTGGCTAATTTAGGTTGTCAGAAAACAAGGGTATGGGGTAAAAGAAGAACCAGCAACCAGCAACCAGCAACTTCTATAATTGACCGAAACTATAGTTTAAAAACAGCCACCATGAAAAAATTATTCTCTGTTATCATTTTTTGCGCAACAGGATTAACTCTAAACTCCCAGGATCCCTTGGGGCCTCCGCCAGCTGGCGGACAGCAGGTTCAGCAGAGCCCTGATCTCATCATTTCCCTTGGCACCAAAAATACAAGCCTGGTTTTCAGGGTAGGTAACAGGGATGGAAGATTATATCAGTCTTATTTCGGACCGAAGCTGATGAATACCGATAATCTAAACCGTACAAGAGATGCCGGACACCCGGCATATGCAACATTCGGCACCGACAATCTTTTTGAACCAGCAATTAGGGCCACTCATAATGATGGCAATCCTTCGCTCGAATTGAAATATGTAAATCAGTCGTTTGAAACCGGAATTGATGAAGATAATGTTTCCCTGACCAAAATTTTTCTTAAAGATCCGGAATACCCGTTCGAAGTGACACTCAACTTTAAAGTATATAAAAATGAAGATGTTATTGAACAGTGGGTCGAAATAAAGCACGCTGAGAAAAAACCGGTCACAATTTTCAATTATGCTTCTTCAATGCTCCATTTCGATGCAGAAAAATACTGGCTGACCCAGTTTCATGGCGATTGGGCCGAAGAGATGAAAATGCAGGAAAGCGAGCTTACAGCCGGAATAAAGATCCTTGATACAAAACTCGGAACACGTGCTCACATGTATCAGACTCCTGTATTCATGCTGTCGCTGAATGAAAGGTCCGATGAAAGTAACGGTCAGGTCATTGCCGGTACCCTGGGATGGTCGGGGAATTTCAGGTTCCTTTTTGAAGTGGATGAGAAAGGCTCGTTAAGGGTTATTTCCGGGATAAATCCCTTTGCTTCGGAGTATTCTCTTGAACCCGGAAAAGTATTCAGGACTCCCCCGATGATCTTTACTTATTCTGCCGCAGGTAAAGGCCAGGCAAGCCGCAACCTTCACCATTGGGCAACAGAATACGGAGTGCTGGACGGAACCGGTTCGCGTCTTACACTCCTGAATAACTGGGAAGCCACTGGCTTCAATTTTGATGAAAAGAAGCTTACCGGCATTCTCGATGATACCAAAAAAATGGGGCTTGATGTTTTCCTGCTCGACGATGGCTGGTTCGCCAATAAATACCCCAGGAATAATGACCGTGCAGGGTTAGGCGACTGGCAGGAAAACAAAGCCAAGCTTCCGAACGGATTAGGTTATCTCGTGAAGGAAGCTGATGCCAGAGGGGTTAAATTCGGTATATGGATCGAACCTGAAATGGTCAATCCGAAAAGTGAACTTTATGAAACCCATCCCGACTGGATACTTAAGCTCCCGAACCGGCCGGAGAATTACTTCAGAAACCAGCTCGTTCTCGACCTTACAAATCCTAAGGTGCAGGAGTTTGTTTACAATGTTGTGGACGGAATGCTTACGGTAAATCCCGGGATCGCTTTTATCAAATGGGATTGCAACAGGATGATGACCAATGCTTATTCGGTATGGCTGAAAGACAAGCAATCGCATCTGTATATCGATTATGTGAACAGCCTTTATGGTGTCCTTGAGCGTCTTCGTCAGAAATATCCTCATCTGCCGGTAATGCTTTGTTCCGGCGGAGGCGGAAGAGTTGACTATGGAGCTTTGAAGTATTTCACCGAGTTCTGGGCAAGCGACAATACCGATGGCCTTGAAAGGATCTATATCCAGTGGGGTTACTCATACTTCTTCCCGGCAATTTCAGTCTGTAATCATGTTACCTCATGGGGCAAACAGTCGTTGAAATTCAGAACAGATGTTGCCATGATGGGGAAGCTGGGATTTGATATCGAAGTGGATAAAATGACTGAAAATGAATTGAAGTTCAGCCAGAATGCCATAGTAAACTATAACAGGATCAAAGATATCATTTATACAGGAGATCTGTACAGGCTGATTTCTCCATACGAAGAAAACAGGGCTGTGCTGCTGTATGTCAACGGCGCAAAAAACAGAGCTGTCTTTTTTGCCTACACACTGAATTCCAGATACGGTGAAACTCTGAACAAGGTCAGGCTTCAGGGTCTCGATCGTGACAAGACATATAAAGTACAGGAGATAAATGTTTCCAATGAAGGAAGAAGAGGACCCGTAATGTCAGAAAGCGGAAGGAGCTATACGGGCGATTATCTGATGAAGATAGGATTGAACGCAGGGTCAAATGTCCCGCTCACGAGCGTGGTGTATGAGATAACTGAATGAATAGCAGGGGCGTTGCCTGCAACGCCCCTACTATATTATTTACCGTTCCATCCGGCGAGCCGCGCCCATAGCCACCATGCGGCATATGCTTTCTGGTTGGCATTTACAGGCTGGGAATGGGCCGCTGAACAATTGAACCAGTCGACTCCCTGGATATGTGTGCTTTGCCATTCTGTTGCCCAGTTCCCGTCACGGGAACCGTCTCCGTTTGTATCATATTCGCAGGCATCATTGGGTTTTTTATCCCCGAAGTATGTCCCGTCAGGATTATAACATTCAATATCGGCGAAATCATAAAGGATCTTTTTATTCTTCCTGCAGAAGTCCCTGATCTGCTCATTTCTCAGGTGAAGATTGCCTGTTAAGCCTGATCCGTCGAGATGACCGGTCATATATACGAATTTAACTTCCGGAAAATCATATTCCAGCAAATCCATGAGGGTCAGATACGTCGTAATGTCAGCTTCGGACGCATCTGAAACCTGACCGCACCATGACCAGATAATAACATTCACGTCGGGATTTGCCCGCAGATAGTCTCTTGTTCCTGATTCCCACGCGGTTCTGTTCGGATTTCCAAGATCGCCGCTTATTGCATAGTCATGAAGATCGAGAGCGTTGTTTGCACCCCCGTTATTCCATGCGTATGTTTCCCCTTTGAAAGAAATAAGGCCCGACATCCCTTCAGTAAGCTGGCTTCCATGTGAAGTATGACTGTAAGCTATGTGAAGGTTTTCCTTTGCTTTACTGATCCATTCCGAAGGTATGGAAGCAAGCTTGATGTTTGTATGATCGATGATTAAACCATCACCCATAACGGGGTCAATATTACCATCTTTACTGCAACCTGCCATAAAGGCAAACAGAATTACACTGAGAAATACTTTTATATATCTCATAGCAAAAAATTTAAATTAATAATTAAGGCACTGACTTAACAACTAGTCTCATCCTATGTTTTAAACGCAAAAAAACTGATAATGTTGCACTTTCGTTTCAGTCAGGTTAATGGGTAGTTTCGAAGCTGTGTGAATACCAGTGACAACTTCAGGAATAAGCCCCATCTTCACATAAACTGGATGGACTATTCTTTTCAGTTCAGGAAGTTTCCTATAGAAAACAAAAGCACCGGCAACACAGCTTATACCTCCAATGAGGATTGTGTAAGGAGTTCCGATTATTTTAGCCAGGCTTCCGGCTATAAGGCTTCCGAATGGTGCTGTTCCCATTATCGCCAGTGCATAAAAGCTCATTACCCTTCCCCTTTTATCATCGTCGGTTATGGTTTGGAGAATTGTGTTGCTCGATGCCGTATGAAGCATCATTCCTGCTCCGATAATTATCATCAGCATCAGCGAAACAGAAATACTTCTTGAAAACGACAGAATAATAAGTCCTGCCCCAAAAAATGCGGAAGCAACCGGAATGATCCTTCCGAGTTTAATCAGCGACTCACGGGAAGCCAGAAATACCGCACCAATCAATGCACCAAGACCGGCTGCCCCCATCAGAAATCCGAACGTGCTGGAGCTGCCATGAAGAACCTCCTTTGCAAACACCGGCATCAGTACCTGGTATGATGTTCCCATAAGACTTACAAGAGCCAGCAGGATCAGTAAATGCTTAATTGGGGGAAATCCAAAAGTATAACTCAGGCCCTCCTTCATTTCATGCAGTAATTTACCCGGCCTGCGTGTATTCTCCTTTTTCTGAATATTCATCATCAGCAGTGATCCTACAACAAATATATAGCTAACAGCATTGATCAGAAAACAGATTCCCTCACCTGCTGTGGCAAGTATCAGTCCGGCAACAGACGGACCTATCAGCCGGGCCCCGTTAAACATCATGGAATTTAGTGCAATTGCATTACCAAGATGTTCCTTCTTTTCAACCATCTCAATAACAAACGAATGCCTCGATGGAACGTCAAAGGCATTTATGCATCCGAGTGCAATGCTCAGTAAAACAATCTGCCATATCTGAATCACACCCGTGAGGACAAGGAGAGCTAAAACAAGGGCCTGGATCAAAGAAAGGATCTGTGTGATAAGCAAAACCCTGTATTTGCTGTACTTGTCCGATACCACTCCTGCAACAGGGGCAAGCAGAAACGCAGGTATCTGACCTGCAAAACTTACCAGCCCCAGCAGGAATGCAGACCCTGTCAAATGATAAACCAGCCAGGGCATTGCAATACGCTGCATCCAGGTGCCGATAAGTGATATGCTCTGGCCGCTGAAGAACAGCCTGTAATTCCTGTATTGGAGAGAACGGAAGATCGTTTTAAACTTCGAAGAAAAGTTCATAAATGGATTCTACCTTGAGATGTAATTTTAAAGATTGCTAAAAGTAATTGCTAATTAAATAATTTCCATTATGTCTTTGATTTTTTAAAGCTGGGTTGCCCCGGGTTCCCAGGATATGTCAGCCACCAATCTCCTGTAGGGGGTTAAGAAATATAGCCATTTTCAAATTTACCTGTAATTTGAATGATGCATACAAACAGTAATTTCTTATTGTTACAGGGCAATTATTTATTGTGTTACATGTATTTATTATTGTAATACAATATGCTTTCAATAAATATAATGAGTCTGTCAGAAAACCCTGAATTTAAACCACCACAGTGTGGTTTATTTTTTTTCCTGATAAATGGCCTTAAATCACTTTAAACAGGCAGAGTAAAGCTATAATGAGAATTGTAAGAGATGAAACTCCTATCGGAAACCAGACCGGAGCGATCCAGGGTTTGGGGATCAGGAACAGGACATCGATTGTTTTAAGTGTCGGTGGCCATTTGATAAGGATATAGAGAGACAGGTAATAGAACAAATCCCAGAATGCAAATGTCCAGAGGAAGAAAACTCCTCTTTCAATCCAGTTGTTCCCGGCAAGATAAGCAATAACCACCAGCATGATTATTGTTGCCGCCTCACGTGTCATCTCAATCTTAAGATAGCGAGGTTCGATTTTCCCGACTGATTCTTTATTCGATTCGGAATCAAGCATACCAAGGGCTCTTCTCAGATAGACAACCACAACACCCTCAAGATGGGCCATTGCTATTCCGAAAACTGCCAGAAGTGATAATTTGAAAAGCATAATTCAGGAGATTAAATACAAAATTAGATGAAAGTTAAAATTAATTTTATCTTTAAACCTTTGGTCCGGCATGAAAGTTACTACCTTAAAACAAATTTACTGAAACCCGCCTCGCCATTTTAAAGAATTTAACATAATTCTCTCGATATATGGATTCAAAGGAAAGAGTTTACAGGGCATTCAGGAAAATGAACGGCGATCCTGACAGAGTTCCATTTCAGTTTGATTTGTGCAGGCAGCATATTGAAGCTTTCGGGAATAAATCTGGGCATTAGCACGCGACTATTCATTATCATATTATGACGATTTAACTTACAGGATCTCAGCCAATGAAATCAGAATAAAGATGGGCAGCGACGTTGTTGTCGTAGGCGGGACAGTCCCTACAGGTTACATTCCGGAAAAAGTAAGCGGAAATATTACCAGAAATGAATTTGGAATGCATATGAAACCAACTCCTCTCTATGTGGAAGTTGTAAAATGCCCTCTTGAAGCTTGCAACAGCATTGATTGATATTGAGAATTACATCTTTCCCCGATCCTTACGCAAAAGGCAGATTTGATAAAGCACAGAGGGATATTGAAAAGTTTGGCAAAAACTATTTTGTGATCGGTGATGTTGAGATTTCACTTTTTGAGCTTGCCTGGCATCTGACAGGGCTTGAGAAATATATGATTGGGATGCTTTGCGACGAACCATGGGTGGAACCGTTAAATGACAGTGTTGAGGAATGGAGCACCGGACTTGCACTTCAGCTTATAAAAGCAGGTGTTGATGCAATCTGGTTAGGGGAAGATCTTGGCAGTCAGACTTCAACGCTCATTGACCCCTGATGACTGGAGAATCAGATTTAAGCCGCGGCATAAAAGAATGATTGAAAAATTTCGCAGGGAGAATCCGGAAATTATTGTCATAATGCATTCCGATGGAGCTGTTGCACCATTGATTGATGATTTTATCGAAATCGGGGTTGATGTATATAATCCGGTTTAGCCAAACGTTATAGGCTCTGATCCTCAGGAACTTAAAGACAAGTACGGTGATAAGATCTCTTTTTTCGGTGGTATAGATCAGCAATTGCTCCTACCTCAGGTGATATCGGGATGATCCGTGAAGAGATTAAAAAGCGGATCAGGATTCTCGGAAAAAACAGGGGTTATCTTCTCGCTCCTGCTCACATCCTTCAGGCAGATGTTTCAGCTGCCACCATTGAAGAAATGATAAAGGCGTCAACTGAATTTGGCAGATATTAATCAAAGAAATTGACTTCTTTTATACTCCTGATTAAATATAAAAACGAAGATGAAGAATATAAACAACCTGCTGATTCTGATAATCGCCGGTACAAAATTAATCTCATGTTATCCGGCTGTTTAAAAAATACTGACTTCTTTCGGGTTCAGTCAATTGAAATACTAAGGGCCTGACTGTTCAGATTTCATGTCATCAAAGCTTTTTGCAGTTTTTATTTTAATAAATTCCTTGAGGAGTTTCCTGGCTTTTTCCGATTCGTCGTTGCTGATGCTATAATTTACCTTTGGCGGGCCATAATTGCCATGTATCAGTACGGCGCTTTTTAATTCCGTCAGATGCTGATGTCCGAATTTTAGTAATCTGATTATTTTAATTCCTTAATTGTCTTGGCTAATAAAGTTCTGAGTTTTTCAGCATAATGACTAAGATAGAACTCCTTTTGTTTTGTTCTGTACTGCATAATAAATCTCGGATGCTCAAGCGGCTCGATGCGCTCAAAGAACTTATATTCGCTGTTGAGTTTTGAAAGGAAAATGAAATTTTTACCTGTACCAAGGCAAAAACAGACATCCCGCTCAATTCCGAATTTCATCTGTCTGGTTATCGATTCTATTGCAAAATCCCTGATTGCTTCTTTCATTTCCCTGGTGTCATAATAGTTGAAATTAACCTCTTTGCCTTTTGGTCCGGTCCTGGTAAAACCAAGAGGACTAACAGCGCTTATAAAAAAATCCCTATAAAACTTTGCCGGACCACCATACCTGCCGATCATTTCATAAATAAAAACAGAAGATGTTTCATGGGTTTTAACATCTGGAATCGACAATCCGCATATTTCACTCAATCTGACAGTATCAGTGAAAGGAATACCTGTAACACCGGCTCCGAATCTTCCGGGATTGATCCCTAGGATCAGCCGTCTTGAATTGTTATCGGAATAGTACTGTTTTGTAGAATACTGATATAACTGGGAGTACATAACTGTTTTCGCTGAAAGGATCCATAATTGAAATACCTTCAGGAAGCTTTCCGGAAAACTCCAGATCCCTACAGAAGGCTATTACCATGTCAGCAAATGTTCCCAATGACAGTAAATATTTGAAAAGAAAAACCCGGGTTTTTAATTTATCCCGGGTTTGCAAAGTGCTTGATCAGAAGACTATAAATTTGTCTTTGGGAGTCATACAGAAGTCACACTCACTTGCAACAGTAGCTAAATCATAAGTATTTCCGCACACAGGACAGACAAACCATTGAGCAGGAAGAGATTTTTCACCGCTTGCATTCAGTGCGTCAAGAGCAGCTTTATAGAAAGTTTTATGTTTCTTTTCAGTATCAAGAGCCCATGTGAAAGATTTAACAGCATCAGTACTTTTTTCTGCTTTCGCTGCAGTAATAAAATCCGGATACATTGTATCAATCTCACCTGATTCTCCTATACCTGCGTCTGCAATATTCCCGGCAGTAGCAAGAACCTCATAATTCCCTATCTGAGGTCCGTCAATTTTTTCCCCAAGCTTCACAAGGACCTTAAGGTGATTCTCAGCATGAATTGCTTCTGCTTTAGAGGTTGCCATGAACATTACAGCAACGGTATCAAATCCTTCAGCTTTTGCTTTTTCAGCAAATGCAGCATATTTAGCACTTGCAGTTGATTCACCATTATAGGCATACTTCAGGTTTTCAATAGTTTTGACCGGCTTCTGTGTGCAGCTATATACTAAACCCATGGTTGCCATAATCAAAATCAATCTAATTGTTGTCTTCATCATTGTTCAGTTTAGTTATTAAAAATATTTGTAAGAAATTCCCTTGAGTAATAAAATCAGATAGGCATCATGTACTTATAGACCATTGTCCCCCCCATAAATCCTGTAAATGATACTGTGCAAAAGGCCAGAAGGTATAGTATGAAAACAATCCATTTGAGACCGGTATCTTCCCTTTTTCTGGTTACAAGATAAATTCTTAACGCCGCTCCTGTTATCATAAGGATCATTGTTATAAGAGCCCCGGTTTCATGTTTTTCAAATACATTTAAAATTTCGCCCTGGGAAGGTTCATTGGTAAAAAGTTGTCCGGTTGCCCATGCTGCAATTGCACCAAGGGCACCGAGTACCATGAGATAAAACCCGGTTTTTGAAAGGCACTTTTCACTCTTAAAAAAAAGAAAAACCACATCAGCTAAGAAGCCGACTATTATCAGTGCAATTGGGAAATGCACTATCATCGGATGTAAATCAGAAGTATTCATCACATTTTATATCATTAATCGGAATGGTCAAATATTTTCTGAACAAATTTCTTATTCTTAATCAGGTCTGACAAAAATAATTCTTTTTTATACACGTTTGCATTACTAATGAGATAATTAAAATATATGTACTTTGAATAATTCTCACTCTATCTTCTATAAATCCATATTAAGATCATAGAAGAAACGATAAAAATACTTAACTTTAGGCGCTTAAAATAGTAACTGAATATATATTATAATTGACAGAAATACTCAAACCATACGGGGAAAAACAAAAGGCTTTTGACATAAGGTATCTTGAAATGGCGCTTATATGGGCGCAGAATTCATATTGCATCCGGAGGCAGGTGGGGGCGCTGATCGTAAAAGGTAAAATGATAATTTCCGATGGATACAACGGGACACCAGCAGGATTTGAAAATATCTGCGAGGATGAAAACAATGTTACCAAACCTTATGTACTTCATGCTGAAGCCAATGCAATAACAAAAGTTGCCAAATCAAATAATTCAAGTGAAGATTCAACGTTGTATGTAACAACTTCACCATGCATGGAATGTGCCAAACTCATAATTCAGTCAGGTATCAGAAGGGTTGTTTACTGCAACCGCTATCATAATACTGATGGGCTCGATCTTCTGAAACGTGCCGGAATTGAGCTGGTATTTATAGATCCTGAAAATAACTTATATGAAGTACAATAATACAACAAGAAACATAATACTCCCTTTGCTGCTGGCCGTTGCACTTGTGGCGGGGATCCTGATTGGCGTTTATCTCCCGGGTACGAATCAGTCATCTCCTCAGCCGGGCTTCAGGGTAAGGAACGATAAAATCAACAGCATCCTGAATGCTATCGAATCGGATTACGTTGACACCGTCAACAGGAGCGAGCTTGTTGAAGCTGCCATTCCCGCAATTCTGAAAAAGCTTGATCCGCATTCCGTATATATACCGGCAAAAGACCTTATCCGGGCAAATGAACCTTTGCAGGGGAATTTCGACGGAATCGGGATCTCCTTTAACATGATGACTGATACTATACTCGTTATAAGTACCATTCCCGGAGGACCCTCAGAAAAGATCGGGCTACAGTCGGGGGATAAAATAATTTATGTTAATGATTCACTTGTTGCAGGGAAACAGCTGAGCGAGGAAAAGATCATGGGAATGCTTAAAGGTCCGCGGGGAACAGTTGTAAGTATTAAATTGCTCCGCAAAGGATACAAAGAACTTATTCCGTTTGAAATAACACGCGACAAGATTCCAATTTCGAGTGTCGATGTCAGTTATATGCTCGATGACAACACCGGATTTATTAAGATCAATAATTTTGCGATGACCACCTACGATGAGTTTATGAAAAGCCTGAAGGAACTTAAGGCCAAAGGGATGACTGACCTGATCCTTGACCTGAGGGAGAATTCGGGCGGAGTAATGGAAGCAGCAATTAAGATAGCCAATCAGTTCCTCAGGGAGGGTCAGATGATAGTCTATACACTTGGAAGGTCACAACCAAAAAATGAAGCAAGGGCGACCGGCAAAGGGGAGTTTGAGACAGGAAAACTTGTTTTACTGATTGATGAATGGAGTGCTTCAGCAAGTGAAATTCTTGCCGGTGCTATCCAGGACAATGACAGGGGGACAATAATAGGCAGGCGTTCTTTCGGTAAGGGGCTGGTACAGGAACCAATCCCTTTTGCTGACGGGTCAGGAATGAGACTGACGATTGCAAGATATTATACACCGACAGGAAGATCGATCCAGAAACCTTATAACAATGGATTCGATGAATATTACGATGACCTTAATTCGAGATATGAACGCGGCGAATTTGAAGTTTCTGACAGCATTCATTTTGCCGACTCTTTGAAATTTACCACTCCCGGCGGCAAAACAGTTTACGGAGGCGGAGGAATAATGCCCGATATATTTGTTCCGGTCGATACAACAGGCCGTTCGTCATATTTCCTGGCCGTCAGGCCGCATATTTACAGGTTTGCCCTGAAATATACTGAGAACAACAGGGAAATACTTAAGAAGTACACCGAAGCTGATGAAATGGAAAAGTACCTCAATAAGCAGTTTCTGCTTGATCAGTTCATCGATTTTGCCTCCAGGAGCGGAGTCAAAAAGGATCCTGAAGGTTTAAGGATTTCAGGTCCGGTAATTCATATCCAGCTTAAAGCATACATTGCCCGTAATATCCTCGACAATAAGGGATTTTACCCGATATGGAAAGAGCTCGATACCACTCTCAAGTATGCTATTGAATACCTGAATAAAAATTAATCACGGGGCGACACGGATTCAACGGAGTGAACACGGGAAAAAACAGTGACACTTTGTTATCGCGGTTTAGCGCGACCGTGTGATTCCGTTTTTAAAACTATTGCCTGACCGGGGGATCTCTTTAAAATCTTAAGTCAACCCCTCAATAAAATCGGATAAGATTTTTACTGAAAGATCTTCCTCTTCCACAAATCCCATGTGCCCTGAGTTCTCAAGGAATACAAGCTTCGCGTTTCCCGGAAGTTTCACCTTCGGCGGTAATTCCTTGCAGGAGATATAGATATCCTTTTTCCCCAGTATCCATAAACATGGCACCTTGCCTTTCTCCATAACTGACTGGCGGGAAGGCCGTAACATCATCCCGGTCAGAACAGCTGTCAGGCATTCATCACGAATTGCCGATGCGATATCCTTTGATCGCTGTATCGCTTCACGGAATTTATTAAAATTGTCGGTGGCAAACATTGTCGGAATATTTGCAGGATAAATAAGGTATTTCTTGCCTGACCTGATAATTTTAATATCCTTTTCTCTTTTCCCGAATACCTCAGGAGAATCCGCGAAGGGATGAGAATGAAAAAGGCAATAACCTTTGAGAAGTTCAGGGAAAAGTTCGAGAAAGGCAAGTGTGACATATCCACCCATGGAATGACCAACAAGAATAGCTTTCCTTATGTTCAGGCTATCAAGCAATCCTTTTACAGCTCCGGCCATAAACTCCATAGTCTGGCTTTCATCATACAATTTAGAGAGCCCATGCCCCGGAAGATCGACTGAAATAACACGGTATTTCGCAGCAAGTTTCTTTCCGAATCCCGACCAGATCTCCGATGTTTCGAGATACCCGTGAAGAAGGATCACCGGGTCTCCTTCGCCTGTGTCGGAATAGTAAATCTTACCGCCATTGTAAAGGATGTAATATTTCATAGCTTTTTGAATATTATGATGTCAATGAAATACAGACAAACCCTCCAGTAAAAACAACTTTACATTAAAGATAGTTCATATTAATGATTGCTTATATGACTAAATAATTATATTTTTAAACATTATTCCTTCTCACCTGAATAAGGCCTTTAAATATCTCATAACCAATGAATAAAGCTATCTATTCGTCAATTTCCAAAAAGTTCATTATGGCCCTGGCGGGATTATTCCTTTTATTATTTCTGCCTGTGCACATGATAATAAACCTGATGCTTCTGAAGAGTGATCCGGAACCTTTCAATAAAGCTGCACACTTCATGGCAACTTTTCCATTAATCAGGATAGTTGAAATTATTCTGATAGCAGCCATTATTACACATATTTCCTGGGGTGTGTATCTGCAGATCCGTAACTGGCTCGCACGTCCG
>CAVWCO010000005.1:0-388157 GCA_963753495.1 uncultured Bacteroidales bacterium
GACTTCCCGGGCGTTCTGCTTCACCTCCTGTCCTGAAGGAAATATTGAATATTCCGGCAATGGGTTCAGGATTTGAAGCAGTAAAAGTCACAAGATATCTTACCCTGTCGCCGACCACGATCTCATTTGCGAACAGATCAGAAAACAGAAATCCGGGCTGCTCTTTCCTGTTGAACCAGTCATTAAGGTAAGGATAAAACTCAAAACCGAATTGCTGTTTCATATCCCGGTTGAGAGTCAGGATATCGACACTTTGAAATTCATGTTCATCAAGATATTTCTGGAACCACTCTTTAAACTCAATAATACCTGCTTTTGATCGGAAAAGGTTGAAAAGGTAATCACCCTTTACTGAGAGAATTGACCTTATGGTGTCACTTTCAGGATTTCTTGCCAATACATCTTTAAAGGGGGCATCTTTAAGTATTAGGTTTGCTTTGTCGTTATCCGAAAGTTCTCCGACGATTTCCCCGAAACCACTCTGAGGTGCAACCTGTTTCTGAAGATGAGATTCAAAAACAGCATTTATTACAGGATATTCTGTAGAATAGAAGTTGTTCCTGAAAAAGTAGAAACTTGGCCCGAGCCTGTAACGAACAGGTTCATTCAAGGCAACTCCATTTGAATACCTGAAGTTTTCTCCGCTTATGAAAGTGTTCCTGATAAAATCATTAAATATCCTTACCTGCAATTCTTTATCGGTTATAACCTGGTTATTCCTGATCATTCTTTTTTTCTGCCGGTTAAATCTCTTCTGGAAACCGGCATTTTGAATCGTTGACAATTTTTCCGGAAGAAGGACCATGGAAGGCTGCAGTTCTGCCCTTGTCTGTGTACTCATTTTCGGGTATGAATAAAACTGAACCGGCACCTCAAGCAGACTCAGTGTCTTAAAAGGATATTTTGTTGAAAAATTGGTTTCAAGCTCTCTCATAATACCTGAAACAAGAAGATTAAGCGTATCACTGATTTCAGAAAGATCCTTTTTGTAATAATCATGCCCGGGGAAATAGTAAGTAATGTATTTTACAGAATCGATTTTCAGTGTATCCGATCTGTAATTACCAATTGCAAGGGTGATACCTGTAAGAGGTGATTCCGGACTGAAAACAAACCAGCCCTCCTCGTTTTTCATTGTTCCCTGGGAAACAGCGGTAAGTCCATTACCGTTTTTACCCGGAGGGTATAATTAGTAAAATCAATTTTTATTCTGGCAGGATTGGATGGATAGTAGTTCAGCCCGGGGACCGGATACCAGTGTGATTCCGGAGTCAGAAGGACATAATTTTCTGTAAGAAATGCCTGACGTTTATTAACCTTCAGCATTTCGTTTATTACGTAAGGATTCTCTTTTAAATTATCCGTATAATCTGGATAGCAGAATGATTCATTAATCAGTCCGGAATATGAAATAACAATACTGTCATTCTGTCCTGGATAAAGGATTTTCCCCGGATCTATTTCAATAATATGATGTGTTTTCTTGAAACTCAGATCTTTACCACCTGATGAAACTGCAGTCACAATCAGGCCGGGATTAAGTGAAAACAAATATCTGTCAAGACCCTTACTGTTATTATTAACAAATTTCAAGTCAGCTGAAGCTTCAAATGAACTTTTTTTATGGGAGAAATCGATGGAAGCGTCAGTCAGGGTTGCAAAATCCCTGTTTTCAAATTTACGGTTTGTCTCGATTACCAGCTTCTTTTCATTAAGGCCATTCCAGTAAAGCGAAAAGGTATTGAATCCACAAATTACTGTTCCGGCAAGGAAGACTAACATAAATATGACGGAAATCGAAGTATGGGTTTTTGATTGAGGCAACCGTTTGAATAATAATACTGTAGCCAGGATAAATGCCAGCCCGGAGAAGAAATAAATAAGGCGCTGATTCAGAATCAGACTGAAATTGCCAAAACCTGTAATTCCCGATTTGAACACAGGCAATCCAAATGCCATATAATCGAAAATTGATCCGAACCTGAACCATAGCCAGAACATATCAAGTGCTGCAATTCCAAGCAGAATCAGAAAAGTTATTGCCTGGTTCCTTATTACCGACATCAGCATGAAAGCAAGTCCAAGACTGAAAACTATTGTAGGTACACAAATTATAAGCAGGTAAGTGAAATATGACAATATGTCGATCCGCATATCTTTTGAAATGATATTCATCAGCAGGCCGATACACAGAATGACTATATCAAGTCCCAGAAAAAGCCTGAGAATCCCCAGGTTTTACCCATAACGTATTCAAAATTGGACATTGACCTGGTATACAGGACTTCATTTGTATCGAGCTTCTTATCTCTTTTCAGGAAATCGGCTGCAAGAAAAATAACCACAATTGCCTGTCCGATATTCAGCAGATAAAGATTAAGCAGAGGGACTGAAGATGGTATAGACATGAGTTCCCATGGCTCATCACCAATGGGTGAGAAAAATCCCATATTCAAAAATGTAAATATAAAAAGCGCCCCGATTGAAAAGAGCCTGAAGAACCAGCTTCTTCTCAGTGTTTTTGCTTCATACTTTGCAACTGTTCTTATATTATGAAGAAATGCCATTGGTCAGTTAGTTTTTATTCAGTAATGTCGGCATGCAGCTTATGCTCCATATAATATACATATGCATGTTCGATATTCGGGATAATACAGTCGGATTAAAATCAGGAACATCATCGGAAACAATCTGTACTTCCCATCCTGTTTCAACAGGAATAGTTGAAATACATTATATCTTTCCTTGACAATTTCGTACTCATCCGGAGTCAGGTTAAATTTAAAAACATGACCTTCAGCATGTTTTACAAGATTTTCCGGCGAACCTGAAAAGACCAGTTCCCCACTGTTAAGAAGTGCCATCCCCTGGCAGGTTGAAGAAATATCACCAACTATATGAGTTGAAAGAATGATTGTTACTTCATGCTGGCTCAGCTGAGAGAGGATATTCCTGAACCTGATCCTTTCATCAGGATCGAGCCCGGTTGTTGGCTCATCGACGACAATTATCCTGGGATTTCCGATAAGAGCCTGTGCAATCCCCAGCCGTCGCTTCATACCTCCCGAAAGCCTGTTGGCCTGCCGGTCGCGTACCTCAAGCAGCCCCACCTGATCAAGCAGCCTGTCGACCTCCGCAAGTCTCTCTTTCTTGTTTTTCATTCCGGCAAGCGATCCGGAATAATCAAGAAATTCCCAGGTTTTAAGGGAAGTAAAAAACCTGAAATCCTGAGGCAGATAGCCAAGCATGCTTCTTAGTTCCTTCCGGTGTTTCTGAATATCCTTTCCATCAACCAGAACCACTCCGGAGGTTGGTTTCATCAGAGTGACAATTATCCTCATAAGGCTTGATTTCCCGGCACCATTTGGTCCCAGAAGCCCGAACATTCCTGTTCCGAATTCAAGGTTTATATCTTTAAGCGCATGATTCCCGTTCGGATATATTTGGTTAAGTCCCTGAATTTCAATTTTCATACTTCCCGATAGTGTTAGGCTCTCTTATAAGGTTATGACTATATAAAGACGTCAAAAATTTAAAATGTTACATGCTAAGGTATATGTTTCTTAACATTAATCTGTTAAAATTAAGTAATTGCCGTAATAACAGTGATCATTAATCTGTCGATGCAATCAAAACTAATTCCTATTTTTGTAGCTAAATATTTTCAGTTGGCTTACAGCACAAATAAGAGAAAAATAATCAATGATCCGGTTTATGGATTTATAAGCATTCCGGGCGATTTTATTTATGATCTTATCGAGCATCCCTGGTTTCAGAGGTTAAGGAATATAAGACAGCTTGGTCTCACAAGCTTTGTTTACCCCGGAGCAAATCACAGCAGGTTTCAGCATGGACTGGGAGCACTTCATCTGATGGATATGGCATTAAAGACACTTAAGGGCAAAGGATGTAAGTATTTCACAATCAGAAGAAGAAGCTGCACTGATTGCAATACTGCTTCACGATATCGGTCACGGACCATTTTCCCATGCACTTGAAAATTCAATGATAAATGGCATAACTCATGAAGATCTTTCTCTTCTGCTGATGGAGAAACTAATGAAGAATTTAAGGGAAGACTGGATCTGGCAATAGAGATCTTCAAAGGAACATATACCAGGAAGTTTCTTCACGAGCTGATTTCCGGACAGATGGATATGGACAGGCTGGATTATCTGAGAGGGATCAGTTTTTTACCGGGGTTATTGAAGGATCAGTTGGATCGGACAGAATAATCAGGATGCTTAATGTAGTGGACGACAGCCTTGTTATTGATGAAAAAGGGATATATTCCCTTGAGAAATTTCTGATTGCACGGCGGCTGATGTACTGGCAGGTTTATATGCATAAGACAGTTCTTTCATCGGAAAGCCTGCTGGTAAAAATACTGAAACGGGCAAAAGAACTTGCTGTGAAGGGAATTGATCTGTATGCCACTCCTGCACTGAGATTCTTTCTTTACAATAATATTGGACAGGAAGATCTTGCTTGACAGAGGAGTATTCACTCCGGGCCTAATTGCCATGAATTTTACAAGACTTGATGATACCGATATCCTTGTTTCAGCAAAATACTGGGCTGATAATTCCGATAATGTTCTTTCAGACCTGTCGGCCAGTCTTATGAACAGGGATCTTCTTTCAGTAGAACTGCAGAATGAACCGTTTTCACTGGAAAGGCTGAATGATTTGAAGGAACGGGCAGGGAATTTATGAAGATAAGCCGGGAAATGACAGATTATTATGTTTTTACAGACAGCATTTCAAATCTGGCCTATACTCCTGATGCCCCTGAAGTAAAGATACTGCTTAAGAACGGGAAAACAGCTGATATTTCAACCGTTTCAGATATGTTTGACCACAGGTTACTTTCGGAAAGGATTACAAAATATTTTCTTTGCTATCCAAAAGAATGCAGATAACTAAACAATATATATTATGGAATTTACTGCTGCAACAATAGCCGGATTTTTAAAAGGTGAAATAGAAGGCAACCCTGAAATCAAAGTAAATACAATTGCAAAAATTGAAGAAGGACATCCGGGAGCTCTTTCATTCTGGCAAATCCGAAATATGAACATTATATCTATACAACAGATCATCGGTTGTTCTGGTGAACAAGAGTTTTGTCCCTTCATCCAAAGTTAAGGCAACACTTATAAAGGTGGAAAATGCATATGAAGCATTTGCTTCACTTCTTCGACTGGTCGACCAGGCAAGACCCCGGAAAAAAGGAATTCATCCCACTGCCGTTATTGAAGCCAACTGCAAAAATAGGATCAAATGTTTATATCGGGCCATATGCTTATATTGGTGAAAATTGTATAATAGGGATGGATGTTCAATTTATCCGCATGTTTATATTGGTGACAATACACAGATTGGGAAAAATTGTACTCTTAATCCGGGAGTAAAGATCTATCATGACTGCATTATTGGTGAAGGATTGTATTATTCATGCAGGAACAGTTATCGGCAGTGATGGATTTGGATTTGCTCCACAGTCGGAAAATGAATATATGAAAATCCCCCAGTTGGGAATGTCATTCTTGAAGATCATGTTGAGATCGGAGCAAATGTTACCATCGACAGGGCAACAATGGGATCGACAATAATCCGGAAAGGAGTTAAACTCGATAATCTGATACAGATAGGCATAATGTTGAAATTGGAGAGAATACGGTAATGGCAGCACAGACAGGTATTTCAGGATCAACAAAAATAGGGAAGAACTGCATGTTTGGAGGACAGGTTGGTCTTGCAGGACATATAAAGATAGCAAACGGAACAAAAATCGGTGCACAGGCAGGAATCCTGGGAGACGTAAAAGAAGAAAACACTGTTATTATTGGTTCTCCGGCAATTGATATTAAACAATTTTCTGAAATCTTCGGTGGTTTTCAAAAAATTACCGGAGACTGAAAACAAAATTAGATGCTCTTGAAAAAGAGGTTGAAATCACTGAAAAAGAAGTAGATTTAATTGCATTCGATTCAGAAAATGACAGTTATAGATCAGTTAACAGATAATTTTCTGGATTGTTCGAAATATTTTTATTTTTTTTGTACCCGAATTTCAAATTACAAATCTTAACTGATGAGTGAAAAACAGAGGACCCTTGCAAAAGAAATAAGCCTGACCGGAAAAGGATTGCATACAGGGATTAATGTTACAATAACATTCAAACCTGCTCCGGCAAATCATGGATATAAATTCTGCAGGGCGGATCTTCCCGGAAAACCTGTAATTGATGCTCTTGCTGAACATGTACTGATACTTCAAGAGGAACAACACTTGTTCAGAACTAATGCTTCGGTTTCAACCATTGAACATGTACTTGCTGCATTGCATGGTTTGCGTGTCGACAATGCCCTTATTGAACTTAATGGTCCGGAAGCTCCAATAATGGGAGGTTCATCATGGAAATTTGTTGAGGCAATTAAGGAAGCAGGAATTGTTGAACAGAAAGAAGACAGGAATTATTTTGTAGTAAAGCAGAAGATAACATTTTCTGATGAAGAGCATGGAGTTGATCTTATTAGTATATCCCGATGATCATTTCAGTATAAATGTTCTTATTGATTATAATTCAAAGATACTTGGAAACCAGTATGCAATTCTTGATACAATAGATGATTTTGAAGAGGAGATAAGCAAAAGCCGCACATTTGTATTTTTTCATGAACTGGAACCACTTTTTAAGATGGGACTGATAAAGGGAGGAGATCTTGATAATGCAATTGTAATTCTTGAAAAGGAGGTTGAGCAGGATGAAATAGACCGTATTGCAAAACTCTTTAACAGGCCGGGAATAAGCAATCATACAGCAGGGATACTGAATAATACTGAATTACGATATCCGAATGAGCCTGCCAGGCATAAACTGCTGGATATTATGGGCGATATTGCACTGGTCGGTCATCCGATAAAAGGAAAAATAGTTGCAACACGTCCCGGTCATTATGCCAACACACGGACTGGCAAAAATTATAAGACAGGAGATGAAAAAAGCTCATTCCAAAACAAGATATTCCTGTTTATGATCCCTCAGAACCTCCTGTTTTTACACTTGAAGATATAAAAAAACGCTTCCCCACAGATTTCCTTTCCTCTGGTTGATAAAATAATTTCACTTGATGAGACATCAATTGTAGGAATAAAAAATGTACATTCAATGAACCATTTTTCCAGGGTCATTTCCCGGAAGAACCTGTTATGCCAGGTGTACTTCTGGTTGAAGCCTTGCACAGACAGGAGGATTACTGGTTCTGAGCACAGTTGAAGAACCTGAAAAATATTCAACATATTTTCTTAAGATCGATAAACTGAAGTTCAAACATAAAGTTGTTCCGGGCGATACCGTAATCCTTAAAATGGAGCTGATTGAACCTCCCAAGAGAGGGATAGTGACAATGTTCGGTCAGGCATTTGTGGGAAATCAAACTTGTCTGAAGGAGAAATGACTGCACAGGTAGTAAAAAATAAATAACAGATAAATGATCTCAAATTTAGCTTTTGTTCATCCCGATGCCAGAATAGGAAAAGATGTTACTATTGAACCATTTGCCTATATAGCAGGGAATGTTGTAATTGGTGAAGGAACATGGATTGGTCCCAATGCAACAATAATGGATGGTGCAAGAATAGGAAAGAATTGCAGGATATTTCCTTCTGCAGTTATTTCAGGTATCCCGCAGGATCTTAAATTCAGGGGAGAGGAGACAACTGCTGAAATAGGAGATAAAACAACTATCAGGGAATGTGCAACAGTAAACAGGGGAACTGCAGCGGCAGGAAAAACAGTTGTTGGAAACAATTGTCTCTTATGGCATATGTCTCATATTGGTCATGATTGTGTTATAGGTAATAATTGTATAATCGGAAATGCATCGGGTCTTGCAGGTGAGGTAAAGGTTGACGAATGGGCAATACTCAGCGGCGGTACACTGGTGCATCAGTTTGCACGTATCGGGGCACATGTAATGATTGGAGGGGGATCAAAGGTCAGGATAGATGTTCCTCCATTTATAAAAGCCGACAGGGATCCGCTTTCTTATCTTGGATTAAATTCAGTTGGACTTACGCGCCGCGGATTTGAGAAAGAAAGAATAGATGAAATTCATAATATTTACAGGGCTATTTACCAGAATGGCATGAATATTTCACAGGCTCTGGAATATGTTGAAAAGGAATTCAGTCACTTCACCTGACAGGGATTATATTCTTGAATTCATAAGAAAATCAGAAAGGGGAATAATCAGGGTCCAAAATTATGACCCTCATTCTTTTCCCAGCCCTGGGCTGTGATTTCAATCTCGGTACCCTCATCACCTACCATATGATTTCCCTGATCCGGCAGGGTCATATGACCTATCACCTTTATGTCAGAAATCTTCTGATTTTTTCTACATTTTCAAGAGGAACTGTAAAGAGAAGTTCATAATCCTCTCCTCCGTTGAGAGCAGGAATCATCGGATCAATATTGAATTCTTCAGCAAGCCTTGGAGGTTTCATAATCAATCGGGATCTTACTGTAAAATATCCTGCATCCTGTACCTGAAAACTTGCAGATATGAATCAGATCGGATGCAAGTCCGTCGGTAACATCAATCATCGAAGTAGGAATAATATCATTTTCTTCCAGCAAGGCAGGGATATTCCCGGAAACTCAGGTTTAAGTTGCCTTCCAATTATATATTCATAACCTGAAAGATCAGGCCTGAATACTTTGTCCTTATCAAAAAGCTTTCTTTCCCTTTCAAGAAGCTGAAGCCCCATAAAGGCTGCCCCGAAATCACCTGTTACACAAATAAGATCATTTGGTCTGGCTCCATTTCTTTTAATCAGACATTCTCTTTCAACTCTTCCGACAGCATGTCACTCCGATTGTGAGCCCGGTAAGAGAACTTGTAATATCTCCCCCGGCAAGATCGACTTATATTTTTCGCACGCAAGATAAATCCCTTCATATAGTTCATCAACCTGTTCAACAGAAAACCTGGAACTGATCCCAAGTGCAATAAGAATCTGACCGGGAATTCCATTCATTGCATAGATATCTGAAATGGCTCTGATAACTGCTTTATATCCAAGATGTTTTAAAGGAGTATAGATAAGGTTAAAATGAATGCCCTCAAGAAGCAGATCGGTTGAAACAAGAGTCAGATCATTCCCTGAATCAATTATTGCAGCATCATCGCCAATGCCTGAAACAGTAGTTCTGTTCTGCAGAACCGTCTTTCTCAGATAAATGGTTTATCAGTCCGAATTTCCCTAGATTGCCTATTGGTGTTGTCTTGTTCTCAGATTCGTTCATAATTTACATCTCACCTGTCACCCACTTCAAAGGGGGAATTAGTTTATTCATCTTCTTACTTTAACCTTTGCGCCATTGCAGCCTTTGATCCACATCGCCTGTAATACATTATAAATAATACATCAAATGTGCATAATCCTTCGCCCGAAAGGATTAATTGCAACCTCCGTGAGTTTGAAATGCTGAATGCCGAAGGGGATACCTATAATTGTAAGACAAAGCAATAATCCGAAAAATGCATGGGTAACTGCAATCCAAATCCCACCGCAAAGCAGCCAGAGAACATTCATAAATACATAAAGACACCCTGGAGGTCGCCTCCGGTCTGCTTGTACGCCCGAAAGGCCACACTGAAAGGGAAGCCATTTTGAGGGTCTGAAGCCCAAAAGGAATACCAATGATCGTTATCATAAGTATCATGCTCCAATGAAATATTCGATCGCAATAATTATCCCGCCAAAAATCAGCCAGACAATATTACCGAGGATTTTCATAGATTAAATGTAATTTATTCAAGTATTATAGTTTTATCTTTTGGATACTTAACCGAATAGGTAAGGATAATCTGCCTGGTTTCCTGTGGTTTTATTTCAAGATCCCATCTTATCATCCCTGTCTGTGAATTATGTTTCCCCCCTGACAATTCAACGGCATCGACTTCAATCCCGCTGTTTGAAGATACGGGAATCTGATCATTAACTGTTATCCTGACAGGATTACCCTTGTTATTTCTGACAGTTATAAGAAAGGAATAGGTTTCGGTTTTATTGGAGCCCAATACTCTTTTGCTGGTGAAATCTTGTCTTTTTTCTCTTTTTACGAGAATGCTGTTATCTGTCCCGAGCGAAACAGTGAGCGTATCTTTCAGCTGATTAACATTAAGGAATGATTTACCTACAAATGAATTTTCAAAATAAAGAGTTGCCTCGCCACTGATAAGGTTTAGCTTTGCCCAGTCCGTAATATTACCTGTCAGATATGCCGAAGATGACAATTTAGGGATGGTAATATATTTATAATTCAGCCGGAGTTGTTGTCCGCTGTATTTCGATAGTCTGGACCTTACCGTCGGACTGAAGGGTGTATGGTGCCGTAATATCGAATGTCATTGTAGTCTCCCCGACCTGTTTTTCAACAGCCATGGGAGCGGCTTCCGCCTCATTCATTTCCATTTTACTGTCCACAACTAACAATTCCGAAGGGGTATCAGCACTTTTCCTGTTTACCCCGCTTGAATAACCACGAATTCTGGGCTCTGGTACAGGAACATAATAATCGATGAACCATGGACCAAGCTCAGGCACATCGCCCGAAACCCATGGCGTGGCATTTGAGAAGCTCATTTTAACATCTTTCCATGTCACTCCCGTATTCTGAAAAACATTTGCTTTATAGAACATGGTTACCGGTTTTGAAATATCATCAACCCTTATGTCGTATGATGGATACCAGCCTGCATTTCCTACCACATAGCTGAATGTCAGCCTTCCGGTAACAGGTTTTTCAGAGCTTACTGATACCGATATTTCACCGGAGGGGAGCTGCTGCTTCCCGAACCTGTCAGCAACCTGTTTCTGAAGCGCTGCTATCTGTTTCTCATAATCTTTTATCAGTCTGTTTTTCTTCAGGATTGCATGGTAACCTGATCCATATTATTGGTATAGAGATCCATAACACTCTTCAGCTGTTCTACCGAAAAAGTCGTTTCCTTGACAAGTATCGCCCTGTTGGCAACAAGAAATGCCTCCTTTTCTTTAAGAACACTGATGGCAGCCTTTTCATCCTCGATTTTCAGCTGAAGGGCTTCGATCTGGCTCCTGATACTTTTTACCTCAGGCAGATCTTCAAGATTCTCGAGATAATTATTCTGATGATTCACTGAAAGTATAATAAAATCGCCATATCCTTTTACCTGTAGGCTCTGGGCATCAATATATGGTGAAAGTCCGCCAAGTTTAAGGATGCTTTTCCCTGCAGTAATTTCGACAGAGGTTTCATGGCTAACCTGAGCCCTGTCGGGATAAACGGTAACATGCTTTATTCCGGCTTTAATATCTTTTTCAGTTTGTGCATATGAGTTTAAACAGACACCGGTTGCAAGAATCAATACCAATACAATATTTTTCATGTCAGAATTATTTTTAAAATGATAAAGTTAAGAATTTCTGAAAGACTGTAAAGTACAATATTAGGACCGGAATAAATCGCCTAACATCCTGGCAACTTCTCACCGCTATAATTTGCCTCACCCCCTAAATCCCCTCCCAGGAGCTAACCTTTATACACATCTTTCATCCTTACCATCAATAATCTGATTATAAGTTTTATAACCACGGAGTTTACGGAGTTTGTACGGAGTTTCACGGTTTAGATGACAAACAAAAACAGTGCAACTCAGTGTTAACTCCGTGCGACTCCGTGGTTAAATAGACTTTATCATATCGTTTAATTATTACTTGTTTAACATCCTGATTTATAATTAAGTATAAATTGTGTATAAAGGTTAGCTCCCAGGAGAGAGGGGGGACTTTATAAGCTTCTGCCTCCTGGGGGAGGATCCGGGTTAAGACAAGTTTAGTTCTCAACCCTGGTAATGTTCTGTAAATTCCTTCAATATGTTAAATAAAGTGAATTTACGACCTCATTTCATGTTAATTGTCGCTTTTACAGGCAATCGTATCATAATTAGCCTACCTTTAGCCAAATTTGAAAAAAATGAAGGGATTAAGAATTGGTAACCTGACAGTTGCCGTGCCCATAGTACAGGGGGGCATGGGAGTCGGGGTTTCGCTTTCGGGACTGGCAGCGGCTGTTGCCAATGAAGGAGGGATCGGAGTTATTTCAAGCGCAGGACTGGGATTGCTTTACAGTGATTACAAGGGAAGTTTCATCGAAGCAAGCATTTATGGGCTAAAGGAGGAAATACGTAAAGCAAGGGAAAAGACCAGAGGGGTGATCGGAGTAAATGTCATGGTTGCAATGTCAAATTTTGCAGATATGATAAAAACATCCATTTCCGAAAAAGTGGATATTATTATTGCAGGTGCAGGTCTTCCTCTCGATCTGCCTTCATTCCTGAAGAAAGGCAGCCTTACCAAACTGGTTCCGATTGTCTCTTCAGCCAGGGCAGCGAAAATTATCTGTGAAAAATGGAAATCTAATTACGACTATCTTCCGGATGCTGTTATTGTTGAGGGACCAAAGGCCGGAGGCCATCTCGGATTCAGGGAGGAACAGATAACCGATAGCAATTATAAGCTTGAAAAACTGGTCCCTGAGATAGTAACGGAGCTGAAGATTTTCGAAGAAAAATATAATCAGCCAATTCCTCTGATTGCAGCCGGAGGGATCTATACCGGCGGAGACATACATAATATTATGAAACTCGGAGCGTCAGGGGTGCAGATGGGAACTGTATTTGTGACCACTGATGAATGCGATGCATCGGATGCTTTCAAGCAGTCGTACATTAATGCAACGGAAGATGATATTGAAATAATCAGGAGTCCTGTCGGGATGCCTGGACGCGCCATACTGAGCAATTTTATAACAAAAGTAAAAGAAGGGAAAAAGCAACCCAAAAAATGTCCTTTCAAGTGTATCAAGACCTGCGATATAAGCAAAAGTCCCTATTGCATCATCATTGCACTAAAAAATGCGCTGAAAGGGAATTTTGAACACGGTTATGCTTTTGCCGGGTCGAATGCATTCAGGGCCACAAGGATCTCGTCAGTGAAAGAAGTATTCCAGTCGCTGTTGAAGGAATACAGGGAAAGCAGGTAAAAGAAGATTTTATTTCAGCACATCAAAATACCCTACTGTTCCATGACCTGCCTCTCCGGCACCCTGCCCAGCCATCGGGCAGCCCGGTACCGGGCAGTTAATGATCTTATGCTCATTGTTATCGGCAGGTTCCCAGCCCAATAACAGGTACAGTGCAAAAAATCCAATCACATAAGCAACTGCTACATGCCATCCGTTTTTTATCCAGAGAAGAACATTGCGACCTTCCGGAAACTTATTCGTTATGGCAACACCTGCCGATGATCCGAACCAGATCATTGAGCCTCCAAATCCGACTGTATATGCCAGCATGCCCCAGTCGTAATGTCCCTGGTCGAGGCAAAGCTTGGTGAGAGGTATATTATCGAACACTGCTGAAAGGAATCCCAGAGCGAATGCTGTTATCCAGGATGCATTTGGCAACTCTTCAACCGGCATCATTGATGCACATGTTACAAGGCAAAGTAGGAAAATAGTACCCTTTATTGCTCCTGGTACCTCTTTCCAGGGTATGCGGGTAAGGAATACTCCCAGTATTATTGCTATCCAGACACCCAGGGCGGGCATGTCATAAAGGATATTTGAAATAATTGCACCTGCAAGAATCAGGGCAACTACAAATATTTTCATCCAGTCAATTTTTACTTTCAGGTCAGCATCTCTCTGGATCGGCTGATATTTATCCTGCTGATGAGCTGAGAACCATGCGAAAAAGATTAATGCTGTTCCTGCTGCAACATAGGCATGAAGGACATTAAGTGCCGAGACTCCGTCAATCCACATCATCGTAGTGGTGGTGTCTCCCACAACACTGCCTGAGCCGCCTGCATTACTTGCAGCGACCAGAGCGGCAATATACCCGATATGTACTTTGTTCTTAAAAACAACCAGAGCAATTGTCCCACCTATAAGCGCTGCAGCTATATTATCAAGAAAGGATGACAGGATGAATACAAAAACCAGCAGGAGGAATGGACCTTTCCAGTCATCGGGAAGGTACCTGGGAAGTATATCAGGCACATTTGATTCCTCAAATATTTTTGAAAGAACCGCAAATCCAAGTAGCAATCCCAGCAGGTTCAGGATTATTCCCCATTCTCCCTGGCGCAATTCCTTATCCATAATCTGTTCACCGAAAGGAGTTGTGCCAAAGAAATGTTCAAACAGATGAAAGCCGGGATCAAAAATAAGTTTAAATGTCAATAGTACACTTAATCCGATAACTGCCACCCAGAATGTCTGCTTGTGAAACAATGCCACACCAAGAAGGATAAATCCGAAGATGATAAATTCAACACGGACCGGCCCTATGGAAGGGACCTCGCCTCCTGCGGCAAAAAGATAAAACGGCGACAATAAAAGAACTACCAGAAGAAGCAGTCTCCTGCCTGATTTTGCAAGGCAGCTGTGCAATATTTTATGCATGGGAATGAATTAATTTGAAAGGTTAAGGGGCTATTAAAAATAGGGGGCAATTTATGAATATTTCCGTTATAATACCTGATAAAAATCTCTCTCCGCTCAATTTTTTCCGGAAATAATATACTCAGATTCCGAAGTGATTACTTCCGGAATCATAATATTTTTAATACTTTTGCGTGTTTATTTAGATTAAATATAATTAAGGAAGAAGAAACTGGCAGTAGCCTGTTGTAAGATCCCTGGTGGTACTTAGTGTCGTACTTTGTGGTCCTTCGTGGTTCAATTTTTTAACCACAAAGTGGCTCAATGGTTTCACGAAGTCGCGCAAAGGGAAAATATTAATCCATGAATTAACAATTGGCATTTCAATTTGTTAGTTGTTAAGGGATTTAATCTGCTTAAATTAAAGAAATGGAAAAAGATCAGGATAAGATATTAAACGATGTAACATCAGGCGAATATAAATATGGTTTTTATTCAGATATTGAGATGGAGATGATTCCCAAAGGACTTAGTGAGGATACTGTGAGTCTGATTTCTGCAAAAAAGAATGAACCGGAATGGCTTCTTGAATTCCGTCTGAAAGCGTATCGTCACTGGCAGACAATGAAGATGCCGACCTGGCCAAATCTTAAGATCCCGACGATTAACTACCAGGATATTATTTATTATGCTGCTCCGAAACAAAAAGCGTCCCTTAACAGTATTGATGATATTGATCCTGAGCTAAAGAGAACATTCGACAAGCTCGGAATACCTCTCGAAGAACAGAAACATCTTGCAGGCGTTGCAGTTGATGCTGTAATGGACAGCGTCTCAGTAAAGACAACATTTAAGGAAACCCTTGCTGAGATGGGTATTATTTTCTGCTCATTCAGTGAAGCTGTAAAAGAATACCCCGACCTTGTAAAACGATATATGGGGACTGTTGTACCATATACGGATAATTTTTTTGCATCTCTTAATTCGGCAGTATTCAGCGACGGTTCATTCTGCTATATCCCGAAAGGGGTAAGATGCCCGATGGAACTTGTCGACCTATTTCAGGATAAACTCAGCAAACACCGGTCAGTTTGAACGGACTCTTCTTGTTGCCGAAGAGGAGAGCTATGTAAGTTACCTCGAGGGATGTACTGCTCCAATGCGAGATGAGAATCAGCTTCATGCAGCTATTGTTGAGATCATTGCAGAGAAAAATGCCGAGGTAAAATATTCCACAGTTCAGAACTGGTATCCGGGCGATAAAGATGGCAAAGGGGGGATATTCAATTTTGTTACCAAAAGAGGCATATGCAGGGGAGAGAACTCCAAAATATCATGGACTCAGATCGAAACAGGATCTGCAATAACATGGAAATATCCTTCATGCATCCTGCGCGGTGATAATTCAACCGGCGAATTTTATTCAGTTGCTGTTACAAATAATCATCAGCAGGCAGATACAGGAACAAAAATGATCCATATCGGGAAAAATACAAAAAGCACAATTATTTCAAAAGGGATTTCAGCCGGGCAGGGACAAAACAGCTACCGGGGACTTGTAAAGGTGCTCAAAAATGCATCAAATGCAAGAAATTTTTCACAGTGCGATTCATTACTGCTTGGTGACAAATGCGGGGCTCATACTTTCCCTTATATTGAGGTTGACAACCAGACAGCTATAGTTGAACATGAAGCCACAACTTCAAAGATAGGGGAGGATCAGATCTTCTATTGCAACCAGAGGGGAATATCGACTGAAGATGCAATAGGTCTGATTGTAAACGGATATGCACGGGAGGTGATTAACAAACTGCCAATGGAATTTGCTGTTGAAGCCCAGAAGCTTCTGCAGATAAGCCTTGAAGGCAGCGTAGGTTAGAATTTTAATTTTATTAGACATTATATTTATTATGTTGATTATTAATAATTTAAAGGCTTCGATTAGCTGGTAAAAGCAATTTGAAAGGGTATAAGTCTTAAGGTTAAACCGGGTGAAATCCATGCAATTATGGGACCTAACGGATCCGGTAAAAGTACTCTTGCTGCAGTTCTTGCAGGACGTGAATTTGTTGAGGTAACAGAAGGATACAGTATCTTATCATGGGTAAAGATCTGCTTGGAATGGCTCCCGAAGATCGTGCAAAAGAGGGAATATTTCCTCGGATTTCAATATCCTATTGAGATCCCGGGGGTAAGTATGGTGAATTTCATGAAGACAGCCGTTAATGAACATCGAAAACATAAAGGACTTGAGCCCTCTCTCAGCATCTGATTTCCTTAAAATGATGCGTGACAAAAAGGAGCTGGTAGAGATAGATTCCAAACTTGCAAACAGATCAGTCAATGAGGGTTTTTCAGGCGGAGAGAAGAAGAAAAATGAGATATTTCAGATGGCAATGCTCGAACCAAAACTGGCGATCCTCGATGAAACTGATTCAGGGCTCGATATTGATGCCCTTAGGATTGTGGCAAATGGAGTTAACAAACTCAAACGTCCTGATAATTCATTTATTGTAATAACTCATTACCAGAGACTTCTTGATTATATCGTTCCCGATGTGGTTCATGTTCTCTATGATGGAAGAATTGTTAAAACAGCCGGTAAAGAACTTGCCCTTGAACTTGAAGAAAAGGGTTACGACTGGATAAAAAAAGAGGTTGAAAATAATATACTGGCATGAACGGAAAATCTGAAGTAACAGAAAAATACTCAGGGCTTTACTCAGGAGAATATTTGAAAGAATTCACAGGGCTCTTCTCCTTATATTAATTCCTTCAGGGAGGAGGCATTCGAAAAGTTCAGTGAACTTGGCATACCAACCAAAAAAAATGAGGCATATAAATACACCAATCTGGATATCTTTTTTAACCACGACTATAAGACTTATTTCATTCCCGATGATTCTGATTTTCAAAAAGCAGAGGATTTCAGGTGTGATGTAACTGATCTTGATGCCCATGGCGTTGTTCTTCTAAATGGATTTTATCCTACGATTAATGGAAAGCTGCGCCAGCTCCCGGGAGGTATCTGGATCGGAAGCCTGAATGAGGCAGCGAAACAATTCCCGGAGATTATTGAAAAGCATTATGGCAAGTATGCCGAAAGCGATACAGACGGACTGGTGCATCTGAACACGGCGATGGCTTCCGATGGCGTGTTTATTTATGTTCCGAACAGAACAGTTCTTAAGAAACCTGTACAGGTGGTTAATCTTGTCGATTCAGAAGAGGATACTTTCAACCAGCACAGGAACCTTATAATAGTTGGGGAAAATGCTGAATTTACCCTGATCATATGCGACCATACACTTTCCCCTAAAAAGTTCCTTACCAATGCCGTTACTGAAGTATATGTGGGGGAAAATGCGCATTTTGATATCATAAGGGTGCAGAATGAGCATAACAATGCCAGTAAGATAACTCATACATTCATTCACCAGGAGAAGAACAGTGTTGCTTCTTCAAATAATATAACGCTTCATGGCGGGCTGGTACGCAACAGTACATACCATTACCTGGGCGGAGAGGGAGCGGAAAGTAATTCCTATGGCCTTTACCTTGCGGATAAATGGCAGCATATCGATAATTATGTAAATGTTGAACATGCCTTCCCGAATTGCACAAGCAACCAGCTTTTCAAAGGAGTACTTGATGAAATGTCAACCGGTGCATTCAACGGACGGATATTCGTTGCACCTGATGCCCAGGGTACACTGGCTTATCAGAAAAATAACAACATTCTGCTGACCGATGATGCAAAAATGGACACCAAGCCACAGCTCGAAATATATGCCGATGATGTGAAATGCAGTCACGGAGCCACAGTGGGTCAACTTGATGATAATGCCCTTTTCTACATGCAGTCGCGAGGAATTGATAAAAGAGAAGCCAGGCTTATGCTTATGTTCGGGTTTGCTCATGAAGTAATCCAGAATATTAAGATTGAAGCTCTTCGCGAAAGGATGGATAATCTGGTGATGCAGAGGCTTAAAGGGGAACTTTCGCGATGTGCCAGTTGTATGGTTAAATGCGGATAATTTGATACTAGAGTGAAAGATATTGCAGAAATAAGAGCCGATTTTCCATTCTTAGCAGGAAAGTTTATGATAAGCCCCTTGTTTATTTTGATAATGGTGCCACAACCCAGAAACCATTATGTGTAATTGACGCTGTAACGGAAGTTTATACCACCTATAACGCCAATATTCACAGAGGAGTACACGCACTGAGCGATATGACTTCCGAAGCCTATGAAAATGCCAGGGAAAAGGTAAGATCATTCATCAATGCAGGCAAAAGGGAAGAAGTCGTTTTTACCTCCGGAACAACAGGGTCAATCAATACAGTTGCATTTTCATTCGGTGAGCGATATATCAAGCCAGGGGATGAGATAATTCTCAGCACTCTTGAACATCATGCCAATATAGTTCCATGGCAGATGATGTGTCTGAGAAAAGGTGCTGTGCTTAAGGTTATTCCTGTCAATGATAACGGAGAGATTCATTTTTGAGGAGTATCTTAAACTGCTCTCTCCAAAAACCAGGATCGTTGCTGTTACACAGGCATCCAATGCTCTTGGAACCATCCTTCCTGTAAGGGAAATAATTGGGGCGGCCCATCGCAAAAGATATTCCTGTACTTATAGACGGGGCACAGGGTATTCAGCATGGTGTTATCGATGTAAGATCGCTCGATTGTGATTTTTATGTTTTTTCGGGACATAAAATCTATGGCCCGACAGGTATCGGCGTTCTTTATGGGAAGGAGAAATGGCTTTCTGAATTGCCTCCCTATCAGGGCGGCGGCGATATGGTGGAAAAAGTGACATTTGAAAAGACTACATATAACGAGCTTCCATTTAAATTTGAAGCCGGGACAATTAATTATCCCGGAGCTATCGGCCTGGGCAGGGCACTGGATTATGTTTCAGATCTGGGAAGGGATGAAATTGCAGGACGTGAAAAAGAACTCCTTGATTATGCAACGAAAGCGTCTCTCTGCAATAAAGCAGCTCAGGATATTCGGAAATTCACCGGAAAAAATCTCAACAATTTCATTCCTTTTAAAGGATATTCATCAGTATGATACAGGGATGATACTTGACAAGATGGGGATTGCTGTCAGGACAGGAACTCATTGTGCACAGCCGGTAATGGACCGTTATGGTATTGACGGCACAGTTAGGATCTCCATGTGTTTTTATAACACAATGGAAGAGATTGACAGCTCTTGGCACAGGAATTGAAAAGGTGATCAGCATGTTTTCATAATTACGGGATATGACAATTAATGAGGTTCAGGATAATATAATTGATGAGTTTTCCCTCTTTGACGACTGGATGGATAAGTACAACCTTCTGATCGATATGGGAAGGGAATTGCCTGTTATTGATCCTAAGTTTAAGGTAAAGGATTTTCTCATAGAGGGGTGCCAGTCAAAAGTATGGCTTCATCCCGAATATGACGCGAAAGTAATATCATTCAGTGCCGACAGCGATGCTATTATAACAAGGGGCATTGTAGCCCTGCTTATTAAAGTTCTTTCGGGAAGAACACCGGAAGAGATAATAGCGGCAGAACTATATTTTATTGATAGGATTGGCCTGAGACAGAATCTTTCCCCCACACGGTCGAACGGACTGCTTTCAATGGTAAGGCAGATGAAGCTTTATGCAATGGCCTATAAGGCACAGGCCTCAAGGTGAGAAGGGCTATTCCCCCTTTGAAGAGCCTGCCCCGCTTCGGCGGGGGGGTAAGGGGGATGTTAACAAATAGAGTAGATGAGATAAAAAGATTGCTTCCCACGCCTTGCGTGGTCGCAATGACAGTAAATACTATATAGCATATGGATCCATCAGTACAACTTGAAATAGAAACAAGGATCGTAGGTGTTCTGAAGAGCATATTCGATCCTGAAATTCCGGTTAACATCTACGATCTCGGTCTTATTTATAATATTGACCTTGATGATGATCATATTGCTCATATTACCATGACACTTACAGCACCTAATTGTCCGATGGCGGAAGAACTTGTGGAAGAAGTAAAATACAAGGTTGCCGGAACAAAAGGCGTTAAAGACTGCGATCTTAAACTGACTTTTAATCCTCCATGGGATAAAAGCTTGTTAAGTGATGAAGCGAAGCTTGAATTAGGATTTCTCTAAAAGTAGTCAATGTGAACAGTATTCAGAAAGCTGATCTTTCTTCGGGAATAAAGCAGAAAGCTCATGAACTTGGCTTCAATATCTGCGGAATAGCTAAATCACGTAAACTTGAGGAGTATGGCCCGAGGATTAAATCGTGGGTTGACGCAGGTATGAACGATATCATGGGCTACCTCGCAAGGGACATTGATAAAAGAATCAATCCGGAAACCATATTTCCAGGGGCGAAATCACTGGTTGTAACAGGAGTGAGCTACTACTCCGAAAAATTACAGAAAGACCCCAACGCGCCTGTTCTTTCCAGATATACTTATGGGTCTGATTATCATATAGTGATTAAAGAAAAGCTCGAGAAGCTTCTGGACTGGATAAAGAGCGTTATACCGGAAGTTGAAGGAAAGCCTTTTGTCGACAGTTCATCATTACTCGAAAAACCATGGGCAAGAGAGGCAGGGCTGGGATGGCAGGGCCGCCATTCAATTCTTATCAACAGGGAGATCGGATCTTTCTTCTTCATAGGAATACTTATACTTAATATAGATATTGAATATGATCCTCCTTTTACCGAAGAATATTGCGGGGAGTGCAGGTTATGTATGGATGCCTGTCCTACCGGAGCTATTAACGATAACGGGACCATTGATGCCAGGAAATGCATTGCCAATGTGACCATTGAAAGGAGAGGTCCTATTCCCGGGGAGTTGGTACCCCATTTGGGTAAAAGAATTTATGGTTGTGACAAATGCCAGGAAGTTTGTCCCTGGAATAAAAAAGCAAAAGTCAGAAAGACGCAGGAGTTCACTTTAAATGAAGAAGTTGCTGTAATGAGTCCCAAACAATGGAAGGAACTTTCAAAGGAAAATTTTACAAGGCTCTTTGGAAATACTGCCATGGCAAGGGTAACGTATGAAAAGCTGATGGGAAATATTGCAGATGCTCTCAGGTCAGACGAATGATCTTTCCGGATTACCTGCATATACTGTTACCATAATTTCCCTTTTTATCCGCGGCAGAACCATGATCATAAACTGAAACGATACCCTGCCTTATATGGCTGTTTTGAACAATTTCGTTCACCTCCGGTGTAATATCGTTCAAACCATTTTTCCTGTTAGTACTCAATATTATTGTTTTTTGCATCATATATATTAATTGACGTTTCTTTTTTTACCTTTCTGTTAAAATTACGTCTTATTTATAAATAGTTAAGGAAGTTTTGATAGATAAAGAACTTATAGAGGAGTGCAGGAAGGGAGATTTGCGCAATTTCAGAAAGGTTGTTGAAAAAGCTTCACCCATGGTTTTTTCGATAGCTTTCAGGATGCTGGAAGATGAGGATATTGCACGGGATGTAGTTCAGGATACCATGGTGACGATATGGCAAAAACTCGCTAAAATTAAAACAGCAGAGAGTTTCAAAACATGGGTGTACAGAATTGCTGTGAACAAATGCTATGATCAGCTCAGAAAAAGGAAACAGATGCCGGAACAGAGGTATGATGACCAGACATGGGAAGTAATTTCAAACCATATGTCAACTGAAAGTGTAACAGAACTTGAAAACAGTGAGAATGCCCAGATCATAAGTCTTCTAACAAATAGTTTAAGCCCAAAACAGAAAGCAGTATTTATCCTATCAGAACTTGAGGAGATGCCTAATAATGAAATCGCAGATATAACAGGAATGAAAATGACGGCAATAAAGGCAAACCTTTATCATGCAAGGAAGCATATCGAATCATTATTGCAGAAATACTTATAGAAATGACAACTGGAAATGACAAGTATAAAAAAATGATCGGAATCCTAAGGAATTCGAAACCCGGGTTGCCCAGGCCCGAAGAAATGGAAGATGAGGTCATAAGGAGGATCAGGCATGAAAAAGGCAATACTGAAACCGCTTCAGGGTTAATTGAAGCGATCTTCGGATGGGTGTATATAGGCTGGGTCAGAAGAAGCCTTATAGGCGCTGCCTTTATCCTGGTTGCAGTTTTTATTTATCAGCAGGCAAGCATTCTGAAACAGGTGAATAACATGAGCAAACAGGTGGTTATTACTGGAATTGGACAGGGAACCGCGTCATCATCGGAATTCGACAAGAAGCTGAATATTTATAAAATATCCTCAGGCTTATCAGATGACAGGGAAATAAAAATCTCTGAAAACCAGCTGGAAGAGATATTGGATTCGTACCAGGACCTGGAGGAAAAGTATAAGGATCTCTTAAGGATAATTGAAGAGAATCCCGAACTGAATAAATACATTGAAAAAAAGCTTGATGAAGGGAAAAATAATAAACCTGATCTTTAATATTATGAAAAACAGGAAATTAAAAATTCTGATCTCGTTGATTCTGGTCATGGCAGCGTCATGCAATCAGCCCGAGACTATTGTGACAAATATTGTTCATCGCGACGGATCGGTGACGCGAAGGATTGAAATGAGGAATTCTGAGAATAAATTTGAAGTTTCTGATTTGCAAGTCCCTTTCGATAGTACATGGATAATAAGGGATTCAATGGAGTTCACCGGAGAAGGCGATACAATCTGGGTGAAGCGTGCGGAAAAACTATTTTCAGGTATTGAGGAGATTAACAGTTTTTACAAGTCGGACAGCGGGGCCAATAAAGATATTATCCGTCATGCTGTATTCGGGAAGAAATTCAAATGGTTTAACACAGAATACAATTTCTCTGAAGTCATTGATAAAAAGATGCAGTACGGATACCCCGTACGGGAATTTCTGAACGATGAGGAACTCCAATGGTTTTATTCACCCAACTATCTCACCATGGAAAAGCAGAATGGACCTGACAGCCTTAAATACAGGGCATTTAATGATACTGTCGACAAGAAGCTGGAAAAATGGTATATGAAGAATCTGGTATCGGAATGGATTGGTGAATTTGCAGCTCTCACCGGAGAAAAAGTAAATAGCGAAATGACTCAGGGATCTTTGAAACAGAGGGAAAATGAATTTGTAGGAATAGTCCTGAAGGATATTGATCATTTTGACAGTCTGTGGCAGAATGGTACAATCCTCAGAAAGTTCATAGGTGAGACTAATGCCCTGAAATATAAAGCCGAAGCTGATTCAGCTGCAACAATAGCCACTGACCGTTTCTGGGTCAATTTTAAGCCTTATACGGTTCGGGCAATTATGCCTGGTAAATTAACTGATACAAATGGTCTTGTTGATTCGTCCGGTTACCTTTTATGGCCTGTGAATTCAGATTTCTTCCTGACTGAACTCTATATTATGAGGGCTGAATCCAAAACACTCAACAGCTGGGCCTGGCTGATATCAGGCTTGTTCCTGTTATTTGTTATATCAGGAATTGCATTAAAAAGAAAAGGCTGAGTAGATCAGCCTTTTCCCCCTAATAACCTATATAACCTAAAAAACCATGTAATTATTTATTAAAACCTAACTTCCGTAATCCTTTAACATCAGCATAAGCTTCTGTCTTGTAAAGAAAATCCTGCTTTTAACTGTTCCTATTTTAAGGCCAAGCTTTTCAGCAATTTCGTGATATTTATAGCCTTCAACATGCATCCTGAACGGGACCCTGAATTCATCGTTTAAGGAATCAATAGCTTTCTCAATCTCATCGTGGGAATAAGTTGATTCCGGGGAGACAAATCCTTTATCATAAGGCATGTTTAAATAATATAGGTCCTTTGTACCGTCAATTATCGTGTTTTCCTTAACATTGCGCCTGTAATTATTAATAAAGGTATTCTTCATAATAGTAAATACCCACGCTTTAAGGTTTGTATAATCGACAAATTTTTCTTTGTATGTTATTGCTTTCAGGTAAGTATCCTGAACCAAATCCAGGGCGGAATCCCTGTCTGAAGTAAGACTCATTGCGAACCTCTGAAGGTTGCTTTTCATCTGTATAAGGCTATTGTTAAATTCGTGAGCTGTCATGGGTTCTGTTTTTTGATTGTTTAAGCAAATGTATACAAAGAAATTAAGATAAAAAAATCTTAATATCTTAATATACCTTTATTCCACGGTCATTCTAAAAAGCGGGAAGCAGATAAATTGCAGATTATTAATTGAATATGATAGAAAAATGGAGGGTGTTCTAAATTATAAAAAAATTATGTTTATGGTTAATATCTTTTTTAGGTTGTTGAAAAGCAAATAGGTCAGGTTTTTCATTTGTGATACTTTGCGATGCACTTCGGGGTCCATAGTGGTTCTGCGTTCAACGTTTTTAACCACAAGGTCGCACTAAGTTGTCACAAAGTTGACAAAGGAATTTTGAATAACCTTTGTCATCAATAAGATTATAGATGCAGGGATTTTTTATTATACTTTTTCAATACTTTAATAACTGTTGTTACTTAATTTTAAATGAATGAGGATTTATTTTTCTTTCTTTTGTACTTTTAAAGAAAAAAGAATATGGATTTCAACATACGATTAAGCAACGGCCAGGTATTAAGAGGTTTTATTAAAAGCCCCGGTGAAAATATGCGGGGAGCTGTCATTTTAATTCACGGGTTGGGGGAGCACATTCAGCGCTACAGGGAATGGGCCGGATTATTCAACAGGGAAAAAATCGCATTTGCCGGAGTCGATCTGCCTGGTCATGGCCTTTCAGATGGTAAGAGAGGGTATATAAAGAGTTACGGTCAGACAGACGGGATGATAGATATTCTGGTTAATGAGTGCAAAATGACTTTTCCAGGTATTCCGCTTTTCCTTTACGGCCACAGCCTTGGAGGGAACATAGTACTCGACTATCTTATCCGTCTGAATCCAAACCTGAGAGGTTCTATCGTGACTTCACCATGGCTCAAACTGGCATTTGAACCTGAAAAATCAAAGAGGCAGCTGGCAGCGGTAATGAAGAGCATATTGCCATCGCTTGTCCAGCCAACCGGCCTGGTGGCCGATTATTTATCGCATGATAAGGAGGTGGTAAAGAATTATAAAATTGATCCGCTGGTTCACGGGAAGATATCGGTAAGCCTGTTTAACGCTGTATTGAATGCGGCAGAAAACACTCTCAAAAATGCTTCCATGTTAAAAACACCTCTGCTACTTATACATGGGAGTGATGACAAAATATGTTCACCAGACGGAAGTCGTGAGTTCGCTTCAAAAACAAGTCTTGCCGAGTTGAAAATATGGGAAGGTGGTTATCACGAGCTTCATAATGAGTCATTCAGGCTGGATGTATTCAAATACATAATGGATTGGATTAACTTAAAACTTACCTGAAAAGCTTGTGTTACCGGGATGGAACTAAGAACAACATTTAACATTCCTTCTTCCATACACAGGATAACCTACAATGATCCTGCAATGTTCATTGGTTCATGCTTTGCCACATCCATCGGCCGGCAATTTGAAGCTGGACGGATGCCGGTTCTGATAAATCCATCAGGTACTGTTTATAATCCGGTTTCAGTCTGCAATACTCTTGACACAATAACGAGTGGCAGAAAATCTGATATTGGCGACCTGTACAATAACTCCGGAACCTGGATCAGCTTTGATCATTTTACTGATTTCTCATCAGTAAACCCGGAAGATATTCTTGAAAAAATTAATGCAAGATCAGAAAAAGCTCTTGGTTTTATATCCCGGGCAAAATTTCTCTTCATTACTTTTGGCACTGCAAGAGTTTTCAGGTTTACCAGATCGGGTGAAATTGTGTCTAACTGCCATAAAATACCGGCTTCGGAATTTACCAATGAATTGCTAACAGTCGAGGAGATTATACCTTTGTGGGAAGACCAGCTTGACAGGCTGAAAGCTCTTTTCCCGGAGTTGAAAATTATTTTTACAATAAGTCCGGTTCGACACTGGAAAGACGGTGCGCACGGGAACCAGGTGAGCAAATCGGTATTGTTCCTTGCAGTAGAAAAGCTGCTTGAACATCCGTCCAGACCGGATTATTTTCCTGCCTATGAGCTGGTAATGGACGATCTCCGGGATTACCGTTTTTATGAGGAAGATATGCTTCATATTTCCAGCCTGGGAGTTGACTATATCTGGAAGGCGTTCATCCGTTGTTATTTTGATAGCACAACGATTAACCTCTGGCAGGAGATCAGTAATATCTCCAGGGCTGTTTCTCACCGGATACAGACTGATTCACCTGTCCAGATAAGAAAATTTGCTGAAACCATCATTTCCCGGATTGATACCATAACCTCCAACAATACTTCAGTAGACCTCAGCAATGAAAGAGAATATTTTGCAGGTCTGTTAAATGATGATAAATCTTATCTTAAGTAATGAATTCCTGCTGGTGCTTGTAATTACCTAATTATCGAGAGAGTAAATTGCGTTACAGAAATCTTCAGGATTCCTTGTAATGACAATATTCTCAGGATTCTTTTTATCGAAAAAGCCCGGATAATCAGTAAGGATTATTTTCTTGATAAACAATGATTTTCCAATACTGTTGAAGTAGCTGATCTTTTTTCTGCCAAAATCAAAATCGCTGGAATTTACAACAAGGTATTCAAAAGACTTTATCTTATGGATTTCTATTACTTCTGAAGCAGGCAGTATCCCTCCGGTAAAGATCACATCATAGCCTCGTTTTTTGAGGACGTACTTATAAAAAAGAAAATTATTTTCTGAGAGGCTGCCCGAGGTGTTGATCATCGCAAATGAGGCTTTTGGTTTTATGGCAGGCTGCTTAAGCCTGTTATCTTCCGCAAACATGATCTGCCGGATGGTGTTCCTTACAAATTGTTCCTGGGCGCGCGACAAGCTTCCCGTTTGCCACAGGATTCTTGATTTTTCGAGGAGCGGATGAAAAAATCTGATATATGCCTTTTCAAAACCAATGTTTTTTATGAAAGGTTCGAGTGCTTCCTTAAAATTGAATTCATTGAACCTGATGGCTGTCATAAGGATTTTTCCGGGATGGAAACTCTGATCATGATTTTCATCCTGACTGCTGACACTCATAACCTGAAGTGTGAGTTCATCTTCATTCAGCTTTGCCAGCTTTGATATTTTCAGGCCATTTCTGTTAAGATAAGCTAAATTAAGGATCTTCTTTAATTCAGTTTCGTTATAAGTCCTGATATTTGAATCAGTTCTGTCAGGTTCAAGTACTTTGTACCTTTTTTCCCAGATCCTTATTGTATGAGACTTTATTCCTGAAAAATTTTCAAGATCCCTTATTGAAAAAACATTTATTCCTTCATCCATGGCAAATACAATGAATCATATTATAAAATGTCCTGTATCCTGAAATATAAACAACTAAGGAAACAGATTGTTCTTTAAGACAGGCAATATTAAAATGGTTTAGTTTTTTTGCAGGCCTTCTCCCTGCCAGCCTCTGCTTAAGGCATTCAGAATCCCTTTTATTCGGGATTCTCAATCATGATCTTCTTCACAACTCTTGTGCCGTCGGTAAAGGAGATGGTAACCAGGTACATACCCCTTGTTGGTTTTTTAAGAAGGACTTTTGTATTTGAGACCGGGTTCTTATATTGAGCTCTGAAAATATCCTGCCCAATCATGTTTGTTACTTTCACCATGGTCATTTCCCTGTCAGTTCTTATGGTAAAACTGTTCTCACGGACGGGGATCGGATAGATATTTATATTTGAACTGACAGTTTCCCGTATAAAGGTCTTCTGAGGGTAATTCCTGACTGTGCTGGTTGTATCCCTCTGTGAATAAAGGCCTAAGGAAAATAATAAAAAAGAAATAACGAGTAAAATATGCTTCATAAGCATCCCTTTCTTAACCTCTCACAAAATCTGTGCTAAAGGTAGGAATTTTTATTTGATCTGATCAAGAAATATTTCTGCATTATCCAGGTCGCCGGGAGTATCAATACAGACACTGTCCCAATCTGTCACTGCCGTCCTGATCTTATATCCGTTCTGCAGCCACCTGTTTTGTTCAAGCGATTCCATTATTTCCAGAGGACTCCGTGGCAAAGCAGTTATCATGCTTAACGTATGAGCCCTGTAGGCATACAGGCCGATATGTTTGTAAAAGGCATGAATATGTGTCCATTTACTTATTTCCTCATCACGTATGAACGGGATTACTGACCTGCTGAAATAGATTGCATTTCCCGACATATCAAGAATGACTTTCGGATGGTTGGGATTTGTCAGGTCTTCTCCGGGTTCAACCTTCCTTACCAGGGTTGCCAGTTCGACTGATTTATCAGAGAAGCATGATATAAGGAGATTGATCTGTTCGGGCCTGATAAAAGGTTCATCCCCCTGGATATTGATAACAACATCAGTTTTAATCCCTTTCTCCTTTGTTATTATACCTGCAGCTTCAGCACACCGGTCGGTTCCGCTCTGATGTCTGTCAGAGGTCATGACTGCGTTTCCTCCAAAACCAAGAACCGTATCATAAATCCTGGCGTCATCAGTAGCAACAAAAACTATATCGAGCGATCTGGAAGCCTGCTCATAAACTCTGCGGATCATAGGTTTACCTCCAATCATTGCAAGTGGTTTCCCGGGGAACCTTGATGATGCGTATCGTGAAGGAATAATGCCGGTGAAATGATATCCGTTAAATGTTTTCATGGTGCGAATTTACAAAAAATGGATTTTCCAATGTTTTAAAAATATCTTAAATTCGCACCAATGCAAAACAGTTATGAAAGATCTTCAGAATATTAAACAAAGGTTTGGGATAATCGGGAACTATGAAGGGTTGTACCATGCGCTTGATATTGCCGTTCAGGTGGCTCCTACGGATCTTTCTGTGCTTATAACCGGCGAAAGCGGAACCGGAAAAGAATCGTTCCCCCAGGTAATTCACAGTTTCAGCGCACGCAAACATGGCCCCTATATTGCCGTTAACTGCGGCGCTATCCCTGAGGGAACAATCGATTCCGAATTGTTTGGTCACGAAAAGGGTTCATTTACCGGAGCAACCGAAAGCAGAAAAGGTTATTTTGAAGTGGCTGACGGTGGCACCATATTTCTTGATGAGGTGGCAGAACTGCCTCTTTCAACCCAGGTTCGTCTTCTCAGGGTACTCGAAACAGGTGAATATATCAGAGTTGGTTCTTCAAAGGTCCAGAAAACAAATGTCCGTGTAATTGCAGCAAGCAATGTCGACGTTACAATGGCTATCCAGCGTGACAAATTCAGGGAAGACCTCTTTTACAGACTGAATACCGTTCCTATAAAAATACCACCTCTGAAAGAGAGAGGAGAGGACATATTTCTACTCTTCCGGAAATTTGCGGTTGACTTTGCTGAAAAATACAGAATGCCATCAATAAGGCTTAGCAGTGAGGCAAAAAATATCCTTTTGAATTACTCATGGCCAGGTAATGTCCGCCAGCTGAAAAATATAACGGAACAGATTTCGATTATTGAAAAGGAGAGAGAAATAAGCCAGGAAGTTCTTCAGAGCTACCTCCCTGATTACACCGGAGTTAAATTACCGGCAGTAATAAGAAGAGATGACGATAAATCTTTTTCTTCAGAACGTGAGATACTCTATAAGATTCTCTTCGATATGAAAAACGATATGAACGACCTTAAAAAACTGGTCCTTGATCTTATCAAAACAGGGGACCTCGATATTAATTTTCAGGAAAACAATTCAGGTGTTATTAAAAACCTCATTAGAGATGCCGGTCGGGAGCATCCTGTCCACGGTAATGTTGAATCCCATTCTGCCGATATTCCTCACCATCACGACAGCACCAATATTCAGGACACCGAGGAAGTAGTTGAAGAATCGCTGTCGCTTGCAGGGAAAGAAATAGAGATGATCAGGAAAGCGCTGGAAAAATACAACGGGAAAAGAAAAATGGCTGCACACGAGCTTGGGATATCTGAACGGACTCTTTACAGAAAAATAAAAGAGTATGAAATTGAAATGTAAAAACGCTTTTTCCTGTAAAGGGATACTAATTCTGGCAGCTGTTATTTCACTGCTTTTCAGCGGATGCAAAGTCAGCTATTCATTTACAGGTGCAAGCACGGAAGGCCTGGAAACCCTTAGCATTAAGTATTTTCAGAACAGGGCAAGTATTGTGCAGCCTGAACTTAGCCAGGGGCTTACCAATGCCCTGATCGACAAATGCAAAGCCCAGACAAGTCTGAAGATGATAAACGGGGTCGGAGATGTTAATTTTGAAGGTGAAATAACTGATTACAACACCCGGCCACTAACCGTAGGAGCCGATGCAAGCGCTGCAATGAACAGGTTTACCATTACAGTAAAAGTAAAATTCACCAACAGCATCGACCCTGACAAGAGCTTTGAACAGTCCTTCTCAAGATACCAGGACTATAGAAGTACTTTTGACCTTGGCGATGTGGAGGATGAACTTGTCGAGGTGATAATCGAAATGATTGTAGAGGATATCTTTAACATGGCGTTTGTTAACTGGTAACCAGCCATGAACAAAAACGATTTTATAAGCCTGATTGGAAGCAGCAACCCAGTTGACAGACAAATAGTGTCTGAGATCAGTGAACTGGTAACTATTTTCCCATATTTCCAGACTGCCCATCTTCTTCTTCTGAAGGGTCTTAAGGATAATTCAGATATCAGGTTTGAAAATCAGCTTAGGAATTCAGCAATTCATATTGCAGACAGGGAGGTATTATATAATCTGTTAATGGTTCCAATGCCTCTTTTCGAAAATGAGAACATCCAGGAATCAGAAGAAACTGCGCCAGGAGAAGTTGCTCCGATTGCTGAAGCACCCTTAGCAGAACCACCGAAGGAAGAACCATTGATTGAAGAACCACCGAAGGAAGAACAATTGAACGAAGAACCGACGAAGGAAGAACCGAGGAAGGAAGAACCACCGAAGGAAGAACCATTGATTGAAGAACCACCGAAGGAAGAACCATTGAACGAAGAACCGACCGAAGGAAGAACCATTGAACGAAGAACCGACGAAGGAAGAACCGTTGAACGAAGAGCCATTGATGGAAGAACCACCGAAAGAAGAACCACGGTTGGAAGAGGCTCAGCAGGATCAGTCACCGATGGAATTCCTTAAACCGGGGAATCTGGACCAGACAGTTATTGAATCGGCAAAAAACAGCGAGGATCTGATAGAAGAAATTGAAAGAAACGAGTGGGAAAGATCAGATGTGGAGGAGGCTGAAAAATCAGATCTGACATTTAACCGTTCTGTTATAATATCAGTGGAATCGGAAATTGATGAACCTGAAAGAAGCGTCATGATAATTAACGATGAGCCTCCTGATCAGGATGACAATTTCTTTTATATGGACCCCGGTTTCTCAATCCCTGAGAAAGAAGAAATTAAGGAGACAATTTTACAGGAAGAGATTAAAGAGGTTAATATTCAGGAAGAGGAACAGCCCGCCATAAGCCCCGGCAAGCAAATCCAGGCAGAATTGATTGATAAATTTATATCAGCAAATCCAAGAATAGAACCAAAGAAAGAAAGAACTGAGGTCCAGGCTGAAGATCTTTCACAAAAATATACTGAAGTAGAGGGAGTATTTGTTACCGAAACCCTTGCCAGGATTTACGTAAATCAGGGATACTATTCGAAGGCAATAGACATTTATGAAAAATTATGTTTGAAATTTCCGGAAAAAAGTGGTTACTTTGCGACTCAAATAGAAAAGATAAGATCGATTATTAAATAGTTTACATATGGGAATTTATATTTTTATTTCGGTTCTGATTATCATTGCTTGCGTTTTACAGGTGATGATTGTGCTTGTTCAGAATTCAAAAGGAGGGGGATTGGCAGCCAATTTTACTTCAGCCGGACAGTCGATGGGCATAAGAAAAACAGCTGATTTTCTCGAAAAGGCAACATGGACTCTTGCAGGATCAATACTACTGATGTGTGTTGTGGCGACAGCCACCATACCCCGCGGAGGGATTACCGAACGTTCGCGTATTGAAAATCAGATCCAGAATGCAGTTGATCCAAACGCCATACCAACACTTCCGACAGCTGTTCCGGAGAATCAGTCTGAAGCCCCTGCAGGCAATGAACAAAAGCCTCAGAATTAAAGCGATTATTATTTAGCATAAAGGGAAGTGCCAGTTTGTCATAAGCTGACACTTTTTTTATTTTAATTAAAACATTCATTTACAATAATATATGTTATCAGCCCTTGAGCAGGCCCTGAAAATTGTCAGACTCGAGGCGATAAAATGTCGGCTGATCACCCTCTGCGGCAGGAATTTCTCATTTGGCACAGAATTCGCTAAAGGAAGAGGCAGAAAATAATCATTAACTTTAAAACTAAATAAAAATGGCACAATTAAAAGGAAAGGTATTGGCTGGAAAGGTTTTGGTAAAACCTCACGAAGCTGAAGCAAAAACTGCTAGCGGAATTATCATTCCGGACTCTGCAAAGGAAAAACCTCGTCAGGGAACTATCATTCTGGTCGGAGCACCCAAGAAGGACGAAGAAATGGAAGTAAAAAAAGGAGATGTTGTTCTGTACGGAAAATATTCCGGACAGGAACTTACAATTGACAATGAAGATTACCTTCTTATTTCACAGACAGATATACTGTTCATATCATAATTATAGCAAACCAATAAATTTTACATAATATGGCAAAAGAGATTAAATTCGATATTGATGCACGCGCAATGCTCAAGGAAGGCGTTGACGAGCTGGCAAATGCAGTAAAAGTTACACTTGGACCAAAAGGTCGTAATGTTGTTCTTGAAAAGAAATTCGGAGCTCCCCACATTACAAAGGACGGAGTTACTGTTGCAAAAGACATTGAACTGTCCGATCCTTACAAGAACATGGGCGCTCAGATGGTAAAGGAAGTTGCTTCAAAAACGGGGGATATAGCCGGCGACGGAACAACCACCGCAACTGTTCTGGCACAGTCAATTATTAACGTAGGCCTGAAGAACATTACTGCTGGTGCAAATCCAATGGATATTAAGAGAGGGATTGATCAGGCTGTTGAGAAAGTTATAAAGCATCTGAAATCACAGGCACAGGTTGTTGGCGATGATCTGAGTAAAATTGAGCAGATTGCAAGAATATCAGCTAATGATGACCAGGAAATTGGCAAGCTGATAGCTGAAGCTATGAATAAAGTTCATAAAGAAGGCGTTATTACCGTTGAAGAATCAAAAAGTACATCTACTTACGTTGAAGTAGTTGAAGGAATGCAGTTTGACCGTGGTTATATTTCGGCATATTTTGTAACAAATGCTGAAAAAATGGAAGCTGAACTTGAGAATCCTTATATTCTTATTTACGACAAGAAAATCTCGTCGATGAAAGATATGCTGCCGGTCCTTGAATCAACAGCCCAGACAAGCCGTCCGCTTCTTATTATTGCTGAAGATGTTGAGAGTGAAGCTCTTGCAACACTTGTGGTAAACAGGCTCCGTGGGTCATTAAGGGTATGTGCAGTAAAAGCACCGGGATTTGGTGACAGAAGAAAAGAAATGCTTGAAGATATAGCAATTCTGACAGGTGGCACTGTAATTTCAGAGGAAAAAGGTCTGAAACTTGAACATACAACACTTGATATGCTTGGCACTGCTGAAAAGGTTACCGTTAATAAAGAGAATACTACCGTAGTCAATGGTTATGGTGACAAGGAGATGATCAAGGCAAGAGTGGCACAGATCAAACAGCAGATGACAACCACTACTTCAGATTATGACAAGGAAAAACTTCAGGAACGCCTTGCTAAATTATCGGGCGGTGTTGCCGTACTTTATATCGGAGCAGCATCAGAGGTTGAAATGAAGAACAAGAAGGACCGCGTTGACGATTCACTTCATGCAACACGCGCCGCAATTGAAGAAGGTATTGTCCCGGGAGGCGGTGTGGCATATATCCGAGCTATTGCCGCAATAGAGAATCTCAAAGGTGAGAATGAAGATCAGACAACCGGAATCGAAATCATCAAACGTGCTATAGAAGAACCGCTTCGCCAGATTGCAGTCAATGCAGGCAGGGAGGGAGCCGTAATTGCACAGGCCGTAAAATCAGGGAAAGGCGATTTTGGTTACAATGCCCAGACCGATAAATATGAGAAACTCTTAAAATCAGGCGTTATCGATCCTGTAAAAGTTGTAAGAGTTGCTCTTGAGAATGCAGCATCAGTTGCCGGAATGTTCCTTACGACAGAAGCTGTTATTGTTGATGAAAAAGAGGAAAAACAACCGGCCATGCCACCTCAGGGAATGGGCGGAGGGATGCCTTATTAATAACTAATAATATATTGTTTTATAATGTAGAGCCAGGTCTTAGACCTGGCTCTACATGTTTATAATTTTATATATTTGCACCAGTTTTACAGACTATCCGCTTAATGCACCAAATTCGGAATTTCAGTATCATAGCTCACATCGACCATGGTAAAAGTACCCTGGCTGACCGCTTGCTTGAAAAGACCAATACAATAACGGAAAGGGAATATCAGGATCAGATCCTTGACAATATGGATCTTGAAAGGGAGCGGGGGATTACGATAAAAAGCCATGCAATCCAGATGGAGTATGATTATAATGGTGAAAAATATTACCTGAATCTTATTGATACTCCGGGGCATGTCGATTTTTCTTATGAGGTATCCCGATCAATAGCCGCCTGTGAGGGGGCGCTGCTTGTCATTGATGCAACACAGGGGATACAGGCACAGACCATTTCAAACCTTTACATGGCGATTGATCATAATCTCGAAATAATTCCGGTCCTTAACAAGATGGACATGATAAATGCAATGCCTGAGGAGGTTAAAGATCAGATAGTTGACCTTATGGGATGCAAAAGGGAAGATATTATTGAAGCAAGCGCCAGGACAGGGATGGGTATCGACAGGATACTTACTGAAATTGTAAACCGCATTCCACCTCCCGCCGGAAATCCTGAGGCCCCCCTTCAGGCTCTGATTTTTGATTCGATTTTCAATTCGTTCAGAGGAATCATTGCTTATTTCAAGATTGTAAACGGAACAATAAGAAGAGGAGACAGGGTAAAATTCGTAAGTACCGGCCACGAATATAATGCAGAGGAAATAGGAGTGCTGAAGCTTAAGCAGGATCCCCGCGAAGAGATGGGAGCCGGAGATGTCGGCTATATAATTTCAGGAATAAAGGACTCATCTGAAGTCAAGGTCGGCGATACAATTACACATGTTAAAAATCCGTGTGAAAAAGCTATTTCCGGTTTTGAAGATGTAAAGCCAATGGTTTTTGCAGGCCTTTATCCTGTTGATGCTGATGAATATGAGGACCTGCGGAGCTCGATAGAAAAGCTTCAGTTGAACGATGCCTCACTTACTTTTGTTCCAGAATCGTCGGCTGCTCTCGGATTCGGATTCAGATGCGGTTTTCTTGGATTGCTTCATATGGAAATTATCCAGGAGCGTCTCGACCGTGAATTCAATATGGATGTCATTACAACTGTACCCAACGTCTCATTTAAAGTTTTTACTACAAAAGGAGAGGAGATTGATGTACATAATCCATCAGGCATGCCTCTGGTTAATTATATTGACCGCATCGAAGAACCTTATATAGTTGCCCAGGTAATTACGCTATCTGACTATGTGGGATCGATAATGAAACTCTGTATCGATAAAAGGGGAGTTTTGAAAAACCAGGTTTATCTCACACGCGACAGGGTGGAACTTACGTTTGAGATGCCTCTTTCAGAAATTGTTTTTGACTTCTATGATAAGCTGAAAAGCATTTCCAAAGGATATGCTTCATTTGATTATTACTATACAGATTATCAGAAAGCTGACCTTGTCAGGCTTGACATACTGCTTAACGGAGAGATGGTGGATGCCCTTTCTACACTCATTTACAGAGGGCATGCCTATGATTTCGGCAGGAAGATATGTGTTAAACTGAAAGAGCTCATCCCCCGCCAGCAGTTTGATATTGCCATCCAGGCAGCAATTGGTGCCAAAATAATTTCGAGGGAAACAGTGAAGGCTGTCAGAAAGGATGTTACGGCAAAGTGCTACGGAGGCGATATTACGAGGAAAAGAAAGTTGCTTGAAAAGCAGAAAAAAGGAAAGAAGAGGATGCGGCAGATCGGAAATGTAGAGGTTCCGCAGCAGGCATTTCTTGCGGTCCTGAAACTTGATTAAGTGTCTGAAAAATATCTGCAGGATCAGAGGTTCCCTGAAAATTTTTTGTTAAACCAATAAAGGTGATTATAAAAGTTTTACTATTTTAGTCGCCGTGAAATTTAAGGGTAACTTTATAAAGCATAATCCCTTCTATCTAACCTGGACTTATTACCCTGGCAGGATTTATCCGGTCAGGGTATTTTTTTAACAGATCAGCCTGTAACCTCTTCCGTGTATATTCAGTATCTTAACAGACGTATCTTTTTTCAGATATTTCCTCAGTCTTGTTATATATACATCCATACTTCTGGCATTGAAATAGTTATCATCTATCCAGATACTTTTTAAGGCATAATTGCGCTCGAGTAATTCATTTTTATGACGATACAGAAGTTCAAGAAGCTCTGATTCCTTGGTTGTCAGGTTTATTTTCTGCTCATTGAAAAGAAGCAGATGTCTCTTATTGTCAAACAAATATTCCCCGATATGATTTAATTCGTCATCTTTCCTTATGACTGAACCACCGGTCCTCCTGAAAATGGCCTCGATACGGTAAAGAAGTTCCTCCATTGAAAATGGTTTGGTAATATAATCGTCTGCCCCGGTCCGGAATCCTTCGATAATATCTTCTTCCTGATTTTTGGCAGTCAGGAAGACTATTGGTATCGCCGGTTCAATATTACGGATTGCTTTTGCCAATGCCAGACCATCCATTTCAGGCATCATAATATCAAGGATACAAAGGTCGTACATGCCTGCAGAAAATGATTCAAGGGCAGACCTGCCGGACATAAACAAGGTTGTATCATAGTTTTTAGCTGCAAGATAATTTCTTAGCAATATTCCCAGGTTGCTGTCGTCTTCTGCAAGAATGATCCTTTTGTTCATATGAGTCAGTTTTGCGGGATGAATACTGTAAATTTGGTTCCTTTATTCAGCTGGCTTTCCACTTTGATGCTGCCATTATGTTCTTCCGTGATCTTTTTAACATAAGTCAATCCAAGTCCGAAGCCTTTTACATTATGCACATTGCCTGAGTGGACGCGGTAGAATTTGTCAAAGATCCTTTTTATATTTTCCTTACTTATCCCGATACCATTGTCTTCAATGCACAAAAGGATCCCCTTTTTGTTGTTCCTTGTTGAGATTACTATTTCAGGCCTGCCGGTTGTGTATTTGATGGCATTGTCGATCAGGTTTGATATTGCATTCAGGAAGTGAATCTCATCTACAAGGGCAAAGTGATCGGAAGCCTTTAAATCTTTGGTGATTATCCCATCGCGGTTTTCAATCTGCAGGGAAAAATTCTCAACAGCCTTATCGATAATTTTATGCACATCAGTCCGGGATAAAGAGAGCCTGGTTTTAATTTTTTCGAAAATAGCCATCTGGAGGACTTTTTCCACCTGGTATTTAAGCCTCATGCTTTCATCTGATATTACTTTGGCAAGGTGAGATATGTTTTTATTTGCTTCAGGAATAGTCTTGTCGGCAATCATCTGTGAGGCAAGTGAAATTGTTGAAATGGGAGTCTTAAGCTCGTGGGTCATATTATTGATAAAGTCATTTCTGATTTCCGACATCTTTTTCTGGCGAAATATCACTGCAAAAGTACTTGCAGATAGTACTAACAGGAGAAGAGTGAATATCAGTGACAAAGCTCCGAGGCTCCCGATCTTTTCATACTTAAACTGTTGTTCCTGAAGGCAATAAAGTACAATCTGGTTTTGACTGGGAACCGGATCGTTAGGGAACAGCTGGAAAATGAATTTATTGGTGCCAGGCTTATCATTAAATCCGGGAGTACTGTAGATTGTGCCAAACCTGCCCGACCTTATAGAAAATTCATAATCAAGATGTATTCCCACATTATTAAGTGCTTTCCTCAGCTGTCCGTTTATTTTTCCCGGCTCTATTCTTTCCCTTATATCAGGTGTATTCTGCAATATATTCTCCATTATGTTTTCGAGGTAAACAATTTTATTGCTTACCCGCTTAGTCAAACCGGCAGTTATCATCTGAGGTGAAGGCTCTGTTATTTCTTCTTCCGGAATTGGCGATATTTCTTTTGCCGAAATATATATTTTCTGTCCTGAATTGGTTACAATGAGTGGTCTGTCTGTGTAGGCGGGATCATATATCTCTGACATCCGGGTGCCCGACTGGTAATCCCTTAGTCTGCTTGCAAGGGGAGAATTGGCAGATATTATCGCAGTGACAGAATCGGACGATTCAGGATCAATCTCATCAACAATCCGGTCAATGAGCTCCTGTGTTTCCAGATCGAGGACGACCGACTCGAGAGCTTTATTTGCGTTGTACCGGAATTGCTGATCTGTAATTGCAATGGCATTTCTGATCCAGTAGAGCTGAATCATTATCAGGCCTGAGATTACAAGGAAAAAGAATACAGCCAGTAATACTATGGTTTTGCGCTTCATTAAGGTACAAAAGTACTGGTATATATTTTATTAATTCATTCTTTAACGTTCTTTAACAACTTGATGATGTTGAAGATAATAATTCTGTGAGTGAACCATGGCAAAGAATAAAAAAAATTAACAATTCATTAAAGTAATGTTAAATTTCACTTCCGGGAGTAAAAAGATTTTTTTTTATCAATTACCGTACTTATCTTTGTAAAGCATTTGGCATGATATTTGTTTTAAAAGATATAGAGGTTTTTTTCATAGGTTAGGTTAGTTTTAGGGTTATCAAAAAGTGAGCCGTCCCGCCCGGGACGGCTCTTCTTTTTATATGAAAAACCAGCCTCTTAAATCAAATAAGATACCTCAGGTTCTTATCTTTGAGGGTTTTAATATCAATATTAAAAACACCTGTTATCGATTCAATTTCCCTTATTTGTGATATGATACTCTCCTGTTTAAGGTTTTTTTCCGGATCCTGGATGAGCAAAAGGTAATCAATATTTATGAGTCTTTTCAGAAGGAAATTCTTACCGGCACGGTTTGATACAAGCTGAAAACCTGAATTTTGAGCAAGGGAGGAGCCTGAAAATTTACTGAACTGAAAGATCTTTCCCTCATCATCCTGAAATATTACAGGATCAATGTTTTTCAATGAGATATCAAGCTTCCTGTTCAATTTGAGCGAAAGCTTGTAATCAGGGTCGTGTGAGACCAATCCGATAATAACAGGAATGTCCTGATCATTTACAGACAGATGAATTCGGGTAATTTTTTGTGAATTCTTCATCTGGGGCAATTATGGACCATAAAGTTAATAAAAGAGAGAGACGCTAGAGATGGTAATCTGGTATTTCTTTCAGTTTCCACCATGCCTCACCTGCTGCTTCCTGTTCAGCTTCTTTTTTTGATGCACCCTGTCCGGTACCGAATTCTTCCTTATTGATGAGCAGTGTTGCTGAGAAAAGTGATTTTTTCAGTTTGAAATCATACTCTTCCTTATATTCAAAGGTGAGATTGGTTTTATGCTTCTGTATCCACTCAAAAACCAGACTTTTATAATCGGTATCTGTATTAATGATCTTCTGCAGGTCAAGGTACTTGTTGAAAACTCTTCTGATAAAGATGTTTTTTGTTCTTTTATATCCTTTATCAACGAAAACTGCACCTATAAGGGCTTCAAGAGCATCGCCATATAGATTCATGGTTGTATTGGTTGAACTTACATTGCTGACCAGAATCTTATCAATTCCCATAGAAACTGCCAGCTGGTTAAGTATTTCATGGTTTACGATCCGTGAGCGGATTTTAGTCATGAATCCTTCATTGGCATCGGGGAATTTAGTGAAGAGATAGTCTGAAAGGATCATGTCCAATACAGCATCTCCCAGGAATTCAAGCCTTTCGTTGTTTATTCTCTGGCCGTCAGGAAGTGTAAAGGAAGCTGACCGGTGTATAAAGGCAACTTCATAGAGGCGTATGTTTAAGGTGCGGAAGCCGACTATTTTTTTTAAGCCGGACGCAAATTCCTTCTTATTGACAATATAAGTACCGTTATTTATTTTAAGGAACAAGGACACTAAAATTCAGCTTTTCTTATCACAATGGAAGCGTTATGGCCTCCGAACCCGAAAGTGTTACTGATTGCAAAGGTTATTTTTCTTTTTTGCGCAATGTTGGGGGTGAGATTAAGATTCTGATCAATTGCGGGATCGGGCACCTTAAGATTTATTGTCGGCGGAGCAATATCATTTACAACAGCCATTATGGCAGCAATAGCTTCAACAGCTCCGGCTGCTCCAAGGAGGTGCCCTGTCATTGATTTGGTTGAGCTGATATTCAGTTTGTAAGAATGCTCCCCGAATACAGTGACGATAGCTTTTGCCTCAGAGATGTCACCCAGGGGAGTTGAAGTTCCATGGACATTGATATAATCAATAGCTTCTTTTTCAACCCCAGCTTCCTCCAGTGCCAGCCTCATGACACTGGAAGCTCCAAGTCCTTCAGGATGAGGGGCAGTCAGATGAAATGCATCGGCGGTCATACCTGTTCCGATTATTTCCGCATATATTTTTGCGCCTCTCGATTTTGCATGTTCATAATCTTCGATGATCAAAGCTCCTCCACCTTCCCCCATTACGAATCCGTCACGGGTCTTGTCAAAGGGCCTTGAAGCAGTCATATATTCTTCATTATTAGCCGAAAGAGCCTGCATTGAGTTAAATCCGCCAATCCCGGGTTCATTTATTGCAGCTTCGGATCCTCCGGTCACAAAAATATCAGCCTTCCCCCAACGGATATAATTAACGGCATCAATTATTGCATTGGTCGAAGAGGCACAGGCCGATACTGTTGCAAAATTCGGACCGCTGAACCCGTATTTTATTGAAATTGAACCAGCTGCGATATCGCCAATCATCTTTGGTATAAAGAAAGGACTGAACCGTGGTGTACCGTCGCCTTCTACATACCCTTTAATTGCCTGATAGAAGGTTTCGATACCACCTATTCCGGATGCCCAGATCACGCCAATTCTGGATTTATCGATCTTATCCAGGTTTAATCCGGAGTCAGCTATAGCTTCATCGGATGAAATAAGGGCATACTGTGAAAACAGGTCGAGTTTGTTAGATTCTTTACGGTCGAAATACTTTCCTGAATCGTAGTCTTTTAATTCACAAGCAAATTTTGTTTTGAACTTCTCTGTGTTAAAACGCGTAATCAGACCTGATCCGCTGATACCATTTTTAAGTCCTTCCCAATATTCATGCAAATTATTTCCAATTGGAGTGATGGCTCCAAGACCCGTTACTACGACTCTTCTCATAAATGGGTTATTTTAAATGCAAAACTATTTTGCATTCTCCTCGATATACTTGATAGCATCACCTACTGTACTGATGCTTTCAGCCTGGTCATCCGGAATTCCGATATTAAATTCTTTTTCAAACTCCATTATTAACTCAACAGTATCAAGAGAGTCAGCTCCAAGGTCGTTTGTGAAACTGGCTTCAGGAGTTACCTCAGATTCATCAACTCCAAGTTTATCGACTATGATCTCTTTTACTCTTGTGGCAATGTCAGACATAATTTCAAATTTTAATTAATATTGATTTAAACCCTTGCAAAGAAATATATTTGTACCATATTTTTCAAATGATTTTATGTTTTTCTTTGTTCTTAAAGCTAATATATTGATATTTAACGAAGTAATATTGGATGTACATGATGGAACAAAATTTGAATCATATATTCTAAACATCATATAATGAGGAATATAGCTATTTTTGCATCGGGTTCAGGGACTAATGCCGAGAATATAATTAACTACTTTTCGACCAGTAAATCAGCCAAAGTAAGTCTTGTTCTTTCAAATAAGCGCGAAGCTTACGTTTTAAAACGTGCTGCAACACTTAATATTAGATCGGTTTTTTTCGACCGGAAGGAATTATATGAGAAAGAAAAGGTGGTACGATATCTTTCAATGTATAAAATTGAATTTATTGTTCTCGCAGGATTCCTTTGGCTTATTCCCGAGGGGATTCTGGATCTTTACAAAAACCGTGTAATCAATATACACCCTGCATTATTGCCTGATTATGGAGGGAAAGGTATGTATGGTGAAATAGTTCATCAGGCAGTTATCCGTAATCATGAAAAGGAATCCGGGATCACCATTCATTACGTGAACAAGGAATACGATAAAGGTGATATTATATTTCAGGCCCGGTGCAAGATCGTTAGGGGAGATACCCCTGACACACTGGCCGCTAAGGTGCATGCGCTTGAATACGAGTATTTCCCAAAGATAATAGAAGAATTAGTGTTGAAGCTACCCGATATGTATTAGAAAGTATTAAGCAGGCTCAGAACCACTTTTTTTGACTTTTCAAACTTCACTTTATTTGCTTCTGAAACCGGCTCTACAGGCGGAGCTTCAACTCTGAGGGGATCGACAGGTGATCCGTTCTTATAAAACCTGAAATCGAGATGCGGACCGGTCGAGAGTCCGCTGCTGCCCACATAACCTATAATATCTCCCTGCTTTACGTAGACACCCGGAGCTATTCCTGAGCCAAACCGGCTTAAATGCAGGTAGGCTGTCGAGTACACACTGTTGTGAACTATTCTGACCATTCTTCCTGATCCGTTCTCATAACTTGTCTGGGTTACACGACCATCGCCGATTGCCATTACCGGTGTCCCGACCGGAGCGGCATAATCGACACCATAATGAGGTCTGCGAATTCTCAGGATGGGATGCATCCTGCCCGAAGAAAAACGTGAAGAAACCCTTGAGAACTGTAAGGGAGCCTTTAAAAAAGCTTTACGCAGAGAATTTCCTTCACCGTCAAAAAAGCTTTCTTTTCCATCCTGAATAAAAGGAATTGCATATATTAACAGGCCGGAACCGGAGAATTGTGCACCGTATATTTTTCCTATGGCCAGAGGCTTATTATCAATAGATAACTCTTCATAAATAACCTTGAAACTATCGCCTTTCTGCAATCCGAAAAAATCGATACTCCAGGCAAATATGTCAGATAGTCCGACTACCAGAGAAGGATGCAGGCCGCCTGCAAGCATTGCATCCCAGAGTGATGTTTCAATCGTTGCCGAAGCATATTTTACAATGCTTTTGACTTCCTTCCTGTAAGGGGTAATATTAAGTGAATCGTTGAAACTGAAAATATACCAGGTTACAGGATCATGCTCATAAACCAGATAATCTGCCCGCGCTGTGCTGTCTTTTCTGCAAAAGAGAGTAAAACTATTACCCGACCTTATCTTTCTTACATCAAATACGGCAGATGAATTCCTGGTAACCATGTCAATCTCCTCCATGGTAACTCCATGTTCCATGAGAATAGATGAAAGGAAGCCATTTCGCCTGATTTTCCCGGTGATCAGATTGAACGAGTCGTAAGGTATTCCATACATGAAAACCGTGGAGTCGGGTTTTGTCACGGTCGCGGTATCAGTTACTTCAGAGACTGTTTGAGGGATAATCCTTACTGAATCTTTACATGAAAATAGCAGTAAAACAAGAAAAGGAAGATACAGGAATTTCAGTGTCGGTTGCATTGCCGGTTAACAGATAATTACTTGATTACAACGTTAACAATTTTATTCGGCACCACAATAATATTTGACGGGGCAGATGTTCCTATCCATTTAGCTGACCGTTCATCATCAAGCACGGCCTTAATTATCTCATCCCGCTGCATACCGGAAGGAAGAACTATTTTGAACCGCATCTTCCCGTTGAATGATACCGGGTACTCAATAATATCAACTTTAAGATAATCCCCTATAACTTCAGGCCATGGTTCATAAGCCAGGCTCCCGGCATGACCGAGCATTTGCCACAATTCTTCCGACATATGCGGGGCAAAAGGGGAAAGGATCAATGTGAATTCAGATGCCGTTTCTCTTGTGACCTTTCCCTTTTTATAGGCAAGGTTAAGAAAAATCATCATCTCTGAAATTGCAGTGTTGAACTTGAGGTTCTCAATATCATCCCCTACCTTTTTAATAGTTTTGTGTAGACCCTTGAGAATCTCTATATCTTCTGATCCCTCAATTATGTTCTCAGGATTTGAAAAAAACCTGAAAGCCCTTCCGAGAAAATTGAAAACACCCTTGACATTTTTGTCATCCCAGGGTTTCATGACATCGAGCGGACCCATGAACATTTCGTAAAGCCTGAGTGAATCTGCGCCATATTTTTCGGTCACATCGTCGGGATTCACGACATTTTTAAGCGATTTTGACATTTTAGCCACAATCTGCCTTACTTCTGTGCCGGTTTCAGTGTTATAGAATTTTCCGTCTTTTTCCTCTATCTGGTCGGCCGGGATTTTTCCCCCCGCTTCATTTTCATAAGCAAATGCAAGGATCATTCCCTGATTGAAAAGCCTCTTGTAGGGTTCATCAGTTGAAACGATTCCGAGATCGAACAGTACTTTATGCCAGAAGCGGCTGTAAAGCAGGTGAAGGACGGCATGTTCGGCACCTCCGATATATAAATCAACGGGCATCCAGTATTTTTCTTTCACTTTGTCGAAGATCAGCCTGTCATTTCCGGGATCAATGAATCTGAGATAGTACCAGCACGATCCTGCCCACTGAGGCATTGTATTGGTTTCCCTTCTCCCTTTACGGCCATTCTTATCAATAACATTTAACCAATCACCGGCGTTTACCAGAGGTGATTCGCCTGATTCTCCGGGTATATATTTCACAAGTTCCGGAAGTTCAAGAGGAAGTTCCTGCTCGTCAATAACCGATATCTCTCCGTCTTCCCAGTGAACAACCGGGAAAGGTTCACCCCAGTATCTCTGCCTGCTGAACAGCCAGTCGCGGAGCTTGTAATTTACTTTTGCTGTACCCAGACTTTTTGACCCGAGCCATTTTGTTATCTTTTCAATTCCGGCATCTTTATTCAGTCCGTTCAGATCAATTCCTGTTGATCTGTCTGAAGAATTGATGTATTTACCGTCCTCTGTCCAGCATTCGTTGCCTTCGATTATCCTTTTTTTCTGTTCCGGATCATCGACATCAGGATCCTGGATGCAAATAATCGGAAGCCGGAATTTCTGCGCAAATTCAAAATCTCGTGTATCGTGTGCAGGAACAGCCATTATAGCTCCGGTTCCATATCCAGTAAGGACATAATCAGCGATCCATATCGGTATCTTTTTATTATTCACAGGATTGATCGCAAATCTGCCGCTAAACACACCTGTTTTCTCCTTTGCCAGGTCGGTTCTGTCGAGATCCGATTTAAGGGACGAAAGCCTGATATATTCATTCACCTGTTTTTTATATTCGCTGGCAGTGATCTTTTCAACAAGCTGATGTTCAGGAGCAATGACCATATATGTTGCTCCGAATAAAGTATCTGGTCTTGTTGTGAATACTGTCAGGTTCTCATCCATTCCGTCGATCTTGAAATCGACCTCTGCACCGGTTGATCGTCCTATCCAGTTCCTTTGCATTTCCTTTATACCCTCGGGCCAGTTGAGATCATCGATTCCTTTAAGAAGTCTTTCGGCATAAAGGGGGATCCTCAGCATCCATTGCTTCAGGTTTTTCTTCTCGACGATGTTACCGCATTTTTCGTGCGATCCGTCATTAAGCACCTCTTCGTTAGCGCAGACTATACGGCAGCTGGGGCAATACCAGACCTGTGCATTATCATAGTATGCAAGCCTCTTTGAATCAATGTATTTCCTTATTTCAATATTTCCTGAGCGGGATATGTTTTCAGGAATTCCCAGTTCTGAAACAGGTCTTCCTTTCTGCATTTTTTCATCGAACCAGGTGTTAAATAGCTGAATGAATATCCACTGTGTCCATTTGAAGTACTTCGGATCTGTTGTATTTATTTCCTTTTCCCAGTCGTAGCTGAGGCCAAGTTCTTTTATCTGTCTTCTGAAAGTATTGCAGTTGTTATTTGTTGTAACTGAAGGATGTGTTCCTGTCTGTATTGCGTACTGCTCGGCAGGGAGACCGAATGCATCCCATCCCATAGGGTGAAGGACGTTGAATCCGTTCATTCTTTTAAATCTGGCAAATATATCAGTTGCGGTATATCCTTCGGGATGTCCGACGTGCAATCCGGCTCCGGAAGGGTAGGGGAACATATCGAGGATATAGCATTTTTTCGGATTTGTCAGATCATCGGGAGTCCTGAATGTTTTATTTTCCTCCCAGTATTGCTGCCATTTTTTTTCGATCTCTTTGAAGTTATATTCCATCTTTAGTGCAAGTAATGTATTTTTAAAAGTATGAAGACCGAAGTCAGGAGTAAAATCCCCCTTTGAAGGGGGTAGGGGGATGTATTCTTCCGTATTCTGTCTTCATCCTGATTCTTTTGGTGTGCGAAATTAGAAAAACTTTGTCAGAAATCCTTTTTTAACCGCAAAGGGCGCAAAGATTTTACGCAAAGGCCACAGAGAAGATTAACATCATTTATGCAGCTTTGCCTTCTTTAAGACAGCTTAGAGCACTTTGCAGTTAAGGATTTTGAATTTTATATTTATGGAAAAGTTGTTAAACCGGTCTATTGGACTTATTTTTGCAGTATAATCCGGTCCCGTAGTTCAATGGATAGAATGACAGATTCCGGTTCTGTTGGTTGAGAGTTCGAATCTCTCCGGGATCACTGATAAAACGATATAATATCTATTAAATAAGCATGTTATGTCGTTTTTTTATCGTTTAGGATTAATAGGTAATAGCAGTATATTTAATAAAAAGGATTATTATACAAATCAGCAAAGCTATCCCGATTGTTATTGTAATCCAGAAAGCCACTGTATTTCCCTTGTGGAATTCGTTAAATATTCTTTGTGCCATATCTCCGGTTTCTTGTATGTTCAAAAAATCCGTTAATTATTTTCCTGACATCCGGGTCAATTTTCAATGCATTAACTTTTGCCGGAATTCTTAAAACCTTTTAATTTGCCGGATAATCAGGATTAAAAAGTTCTTATTACCAAAGTTAAGCTATCCAGATACCAAAGTCAAGTAAGTTCAGCTTGAAAAAATAAAATAACCCCTGATTTCCTAGGCCGGTAATTTCTTAATTACATGGATTCCAAAAAGGGGCTAAACACTTTTCCCGGGTCCCAGTTCTTCGATTATTTTCAAAAATTGTCTCCGTCGTCTGACCAGGTCGGTCAGCTCGATTAACATATCCATATTTACCTGTTGCGCCATAGGAATAACGTATTTTTCAGTTTCATCAAGATACGAGGAGATCTTCTGATCTGACTGAGTATCGCGGTGAAGATCAGTGAGATTGCTTATCCGGTCGGCACATTTGAGCAATTTGGCATTATGCGATCCCTGATCCAGTATTCTTTTAAGATAATCAGCTTTAGGCATCCATTCAGGTCTGGTAACTTCCTTTACAAGCTCCAGAACCTTGTCTGCCTGGCCATCGATAATACGTATTTCAAATTCATTGGTTTCAGGCACATCTTCGAGGAGGTCATGGATAACGGAAGCTTTCAGCAGGATATAATCATCGAAAAGTTTATAATCCAGGAGTATTGCCATTGTTGCCATGGCATGCCTGAACTGGTTGCCTCCGACGCCCCTCTTTTTTCCGATCAGCGCTGTTGCTTTTATGATATAGGGTGCGAGCACCAGACTTTTTAATTTTTCGGTTTCATCCATGGATTGGTGTTATTTGCAGATTGTAAATTTAATGAAAAATGGCGAAGAGAAGCAGCTCTATTATGAAATCCGGGATTAGGGAATCCTGAACAGGGTCTATTAATTTCTGTAAATTTTTATCACGTACCTGGCTTTTGATATTAACATTCTGTATTTAATGTTGTAAATTTGATATTATGCTGTTACCGGCAGCCGATAAAATATTTGAGAACCGCAAAACACAAGAAAGGAGAAATAAGAAATGGCAATACGGATTTTTGAAATCACAAATTACAAGGTTAAGCTTGGTTACAGAATTTCTGCCACATTCGGTGTAACAACCTTAAAGGCTGTAGGAATAGTCTCCTGCATGGGATCCGATAATCAGAGGATAAACATTTACTTTCTGCATGATGAAAGCCAGGTGCCTAATCCGGCGATCACCGCCAGAGGCAAATGGGGCAATATCTTTTTGCCGAAAGAGATGATGCCGGTATGGATTGATATGCTTCGCAACGAAAAGCCTCTTTTCGGATATATCAATACTGATATTCCCAAGCTGACGAACATCTCAAGCAGCAACGAGCCGGTGGGAGAGGAAGAGTCGTAAATGATTGCCAACACCCCCTGGAGAACCTTCTCCATCTTTATCAGCAGCACCTTTGCCGATATGCAGGCAGAGCGCGACCATCTGAAGAATATTGTATTCCCGAGGGTTGAGGAAGAACTCCGGAAAAAGCGAATCAGGCTCGAGACCGTTGACCTTCGCTGGGGTGTTGATACCACCTCGGTAAATGAAGATGAGCGCGAAGCCACTGTACTGAAAGTCTGCCTTGAAGAAATTGACAGGTGCAAGCCGTTCTTCATAGGTCTTGCTTGGCGACCGTTACGGGTGGGTGCCACCGGAAGAGAGGATAGAAAATGCAACAAAAGGAAGGAGACTGCTCCTTCCGAATAAAGGCAAAAGCGTAACAGCCCTTGAAATTGAGTTCGGAGTTCTTTCAGGCACCGAACAGCTCAATAGAAGCGTCTTTTATCTGCGGGAACCATTGCCTTATGACAAACTGAGCGCTGAAAAGGCAGCAAGGTTCAATGATCAGTATGAACCGACCCTTACGGATGATGAAAAAGAGAATCCGAAAGGAAGCTATTGAACACCTGAAACAAAATATAAAGACACATTTTAAAAGTATAAACCTACCTATTCTTAAGAGCAAATTGACATGTAATATTTTGTTATATAATCTTATAAATAAGTCAACTAGCTGGCTAACGTGGATTTACTTGCCTGAGGGAAACAATTAATTAATGGAACTTGATTTTTTTATCAACCACCTTCAGGGAGTTGATGAAGGAACGCAATTTTTGATGAGCAAGCCTGGACAAATTTAACAAATATTGCTATTAAAGGCAGTAGAAATTTGTGGAAGTTGTTTTTAATGAGTTTATTTCCAGTGAATTTATTACTTACTATTATCTCTTCTTGTGATAGAGACATGTTTCTTTTTTTGAATGTATCTACATAAGGTTGCTTAAATTTGATATTATGTTGATCAAGAATGAGCTAGAGATTCATCTTATTTTAGCTAACTACTTTGATCGTAGTCCGGAAGGATCAGTTCGCAAGCTTGACGAACTAACCTGGCAACTCCGAAAGGCAGGTTACTGGCAAAAGTTATATATGAATCTTTCAGATCGGAAATTTTATTCCAGATTATATCGTCATCGTCAATCAGACGCTTTAGGTGCATGGTCACACCTTGAAAATGAATCGTCATACAGAATGATTGAGTCTTACAAAGCAGTTCTGCAGTATCCATCTGATTTTGAGGAAGATATTCTGGATGTAGTCGCAAATCATCTTGGACGTACAGGACAATGGACGGAGCTGTTGACATTCCGCGAAAAACTGATTGAGAACTATGCGAGGAAAGGAAACACTCACCTTCTGGCTGCATGTCTGCTTGACCAGGCATCTCTTCACCTTCAGAAAGGGGCCATATATGAAGGATTAAAGACTCTGAATAAGCTTGATCTAATAATCTGGCGAAATCGGGAGCCCTGGATCTTTCAGGAATTCCTTCGGGTGAAATCTTTATTTCATTGGCAGAAAGGTGAATTAGATGAGGCAATGTATATTCTGAAAATACGAGAACAACTCTGTCGAAAAGTTCCTTCTTTTAAGCATCAACTGTCCGGAACACTGGCCCATCAGAGTTTTATCTTACAACTCCAGGGCAACATAGAGGATGCTGAAGAACTTTTATCAGAATCTCTCCGGATTTCCAGGGAATATGGTGATTTGGCTTCTTACCAGTCTATAATAGGTGAATTTGGCCTCATTTTACTTAAAAAAGGAGATCTGAATGGTGCTTTGGAAAAATTCTCGGAACAGGAGTTAATATGCCGGGAACAGGGAGATCTGGTAAGTTTAGCAGGATGCCTTGGTAATATTGGTGCCACATTTAGTTGCATGGGTAAATACACTGACTCTTTAAACAAGTTTAAAGAAATGGAGATTTTAGCTAACAGAATTCAGCACAAAACACTTTACTATGTCTCACGAAGCATGCAAGCAGGGGAAATTTATCGTACAAAATCAGGTGAGGATGCAATGGCAATGAATGAAGAAGCTGTTAATTTTTTTCGCGCTAACGGTCTTGCTGAAAGATTGGCAGAATCCCTGCTTATTCAAGGTCATATTTACTCCTTTATGTTATTTCCTGATAAGGCCGATAGAGCTTATGAGGAAGGAGTCACGATCCTTCACAAGCTTTCTTCCCTTGATGAAGTTGCTGACGCAATGTTCAAGGCCGGTAGTCATTATTTAGCCGTATATCGATCTCACCAGATGCCAATGAGAGGTACCTTTAACTATGCTGATTTTCTAATTCTTAATGACCAGAACGGTAAAGCTGAACAATATGTTAAATATGCCCTTAAGTATTTGGAGAATGCGATTGGGCTTAGACCTGAGAATGCTAGTTACTATGAAAGCTATGCTGGTGCATTAGAAAACTGCGGGGACATAAATGGTGCAATTTCTGCTTGCCGTCAAGCTCTGCAAATTTCCCCGGACTGGATTGATATGAATATTAAACTAGCTGATCTGCTAATTAGAAAGGAGACCTTATTATGAGTGATGGATTACAGGAGGCAATTATTTTGCTTGAGAGGGCAGCAGTTGCCAAACCCGAAGACCTTTCGATCAGGTATAAGCTCACACATGCTTTCGCAAAATGTGGTAGATTTACAGAAGCCATAAATAGCCTATTTTTTATCATTTCAGTTTACCCTGAATGGTCTCAGTACCATTATGAACTAGTTGCCAATCTGTCAAATGCCGGTTTTAGTAAGCAAATAAACAATGCTTTACTTAAACTTCTGGAAACTGATAAAAGTAATATCATAATACTGTATGTTCTTGGAATGTCATTTCAAACCATGGGAAAACAGAATGAAGCAATTACTTTCTATCGAAAAGGACTTGAACAAGATCCCGGTAATGCAGTCTTGTTATATAACCTGGGAAATGCTTTAAAGATTACTGGTGATGAAGATGCATGCATTAGATGTCAGAATCAGGCAATTTCCCGTAGTGTAACAATAGCTGAGCCACATTATGTACTTGGAGTTCTTCATATGAAAAATAGGCAACTTTCAGAAGCAAGGAAACATTTTGAAATCTTCTTAATGCTTGGACAGCCCTATCTCCGATACTATCTTGATGAATCTAAGTTCTCTTTAAGCTTGCTGGAGCGGCATCAAGAAGACATTAATTGTAAAGAATAAAAGCTATTCTGCTAAATGGCAGCTCTATAGCCGGAACCATGACCCTGATCGTTATCTCTTTTTCATCCCGCAGAATAATAATTTCAGCCTCCCCGCCCTGATTCCTGATCAACCGACGGTACAGTTTACTCGTACTGTTCATCAGAACCCGGTCCTCAGCCTGCAATCCTGCTTTATCCATTATTCCTCCGGGAACCACTTTTGTAATAATAAAAAACTCTCCCTCAGGCGTCTCTGGTGTTGCATAACTGAATCCAAGCTGCTTATTTACCTGATGCTCGGTAATCAGGGCAAGTGTCATCTGTACAAAAAAAACAACGAGCAGACAGATCCCTGAAATCTTCAGGATTCTGTGGAAAACTGCCTTCCCATTTTCTGTCATTCTATGGATGATCAGCCTGTAGATGCCATAAAATGGAAGAGCTATGACAACCATTAATATAAAACCTATAAACCATGCTTCCTTCTGATAAGGATAGGGATAAAACAGGATCATTTTAAAATAAGCAGACATAAAAATAATGATGTTATGTTGGGAAAATTAGCTTAAGTTTCTTGTTCCAGTTTGCTTCCGACGATTTTCCTTTGTATCATGATCAGCGCCATAGCTTTAAGTATGTAAGCAGGGACACGGTTTCTTAAAGTATCATGAGCAATCGTTTCTGATGATTTCTGTTCATAAAAGTCTTTCTGCATGTGAGGAAGGCAAACAGGGTGCCGTTATTCGTATTGGATTCAATATCAAGCCTATGATGAAAGATGAGTTTGGGATTATTAGCACTTAGATACGAAAATGCGTGAATTTTGCGCGCAATTATGTCTAAAGCTCAGACACATTTTATTCCTTCACTTTTGTAAAGAATTGATTTTTAAAAATATAAACAAAATGGCATGGTGGTTGCTTATCTTATTGAAATCAAAATTCAGTAATCATGAATTTCAAAACTGGTCAGAAAGTGTTGTGTGTCAATGATCACTTCAGAACATTTTGCGCTTCACCAATCAAAAAAGGAGTTGTCTATACGATCGATGGCTTTTACAGATGTCCCTGCGGATCAGGGCAGGTTACCCTGCAAGAAAGGGCATCAATGATAGACATGATTTGCAAATGCAGCAGGCTTTCATACAGACGTCAGTCATATTACAGCTGGCGTTTCATCCCGGTGGAATTGTTTGACAATTTCATCGACCTTTCAGATAAGAAGAAAATTCCTGAAGAAATTGTTGTACATAAACCGGAACTTGAGAAAGAGGCAATAAAAAATATCCTAAGCTCCTTACCAGGAGGAAAGATCAATTTGAATACTCAGTGTTTGAACTGAAATCCTGACAAAATGAAATCATAATAAAACCATGACAACCAGTAAAATCATAAGATCACCATTATCTGACGATATCCGTCAGATCTATAAAATAAAATATGGTGAAGGATCTGAAATGGTCCGCCTTTGCATCGATCATCCCGATCCTTACCTGTTCAATGATAAGAAACCGGTCCTGGGAATTACGCAGGATGATTTTGTGGGGATTTTCAATACCGGATCGAACCGCTATTTGCTGAATGCAGTGCAGGCAATGCGTTTTGGTGTATATTGCAGACTTGCCCTACCCAACCTGATCGCTTTAATCCTTAAAGCAGAATTTGAATTTAATCTGGAAAGAATTCCAGTCGAGTCGTCTGTTATTATATCTGCTCCGGAATCACAATGGACCGAACAGGATCGTATTGAAGAGTGCTTTTCTTTTTTCAGGCCTGATATTGGCAGAATTTATGATCTTATAAGAAACAATCCCGAAGAGCCCTATGCAAGTATAACCTACAGTCATGTAAGCTTTTATGTAAGTGATCTTTTAGGACAATACAGGTTTCTGACCGGAAATGAAAGAATAGGTCAGGAATATCCCGGCAATGAATTTACAGAGGCGGCTTTGCTTGGTAAAATGTCCGGACAGGAAAGGGAGAGATATTTCCGAATGAAAGAAATATGGAAAACAAAATCCACAGGTCTTGATGACATGTTGATGAACCTTGAACGAAAAAAGAGGCTTAACCAGAGTCTTGAGGACAAATACTTCAGACTTTTCGGAAATCTCGAAGCTGAAAAAGCTAAAGTATACTCTTCGTGCTCTCAGACTGAGTACGGTTCTGACTATCATGAAAGACCATCCTGATTTATCTTACCGGGAGCTGCTCAGACAGGCAGAAGATAAAATTATTGAAGCTGAAAAGGCGAACATTGACCTGAAAAACAAAATTACCAGGAGCCAGAATTATATCGAGAATTTAATTCCTGAAGGGATTCGCCCAGTATCGGATGAATTCAGAAATTCATACATCCTGGAATGCCGGAAGCTATTGAAAAAGCTTTTCTTTCTCCTTCATTCTGACACCTGTCCGGGTTATTCCGGATTATCCGGACTGAAGAGAACAGAGATCAACGAATTATGGCTCGAGTTAATGAAATCGACAAAAGATGACCTGTTTTCATTTTCACCTACCATGTTGCTTTACAATCTGCCTGATTATCAGCATCTGGAAAGCATTTATCTGAGGGCATGCGATATTCTTGGCATAAATCCGGAAAGCTATGAAACCGGTAACCGGCTTGAGTTTATGATCAGGACAGGCGCTACCCTGCCGTCAATATTTGAGTTTTTAAGCTCCGAGACGGAGCAGCTTGAGATTCACCTTGCCAGTCTTGAACTTATTCAGAATGAATATATAAACGAAGACCAGACTCAGCATTACAGGGAGGGCATGAGAGATGTAAATGCTCATACTGAAAAGCTGAAGGGTGAAATTGCGTTTTTGAAAGTACAGATCATTTATCTGAAAAAAGAAATTTCCGGAAAACTTGTAAAAATAACCTGATGGCAATAAAGAATGATAAACTTATCCTTACAGCAAGGGTAAATTCCGGTCTGGCAACGAACTCTGGTGAAAAGAAAAGCAAAGCACAGAAACTTAGTCATGCGATCAGACCTGATCAGAGGGGTAATGGGGTTCGTTCGGTGAACGTAACACCCGACGGAAAATTCCTGATAATAACATTTGAAAATTCCACTCCGCGAATCAGCGTTGTTGATCTTGAAAAACTTGAATATCTGCCGCATTCATTTTCCGGACATACTGCATCGGTCAGAATCACCTCAGTTACTTCCGACAGCAGGGAGTTTTATACTGCTTCGTGGGATGGTTCATCAAGGAGGTTTGAGATAGAATCGGGAAGATGCACAAGGATCCTCAGCGGTTTTGGACGGAGTCCAAGCTGTTTTTTACATCCTGACCAGAAGCTTTTATTTACAGCAAGTTATGATTCCGATTGTGAGCTTGATTCAAGGAATAACGGAAGATGCTGGGATATATCATCCGGTAAGGTAATAAGGTTGTATAAGCATACTGATGACAGGATCAGCCCGGAAGCGGTTGATATTGCATATAATGACGGAAAGGTTTATACGGGCAGTGATGACGGATGTGCATATCAATGGGATCTCAGGGGCAGGCAGCCTCTGAAAAAGTATTTCACTTTTAAAGGGACTGTGAGGAAGCTGGCGATAACCGATAAGTTTATGGCAGCAGCATGCACTGACGGTTTTGTAAGGGTTCATTACAAGCTCTCAGGAGAGACTTACATGTATTTCCCGCATTGTGAGGATGATGTTAGGGAAGTCCGGATTTCAAATGATGAAACAAAGCTCTGGAGTGCCACTGAAGGAGGCATTGTAAGATGTTTTAACCTTGTGACAGGTGAACTGATTTATGACCAGAGGGCTCATAAAAGCTGGATCTGGAGCATTTGCCTTATGAAAGATGAAAAAATACTTGTCACAGGCAGCGGAGATGGCTCCGTGGCTTTCTTAAAAGCTGATACGGGCAGGGTGCTGGCACGGCTATGGAACCTGACCGGAACCAGGGATTTCCTTATTACCTCTCCTCCTGACAAAGTATTTCCGCACGGATTCTTTTATGCATCCAATACAGATCTTATTCAGGTGGTTACTGAAGATGAAGAAACAGGAATAAGAAAAAACCTTGATCTGAATGACCCTGAACGGGAGGCTTATATCAATAAGCATAATCTTAAGAATCTGATAATAACCAGGTTGAAAAATGAAAAACAATACAATTCAATAACTGAAAACTACATTCATGATAAAAAGATCATGGACCAGATCAAAAAACAGGAACTGCCCAGGATGCTGAGATCTTGATGGGACTTAACTTTTGTCTGACGTCGGGCAGTGTGAAAGTATTTTAGATTTGCCTGAATTACAAATATTCACTAATTTGGCTATTGCATTTTAGAACCAGGTTATCATAATCTGTATGGATTTTTCAATCCCTGAATTTATTGCCAGCCCCATTGATGAAGGATTCGGTCCCGAGGATGCCGGAACAAAAGAATTGTACAGAGAGGTCGAAGCGTTTGCCAGGCATGGCCAGCCGATACTGATTTTTGGTCCCACAGGGGCAGGGAAGGAATTTCTGGCCCGTCATTATTATAATACTCTTGTAAAGGCCGAATTTTACAGGCAATACAAGGACGGATGGCCTTTGAGGTTTAAGGAGATAAAAGAGAGTTATTCGAAATACTATTCAGAAAAAGAGCTTGATATTTTTGTGAGGTCGATAAGGCCCGGAGTTTTTCAGTCGATCAATTCAGCGACTATTTATCCCAATCTTGCCGAGAGCATACTTTTCGGGCATGAAGCAAACGCATTTACTGATGCCCTGACAAGGCCGGGATTGCTGGAATCAATAAAATACGGAGTCCTTTTCCTGGACGAGGTCGGCGATCTGCCAAAGGAACTTCAGGCAAAAATGCTCAGGGCGGTTGATTCAGAAATATGTGAAGGACGGCGGATGGGAGGCAAAATGGATTATTCGCTTAAGGATTTGATAATCATTGCGGCAACAAACCGTCCAAGGAAAAAGATCAGGGATGATTTCTATTACAAGATCGGAATTGAAGTTGAAATTAAAGGCATAGATGAGAGGCCGAAGGATACTGTAAAATCAATACCTCATTTCATTGCCAAAGCTATTGGCAAAAGAAAAGATTACAGTTCTGTAACCAGGATGTTCGGATTGACCATCAGTGACATCAGGAGTGTAAATAAGCTGTCAGAAGCAGAGGAAGTGAAGAATTTCGCAAAGTCACTAAGTGATTCAATTGCTGAAGAAATTTTAGAACGGAGATGGCCCGGTAATTTCAGGGCGCTGAGAAGGGCCATCGAATCTTCTGTTATGAGGATCGAATCACTTAAGGATCCTGCACTTTTTTCAAAAGAATTTCAGAAGCACTTCTCCTATTATGTTTCAAAATACAGTGAAGGAGCTTTCAAAACTGCCGGAGTGGAAAAGACATTTCCGGGAGAAGTTATTTTCCCTTCCCCCAATCCGGAACTGGACATGAGAATTGAGGAAGAATTAAATAAACATAACCTGAAGGGAATAGATGATCATGAGAAAAAAATACTTTCTGTGTTTTTCAGCAGAACTCATGAAAGAGGATTTGTCAGACAGGAACTTGAGAAGTTTTACAGTAAAAGCGGATCAGTCAGGTTTGTTTCCCCGACTCATGTCAGAGGCAGGATTAACCTGCTGATTGATCTTGATATTCTTTGCGTAAAAGGAAAGGGCAAGGGTACCAGGTATGAGATTGGGAAGGAGTTTTTGAGGATCGTGAGATCGAAAGCAGGAGAGATCTTCTCGTTGCCTGAAGTCAGTAAAAGATTGGAAGGCAGGAGTATGGAAATAAAATCATTGGCTGAAAACCTGAATAAAAACGATCGTATTTACATCGAGGCTCCGCCGGGATATGGAAAGACTTTTTTCATTGCTGTGTTTTGCAAGGAAATGAAAGACAAATACAGTTTCTTCTATTATCCGCTCGGCGAAGGAGGAATCAATAAAATGTTCCGGGATATAATTGGATCATTGCGAAATAAAAATGTCATTCTGGATGTTGATAAAATCCTTGAAGATCCTGTAAATAACCTGCATCCGTATTCTGACAAATTGTTCATACCCAGAAATGGAACAAAACCAGTTCTGATTCTTGACAACGTTCATTTCATTTCGGATCCCGATCAGGTGAACACCATTATTCAAATGTCGGGACTCTGGACTGATTTGATCTTCATCCTGTCAGGCGATAAAATTGACAATGCATTCAATACCGTTTTTACCGGATTTCCGCTGGGACCATGGGGGAGGGGGGCGTGAATATATAATTATTGCACACTCAGTCTGATCAGATCCCAGTCTCTTTCCTCAAATATCTTCTGATATTCCTTTAGAACTGGTAGCATTTCCGGGTGTTTCTGGCATTGTTTCTCAACCGGGCAATCTTTGCAGACAGTTTTTCCGGAGACTCCGATACGTCCTACTCCGGCCAGTTCACCTTCTGCAGCAGCCTTGAGAACTGTTCCGTATCCTTCCTTTGTGGTCCAGTATCCGAAATGACAATGCAGGGCTTCAACTTCGATCCAGTCGCCCGAATTTAGTATTTCCTTTTTCCAGACCAGAGCACCGCGTTCATACATCGGCTTGTGCCATAGGACAAACTGTCCTTCAATAACACCATAGATTTCAACAGCCGGCTGACCATGCAAATGGATGTCCTGTTTGTCCTTTGGAGTGAAAAAGCTCCAGGTAAAACCAAGTCCCTGTTTCTGGTAAGGCAGATAGGGATCGGCAACGCGAATATTGAAAGCTCTGTTTCCCGCATCAAGTATCTCTGAAATTGTGTTTTTATCTATTTTTCGGATACCTCCGCTGTTATTCCTGGCCCACCTGCCGGCGAGGGCATCCATTGTGGGTTTTATCTTTGCCGGACCAAGGATCTGACTTCCTGTGTTAATTTTGTCAGCAGAAATAATTTCCGTCAGTTGCTTTACTATGCAAAGAATGTTTAGTTCATCGGTTTTTTTTGGAATTTCATCAAGGGTGTACCAGTATAAGGTTTTATTCTTTTCCAGATTTGCCCAGCCCTCTTCGGTTATCGACACTTCAACAGGATAGAGATAGTATTCTTTTTCAAGACCGGGATACTCCCTGCTTTTCTTCCGGTTTTTAAGCATCGGCAGTTCCGTTTCCGGAAAGAATGAATTTTCTTCAAAGTTCAAGTCGCCTGTCATAATCCTGCTAAGGGCTGTATAAAGATCTTCGTTTTTCCGGTACTTTGTTGCCGGGAAGCTGGGCTGGTAACCTATTTTTGGCATGAGCAGATATTCAGCCTCACCATTGGGTTCCCTTATCCTCCTGATGATGCAAAAGAGGACTACAGAAGAGATATTATCCATTATTTGCGATGTTTCTTATTATACAGGAAAGATAAGAAAAAGCATTAAAATCTGCGTAAACCAGAAGGTCATTCCAGTATTTGTATGTATATACACTTCCGGTTTTAAATACTGGAATTACCATGGACAGATTATAAAGTGAATTTAAGTTACCTGATCCTCTGAATATAAAGAGAACATGGATTTTATTATAAGTTAATTTTCCGCTCTTTCAAGAAAAGGATTAAACTTCAGTATTGAAAAAGAGGGTTTGATCCATAAAATATCCGGTAAGGGCAATATGGTAATTCCATTTCTGAATTTTATAAAATTGTATGCGGCAGAAACCAATTTACATTATTTTTTTAATCTTTACGCCAAACAAAAACAAGAAGCAAAATTTATTAATCATGAATGCGATCAACTTCCGCAATTACTTCTTTTAGAGCGGTTTCATAATTTCTCCCAGCTTTCACTTTTTGGATGTCGACAAAAACACCTTTTGCAGAATAATCATTTTGAGATTCTTTCTTTTGTTTGATAAGTTCGCGAAATTCAGAAATTTGTTTCAATACAGTTTCTGAAAGAACAGATTTTAGATTTTTGGTATTTCCGGTAACACTTAAAAAATCTAATGCTGCTAATTTAACTGCTGAAAATTCGCTGGTTAACAGAAGATTTAGTACCTCACCAGATTTATCCCTATTGTCAGGAAGTTGATTGCATTTGTAAAGGAAATTTAAGGTATACAAACTCACAACCTCCTTTTCAGCAATACCAGATTTTAGCCATTCGAAACACTTTTCAATCAGATAATTCAAACTATCAGGATTCAATCCGTCTGATGAAAGAAGCACATACAGCAATACAGATTTTTTCCATGCTCTGTCCATCAATTGTATATTATTGGAGGAAGGTCCTGTTTCCGCCTTTTTTAATGGGAATGGTTTTTGGTTTAAGATATTGGAAGGCGCCTTAAAACTATTAATCAGAGACATTGCGCGAATTTCTCCCAGAGCATGCAAAAATTGTCCTTTTAACAAAGTTTCTTTATCGATTGACAAAATTGCCGCTCCGGGAAAGTAACTATCTGGTAATTCGAAAAGATCACGATAATTTAGATAAAAAGGATTTTGCTTATCCTGGGAAATCTTTTGTGCATCCTTAATTAAAAGTAAAATACGGGGCTTCCCTATGTTCTTGCGAAGTAATGCCGCATAAGCTGACTCAGCTAAGACCCAGGCAGTTGCTTCAGCATTACCATCTATAACAGCTAAGAAGTATGTACATTGACTTAAAGATTTAAGTAAATGCTTACGCCACAATGTGCCTGAAGGAATTGTAGAGCGGTCAAGAAAAACACGATATCCAATTTCAGATGCCCACTTATGAGTTATTTCGGCAGTCTCTGATGACCATACAGAACTATGCATATAGCTGATAAATAAAGTTTTGCTCCTAAATGGCAATAGTGGGAATGAGCTTGGACTGAATGGTGCATTTCCAATGTTTTCTAAAGTTTTCTGTTGCAGGGATTTTTCAGTCATTTCTGTCTGTATAAATGAAATTGATGTCAGCTCAGCCCTAATGCGGCGGGAGTACATATAAAAGCTGTATAAACCAATGTTCATTATTAATAAGATGCATAGCACTAATAAATCCTGTTCGATAATCCAAATGGAATAGGCTGTAACCGCAATAGCCATTATATAGGCCAAAACTCCAATAACAAACTCAAATCCAAATTTCCGGGTATAATGCAGTCCAGATAACCAATTCCTTGAAATGGTTATAATACTGTGAATAATGAAGAAAATGCCTAAGAAAGTTAATGGCTTTATTAAATTCTCAAAGAACAAGAAGCTTTGGTCAATTCTGTACCCAATAAAAGAAGAAACAGCATTTAGCAAAAGAAATGCTGTAGCAATATAACTGGCTGGCCAAAGAATCCTGAGGATTTTATACGCTATTAAACACAATTTATCACGAAGCGCAAACAAAGTACTTTGTCTGTTCAGAAGGTCTGCTTCCCTAAAAAAGGAGATTATTTCCTGTATAATTGACTCAGGACTATTTTGAGCTGTACGTTGTATGAAGTCATCAAAACGAAAGTTTATATCAGAATGCAAAGGAGCATCCTGAATTAAGGTATAAATACGGCATGTACCTGATTCTGATGCCGAACGCAGTATATTTTCATCCTCGGTCTTCAGCAATAACAATCCTTGCCGGCCCAAAACTATAGCATGTATTACTGAATCAGGATAGGTAACATCGGATACTTTCTTTACCGACCGGATAGTTATGCCTGATGATTTGTTTGGATAGCTTACCCGATCTTTGAAATCAAGTTCTTCCTTTAAGGCTAAGTTGATCAGTGTAATGCAAAAGGGATTATGTTTTTCTTTCATAATAAATCAACGAACCAACATATTAAGGTTGTTTAACTCTTTCAAATGAGATCCGAATGCTTATGTCGTTTTCATGCAGTATTTTCATCATTTCATAATCCGGGGCCTGAGGATTGAGTTTCCAAAGTTTTCCAATTTTTATATCATTATCTTCAAATTCTTTTTGCAGAATGATTGGTAGCATTGGATCTGCATATGTACTGATAGATAGTTCAACAGGAGGTTCGATCAGGAAAGTCTTTCCAACAAGATCAGTACTGAAGATATGGTTATTGTAGCCCCATGAAGTGTGTGCGATTCCATCGAACAGGTAGATTTGTAAACGATAACCTTCCAAAATTACAACTACCATTCCTTCAGACCCTTTAAAACTTGAAACACAGTCTCTAATTATTTGGACGACGTCCATACAACTTACACTTTTCCTTCCATCATCGACAGGGCAATCCCGTCTTTCTTCAATTGGAACTTTGTGACGATTGAATAGCTTTCTCCAAAAGTTCATTTTAATTCATTTTATTTCTGTTAATACTATTCTTAACAATTTTGGCTTGCAATACAAGCGAGTTTCTAAGCACAATAAGTCTATAAGAACAGAGCTTAGCCAGAAACATTAAAAAACATGTTACTATATTGCCCCGGTTAATGAAAAATCCATATTTTCGGGTTTATTCCCAAAATTATATTGTTAAAATAATTCTTTAAGAGTTTTATCTAAACGGGGACCAATTATATTATCAATATTCTGAATGTATTAATCTTTGGCGGCGCTATAGTTTGGATATAATGTATTTGGGTATTAAAATATGGTAAATTAAGGTAATAAATTTACAATAATTTCCGTATTTTTACTTTAAAGTGATGCATCAACATTTAAATTATTTCGTTATGGTGCTGATGTTAGATTCAATATAAGCGTTTTTGAATTCTTGATTTGACCAATGGTTTTGCAACTTTTAAGTACATAATTATGAATTCAGGTAACTATTTATATGATCAGATACTTCAGTTTATAAATTAGTGTGAGTTTGATAAGTGCACTTCTCGTTACAAAGAAAATCACCGAATCCGGGATTTATATTGTTGGAATCAGCTCATATTAACTTTCTTTGTACAACTGACATAAGGAGCTTATTATATCATATTTGTTGATTCCTGAAGGCCAGCTCGAACAATTTCTACCATCTATTAATAATGCAAAATGTTTATCGCTCCTGGATATATATAATTATTTAGTAATGATCCATTAGAAATGACATATCACAAAACGCTTGCCTTCTACTTCAATGACAAACCCCTATATTTGGATGAAGCCTCTCAAGATGAACCCAATATCCGTAAACTTGTTGAGCTGCCCTGGCAGCAAATCAATGATGGAGAAATGTGGGGAGAGGCCACCAAAACCCTGACAGATATTTTATTTTTAAGTGCAAGGACTTCTATTTGTGATATCTGGCAACTACTGGATGATTATTCCAACCTGAAGAACTATACAGATAGTGTTGCTCTTAAATATCAATCTTTTATTGCAAAACATGCGCAAACTCTAATGCAGCATGATGGTCAATTGATAGCTCTTCTTCAACATGAAGGGTTTTCACAAGCCAAAGAGCAGATAGAGGTGATTCTAAAGAATAATTTAAATAAAAAAGCCTGGCTTCAAACTGTATCATTTGAGGATATGCTAAAGTGCGATACTGAAACAAATATAAAATCTGTCGAATTAATCTCTAAATGGAAATTCGAATCCACAAAAGTAATTGGATTTGGAGCAAAAAAGAAATTTGCATTTCATTTGATAAAAATGGGCGAAATAGGTATTATTGATATAATGAAGTCCTGTGCAATAAACCAAAGGATTTTAATTCGCGACCTAAATACTCTGGCTATATTTCCTTCAGAAGATTGCAGATATTTAGCAGTAGCGTTCGAAAATGGTGAGGTGGAAATTATTGAACTCACATGGGGAGGTGACTTTCTTGAAAAGCAAACACCTTTTGGGATTTTCAAATACAAATTACCGCAATTTGAAGCTCCTTTTATGTATTGGAACGGACACAATTTTATGTACCAGGAAGAGGGTTCCGGAATTTATAAATGCGATTTAAAAACTGGTGAAACAATATGCCTGATGGCTCCTGACAATAATATAAAATCATTAGAACTCCGATCATCAGTCTTACAAGATAATAGTGTGATTTTAACAATGAGTTCGGAAGCATCAACACAGGTTTTGCTTCTGGTTAATGAAGAGGCCAAAACATTTTGCGAAATAGAAAGTGCCGATATAATATCCTTGTGCATGTGTGGTTCAGACAAAATAGCAGTCTGCTTTTCCAACAGGGAGGTACGCATATTCGAAATCAAAGAATCAAAAAAACTATTAACCAGTACCATATTAAAGGATATGCCAACGTGTATTACATACGATAACGGTTCATTGATCATACCAACTGTTTCTGATGATTTATATGTCTGGTCATTCGATAAATCAAGGAGTCCCGATCGAATTGAAATGCCACTTACTTCAACTCTAAGTGAAATTGTCAGACACATTATTGTTGCCAGTGAGGGAACTATTTTAGCAGTCAGTCGTGAATCTGTTTCAGTGTTAAAGATTTCCCATGAAAATAAAAATAAAACTTACAAAGTTCTTGCTCTTTTTCCAACAGCATCTGATACATATGCAGTTATGAAGTGTGATAAGGAAATTCTCCTGGTAAAATCAAATTCTTTAACTGAAATAAAGTTGTCAGAGGATAAACCACGTGTAAGGAGACTCTGTATAGATGGTTTAGATAACTTGCTTTTGGCCTGGTCAGATGGGACAGGGATTGTTATCAATTGCATATTGGAAACTCGCTTTGAGGTTAAGGGTATTCCACATATGGTTGCCTCTGTAACGGGTGACCCAAATGGAGGTTTCTGGATTGCGGACGGTATGTTTGGAGATATATACTATATACATACGAAAGGAGCAATTCAATTAGTATTTAACATAGGATCAAATACAGCACACGTTCAGAATCTTCTGTGCACAGAGAAAAATCTTATATGGCGTGGATGGGTTGACGATAAAACTGAAACAGGCGAAGAGCATCCTGATACTTTGATATTTTTCGAAAAATATAATGTTAATCAAATACGCCTGATAGGGAAACGTCTTTTTAATAAAGCTGAAGGATTTATTGAAACTATAGAATATGACAATTTTAAACAATCTGTTATTATCATCTTTCACCTTAGATTGAACGAAACCATTGGTATTAGTTTTGGATCTGTTGAAGATTATATTTCCCGCAAAGAAATCCACAAATCACTTGATTGGATAGATGCTATTGGGAAATTCGCAAATTGTGTTTGCAATAATAATTTATACTTACTGAGTAATATTGGCAGTATATATTGTGTTGATTCAGAAACTTTAAAACCTAATGCTGTTCTAACTCCTTCAATACCTTTCAGATTATTGTCAGCAAAAACGAACAAAAATGGAGAGGTATTAATTGCCGACAGTGAATCAAAAATATTTTCATGCAGATATATCAATCCTGAATGATTCTTTTGTAAGAAGTAAATAATAAATTATCGCACGAGGATTAAATGTAATCATACTTTATTGGCGGGTAATTTTTTTTAAACTAATAAACAATGGGGAAAAAAGATAATTCGAATGGAATCTTTAAAAGCTTGGCAGCTTTTTTTAAGCATCAACCAAATAATAACGAATTTACAATTGCAATTAGCGGCGCCAAATCTAAAATCGATATCGGCATGTTAAAGTCGGCTCTTGATGAAATGCTGATTGCTCTTCGTGATTTTGATATACCACTAAGGATTATGGTAGCATATAATCTAGGTGCAATATATTGGGCTCAAATAGGAAATGGAGAAAAGGCCAGGGAGTATTATAAAATGGTTGTGAGTGAGGCTGAAAAATATGGTATAGCAGAAGTCGACAAAATTTTCCCGTCAATGGTCGCCAATGTATTTGAGAATATGATGCACTTATCATTATCCTATGAAGAGTTTTTTTATTGGGAGTATAAAATGCGAGAACTGCAACCCTTCGATAATGTTTTAAAAGTATTACCTCCAGGAATTAAAAAAAATCAGCAGAAGGGCCTTCTCTGGGCCGAAGTTCTTCTGGATTTTGCATATTCAAGCTATAACAGAAGTGATCCGGATTCAGACAGAGGGGAGTATGGTCGGGCTGTTTCTACCTATCAATTGATGCTTTTAAATAGGAAAACTCTTCGTTTGGACAGGGAGACATGGGGTCATGTCGTTTATGAATATGGTGCACTTGCTCTTCGTGTTGCAGATGCAACGCAAATTAAAATGGCCCGTTCAAAGCAACGAGAAATGCCAGAAGAGTTTACATTCATTGTAAGAGATGCAATCCCCTTAGTGCACGAATATTTGATCCTGAATCCTTCAAATTCAAATGTTCAAATGCTTATAAAAAACATGAATGGATTTATAAATACCCCAGATAACGATGAGAAAAAGAAGCATGTGGCCAAGCTCAATAATGAAGGAAATGAATTCTTTAATCGGAAAGATTTTAGAGGTGCATACAAAAAATATAAAGAAGCTGAAGAGTTAAGCAGAGCTGTTGGAGATGAAAATCTTATTCAGATTAGTGTTGGCAATCTGGCTCTTCTCGCAGTGAATGAAGGAAATCCGAAGGATGCTTTGACGCTTATTATTGAAAAAGAAGAAATATGCCGTAAAAATAATTTTATCATCAGTCTCGCAAATGCGTTAGCAAATAAAGCTCAAATATTTACAATACTAAATAATCCGGGTGATGCCATTAAATGTGCTCACGAATCGTCCCTGTTATGCAAGGAAAATGGCTTGCAGGATATTGAAATAAGGTATAAACCCGTATTTGACAGACTAAGCCAAAATGGATATGTTGTAAATTGCTATAAATGCAGGAAAGATAAGGTTGTTGCGCATGGGTTCATAAGAAGCACAGATATTGTAAGTAATGATCAATATGGCTTTAAATGCATGGTTTGTGGAAGAATTACATGTTACGATTGTTGCGATAATCGTATTTCATGTGAATGTGGAGCAAAAGAATGGAAAGAAATAACTTTCTACAAATAGATAAACGCAATTAATTAGACAAATTTCAGGAAAGTTTTAAAATAAAGATAAGTTTGCCTCCTTCAAAGGGGTCAAAAACCTGGAATATGGAATCAATTAATCCGGAATTTATAATAGGTTGCAGAGTGTGTCGGTTACTTCACCCCAATACTAGGCTTTAATTTGCTGGAATGGGAGTTCGACACATTTGCAATTGTGAGGTTTCTTCTGTAGTTCGCCGTCAAAAAAGAGGGTGTGGGAGGAGAACTAATTTGAGAGGATAATATGGTATTTTGTTGTTATCAATATTTTAGTGCAAGTTCAAACGGATTGCCAGTTTCTGGTTATCTCTTACTTGTAAGGAATATAGACAAAACGGAATCAGATTCCATTTTATGAGATATAAATCAGCAGGTTTTTAAATGCTTCACTGAATGTACTTTTGTTAAAAGGGATATTTTGAGTGCTGCGTAAAGCATACGGTAAACTATTTACAGGAATGTTTTGGGTTAATGTAAAAACCTTGCCTTCGGGTTTGCGTCCTGAATGAATCTCATTCAGAAAGCTACGCCACTCATAACTTACCCAGCCTGAGTCGAGATACTCAGGCTGGGTGCCAAGTACAATTAAAAATATGCTTTGATCCAGCGCTTTATCGATCACCCTGGCATAATCGCTTTCTCCCATCAACTGAATGGATTTTCCGCTGCAGAATGTTTGAATCTTGTTGTTCTGGAGGAAATCGTAGAGCCAGGAAGCAATATCTGTATCTTCCGATTTGTAGCTGATGAACACCTCATAACTAATAGGTTCTTTCTTCTTTTGTCCGGCCTGTACCGGTACAGGGTATTTCTTCTTCAAGTTTTATTGTCCAGGCTGCATATTTGCGAACCAATGATCTGGTAATAGGGCAGAGGTCGAGCTTGTCCGTCAGGCTTCTGTAATAGGAATCGTGTTGTTTATTACGGATTCCAGCTTCAATATGTGCAGGGAAATAAGAGGATTCCAGCAGAAAATTCATTTTTGAAGGTTCATACTTTTCCCCACTGTAAAAAATCAAATCAGGAATGAAGGATTTATTATCAAGAGATCTCAAGTACATTGTCCACCCGGAAGAGGCCGATGATCCTGTTAATTAGTATTTTATCAACTTCTCCGTCAAGTAAGGCAATGTCATTCTTCAAATTGATTATTGCCATCCGGTCAATTTCAATGGCATTATCACCGGGTGTGATATTTACAAATATTCCATCGGTTAAACAGGTTTTATGGTTACTGTGAATATTAATAAAATCCGGGCCATCAATCCATTTTATTGGTAATGGCAGCTTTTCATATTTATCAAGGTCAGAACTATCGAATTTCTCCTGCCAGAGTCTATATGATTCTTTGTATGTGCCGGTAGAGTACTTATCTGGATTTGTATCAAGACAGTAATGTAATTTATTTGCATGATCAAAAAAGAACAGCTCTTCCAGAAATTCACGGTTAACAATTTTAGAAGGGTGTAAAAGGTCGTCAAATGTATTTGAACCCCCATTTGCAATATTCCAGCCGACCGGGAATACACAACGATAGAAAAGGCAGAAAAAATCAGTCCCATCAAGCCGGATAATCGGAAGCACTCCTCCGTTAGCATACCGTAAAGGATAATTTGAACAATTGAACCGGAAGGAGAGAATATTGTCCGGATGTATTAAATGTATCCAGATTTACTTCCAGGTTTTTTCTATTTGTCCTGTTGTTGTACTTTTTATTTATCAGCCATTTTTCGCTTCCTTTTCTGATTGTATCCAGGTCGTCAGTAAGGTTTAACATCGAGCTGAATGCCGTTTTCTTTTCTGGTGAGAATAAATTCATGGAGGAGAACCTGGAGAAAATCGTGCGAGGTATCTCCTAGTTTCGTGAAATTCATCTGTGGTACGTTAAAGCTATTTGTACTTAATTATCTGTCAGACTATAAATGTACTAAAGTTAAACATTAGTTGCACTTCAATCAGATTAATCTTTAATCCAGGATAGATTAATAATCTCCACCCGCAATAAACGGATTAAACTTCAGTTCAGCTCCGCATTTCGGGCAATTGCCAAGCAATCCGGGATCTTCCCAGGCTTCATCGGGCAATTCAAGGCAGGGTGATTGGTCAGGTCTTAAACCTGCTTTTTTGTTATTTTTTCTATTGTTGCCAATACTGAAGCCGGTGGTGCAAACCGGTGGCCGCATAAAGGGCAATCGGCGGACATGGAAGGTATTGGTGAAATTCAAAATCCCATATTTTTCGAATAGTTAAAATCCCGGGGCCAGAATTTAATAGTTTGTAATTTATATCAAGGATTATGGGTGATCCATTACTTCTTGTAATCAATACTCCATTTTGAAATAATTTAAATTCTTGTGTGTCCGGCGATAGGACAAAGTTGGAATACATTTTACCGTAAAGATTTTCTGAATCGCTTAGTACTAACGAATTAAACGATGTCCTCCTTAATAGCTTCATTCCATCAGGACTTATGCAGATACTAATATTATTCTTTCCAAAGATTTTAAAATCATAGGTCTCTTTAAGAATTACACCGGTCTTAGGATTCCATATAATTATTTTATAATCCTCCTGGACTGAAAATAGTTTTCTTCCGTCCGGTGTATTAATCAAAGCTACTATCTTTTTTGTGTGACCTACTAGTTTTTTAATGATTCTTCCAGTTTGTAGATTCCAAATGACACATGTCTTATTCCAAGAACCAATTAAGGCCAGTTTATTATCTATTGAGATGCAAATTGCCGAGATAGTGTTTTGATTCCCAATTTGAATTTTATGCGATACAAAATTTTCAAGATCCCAATACTCACATGTATCAGCCACATTTAACCTGGTCAGAGCATATCTACCATTTGAGCTTACGCAAAACTCGTTTATCCATTCTTCATTATCCAGCCTTTTTTTAAGTAATTGCCTACTTTCGATACTCCAAAAGTTGAAATCGTTTTTAGGCCAATATGAACCGGCAGAGTAGACATATTTGTCAGAAATAGTAAGAGCATGTTTTCCATCCGGAGTTATATTTATGAATTTCGCCGCTCCACTGAGTCCATATAATACATTAATTGGCTTTCCGGAATTAATATCCCATAAGATGCATCTATTATCATAACCGGCAGTCATCACTTTCTGGCTATCCGGAAGGAAACACATAGATGATATGTTAGAAGTATGTCCTTTAAAAGTCTTACTAGCTTTCCCGCTATGAAGATCCCATAGAATACAATCATAAACATTTAAGCTTGAAACGGACAGAGCCCATTTGCTATCCGGTGAAATACATGCAATTGAATTTTGAACAGTATTTTCATTTTGAGAATCTAATGCAATTCCATACTCAAGATTCCAAAAAATACATGAACCATCATATGACCCAGTTATTGCCTTGGTTCCATCTGGGGATAAAGTTACAGAGGAAACCAATCCTCTATGTCCTTTGATAGTTTTCAATATACGTTCATTTTGTAAATCAACTAGGAAACAGTTACCATCAACAGAGCCAATCAAGACCAACTTCCCATTTGGAGTCATGTTTATACTATGGGCATGTACACCAATTACATTAATCTCTTTGTGCATGTCGCCTCTTTCTAGATACCAAAGGATGAGCTTATTAGTAGATTTAGTCAGTGCTAATTTCCCATCTGGGGTTATACACAAAGCTGTAATTGGTTCAGCATGGCCCATAAGTGTTTTAACAACTTTACCTTTTTCAAGATCCCAGAGGATACAAGTATGATCCACAGATCCTGTTAGTGCCCGTTTCCCGTCAGGAGTAATACCTAAAGCAGAAATTGATTTTGTATGGCCAGCAAGTGTTTTAAGTACTTTGCCACTTTCAAGGTCCCAAAGGATACATAAATTATCCACAGTACCGGTAAGTGCTAGCTTTCCATCAGGAGTAATTTTGACATTCAGTATTGAAGATATTTTTCTTTTTTCAATTTTTGGTCTCTTTATCAGCAATCGAAGAAGTTTATTTTTCCTTGGGGAAAGATAATGCTGTGTCTTCTTGGAAAGAGGATTATTCAGAGTTTTTAGTTGTTTCCCAGTTTCAAGGCTCCATAAAATACACTCATCAGAGCATGTTATGGCAAGTTTCCCATCAGCGCTCATACATAAGTCATTTAGCTTGCCTTCCGTATAACACTTATTAATTAACTTGCCGAGTTCTAAGTTCCATAAATACCAGGACTGACCAATCTGTGATCCAGTTAATGCCAGTTTAAAATCAGGAGTAGCCTCGATGCAATTAATACCATTATCATGATTTCCAAGAATTCTAATTATCGGATTCGATGGATTCCATACGGGACGGTTATCTTTTTTTCTTAATAGCAAATCACAAAGAATTCTATTAGGCAAACTTTCTTCTGCAGTCTTCACAACAGGTCCACTGTTTGCATAATTCCAAGCTTGTTGAATAGCAAGATTTTTGAAAATAGTTGCATATTCTTGCAGGTTTTCAGCTTCTTGACCAAGGAAATAATAAAAGTCGTTTAATTTATCTAATCTTAATGGCGTCGTTTTTTTTCGTTCTATTTCGCACTCAATTATATGAATCGGCAAAGGATTAATACTTTCAGGAATTTCAAGTTGAAGAATAGTACATTCGCTCTTGGCACAGGCAATTAAATTATGAGTGAATTTATCTATTCTTGCCTGCCTTGCTTTTTCTTTACTGACATTACCTGCATTATCAGGAATTACCTGCAAAACGGCATTAAAATCATCAACCAGGTCATAAGTCATTTTGGCGACTGCTTTAGCCTGGATGAAATTCAGGTTGCATAGTGTTTCGGTTACTTCATCCCAGAGCTCGGCTTTGGTTTGCTGGAAAGGTTGTTCGACACATTTACGGATATTGGGCTTTTTCTGCAGGTCGCCATCAAAGAAAAGGAGCCGGACTGAAAAATAGTTAGCAAGACAAGCGTTGTATCTATGTTTTTCAATAGCATGGTACGATTCGTCCCGACACTTTTATTTTTTGCCTTTTTACTTTTTCTTTTATCTTCATAATCCATACCTCTCCCTCAGCACCTCATTAAACTGCCTGTGGAAAAAAGTGATTATCGGCACTCCATCTGCATCGCGCTCTGTAAGATATGGCTCCAGATCGAGATAAAGCCTCGACCAGACCACAATCGGGATCTTCATGAATTTCTTATCTTTTTCAAGTTCCTCTTTCATCCGTTCAGTTCATTCCGGTGATCCTCATGAGTCCTGTCAAGGAACTGCTGCCACAAATCCTTATCAAAAGCAAAGATCTCAAGGATCTCATTTTCTGCCAGTCCCTGGTACCGGCCGCAAAGCATCAGACAAATCACATCCCTTACAAAATCCTCAGTGTGTTCATCCTCAAGCATATCGATGAAACTGTTTATAATACCTTTAACATCTTTCTAAGAGTATATTCTTTTGCCTCAGTATATGAATCCCATTTCTTTGCCTTTTCAAATGCCAGCTTCAGATAAATCGGAAGCCCTGTCAGACTGAATTTTTCAAGCACCTCTTTCTGCTGGACCGGCAGTCAGCCTGCGATTTACTGGATTTAAGCCATCTCTCCAGGATCTTTGATGCTTCTTCCACAGGAAGTACCGGCAAATCAACCTGATTATGGTTGCTGAGTTGTGATTTCAGTTCGGGCAGAGAGGAAACAATCATTCTTGTATTCTGCGGCAGTTCCCGCGGCAGCCAGTACAATGACTTGGCATTGTCGGAATCCGAAAGCTGGTCCAATGCATCGAGAAAAAGCAGAATTGGTTTTTCCGGTGTGGCAAGGGCAAGACATTTTTTCAGGATCTCTGTCAGTCCGTTGAGGTCATAAAGTGGCTTTGTCCCTTCCCTCGCCGGCAAGAGTTTCAATTGTTGTATTAAATTCCCTTGCAATCTGCCCGCAAACACTCTGCAGAAGCGAAATTATATTTGATGACCGTGAGGAGGTTCCGATAAACCGATAAACTATCATTGCATTTTATATACTTTCTTCAGCTTCCCTTATCAGCTCTGCCATTACACTCGATTTGCCTGATCCTGAATCGCCGATCATGGCAAGAACTCTTTTTTCCGAAGGATCGTTGAGGTAATTGTTAAGAGTTTGAAGGATCTCGGAACGTCCGCAGAAATGCTCGGTCAGCTTTGCCTTAAATTCACCATGCAGCCTCGATTCGTGCACTATTTCATCCTTGTCGACAACATTCGCAAGCTGTTCACTTATCACAGCCTTTGATCTTTTCATAGACATCATCGCTGAACTTCTTTAGCTCTGCTTCGTCAATAAACAATGAACCATTCTCCCATACCGTTTTATATTCATAAAAATGATCAATTCCCCAGTTTTGACCTGAGTTCTGATTTCAGCTCATCAAGTCTATCTTATGCTTGCTTTATCAAATTGCCCGTCAACCAGATCAATGAATCCTTTTGCAGTTTCATCAGGGGGAAGTCCTGAAATTGTCCTGGAAAAAGCAAACACATGTTTTTCAGGACTCTCGATGCCTTCAGGGACATTTAAAGCGCCCCTGATTATTTCCTGATGTGTTGCTGATGCAAAATACTTAAGTCTTTTGCTGAGGTGTAAAATTAGGATTATTCAACAGCTATCTCAAAGAATTGCGGATCTGCTTTTCAACAGGTTCCCAATTCGCATAATCCTTTAAATCTTCCTGCCTGGGCTGAAGGACATATTCAGAAGGAACTGCATTTTCATCGAGCCAGTACCATTTGGTGATCAGGTCTTTTTCATCTTCCGGAAGAACTTTGAGGATTGCATCCATTTCTTCTCCCGGAATTATTTCAGGAATCGGCTGCCAGCCATATTTTTCTCCAAGGAGTATTACAAAATTCGGCTTGGGAGAGATCTTCTGGCATCTTGCAATCTCATTGAAGCAGATCTGAAGCGTTTTCTGGTTCAGCTGTGATTCTTCATTCACGCCCCACCTGAGGTCGACAGCCTGAAACCTGGCTCCGTTTTCCTCACAGAATTTTTCAAGTCTTGGAAAGGCATCTCTCTGAAGAATACTTCTTTCCATCTGCATATCGGTGAAGGTTGAGCTTACAAAGACTCTGAAGATTTTAGTTTGTTGTGGCATGGGGATGGGAATAAGGGAAATTAAGATGATTATACAGGTGAATTGGGTAATAAATTTACATTTATTTCTTTATTTTTACTATACATTCTTTCAAGTTGAGAATCAGATATTTTACCTCTAAAGAATCAACAATAACCTTTCTCTAATGACAGAAATCAAAAAAACTTACTTCATTACCGGAGATATTACCCTTGATCACTATATCTGCGTCTCGGTGACCGCAAATATTCTGATTCACCAAAGTCAAATACAGGAACAAGTCACTGTTAAGATCAAGGGAGGAGCTTACCTCATACGTGATTTCATTTCAGGATTTACTGACCCCTGGAATATTCATTTCGGCCACGATCGGAGGTTCTTTAACAGATTACCTCAGCAAAACAACAGCTATGCTACGCTGTCACCGTTTGAAGAAGGTAAGACAGATATCTGGAGGATTAGCCAGCAGTTTGGATTCGGGACATTTCAAGGGACAATTTATTTATCCTGGCAATATAAACCATCAAAAAATGCATTTGATATAGTAATTATTGATGATGGCGGGATGGATTTCAGCTCTCATATTAATAAACATTTATGGCCGTCGATTGAAAGTCTTCATAAAAGAACCGGTAAAAGAAAAGGGACAGAACTGGTTATCTGTAAGAAGAGCGGTGATTTAGGAAAGGGGGAACTTTGGAAAGAATTACTGAATGCCTCACAGGAAGAAAAGATCAACCTGTTTAACAATCATTTCAGTAAACGATATCCGAAAGCAGGATGCAAGAATATCATCAAGAATATCATGGGAGCAATCAGCGCTGGACCTTGTATATGAGCTCGAAACAAATATAAGGCTGGCTGATCTGAAAAAAAGCAAGTACCTTGTAATTACCTTCGGCTCATCCGGAGCAGTTACCATTGTTAAAAAAGCTGACGGATCATTTGAGTATAAACTGGTATTTGATCCCAGACACCTGGAGTCTGAATGGGAGGAATCAAAAAAAGGTACAATCATTGGCATAATGTCATGTTTTACTGCCGCCCTGGCTGCCAGCCTCGATATAAACAAGCCAGGTAAAGATTATAAGCTGGAGGATGGTAGTTATATCCGGACTGGCGGCAATCCGCGGTTTTTTTGAAACAGGCTATATTAATTCACCCAAAGGTATACAGCTGCCAGTCAGGATGATAAATAAAGCTGCAGAAAATCATCTGTTATCATATTCATCAGCATTTATTCCTGCCTGCAAAAAATGTCAGGGTTATCCGGATAAAAAATGGTCAATTCTTCTTGACAATTATCAGGATCCTGACAATAGCGGATCATTCTCTTTGTTCCCTCTGGCCAGAAATATTGTAATAAACGGGTTGAATGCCCTGAATAACATCCCCTCCCTTCGACTCAGGAAGCTTTTTACTGTCGACAGAAATGAAATCGAGAGCCTGAGGAATATTAAAAAACTTCTGGAATATTATATTGCACAAAAGGATTTTAAAAATCCTCTGTCCATAGCTGTTTTTGGTCTTCCCGGATCGGGAAAATCATTCGGAGTGAAAGAAATTGCCAAAGGGAGTAATGGGGCATGAAGTTCCTATCCTTGATTTTAACCTGTCCCAGTTTTCAGGTCCTGCCGATCTTATCGGAGCATTTCACCAGGTCAGGGATGAAGTACTGAAAGGAAATATTCCGGTCGTATTCTGGGACGAATTTGATTCGCAGAAATATGAATATCTTCAATATCTCCTTGCCCCGATGCAGGACGGAACATTTCAGGAGGGACAGGTAACTCATACAATCGGACGATGCATAATGGTGTTTGCCGGAGCTACAAGCTACAAAATGGAAACATTCGGTGTTTTCGACAAAGTCAGGGAGGATGGAAAGGGCGGAGGATTTCAAACTAAAAAAGGGACCTGATTTTATCAGCCGGATCCATGGATATATCAATATTCCCGGACCAAATCCCTGCAATAGTACAGCACCAGACGGAGAATGGGCTGACTGATCCGAACGATGTCTGCTATCCGGTAAGACGTGCACTTTTTATCCGACAGATCATGGGCTTAAAGGAAAATGATCATCTTGAAATTGACTGGGGACTGTTGAATGCACTTTTAAAGGTGAAAAATTACAAGCATGGTGCACGCTCACTCACCAATCTGCTCAAGAACCTTAAAGAGAACAGTGCCGGCAGGAAAATTCAAGCGAGCCATCTCCCCAGCAACACTATCCTGAACCTTTACCTGAAGGATCTGAATGATTTTTTCGATTGTATGAATGAGAATCAGGTCATATTCAGAAAATGTTTACCTTATCGCACCTGCAATTCATCAGGTCTGGATGAATAAGGCGAAAACAAAAAATCCTGAATATGTGCAGAATTTGAAATCCTGCCGGTTTTCATAAAAGCGAGCAATATTGAAGCTGCCATCCGGATACCGAGAAGTACTTGGAAAAGCCGGATTAAAAGTAGCTTCGATGGCAACAGACAATGGGATAATGAAAAAAGAGGAGTATCTTGAATATATTGGAAGCAAATGGCAATAAGGTACCTACAAATTATGGCAGAGGAAGAACACAGACTCTGGAAAGAATTTTACGAACACAACGGCTGGCATTATAGTCCAATAAGAGACGATTATAAAAAGATCCATAATTGTCTGGTCGATTATAAAGATCCGCTCTTAGGTGAAGATGATAAGGATAAAGACAGGAACCAGGTAAGAGAATACTGGGTTTTTCTTGATAAGACCGGATTTGGAATAATCCGGGAATGACTTGATAATAAAGTGACATCTAAAAATAAATCCTATAAACCTTCCTGAGATGACAACACAATCAAAAAAACGGAATATCCCTATCGAAAAGCAGATAGAATTCATTGAAGAATTTAAAATTAAGAGACGTGATTTTGAAGATTATGCAGCCCTGATGGAAGAAATTCTTCAAAAAGCCAAATCGGGGAACTCGGACTGATGGGTTTTGCGGAAGCCCGGGCAAAAAGCCTGGTAAGCTTCTCCAACAAGATCATCCTGAAAGACAAATACAAGAATCCGATTACTGACATGACCGATCTTTGCGGTGCAAGAATTGTTGTCCATTTTAAGAGCCAGGTTGACAAAGTCTGCAACTTCATAAAAGAGAATTTTGAGATTGATGAAGCAAACAGTCTCGACCTGAAATCAAAGCTTATGGTAAGCGAATTCGGTTACCGTTCAATTCACTATATAGTAACCCCTAAAAAGGATTCAATACTTGGTGATGGAAATTGAGACCCAGATTCCAGACCCTGAAAGCTGAAATTCAGGTTACGGACACTTGCCGAACATATTTGGGCTGATATTTCGCACGACCGGATTTACAAGACAGATCTCAATGTCCCTGATGAGTGGAAAAGGGAGGCTGCACAATTTCGGCAATGCTTGAAAATGCAGATAAGAAATTTGCAGGAATGGCAGCAGAGATAGATTCTCTGGCAACAGTTTACGAGCTTCAGTATGAGAAAGAAAGGCCGGCATTGATATTCTGAAACTAAAAACAGTTATTTCAGTTCTTCAGGACAATAATGATGAATTGTATAAAAAACAGCCCTGAAACTTTCGGCTATTTACAGGGCACAGGATAACTTCCGGGAGGCTATGGAATTATTGAAGCCATTACTGGATAAACCTGTAAAAAGACAGAGTCCTGAAGCTGAAGCTCAGATTTGAATATGGAGTGATAATGGCAATGTCGTGCGGACATGGAAATAGAAAATCCGTGTTACAGCGGAGGGGATTAGAATTATTGGTAAAGTCCTTGAAGCTTTTGATCAAGCTTGATGAAACTGCAAAGAAAGAAAATGAAGAAGCTCTGAGTTATATCTATTACAGGGCAGGTAAACTATTCCAGAGAAATTCTGAAGAAAAGAAACGCGTGGCTGGTTGTACACGAGGGCTCATAATATAATGCCTGAAAATCCGCTTTACATGACAGCCCTTATGGAATCGCTGATTACCTTGACAACATGAGCACCGCCGACTACAATATCAGTCTGTTTAAAACCAATATAATCAATGCGATTCCAAAACTGAAGGAGCTGATCGGGATCGGAATAAAGCGTCTTCCGGCGTTTTTTGCAACAGGTCATTGCTATTTGTTTTCTAAATAATGAAGAAAAATGTATCAATGCCTATGCAAATGCTGTTGAAGCCATATTAAGCGGAAAATATCTTAACAGCCATGCAACAATTGACGCTGAAATTGCATTGCTCGGGAAAATGAAGAATATAAATGAGAGCTTGCAGAAGAGGCAAAATTGTACCTGAATATCGCAATGTACCTTTTATCCGGGGAAGATTCGGAAGCAAAATACAAGAACAGTATCTGCAAATACAGAATAAATCATGATAAGAAATTTAAAACTCCTGTAGTAATTGTTGCCGGCGGGGCTTCGATGATGGATAAATCAAAGGTGGATCACTATAGCCAGTGCTTAAGGGAAGTTATGAACGGATTCACAGGTACAATTATAAGCGGAGGTACCGATGCGGGAATACCTGGTCTGGCAGGAAGGTGAAATCAGAACTGAAAGGACCCGTTGAATTTGAACTGGATGCCTACCTGCCGGAAAAGCTTCCGCCCGATGCTGTCAGATCAGAATATTACGACAATTTTTATGAGACTCCTTCGAATGGATTTTCAGCTCTCGATGTGCTTGTATGCTGGGCAGATCTTATTTGCAACAATATCAGCCCAAAGGATGTAATCCTTATAGGGATTGATGGAGGAAAAATAGCTACAATGGAATACAAGATAGCTCTTTCGCTTGGAGCTAAAGCAGCCCTTGTGGCGTACAGCGGCAGAGCAGTTTCGGAATTTATTCAGGACAAGAAATGGAAAAATCACCGGAACCTTCTGATTTTACCTGATGATCCTTTAACAGTATGGGCTCTTGTGAACCAGACAGCTCGGACGTATTAAGTGACACAGGAGATAAGAGAGTTAGCTCCGAAGGTACATGACTATTACCGGAATATAGAATTGGGAAAGTTTAAATCCGATTCTGAAGATATAAACAAATACAAGGTGTTGATGCCATGGGGAAATCTTAATCCGATGCTTCAGAATTCAAATCTGAAGCAGGTTGCCTTCTATGAACACATTCTTAAGAGGGTCGGATTAAGTATCCGGAAAGCGGATAATCCGGTGTTGTTTGACATTGAAGCTAATCTGTCAAATACATTTACGAATGATCTAAATGTGTCAGATAATGAGATAAAAGTATCAGATTACGAAGCACTTGCCAGTCTGGAACATGCACGCTGGAATGCTGAGAGGCTTCTGGAGGGATGGCGGTATGGCAGGGTGAAAGATATTGCGAAAAAACTTAATCCCTGCATTAAATCCTGGAACGAACTGGATGATGAAACGAAAAAATACGATTATGATCCGGTAAAAAATATTCCTGTTCTTCTGGCAAAGATCGGGTACGAGATTTATAAAACTAATTAGAAGTTCATTATTAATCTCTCAGTCAGAACTGTGAAAAATAAAAGAACCTTAGTAAAAAAGCACGATGTTTTCATTAGCTACCGGCGTGATGGTGGAGTCGATCTGGCCACTCGCATAAAAACATATCTTGAAGGTAAAGGTTATTCCGTTTTTATGGACATTGAAGACCTAAAAGCGGCCAGTTTAATAAAGAGTTATTTTCTAAAATCGAAAATTCAACAGATTTTATTTTAGTTCTGACGAAGAATTGCCTTGAACGATGTAAACATGAAGATGATTGGCTTAGGATTGAAATTTCTCATGCTTTTAGAAAAAAGAAAAACATTATTCCCATTTATGCAACTGGTTTTAATTTGTCTGACTTAAACAAGCTTCCTTCAGATATCAGCGAATTGCGTGTTCAAAATGGGATGGCATCATATAATGACCTTTTTACTGCCAGTATGGACAGACTCGCCTCAGTTTTTCTTAAAAGCCATCCTAAAAACCTTTTAATTAAGCTCATTGAAAAAAATACGAAAATCTTAAGGATTGTTTTTTTTCTTACAGTATTATGGGCAATTCCATTTTATCTGATAAAAAATTATGGCAATGATATTAAGGATTCTTACCAAAAAGTACTGACTAAAATTAAAAGTTCTGATTCAAGAAAGATTAAGGAATGGTCTCTTTATAAATCTGAAGAAGGGTGGTTTTCCGTTATGGTACCAAAAATCCCTTCAAATAATAAAATTCTGGTTGGAAATTCAGAAGAGATTGCTTTTCAAATGAAAATAGGTAAAGCAACTGATTTTGTCATTTTATACAAAGATCTGAATTCATTGTCAAGGAGCGAGTATTCTTTAGTTGATTCATTGAGCAAGGAAATTCTTGATAAAGCAATTAATGAGGGAGGCAGGCTGCGAAAACAGAGTTACATCAGTTTAAATGGTTATTCCGGGAAAGAATTAATCATTGATATGCCCGACAGTTCTACAACTATTGCCAGAAACTACTTAGTTGAAAAAAGAAGTTTCATTCTTAAAGTCAATGGAAGAAAAACAGAGGATTCCACAATGGCAGTCTCATATCAAAAGTTTTTTGGATCATTTAAGTTGCTACCAGATGAAGTTTTTTCTTCCAAAGACCAAAAGGACTTAATCAGTACCTTAAAACTTCGGAACACTGCAGATGATTTAATTTTTTCTCCGGATGGGAAATTGTTTGCTTCGTCTTGTTCGGATGGAGCTATACGAATCTGGGAAGTTAAGTCATGGGTTGTTATAGATAGTATTCTAAACAGATTTGCCCCTATTGCTTTTTCTCCGGATAGTAAATACATTGCTTCATTCGATGGCAGGAATTACAATATTATGATTCATGAACTGCAAAATCTAAAAATCCGGAATACCTTTTTTTGCTCAATTGAAAGAACAATTAAATTTTCACCTGATGGCCGATATATAGCCAGTGGTGGAATGGCAAAGCGAGTTGCAGTTTGGGATATTACATCCAACAAGCTTGTAAATGTTTTGGATAATTCCACAGCCCTGATTGAATCAATCTCATTTTCTCCTGATGGCAGACTCCTTGCAGCAGGAAGTTTTGACGGATCAGTGAATGTATGGGATTTTCGTAAAGGAATAATATTCAAAGTACTCAGGGGTGCAATAAAAAAGGATCCATTTTCTCCAGGTGTCCAGAGTCTGTCATTTTCTCCGGATGGAAGGTTTATAGCTGTTGCCGATCCCATGGATATTAAAATATTTGATTTACTTAGCGGCCATGTTTTCAAGACATTAGCCGGACACAGAAGTTTAATAAATTGTTTGTCATATTCAAATGATGGGAAATTTCTTGCCAGTGGCAGTTGTGACAGAAGTGTAATAATCTGGAATCTGGAGAATGGAGAAATCCTGAACAAGCTTATAGGTCATATAGATCGTGTGGTATCTGTTTCCTTCTCAAACAATGGAAAACTGTTAGCTTCAGGAAGTTGGGACAGTACTATCAAAATCTGGAATACTTCATTTCTGAACAATTAAGTAATATTGTGTGATAGACATAAAATTTACCAAGTGTTAAGTTTAAGGGTGACATTAAGAAAGTCATTGGTCATTATGATTTTTACGAAATATCTTACTAACATTCACCGGCTTGCTAAAAACCAGCGAATCACCATGTCCGTCATCCGGAAAAACGTTTTATATATGCTGTCAACAACTTCATAATAAAAAACCAGCTTCCCATTGTGGTTTTCCCACCAAAAATTATTCCGGTAGAAACCCATATATCCGGATGGCAATAAATTCTAAGCCCGGGCAACTGAGTATATCGACTTCAGCTTCCCTGAAATCGACAAACAGGAAATATCTGGAATCGTCGCTGAAATAAATATGACTCGACTGGTCAAAATAATAATCATTGACTCCTTCACATTCACCGGTAAAGATATTATAAATTCTAACAATATTAAGATTATCAAGTAAAGCAAGGTATTTGCTGGAAGGGTCAATTTCCATCTGTCGCATGTAAGGGTATTCAGGATAGGGCTCGGAGAAACATCAAATTCATTTATATTTTCACCCGATCTTGTATCCCATACTCTAACAATAGTGCCATATTCGATCTTATAGATACTGTCACTTGTAAATCCATGAATATGATTCATGAATCCCATCCGGAATAAAGATGGTCTGCGATGTATAATCTTTTCAGAGAATTCGATTTTAGCAGAATGATATTAATCTGGTAAAAGCATAACTAGAATACCAGTTGCGATCAGAAAATGTAGTCCCGTCATTTTCAAATTCTTTTTTTGGCAGTTTTATATTTCAAGAGTATAAAAAGCTTCCATCCCCCCATTCGATGCAGTCACAAAAAGTAACAGACGTATTTTCATCATCTTCATAAGGATAGTAATGTTCAACAGTTTCAACCGGAGTGTGACCAACAATCTGATGGTACCCTCTCAGAGGATTCCCAAGACAAACGGCTTTTATCAATCCAGAATGGACCACCGGTCATTTTTTCATCCCATCCGCCACGTTCATAACCAACCTCAAAAAGTGCCCGGTACTCCTCCCTGAAAAGCCTCTCCAATGTTGCTGCAAGAGAATCATCAGTTTCTAAAACACAGGAGGCGAATTTCTGATTGTAATATTCAGCATGGATGCCGGCATGTGTCCAAAGGTAATTCCTGTATTGCCAGGCAACCTGGAACAGTCTGAGTTTCTACTTAAAATTCTCGTGATTTCTTCTGCAATGTCATATCTGTAACCGGTTGTTCTATACTGGCGGAACAAATAGCTGTTTTCATGATTGCCCAATAAAAGTTTCACTTTCTGGGGAAATCTCTTTTTCAGGGCGACAATTTCTGCCAGGTTATCCAGCATTGCCTGATCTTCAATAATATATGAGTCAACATAATCTCCAAGGAAAATAATAATATCATAATCAGCCGGATTCACCTTTTTCCAGTCACACCGTCCATGAATATCTCCAATGGTCATGTTTTCATCTGTTTGATTCCTTGTATGACCTGCATCAATTTAAAGATCCGAACTTACTTTCACTTAGCAAATTTATTTAATCCTGTTAAAATCAAGTCGAATAGCAAACATAATAAACAATAATCATCTTTAATTGTTTTTACTTTGAAGAAATTCCGCAAGAGTAGAAAGAACCTGATAATTTTTCTGGGTTAACCTCGGCCTAAGTATTTTCCAGCAACGGTTGTATATGCCATTCCATGCTGAATAAGGTTTCCTGAGCTCCTCAGTGATCTTCTTAATCCAAAAAGAAAAATCCTGTTTATCCAGCATCAGCAGGAGTATCTGTAAAAAAATAATCCTCGGAACAACATAACCGGCTGCTTTCTCCTTTAACTCCCATGCCCTGGTAACAGACTTCTCAGCTTCATCTTCCTGTCCCGTCATCAGCTGAACCCTGGCAAGATGACAATATGTCCCCGGCAGATCAAAATCCAATGCTATCATCTGACTGTATATCTTTTCAGCTTCAGCAAATTGTTTCTTTTCAAAATGCTCAAACGCACTTAATCTTAAAATCTGCGGATTTGGTTTGATTTCCCTGCCGGCATTTAAGATTTTCCAGATATTCCTGGTATAACCGTCAAGCAGCTTTTCATTGCCTGAAATTATCTTTCCGGCTTCTGAATAGTAACTTTTAGCTTTTTCAGGCAATATTCTTTCAAAAAGTAAAACCAGGGAAACAAGGATCCTTGCACATTTTGCCGGATCGTTTATGGCATTTTCAAGCTCTGATTTCAGTATTGTTTCAGCTTCGCTTACCCTGTCGAGATAAATTGCAATGTTTATCCTGTTCAGCAGGATTGAAACAAGGGCATCCTTCATTTGATCGGTAAGATGGTATCCTTCCGCCCATAAAACAGTGATATCCAGCGGCGTAGGCTTCCTTTGGGATTCTTTGTGATATAATAATGATTCGATAGGAACATCATCCTGATAGATTTCATTTTTCCCATTTTCCTTCCCTGGTAATAAACCTGAGATCATCATATTCCATTGGCTTATTTTTTTATTGGTTTCTTAGTTGTTCCTGCATATACCGGGGAAGCATTCCAAAATATTTGTCTGCTTTCTGCCCCAGAGCCAGTTCTGTTTCCGGCGTGAATGTAATTCCGTCATTGTCTTTTGCCCTTACAATAAGTCTTTGTCTCATTTCAGCAAGCTGTTCTGCGGGAAACCATGCCGAGGGAATCTGGTCAATGCTTATATTTCTGTTTTTTGCTTCCAGAGTGCAGCTCATTTGGCACAATGAAATTGCGAGGTGCCACAACAACCACCCTTTCCTTTGCATATGGGATTGCAAACCTGATCAGGGCCGTCTTCCAGTCTGATTCCGAGATGGTCATGCTATATTGATCCCTGTAAAAATCAATCATTGTTTCAATTGAAGTACTTGTAAGGACAGGGCAGGCTTTGAAATTGTTGTCTTCCAGCCATTGTCGCACCCTGAATCGCATTAATGCAGGGACTCCCGAATGCAGTAATTCCATCAAGAATGCTGCTGGATAACAACATAACCTGAAAGGAGCTGTGGAACAGGCTGGTACCTGACCCTGCTTATGCTTGAAACAAAATATCCCCCGTATTTTTGAACAACACGATCAAATTCCGTTTTGTATTTCAGATAACTCCTGAGAGTTGTTCCTGCAATCAGCAGTGACCAATGAGCTTTATTATCAGAGGTTTCACTTTCAAAAATGAAGACCGTCGGTTCAGGTTTTTTCCCGTCGGGGGTAAAAAGTTTCTTTGCTGAGGAGGTCCTCCGGACATAGATCTTCCTCTCTCCCGCAGTTGCAGAACGAATAGTTGCCCTGATATCCAGGCCATCATACAATGAACCTTCGAAAACTTCAGGTATGGCTTCTTTTGATCTGGTTACAGCCATTTTTGATGCTTCATAAGCTGTACCAAACAGAAGGGCTTCGCATGGAGGCCATACCCAATCAAAAAAGCCTCCCTGGAACGTGGATGATCCGGTTCATCATCCCATTTCCACATCCTCAGCAGATAACCCGGCACAGGAAATCCGTCGCGATATTCCACGGTAAATGAACTTGATTCCTTTTTCCGGGATTGATTATTTTTATATATCCTTCCCTGACTCAGTAAGATTGTATAGTTCAATTGTGGTTATACTTGTCAGTTTCTTTTGGCCCTTCCGGTTTCCTTGCGATCATTGGCAGTTCCGGAAACTGTTTGGGAGAAGCCCAGGGACGCTCAATATCCATTAACACGGCTGCCAGGAATATCATAAAATTCGTCTGGCATCAAAGTGCGGGCACATCCCAGCAGTTCTGCAACCCGCGGTACATAATGCTGGCTTGTCAGTTGATGATTCATAACCAGTCTTTCAAATTCAGGCAGCATGTCAAATCTCCCGCCTGAATTGGTCAGCTTCTTATCCGGTTTTATGCTGTCATAATATCTGCAATAAACTTTATCAAGGATATCACGGTAAACTATAGTATAATCAGGAATCCTGGAATGTTTCAGAATCCTTTATGGATGGGTTTGTCCGTAATTGTTCGTAGATGGAGGCAAGAACCGGATAGACGTCCATGAATGATACGGCAATTTTTGGGTGAATTATGACCCTCTGAAAACTGTGTGAATACTCCTGGTGCCATTAATGTCAGCTGGTTTGACATAAGGATCATTCATAAGCTGAATGATATTTTCCCAGTGCGCTAGTCCGCATACAAGTAGGATCCGCTTATATCTGCGGCAAAAGGGATTTTAATCTTGCCGCCATTGCATACTCTCTTCTGCAATCAACATAGTTATCTCTGCCTGATGCAGCATAGCTTCCGTATTTCAGCGCATAGGCAGCGATATCCAGTGCCGGGATTTGACGGATCTTCGATCAGTAAAGGTTTTCTGTGACTGGAGGAAAATTCATCAAGGTCAATCCCGTAAACAGGTATGTTCAATTCAATTGAACATCTTACAGCTTCAATAATTGAATCAGTTGAGGATAATGCTGCAAGGTACCTGTCTGAATAGTTCAGGAGCTGACTCTTTGATTCACACGATATTTCGCCAAGAGGTTTTTGCAGGTGATTCTGAAGGTGAACGGCAGTATCAAAATAATCAGGATGTATCAGGCTGTTCCTGTAAAGAAGTCCGAGCATACACGGCAGAATGGTTTTGTAAAAGGATTGACTCCAAGTTCCTGCATCCAGTTTCTCACTTCAGCTTGCAAGACCGGGACCAAGTTCCACTGCAATTGCTTCGGGTCTCGTCGTCTCGCTGCTACAGATCTTATTGACCTCGGCAGCAAAAACTGACCGGTAGTGAACTGAAGGTACCGCCTCGATAAGTGTATCATTTATTTTGAAAGTTGGTATCATATTTAATTCCTTTGTTAAGGACTTGTCTGAGAATAGTTTTTGAAACGCCTGTTCAAGATGTTCAGGCTTTATTAGCAGTAACAAAGATCTTCATTTCAGCAACCGGAAAGGTTTGTCATTATGAGCCTCAGCAAGAAGGTGCGAACCTCCTGTATTTTCAAAAGCGCTGAGCTTTGATGCCCATCCGAACAGATAAATCGCATCCCTGGGAACAATTTCTCCGATCCTGCCTCCATGGTCCATCCATAGCATCCAGAAAAGATCGATCAGCCTTTCCACCTCTTTTCTGGTGCCTTTGCACTGGTCCCTGATTATGTTGTCAATTTCTTCCTTCGGGGGAAATCCGATGCTTATCTGGGGCCGCATCCGTGAAATAATAAATTCGGGAAGAAGGTTTAAGATCGCGGTATTGGTGGCTGCCACAAACCTGAATGCGGGATGTGCATGGATACGTTCACCAAGAAGGGTGGAATCGATATACCTTCTTTCATCAAGTACGCTTACAAGAAGGGCAAGCGCCCGCGGCCGGATCTTTCCGATCTCATCAATGAAGCAGATTCCCCCGTTATGCATTGCCGTTACCAGCGGGGAGATCATATAATCCATTACCGAAGCTGAGTTGTCACTGAATCTGACTGTGCATGCAAGATCCTCAGATGTCACATCTTCGTGCCCCTGGAAAATATAGAGCTGACGTCCGGTTTTCAGAGCCAGCTCATAAATCAGCCTGTTTTTTCCAACTCCTGGTTCACCGATAAGGAGAGGACTCATCGGCAAAGAGAGATCACCTGCCATCCATGCAGCAGTAATCAGTCTTAATTCGGATTCCCTTCCGGTAAATCTGTTGAAGTATTCTGTTTCTTGGTGAGAATGGCTCACTTTGCCAGACAGTTTTACCTCGGATTGATAATTTAGATTCATTTTCTGCCATATCTTTATTAAATTTATTTCCGTAAAATCAAACTGGTAATTGTTCTTGCTTAATATTCCATATTTTATGCCATTAATTATATATAACATATAATGAGTATGTTGTGATAAATAATTGTTGAGATGGAACAGTTGACTAATACTTAATTTGAAGGAATTTTATAGCCACAATCATATAAAGCGACCCCAAAACATGCAGATTCTTCGGTATTCAAAGAATTCTTCCAATCCCACAGAACCGGTAAATATTGACATCGATTCCAGCCAAAGCAATAAAATTCCGGATGTTTGCGGCGGAGAAGGAAATGTTTGTTTGATTTCACAGTCGGCCTATAGGCCTGTCAGTAAAATCTTTGCAAAAAGCGGTTTCATTGATTGCGGACTGAAAGGGAAAAAGATAGATCTTAAGCGGGCGCTGAAGCTGGATGAAAAGAAAAACAGGGAGCTGCCAAGGCTGGTATTGTTTGATACCTCAAGTGCGGGGGCTTTTAAAAGAGGATTTAATGCCTTCTATACAAAGCATTTTACTGCTTCCGATCCGGCCTGTCTGATTATCATTCCCGACAATGTTTTTGCTGCTCTTAAGAATGATATGGCAACCGGGTCGGAGCAAAGAGAAGCAAGCGCTGAATCTCAATGAGCCGGATCCCCTTATAAAGCTGATGAACATTCCTGATTCTGATCCAAAGATCGGGAGAATTGCGGAGTCTTTCATTGGCAGCTCAATGAAGGTGAGAAATGTGCGTGCTCTTATTTACAAGGCTTCCATGACTGATTCGCCTGTCCTGATACTTGGTGAATCCGGTACCGGAAAAGATGTAATTGCAAGTCAGATATTCTATAATTCAGCTACTTATAAGAAAGACTTTTTCAGGATCAATTGTTCTGCTCTGCCTGAATCGCTACTGGAAGGTGAGTTGTTTGGTTACAGGAAAGGAAGTTTTACAGGAGCTTCGACCGACAGGGAGGGCTTGTTTTCGGCTGCTGAAAACGGCACAATATTTCTCGATGAAATAGGAGACCTCTCGCTCCAGAGCCAGGTAAAGATACTCCATGCGGTCGAGAAGAAAGAGATCAGGCAGATAGGATCGGCAAGAACGAGGCCGGTAAATGTAAGGATCGTAGCAGCGACAAACCGCAATATAGATGCCATGATGATGCAGGGTACATTCAGGGAGGATCTCTATTACCGCATCAGCACTTTCAGGATCAACTCCCCTGCATTGCGGGAGCATCCGGAGGATATACCGCTAATTGCTGAATCATACTGGAGACGCAAGCAGCGAAAAAGCAGGCTGACGGCAGAATTTCTGGATTCCCTTAAAGAGTACAGCTGGCCCGGGAATGTCCGTGAACTCAATTCATTGCTGAACAGCATTGTAGATTATTTCGGAGATATATCTCCATCCCAGGCACATGTCGATGCAATAAGGAAATCGCGTCAGGAGATGGTTTTTCAGCCGGCTTCAAAGGAGATAGCCGATCCGTCGCAGGTTTTGAAGATCAAAAGTCAGAACACTCTTTTGAATGTTCAGAATATTGTACGATCGGTCAAAATAGAGATTCATAATTATATCAGGGGGAATGATGACATAAGAAACATTGAAAGCAGAGGTGAGGACCTTAGAAGATTTATCATGAGCCAGACCAGAATTCTAAGCGAGCTCTGCCTTGAACCAGCGAATTTCAATCAGTGGGAAATATTCGAGGCTACATTGAGCTATCGCCAGCTTCTCGAAAAAGCAGTTGATCAATGGAGGTTTATTGAAGAGAAACCATGTAAATTTATGGGATCCGGAATTAAAGAAACTCGATGATCAGATCAATCAAAGTATTACAGATGCCTTCCGGGGCAGAATAGATTTGTAATTTACATACCAATCCATGGATACATCGATTTTCAGAAAACATGGCATTATTTTATGTGCCGGATTAATTCTGGCAGCGGTATCATGCAAAAAAGAAGAGGATGAAAAAATTAACCTCGGGCTAATAAAGGTTGAAGCCAATTCCGCCAAAGGATTCAACTGGCCATATTACCTTAATGTTCCGAATTCTTCAAAATCCGCGACACTTCTGGTAATGCCGAATAATACAGGTACAGTTACTGATGATCAGACGGTGCATGACAATTCCGCAAAACAAACGGCAGAGTGGGGAGCTGAGTTTGCAAAAGTCTTAAATATACCTGTTCTGGTTCCTACATTTCCAAGAGCTAATTATATAGGGTGGACTGTTTATACCCACGCACTTGACAGAGAGACAGTGCAGATTACCAGTGGCAATATGCAAAGGATCGATCTTCAGCTTATTGCGATGATCGGATGATGCAATAAAACCGTCTGGCTGAAGAGGGAATTGAAATTGAATGAGAAGGTTTTTATACTTGGTTTTTCAGCGTCGGGAATGTTTACAAACAGTTTTACTGTACTTCATCCCTGATAGGAGTTAAAGCAGCTGCAATAGGATCACCCGGCGGATGGCCGATTGTCCCGGTAAGCTCATGGGAAGGACAAACTCTCAGGTATCATATAGGCGTATCAGATATACAGCAACTGACCGGCAGTCAGTTTAGACAGGATCTCTTTAAGCAGATTCCGCTTTTCTTTTTCATCGGGGATCAGGACACAAATGATTCCGTACCCTACGATGACAGCTATGAGCAGGTTGACCGCAACCTGGTAAATACCCTGTTTGGAACAACGCCGGTTCAGAGATGGCCAAAGGCAGAACAGATCTATAAATCTGCCGGCTGCGACAGCCAGTTTAAAACCTATTCAGGGGCAGGACATCAGATTACTGATGCGATGATGGAGGATATTACTGATTTTTTCAAGGAGAATTTGTAGTTCAATTCAACCTGAGAAGAAAAGCAACCTTATTTATTCTGTTAGAAAATCAACTAAAGAGTATAATTAGGCGGTTATTAAAGAGTAGAAAATATAATTAAAATAATTTCCCTAACTTCCAACAAAATACTTGACATGGAAGCAAAAATCAGAGTATTTATCAGCTATTCCCACGAGGATAGATCTCTTGTCGAAAAAATTGTACACGTAATTAAACTTAACAATATGATACCGCTATGGGATGATCATCTAATGGTAGGTACAGGATTTGATGATGAGATACAGGATTATATTTCACAGTCTCATATTTTTTTGCCTCTCCTGACGAAATCTTCTTCTGAACGAGGGTGGGTGCATCAGGAGATAGGCTATGCAATTGCTTTGCATATACCTGTATTCCCTCTGACGACTGAGAATATCTTACCCGGTGGTATGCTTCAAAGAATACAAGCCACAAAAGTTGAAGACAATGAGCAACATCTTGTGAAACTATTGACACCTGAGACTTTTCAGAAACTGATTGATAAAATTAAACCCGTTCCGTTATTTGAATGTGCTCATTTATCAGATGAAAGATCAATAATGATGGCTAATTATTCGAACAAAGTTACGTCAATTAATAAATATGGGTTGGTAAGGCAAAAAGGTGGTTTAAGTTCATTTCATATACCTGAGGCAAGTATCCTGAAAAAAGTCTGGATTGAAAGGTATTATCCGGAAATAAGGAGTGATTTTCACAAAAAAGTTCAGAGGGATGAGAGGATTGCATTGCAACAGCATGCTGAGAAAGAAGGTGTAAGAATGATAATTGATGTCGAATATGCAATTCGGAAACGAAGTAGGTTATCTGCCATAACAAGGATAAATACTCTGATTGAGTTTCTGAATTCTCCTGCTGGGCATAATTCAGTAGTTGCTTTCCTGAATAATTCAGAAAAAAGGGAATCATTAACGATAGTGGGTGATTGGTTTGTTGCCGAGTCAGTGTCTTTTAAGGAGGAAAATGGATTTACCAATACTTTTTTTTCCAGAAATATTTCAGAGATATTAAGACGTACTAATGATTTTGAGAGTGAGTTGGAGGATTTATTGAAAGAATCTGGTTGGCACGAAAGTGAGTCAAGGGACAAGGCTATAGATAAATTAACAGAATTGGTTAATAAAATAAAAGACAGATAAACATTTATGCCATTCAATAAATTGGAATCTAAATCATAATCAGTAACATTTCATAACTTAGGGATTCAAATTATATTTCTGAAACCATATGCACGACGACTCCTCAGATCACGGCCGGCAGTTTCTTACACCGATAATTTTAACTGCAATTACAATAATTTTAGGTTATATCAGCTTTCAGTCTGTTTTTCCTGATTATCCCTTCTCCAGGAAAATGTATTACACTTTGCAGCTGTTCACACTGGAATCAGGCGACCGTTTTTATGAGAACGGGGTGCAACCCTTGTGGGTAATAATCACATTTAACACTGCAAGATTTCTTGCTGTAGCGACCCTGATTGTTACCATAGTGCTGGCAATCCTGTCAGTACTGAAATATAAATTCTTCATGCTGAAGGTCAGATGGATGAAAGGTCATACAATACTTTGCGGTCTGGGAGGAGTGGGCGAGGCTTTTGCCGAAAGTGTTGAAAATAAGAGCAAGCTGGTAATTATTGAAAAGGACACAACTAATGAGAATATTTCAAGGCTGAAGAAAGAAGGGGCAGTTATAATTGAAGCCAATGCGCTCGATACAGAAGTACTTAAAAGAATCGATGTGCCAAAAGCTGAATGTCTGCTTGCCCTAACCGGAAATGATTTCGACAATCTCACCATAATCAATAATTCCCTTGAACTGATTAAAGAGTATAAAAAGAAGATCAGCGAGGGCAAAAATCCTCCCAGAGTTTCCCTAATCGCTAATATCGACAGCAGGAACCTAAAGTCCGCTATAACAGAAGAGTGGCAGAACAGACCTGATTGCCTGGAATGTGACCTGAAAACATCGCTTCGTAATTTCTATGCTGTTGCTAACGAATTACTAGGAAAAAGAATATTAAGTGTTCCCGATGCTGACCTGGAAAACAGGTTTGTTACGTTAAAAAATATTTTATTAAATTATGATCCTGTCAGGGTTAACTGCGGTATCGATATAAAAAACATACAGTTATTTAATATCAATCAACTTGCCGGAAGGTACATCTTTCTGAATTATCCGCCGGACAGGTTCCGGAGAATTACTCAATCCACCGATAAGGTAATGACGATTCTTCTTCTTGGATTTAGCAATATAGGGGAAGAACTTCTTAAACAATGCATTCAGAATTGTTACTATCTTAATCAGAAGAATACAAAAATCACTCTGGTAAGTTTCGACGCGGATATAATAAAAGAAAGGATCAGTTCGAAATATAAAAACATAAACAGACTTATTGAACTGAATATCATAAATCACAATCCTCACCATTTGACCTATAATCTTCTGAATGAATTTGATATCAAGGCTCCTGATGTAATATATATATGCAGCAGCGAGGATCGTTACCAGGCTTCATATTCTTCAAAAGCAAGAGAATTATTTGGTGATTCCATGCCCATCATCCGGCCTTTTTATCGAAAGAATGTTTTATGTAGTACTGAAGTTTGTGGCAATACATTACTCTTTCAATATCTTCAGCAAGGTTTCTAAGAGAGACTATATTGTTGATGAGATAATTGACAAAAGAGCTGTCACAGTGCACAACCGCTGGATAAAACAGGCTGTTAAAGATTATGTAAACAAAGTAGACCTATGCCTTTCGGACAATAAAGAAATTCCTGAACCAAAACCCACACTTGCTCCCATGGCACCTTCTGGATGAAGAAGTCCGGGAGGACAACAGATCGGTTGTGGACCACATAAACATTAAACTCAGATCAGTATTTACAGAAAAGGATCTGGATTTCTTTGTTGATCCCGGTACTGTGAAAATTGATTTTGGATTTATAGAGGATGATTCAAAAGTAGAACAACTGGCTGAAATGGAACATCGCCGGTGGATGGCAAACAAATTCCTCTGCGGATGGATCTACGATGAGCAAAGAGATGACTCTCAGAAAAGAAACACGATTGCCTGAAGAATTATTATGAACTTCCTGAAGATATAAAAATTTATGATCGCCAGCAGGTTAGGGAGATGCAGGATATTATTAATTTATAGACATATCTGAAAATTATAATTAATACACCAGATCTATTTTATAGGTTTTTTTAACCTTACTTTTAAGACAATGATTATGGCAATATTTTATTAAAGAATTTGAATTCAATAAGAATAAAAAAATAAGTAATAATTTTATTAATATTTAAGACTAGTTTACAATATTTAAAAATGGTAATGCAAAGTAAAAATTCACCGCCTAAACTACCTCCTGATATCGAGAAGCTTCTTGAAGAAGATCCTGAACTAAAAGAATTATTCCTTAAAAACTGGGGAGTAAAAAATTTTGGAAATAAAGACGATCTATTCAATAGCGGACCTTCTTTTACAGGATCGTCCTCTCCAGCTAGTGAGGCTTATAGAAGTGGTCCTTCATATACTGGTTCATCCTCTCCAATTGGAGGAGGATATTCATCTGGACAGCGATATTCATCTGGTGGCGGAGGTTGTTTTATTGCCACTGCAGTGTATGGGTCACCAATGGAAGAAAGTGTAATTGTACTAAAGCGATTACGGGATGATTATCTTCTGAAGTTTACATCTGGAAGGAAGTTTATTAAATTTTATTACAAACACAGTCCTTCAATAGCTAAAGACTTAGCAGAAAAACCTGCCTTAAAGAAGCTTGTTCGTTTTTTTCTTAATCCTATTGTCTATGTAAGTAAATGCTTTATGGCCTTTTTTTCAAAGAATACATGATATAATAAGATGTCTGGTTCTTATATATTCAATATTAAGTACCCAGAACCAGTTTGTTCTAATCGTAATTTTAACTCATATAGTATTCATAACAAACTATATTGTGATTTCAGTTGGATTTTGTTTACACAATTCAATGGTAGCTTCAGCTAAAGCGAGTTTGTGTTTTGAAATGCTACCTGCAATTTTAATTGCCCTCTTCCAGGTTTTTTCAGCATCAATTAATTTATTTTCATGATATTTAATAGCTCCTATTCCTATAAGTGCTCTATATAGGGACGAGTTCAGCTTATGATCAGTGCAGAAATTAACAACATCGTTATAAGCTCGTTTTGCTTTTTCAATATCACCCCGACGATGATCTATTATAGCGAGGTCAAGATATAAGACTGCCATAAGTACAGTGCTATCATTTACCTTCAACTTTTCTTTTACCTCAACAAGCAGTTGCTCAGCTAAACTTAAGTGATTCATCTTTAGATTTATACAACTTATGCTGAGCATAGCTTCAATACAATGAAATGAATCATTTAAGAATCTTGCACCCTCAAATGCCTCCTCAAATAATTTAGAAGCATTTTGAGTAGGAGTATTTTTTAAAATTGAAATATCGTATTCGAGCCATCCAAGTACAAGTAGAGTCCTGTATTTTTCTCTCCGGGATTTAATTAAATCGCTCATCTTAAGCGATAATTGTAGATGTCGTTTTGCTTCATAATAATTTGTCATTGATGTGTAGGCCATTCCTTTTAATCGCTCTGCAACTACTAGACGATCAATATCTTTTGCTTTAAGAGCCAACTTTGATGCCCGGTTAGCTAGTGATAATAGTTTGAGATGATGATCTTTTTCTTTTGCAACCGTTGCCAGTCCAATTAAATTAGAAGCAGCTTCATCGTAAAATTTTTTAAATCCCAGATTGCATAACCACAATGCCCGATGAAAGTATCGCTTACTTGCCTGATAATTTCGGTTATATAGATATAAAGATCCAAGTTCATGTAATGCTATTGCTCTTATACGCCTTCCTTTAAAAACTGACGTGTATTTAACAGATTGTTTTATCCAATATTCTGATTTTTTATAGTCTGCCCTATTACTGTATAGTTGTGCCAGCTGTGATGCTAATGCTCCTAATGTTTGAGGCTCTCTCTCGTTTAATATCAAATAACTACACGCCCCCTCAAGACATTCGATCCCAACAGTAGCCTCACCTTCATCAATCCATCTTTTTAGTAATCTAAAGCTTGGCGATTTAATAATCCTGATCAGATCATTCCATCTTCCTTTTTCTTTAAGGTGGAGCGGAAGGAAATTATAGCAATAATTCGAAATTTTTTCATTTTGATGATTCCTGAACTCATTCCAGAGAGCATCTGTTAAAAGAGATTTTCCTTCATCGATATTTATAAAATATTTGCCAGCTGACTTATAATCTATTAGCCATTCAATAATTAATTTATGATATGGTTTAATTACAGGTATTCCGTTTTCTTCAGAGACGGGAAATAAAGAACTCAGTGACTGTATAAGAACTACCATTTCGTCAAACGGTTTACTGAGTACGGTTTGGAGTACCGATAATGGTAATGGTGCGTAAGCTGATAATATTGCTCGTAAGATAGGTCTATAATTACTGTTGTAGAGATCATAGTCAGGATGGGGATTATTTTTATCTACCCATACAAGTCTGTCAAAAAAACGCAAAAAAACTTCTCCCAGACTTTTAGGAAAACTTTTCAGGTTATCCAATGAAATTTCACCTTGGATAATTTCTTTGCATATATGTTCTACATAAAGAAATATTCCTTCACTATTTTTTATTAGATGATCTATTATAAGGTCAGCATCTTTTCTTTCTTTAATAAGGTTACCTAATTCCCTGGAAAGATACTCTCGAATGTCGTTCCTGTTTTCTATTATTTCATCATCAATATTGAACGGTTTAATACCCTGCAATGGCAGCATAACAGCTGATTCAGGTCTGCTTGTTATTATCAGTCTAATCCAATTAGGTGTCTTTGGGAATTGAGTGGCTATAAAACTGGCTAAAATATTATAATTGCTTTTTACGTCAATTATGGCTTCATCCAAAGCATCAATCAGGATAATAATTATGCGTTCAGGAGGTTTGATTTTGTGAAGAGGTTGTAAGATTAAGTTATCAAAGATGGTACTTGCATCACTCTTAACAAGTTCCTCCAAGTCTGACATCTTTGCTAATAGTGATTCATAATCAGGAAGCTGTGTGCTTAACTGGTAAGCAAGAGAAGTTACAACTCTTCTCGGATCGCCTTTAAAGGTGTGCCCAAATTTGCACAAATGCATTGCGGCGATTTCCTGAAAGTGAGCTGATAATATTGCTGAAATTGCTGTTTTGCCAACGCCCGGTGAACCAATAATCCAGAATATCCGACCATTATTATTATCATTGTTTAACCAAGCAGTGATTTTATCAAATATCCATTTACGTCCAATAAATTTTGGAAAATGGCTGTGAATTTCAGCATCAAATTCTTGCGGTTGAAGTACTTTTATAAGCCTTTGTTGATTCCCCTCAAAATCGAGCTTGTTTTCTTCAATTGCTGAAAGTAGTCTTTTAAATCTTTGGACAAAAACTGCCTCTTTTTCGCTTATCGGAATACATTCCCGCATGTCAAGCCACTGAATTCTGCATATTGAAAGCGGAGGTTCGCTATCTATAACCATTAAAGGTATTATTGTAATACCCCGGCTTAAACCACGTGTAATTTCATTAAGGCAATATCCATCAGGCCTTCGCACAGAATGCGGAGTTAACAATAGAATAATTGCACTATTTTGTTTATCATTTGTCAACCAATTAAAACCATTTTCAATTCTTGCTTCCCAGTCAATACCTGCTTTTAACCTATCTTTGTCAAACCAGGTCTGATGCCCTCTTAACTTAAGATCCTGATCAATTCTTTCAGCAAGGGATAAATGTTCATCATGTCCATAGCTAATGAAAAGTCGCTTTGAAATAAATAAGTGGTCTTGCCCGACTTGACCATGAAATAAACAAAACCAGGTATTATCCTTAAAAGTGAGGTTGCTTTTGCATTCAGGACATAAAAAATCTGGCATCAACTACTTTTAAATATGATTTTTTGAAACCTAAAAGAAATAAATAAAAACCTTCAATCCTTTTAAATGTTCCAGTATTTATTAATAGCCACTTCATTTCTAAATACTATATCGTAGTTCTTTAAATCCTCAGGCCCTATCCATGCATAATCTGAAGATTCGTAATTCAGTTGGAGTTTGCCTTCTGTAACGCATTCATAAATCAGATTAACATAATGCAGGTCAGATTCTTCGGAAGGAAGATTTTCTTCAAAAAAAAGAAAAAAGAAATCAGTGCAGGTCAAAGAGATTTCCTGTTTTATTTCCTTTTTTACAGCTTCCTGCACTCTTTGGCCATATTCAACATTTCCTCCAGGCAGACACCATTTTCCATCACCATGTAAGGTGTTTGCTCTCTTAATAATCAGCACTTTTCCATCATTATTAGCTATGATGGCTCTTACAGCCAGAAACGGCCTTTTTGTCTTTCCGGAGTCCATAAATATTTTTGATTTTGTTTTATACTCACCCCCTCAATATTTCAATCATCTCCGTCACCGCTTCCGCGTCTGCAACTTCCTTAACAGGCGATAACCCTGCAAGCGCCCTGGCGGCATTGAGATCATCATCAGAAATAAAATCTTTCCCAAATATAATAATATAAAGTACTGCCGATTTCAAGGTGTTTGCCTTAACCCTGAAAGAGTGCGGACTCGACCGCGCAGGGAAAATATGAACATACCTTGCCGGGTGATTGTGATATTTCAAAGTCCACTGAGAAGTATCCGACAGCGGGATAACCCTGTAATCGTCATAATCAGAGCCTGCCCAGATTTTGTAAGAATCACTCTCCAAGAGATTGTGCTGCGCAAGAAATTCTTTGATCTCGCTGAATATGTTTTCCTGAGTAAGCCCGCCTGTATAAACATCCATGACACATGTCCCTATATGCTTAAGCTCCCTGGTTAGCTCCTTTAAACCCGGATCGTTTAATGTTATTGTCCGGCTGTTCACAAAATCCCTGATAAAGGAAGGTAATGTTTCAGAGGATTAAACAGCAGAGGTTCCGGTATGTGAACTTTTAAATCCATCTTATTGTCTTCGGTCTTCGGTCTTCAATCTTAAGCAATTAAAATACTGAAAATTCACAACAAAACAAAATTCTTAATCACATCTCTCTTTTATGGAGAAAAAATTAACTTTATGAACCTGAAACAAGATTAAAAAGTATTTGCCATGTTAAAATCAAAATGGAAGGTAATGTTTAAGAGGGTTAAAACAGAATTGGTTCAGGCAAATGATCGTAAGTAATCATACTAAATTTTTTTAAATACTTAAGTTCGGAAAAAAAATAGAACAAAGCAACAATACTTTATTGACAGACAGAACCTCTGACAGTATATGCAAATTGATGATAGTATCATATGGGTTCTATTAACACGCTGATAATCTTTATAACTCTTTTATTAAAAATTATTTACCTTTAAGTTTTGTTGTAAGGCACCGGATAAACCAGTAATGCAGGAAATTTATAATGAAAATAGGAATCTTAACGGATATTCATGAAAATTCAGATTTGCTGGTCAAAGCATTGAAGCTTACAGAAGCCTCTGGATGCCATGAAATGCTTTGTCTTGGTGATATTGTCGGGTTTGATGTAAGATTTTACAGAAATGATTCAAAGCGCAGTGCCGGAGAATGTGTCCGCCTGATTAAATCAAACTGCAAGTGGGTTGTCGCAGGAAACCATGATCTTTTTGCGGCCGGAAGAGTACCGGTTTATGCCAATGGATTCACTTATCCGGATCACTGGTTTAAATCGGGTCCTGCTGAAAGAAAAAAATTATCGCTTGGAAAGGTCTGGAGTTATGAGGGAGATGCACCTAATGATCTTGGTGAAGAAGAGTTAGCATTTCTCAGGGACCTGCCCGAATTCATTGTAACCTCGGTAGCCGGGCACCGGATGCCTCTTTTCACACTACATTTATCCCGATCTGACCGGATCAACTACTCAGTATATTGAAAGAAACCATCATCTTAACAAGCTTTGGGAATTTATGAATCTTCATGACGCCAGGTATTCATTTTCAGGCCATTCTCATACCATCTTTGCAGGATTTGCCTTTATGGGAAAATCAAACGGAGCAAGATCGTACTTGAAGGCTATTCACCCGATCGCTTCTGACAGGTTTAATCTTGGTGACGAACAGGTTATGGTATCATTACCACCTCTTTCGGGAGAAAAGGGCAGAACAGGTTTTGCGATTTTTGACACTGATGATATGTCGCTAATCATCAAATCAATAATTTAACTTAAAGAGAAATTCAATGGGATTTTCCTCATTTAAGCGATCACGCAGAACTTTTATCCTGAAAGTTGATCTTCCGGCATTGCTCGCCTTTGCTCTTTTTGCAGGACTGATCTTCTTCTATCTTATCCCGGGTTTTGAGAGGGCAATGATGGAGCGTAAAAGAGGATTAATTCAGGAAATTACAACATCAGCGTATAGTCTGCTTGAGTATTATCATTCACTTGAAATACAGGGTCAGCTGGAAACTGAAAAAGCAAAGGAGGAAGCAAGATCGGCTATCAGCACCATCAGGTATGGCGAGTCGCTGAAAGACTATTTCTGGATTACAGACAGTTATCCGCGGATGATAGTTCATCCATACAAGCCAGAACTGAATGGAAAGGATCTTACAGATTTCCGTGACTCAAAAGGGAAAGCAATTTTTGTTGAATTTGTTACGGCTGTCTCCTCTACCGGCGACAGCTACGTAGATTATATGTGGCAATGGAATGATGATTCGACGCGTAATGTCCCAAAACTCTCTTATGTGAGATTGTTTAAGCCTTGGGGGTGGATAATAGGAACCGGAATTTATACCGAAGATGTAAAGGCTGAAATTCGCAGGATTGAATTCAGGGCTTCAGTTATTTCAGGCCTTATCGGAATAATAATTATTATTCTCCTGTATGCAATTTCAAGGCAGAGCCACAAAATTGAGAAGAAAAGGAGCAGGGCAGAAGAAGAGCTTCATAAATCGAGGGAATTATACAGAACTCTCGCTGAAGCCGCTTCCGAAGGTGTATATAATATGGTCGGGACAGGGACTGCAGGCCAATAAAACACTGCTGTCATGGCTTGATTATACTGAGGATGAATTACAGGCAATCAAGCTGAAGGATCTTTTCATCACTTCTGAATTTGAGGAACAGTATTGAGCCGGATGACCTTTATGATGAACTTACAGTAAGACGATCGGCAGAATTCACAATTAAAGCAAAAAATGGGAATTTAATTATGTCTCATGCCGACTTTTCAAGAATTTTGCTGAGCGGTTCAAAAGCGGTTATGGTTGTTATACGACCTGCAGCAAGCATAAATTCAAGGAATGAACCTTTTGTATCGCGGGAGCTTCTGAATGAGGCAACAATTGGTTTTTTCAAAATTACATATGGCAAGAAAAGCAGGTTCACGCATGCAACACCTTCAACTTTAAAGCTATTGGGATTCAGTAATTTAAATGATCTTATTTCAGAAACGATTGAATCCTTTCTTGTTAATCCGTCACAATTACGATCAATTAAGCTTGCCTTAACATCGAAGGAGAATGTTTCAAAGAAAGAGGTTCTTCTGAAGCGGAAGAATGGTACGGAATTCTGGGCAATATTAAATATTCGTGTTATGGAGTCTGTCCAGGAGATCTGGTGTGAGGGCACAATTGAACCCCTTGCCGCAAATGAAATTTCAGGGAACTCTCAGATTATTGACTTAAATAAGTTTGGTGCTTCGTATATTATGGACGTTCCTGTTTCTTCAATAATGAAGGCGCCTGCAGAATGTACAGAAAGCACTTCTGCTGCCAGGGCACTCTCCATTATGAACGAGCATGAAACCGGGTCGATACTGATTACCGGCAAAAACGGAGTACCTCTGGGATTTATTGATAAAAATTCGGTCTGTAGCAGATTAAATGAGGGAGCCGATCCCGAATCAGCAGTATTAAGGTGGATGACCTCTCCTCCTGTTCTCATCTCTCCAGGAGCAGGCATAAATGAAGCAATCAGCCTGATCCACAGCAGTAAGTCTGACTGCATTTATGTCACATCAAACGGTAAAAAGATAACAGGGGTTATTACCAGCAATGATTTAACAGCAGCTTTTTCCACAACACCGCAATTGCTGGAGGCAGAAATCAACAGTGCTGATTCCGCCGGGGCGCTTCGTATGGTTTATCTTAAAAGCCGTGATCTGACTATTTCCATGATACTGGGTCATGCTGATCCTTATGCAATTTCTCTGTTCATCTCATCTATGGCAGATTCAATATGCAAGAAGGTTTTGACCTTTGCTGCAGGGAAATCGGGCAATCCGCCCTGCAGATTTGCCTTCATTCAGACCGGAAGTGCGGGCAGAAGAGAACAAACATTATCGACTGATCAGGATAATGCAATTATTTTCGAAGATTGTACAGGAGAAAACCTTGATAGGGCTTTTCTCTATTTTCTTTCTCTGGGGAAGAAAGTTAATGAGATGCTTGCAGAAATCGGATTCAGATATTGCATTGGAGAAAAAATGGCTGGCAATCCATTATGGTGTCAGCCAGTCTCAAAGTGGAAAAAATATTTCAGAGACTGGATTAAAATGCCCGGGCCTTCCGAGGTTCTTGAAATGAGTATTTTTTTTGATTTCAGATTCTGTTTTGGTGATTCTGGCCTGGCAGAAGAACTTCGTGAATATGTAAGGAAAGATCTCAGGACCAGTGATATTTATTTTCATCATATGGCTTTGGCATGGAAGCAGTTTGCGCCGTTGGTTAATATTAAAGCAGACAAAAAAACTGATATTAAAAAGCTTTTAATGCCATTGACCGGAATCATCCGGCTTTATGCCCTTAAATATGGAATAAAAGGTTTTTCTACAATTGAAAGAATAATTGAGCTTTACTCGGGAAAGTACCTGGACTATATTCTTCTGCGTGATTTAATAAGAGCATGGAAAGATCTCACTTCAATTCGCCTGATGCACCATATGTCCTGCATAAATAATGGAGTGGAGCCTGACAATATGGTTGATTTTCACCTGACAGACAGTAATATGCTTTGCCTTGCAGTGCAGGCAGCAGAAAGCATTAATGATCTGATGCACAAAGCGGGAAATGATTTTTACACAGAAACAATTTAGAATTTGTAAATAGTACAGAACAGAAACCTCAGGTTGTTCACATTATTAGTACTGCTTACCTTTCCGTCAGATCCTGTGGTGCCATAAGCTGCTGTTGTACTTTCAATTTCACCTCCAAAACTAAAGCGGCCTTCCGTTATTGTAATACGCGGAGATATTCTGAATAAATAATCAATGTTGGTACCGCGTCCGTAAAGCGTACCAGTAATCTCGTCAGATGCTCCCAGGTTTTTGGTGTAGCCGCTGAATAATCCCAATGATACTTTTTTCCCGTTGGTTGCTAAATCGATCCAGAAATTAGCAGAATTAAGGTTTGTGTAAATCTTAAAATCGTTAGCCGAAGTCACTTCGGATACTGCATACCCTCCGATCATCATAAGATCAGCGGAATTCTGTCCATAGGTTCCCATAAATGAAACATTAAGGGGAGTGGTCTTTATTTTAATATTTGCGAAAGCAGCAATACTTCCGATTGAAGAATTGGTCTCGAAATTCATCGATGTTTTTAATTCAGGTCTGAGTTTCTTATAATCAATTCCTGCCCACCCGGTGATTGCTTCTCCTGCCGGAATACGAACATGGAAGTTTAAGCCGGGCATACCGGTGTTCCTCAGATATTTATTACTGTTTCCATCCGGTCCCGGTGATGTGAAATCGCGCTGGGAATAGGCAGTGACCGAGAAGCTGAGAGATCCCAGTTTTTGAGTGAGCCTTACCTGAGGGTTACGGCTGAAGGGTATAAAGGGGGCACCGGTATTGAAACTTAATGTTCCAGGGAAACTTTCGGCCGGGAACATCGGATGCCAGTACTGTCCGGTCAGTAAAGAGGTATTTGTCCAGTCAAGTCTGACATAGGCATGCCTTAACCTGAATCCGTTCAGGTCGCTCTCACTTGTTCCAAAAAATTCTGCTTCAATTGCTCCTGAAGTTTTGGCTCCGAAAGCATCAGGACCTTTAATATCACCCCGCAGGCGTGTCTGGATATTTAGCATATGAAATGAAGGATTAGCATTCAGGTCGTTGCCTGCTGCATCATAAAGGACATTGTCAGGATACAGGTAAAAGTGCCCCTCCCTGAGACCGTTTGAAGCACTCGATTGCCGTGTATCATAAAAAATATCTGTCTTCACAAAACCTGAAAATTTAATACCCCATGAAGGATCAGGTTCCTGTGAAGATCCTTTAAAATTACAGATAACAATTAACAGAGTAATGAGTATTGTGCGTTTCATTTTTGTTAATGGTTTTAAGTTTAAAAACTATTTTGGGAGGTTTAGTATATTAATATGGCCACATTATTTTTTGTTTTTGTCAGGTGGGAAAAGCGATTGAATAAGCGTCGGTTTGACGGGTTCTCCTCCCATCAGGACACTCAGGTTGCTTTTAGCTGTGATATTTTCATCCCACAGGGAGAGGGCCTCCTGGTAGCATAAAAGTGCTGAATCGGGTTTCATCATGTGACGGTAAATCGTTCCTTTATTTGTGAGACTTACAGACAACCGGCGCGGTGTTTCAATCTGGGCTGTACAAATATTTCTGACCCTTCTCTGAAGAATTTTTTTGAAGTCAGAATTTTTGAACAAAGGATCCTCCTTCTTCATAAACTGACTAATTCTCTCTTCAACAGCTGAAGGGGACAATCCATCCCAATCTGAAATCCATATAGTGTAATTTGCAATGCTGCTGTCACAATAGATCAGAGAAAGTGACAACAATTCATTTTTTTCATATTCAGTTATTGAACTGTCGTAAATTGCCATCAGAAGAAGTGCACTGCATTTGTTATTATAGATGAGCCCTGTCTCAAAAGATGTCTTATAGTCAGGAAGTGAACGGAAAATACTATATGCGGAATCAAGTAAATAAAATGAATTGAAGCTGTTAACTCCACCTGATACCTTTTCATATTCAGACAGTAATTCCTTTGCTTTTCTGATTCGCGGATCTTCGGATTTATTTATACTCCTGTAATAAAAGAATGCAAATACGATTGCAAGAACAGAAACTGAAAAAGTGATCGCAAGGATCACTTTCGTACCTTTCGAAATCTTGAAAATATCTCTGAGTAGCATTAATTATGAACCTGTTCAGCAAGAAATTTCTTTATCTCCAAAGGTGTCGGCTTAGTCAGTAGTGAAACAACAATATTCACAATTATTGCCAGAGGAGCTCCGATCCATGCGAAATACCATACATTTAACCAGTAAGAAATAAATTTCTGTCCTGGAAGAGCACCGCCGCTTAACCCTACGATAAAGTAAGTGATTGAAATAGTTGTAACGATAATACCTGCAAATAAACCGGCTTTTGCACCAGCCCTGTTTGAGCCGCTCCACCAGATGCCAAGTAAAAAGAGCGGGAAAATCGTACAGGCTGCCATTGAGAATGCAACAGAAACCAATTGGGCGATAAGTCCTAATTTCAGAAGAGCGACAATTGCAACGGCAAGCCCCATTATTATTGTACCGATACGTGCAATCCTCAATTGTATTTTAGGTGTGGCTCCTGGATTGATGACCTTAACATAAAGGTCATGAGAAAATGCCGATGCCCCGGCAACCAGCAATCCTGCGACAGTTGAAAAAGCTGCCGAGATAGCTCCCGCTGCAAGCAATCCAACGACGAGCGAGTTCACACCCCCCAGCTGAGCGGTATAGACTACTATGGCATCCTTTGCTAAAACTCCGACATCCGGATTTGATGAAAGAAGTTTCCCGAAAGTTGAATAAGCGGGGGCTGTCCAGTACACAAGACAGATAAAGAACAATCCCCAGACTACAGACCACCTTGCATCAGTCACTTTGGGGACAACATAGAACCTTTGAATCACATGAGGCAGTCCGGCTGTTCCTACCATCAGTGAAAAACAGATAGCTACCCATTGAAAAAATGTTGTTCCGGTCGAAGGATCCCACGGCATTGCAAATTCAGGGCTTGGGACTATTGCAAGATCATGACCATAGGCATTCAGGAGGGCAACTCCGTTAGAAATATTTGGAGCGGGTATTCCCTGTACAATATCACTTACAGCCGCACCATATCCTATCTGGGGGACGAGCCAGAAATAGTCAAATTTGAATGCCATTATAAATATTGGGATAAGGAAAGAAACCACAATAATAACATACTGGATCTGCATGTTTTTTGTAGCTCCGATCATTCCGGAAATAAGTGTATAAAGAAGCACAACAGAGGAGCCTATAATTACAGCCCATGTGTAGTCAAGTCCCAGAATCCATTTGAACATCAGGCCAATTCCACCGAACTGCCCTACACAATATGCAAATGATATCAGAATTGTAAATATTGCACTGACAATGCGTAAATCGCGTGAATAGTAACGATCGCCTATGAAATCAGGTGCAGTGTATTTCCCGTATTTCCGGATCTGAGCAGCCATAAGGATCAAAAGAAGAACATACCCTCCTGTCCAGCCGACAACGTAAGCAAGGCCGTTATATCCGAATCCATACATCATCCCTGCCATACCAAGTACGGAGGCAGCGCTCATCCAGTTAGAGGCAATGGCCATTCCGGACCCTACCTTTGAAATTTTTCTTCCTGCTGCATAATAGTCTGCCGGATCCTTGGCACGGAAGAAAATTCCTACCAGGACAAATGTCACAAGAGTTGCAATAAGTATAATTGCGGGTCCTGTTTTAAAGCTTCCTTCCAGTTGGGTGAGGCTCTGTGCGCTAAGCGGTAGAGCTGATAAAATAGTAATAATCAGTGATATATATATCTTTTTCATGTGTAAATAATTTTGTTTTTAAAGGTCACATGGAACCCACATGTTTTGACAATTATCTTCATTCTTGTTTGTCTTTGAATAACATGTGGGTTTCATATTCATTATTATTTTTCTATTCGACAATTCCCTCTTTTTTTAATCTCCACTCAATAAGGATGTTATAAATTATGCACAAGCAAACAAAAAGAATCAGAAGAAATACTGCAGTGTAGAAATAATGAAATGGAAATCCAAGGAATTTCGTATCGGTAAGTACTGACTGATTATGTGTAAGATATAGTACCATTATTTGCGGAAGAGTGGCCAGTGCTGCATCAGACAGCGACTCAGGAAATGTTGGCGTAAGGCTGTTTATGAATATTTTTTGTTCGAGACTCCCCGCTTTTAATCCGGCATAAGGCAAGGTAATCTCTGAAATCCTGTTTCCCTTCTCAAGGATTGATGATTTGATATTAAGAAACTGCATATCCTTTGCTCCGGCAAGCTGTGATTTCAAAGCATTTATATCAGCAACGTCCCCCAGAACAACAGATTTAATAGTGTCGGGAATAATATGAAATGTGATGCAGCTGATGGCTCCGTCCAATATTTTCTGGTCTTCGGGTTTTACGGTGTTTTTCCCTTTAACCAGGACAAGTGAATTAAGGAGACCTTTGTAATCAATTGAACTAATACCATTCGTATTAATCATTGGCCATACGGATTCAAACCCGGCCAGTGCCTTTTCAGGAGTCGGCTTCTGAATTCCTCTTAAAAGGAACTGGAAGCCGAAAACAGCTACTGCCCATATCACAAGCATATTAAGAATAACATTCCTGTTTTTCTTGCCATGAAGATTGCGGGGCTTGAAAAGACTGAAATTGTAATTATCTGCTGATTCCATAAATTTTTTCAGGTTAGGTTATCGGTTAAGAACAGGCTAAGATAAAGAATTTGTATTATCTGCCAATAAAAGAATTTCAGTTTGGCAAAGTTTGATATAAAGAAAAATATAACTTTATAATTCAAATTCTTAAACCCGAAAATTTCCAGGAATGTCAAATTCATCTAAACAAAATTTCACAAGTACAATAAATCACAGCAACCCGACAGGCTTGTTGTGGATTTTGGCTCTTCACCTGTAACGGGCATTCATGCTGTAATCGTTGAAAAACTCCGGGATTACTACGGACTTGAAAAGAAACCGGTGAAAATAATCGAGCCCTATCAGATGCTGGGAGAGCTGGATGCAGATCTTATCAGGGAGATGAATGTTGACGTTATCGGACTTGGCGGTGAAAATAACATGTTCGGTATCCCGAACAGGGATTGGAAGCTGCACAAGACTTTCTGGGGACAGGAAGTTCTCTTTCCCGGAGAATCCAATTTCACATTTAACGATAACGGAGATATGCTGATACACCCCGAAGGCGATACCTCAGTGCGTCCAAGTGCTGTGATGCCGAAAACCGGGTATTTTTTCGATGCAATTGAAAGACAAGGACCTGTCGACGATTCAACCCTTAAGCTTGAGGATAACCTCGAGGAATTTGGCCGTGTGACGGATAATGACCTTAAATTCTGGAAGGAACAGGTCCGGAAAGCCGGAGAATCAGACAAAGCTGTGCTGGCAAACCTGGGAGGAACCGCTCTTGGAGATATTGCGCTTGTCCCGGCAGTTCAGCTGAAAGATCCGAAAGGTATCAGAGGAGTAGCCGAATGGTATATGTCCACACTGATAAGAGAGGACTTTATTAAAGAATTATACGACAGGCAGACAGATACAGCAATTGAAAATCTTAAGGATTTTTATAGTGTTATAGGAAACAATATTGATGTGGTTTATATCTGCGGGGCTGATTTCGGAACGCAAAACTCGACTTTCTGCTCTCCCGATACTTTTGCTCGGGTCTGGCTTCCATACTATAGAAAAGTAAATGACTGGATACATCAGAACACAGGCTGGAAAACATTCAAACATTCCTGCGGTTCAATAATTTCTCTTTTGGATCTTTTTATTGAAGCAGGGTTTGATATTATTAATCCGGTACAGATCAATGCTGAAGGAATGGATACAAAAGAGCTCAAGAGAAGATTCGGAGAAAGGATTGCATTCTGGGGAGGAGGAGTCGATACACAGGGGGTGTTTGCATTTGGTTCGCCACAACAGGTAAAGGAACAGGTTAAAAGGCAGGTCAGTATCCTGAATGAAAACGGAGGATTTGTTTTCAATACAGTACATAACATTCAGGCTAATGTGCCATTTGAAAATGTAGTGGCGATGCTTGAAGCGTTAAAAGAAATCCATTAAACACGGAGTTACACGGAGTAAGCACTGAGTTACACTGTTTTTGTTGCGTAATTACATTATAATTACATCATAATCACTCAGTGAAACTCCGTTTTAACTCAGTGAAACTCCGTGGTTTAATAGTTAAATATCATGAAGAAAGAGAAATTGTATAACTCGAAATACCTGCTTTCCATTTGCCTTATATCTGCAATGGGCGGATTGCTGTTCGGCTACGACTGGGTAGTTATCGGAGGTGCAAAACCATTTTATGAACCTTTTTTTGGCATAACCCAAAGTCCTGGGATGCAGGGCTGGGCAATGAGCTGTGCCCTCATCGGATGTCTTGCAGGTGCAGTTCTGTCAGGCTGGATGAGTGACCGTTTCGGAAGAAAAAGGCTGCTGATATTATCAGCTGGATTATTTATTGCTGCATCAATCGGAACCGGAGGAGCCGGTTCATTTACCTCTTTCGTTTTTTTCAGGATCATCGGCGGAATAGGGATAGGACTGGCCTCAAACCTGTCGCCGATGTATATTGCAGAAGTAACTCCCGGAAAGGTAAGGGGAGCTTTCGTTTCAATAAACCAGCTCACTATAGTTATCGGGATACTCGCCGCCCAGATTATCAATTGGAGAATTGCCCGGCCGGTACCTGAAGGTGCCTCAACAGCTGAAATTCTATCTTCCTGGAATGGTCAGACAGGCTGGCGCTGGATGTTTTATGCCTGTACGGTCCCGGCAGGACTGTTCTTCATACTGATGTGGCTCGTGCCCGAAAGCCCCCGATGGCTGCTCAAAACCGGGAAGAGTCGTCAGAAAGCCCACAGTATCCTTGCCAGGATCGGAGGTACTGAATATGCCGGTTCTGAACTCCATTCGATTGAAGAGACACTCAATAATTCTGAAGGGAAAACAGATCTTAGTTTATTCAGGCAACCTGGAATGAAAAAGCTTTTGATCCTGGGAATTGTGCTTGCCGTTTTTCAGCAATGGTGCGGGATAAACGTAATATTCAATTATGCCCAGGAGATATTTGCCAATGCCGGATACAGCGTTTCAGACACCCTGTTCAATATTGTGATAACTGGCAGTGTAAATCTGATCTTTACATTTGTAGGGATGTTCACAGTCGACCGGCTCGGAAGGAAAGCATTGATGCTCATAGGAGCAGGAGGCCTGGCATGTATCTATGCTGTAATCGGGATCATGTACTTTACTCATTTACAGGGATTGCCCTTACTTATTATGGTTGTTACGGCAATAGCCTGCTTTGCAATGTCACTTGGACCGGTGACCTGGGTTGTACTTTCAGAGATTTTCCCTAACCGTTTTCGCGGTACAGCCATGGCTGTTGCAACATTTTCATTATGGTCAGCCTGTTTTGTTCTAACTTATACATTCCCGCTGCTGAATAATCTTCTCAAAGCATCAGGAACTTTCTGGTTGTACGGTTTAATTTGTGTGCTGGGGTTCTGGTTCATCCTGAAAAAACTGCCTGAAACGAAAGGGAAGTCGCTTGAAGAGATTGAAAGGGAAATAACGGTGTAAAGGTACAAGGGCACAAGGGCGGAAGAATGTATTATTTATTATAGGCGATAGGCGATGTTAAAAGACCGCACGACCGCACGACAATATACAGCGGCGTAACGGCGTAAAGGCGGAAGAATGTATTATGTATTATAGGCGATTTGCGATGTTAAAAGACCGCACGACCGCACGACAATATACAGCAAGGGATTAGAAAACGTAGTGTATTTAAATATATTAACAAATGAAGAAATTATTGATTCTTCTGCTGATAGCAGCCGGCTGCACAAGCCATGAAACAAATATTCGGGAAAGCCTGTCCCTGGCAGGAGAATGGGATTTTAAAATTGATTCCCTCGATCAGGGTGTTGTACAGCAGTGGTATAATAAGGACTTCAGTGAAACGATTAAGTTACCAGGATCAATGGCCGAAAACGGAAAGGGGAATGAGGTTACAATCAATACAGACTGGACGGGGGACATTGTCGACAGATCATATTTCACTGATAAGAAGTATGAAAAATACCGGCAGCCTGGAAATATTAAGATCCCTTTCTGGCTTAAACCTGTGAAATACTACAAAGGACCGGCATGGTATCGGAAAGATGTTGAGATACCTGCAGGATGGTCAGGAAAGCGTGTTGTTCTGTTCCTTGAAAGGTGCCACTGGGAATCGACACTCTTTGTCAATGATAAAAAAGCAGGTTCTCAGAACAGCCTCTCCACTCCCCATGAATATGACCTGACTGACCTGCTTGTACCAGGGAAAAACAGGATAAGCATAAGAATGGATAACAGAGTAGTCATTCCCATAGGGGTTAATTCGCACAGCATCAGCGACCATACTCAGTCGAACTGGAACGGTATAACAGGCGAAATACTTCTTTATACCAGACCTGAGATCTATATTGATGAAATTAAGATATTTCCTGATTTGCAGAAAGAAACAGCAAAAGTCATAGTGAGCATTAGAAATCCGGCTAACACTGATTTTAAAGGTAAACTTGTAATACAGGCTGAAGGATTTAATTCAATAAATAGCCGGAAACATCCCGGGAAAAATGTAACAATTGTTACAAAATCAGGAGAGCAGCAGGTTATTGTTGATTATAAAATTCAGGATCCTCAGTTATGGAGCGAATTTTCACCAGCTTTATATAAGATGTCAGCCGATTTGAAAGTAAATGGCAAAGTTATCGATCATCAGTCGGTTGATTTCGGGATGAGAGAATTTAAAACCAATGGCACCAGATTTCAGGTTAATGGTCGTCCGGTATTTCTGAGGGGAACGACCGAATGTTGTATTTTCCCTCTTACAGGGTACCCTCCTTCAGATGTAAAATCATGGGAAAAAGTGCTTCAGACCTGCAAGGATTATGGTTTGAACCATGTGCGTTTTCATTCTTTCTGTCCGCCTGAAGCAGCATTTATTGCTGCCGATAAGCTGGGGATATATTTTCATGTTGAATGCAGTTCATGGGCAAACAGTGAAGGTAGTACCATTGGGGACGGAAGATCCACCGACAAATTCATTTATGAAGAGGGTGACAGAATAATAAAAGCTTACGGTAACCACCCCTCTTTCTGCATGCTCGCTTATGGGAATGAACCTGCAGGGAACAAACAGGATAAATATCTGGGGGAACTGATCAATTACTGGAAAGCTAAAGATATACGAAGGGTTTATACCTCAGGGGCAGGTTGGCCGATAATCCCTGAAAATGATTATAATCTGACAGCTGCTCCAAGGATCCAGGGATGGGGTGAGGGTTTAAAAAGTATTATTAATGCAAAACCGCCACAAACTCTGTTTGACTTCGACGAAATCATTTCTCAGTACAAAATACCTGTTGTCAGTCATGAGATAGGTCAGTGGTGCGCTTATCCCGATTTCAGTGAAATCGTTAAATATACCGGCGTATTAAAAGCAACAAATTTTGAGATTTTCAAAGAGACACTGACAGAAAATAAAATGATCGGACAGGCTGAAGATTTTCTGATGGCTTCAGGTAAATTACAGGTTTTATGCTACAAAGCAGATATAGAAGCAGCCTTACGCACACCAGGTTTTGCCGGTTTCCAGGTCCTTCAGCTGCACGATTTCCCCGGGCAGGGTACCGCTCTGGTTGGCATCCTGAATCCATTTTTTGAAAGCAAGGGATATGTGACTCCTGAAGAATTCCGGATGTTCTGCAACCAGACGGTTCCGCTTGCCAGGATGCCCAAAATGGTCTACCTTAATAATGAGACTGTTACATCAGAAATTGAAATTGCACATTTCGGTGAAAAACCCCTTCTCAAAACCTCAATAATATGCAGAGTATTGAATTCCGAAGGGAATCAGATATATGAACAATCGTTCATGAAAGATACAGTAGGAATCGGGAATTGTATCCCTGTCGGAAGCTTTTCATTCAATCCGGCCGGAATTCCGGAAGCTCAGAAGCTGACGCTTGAAGTTTCGATTGAGAATTCTCCATTCAGAAACAGCTGGGATTTCTGGGTTTATCCTGTCCGGGCTGAAGTCGAAACCCCGAATGTGCTGGTCACTGATAAACTCGATAAAAAAACTGAGGAGACTCTGAAAAGAGGAGGTTCAGTTCTCTTACTTACTTACGGTAAAGTCGGGAAAGATAAAGGAGCTAAGGTGGCAATAGGTTTTTCAAGTATCTTCTGGAACACAGCCTGGACAAATAACCAGCCTCCGCATACACTTGGTATACTATGTGACCCGAAGCATCCAATCTTCAACGATTTTCCAACCGAATACCACAGTAACTGGCAATGGTGGGATCCAATAGTCCATTCGCAGCCAATGATAATCAATGATCTGCCAGCTGAGCTGAAACCTCTGATTCAGCCAATCGATACCTGGTTTGAGAACCGGAGGCTTGCCCTGGCATTCGAGACGAAAACCTTTGGCGGCAAACTAATGGTTTGCAGCATCGATCTTAACGATCTGACTGATGAAAGAGTTGTTTCAAAACAACTTAAATCAGCAATGCTGAAATATATGAACAGCGAGATATTTAATCCTGTTGCTGTGGTTGACATCGATAAAATAAAAGGGCTTTTTAAATAGCTGTAAGCCGCTGGCCATAAGCTGCAAAATTCATGACTCACTTCCTGGGACCTTTGAAAAAATGTGACCAGTGGTCCCATTGTATGCTTTGAGTCAACATTTATTTCAATATATTTATCGGCAAAATATTTTTCGCAATGCATGAAATTAAGTCATTACGGACTCTGGTTCTGTTGTTTCAGTTTTTCATGATCAACTCTTCAGAGATCTTGTTTTGCCAGCTTACCCAGTGGAGGGGCTCTCACCGTAATGGCATATATCCCGATAAAGGATTGCTGAAAAAATGGCCTGAGAAGGGCCCGGAATTGATATGGTCATTTGAAGGCCTCGGTGCAGGGCATGGGAATGTTGGAATCGGCAAAGACAAAATCTTTGTTCTTGGCATGCCTGACACAACAGGAGTGCTTTACGCTTTTAGTTACAATGGTAAGCTGCTCTGGAAAAAAGAGTATGGCCCGGAATGGTATGAGAATTATACAGGTCCCAGGTCAACCCCGGTTATTATTGACAACCTTGTATATTTTGAGAGCGGAAAGGGAACTGTATTCTGCTACAATGCAAACACGGGAGCAAAGATCTGGTCGGTTGATATGTTTAAGAAATTCAATGCACAAAAAACAACCTGGGGAATGGCAGAATCATTGCTTATTGATAAGGATCATCTATACTGCACGCCGGGAGGAGAAGAAAACAATATAGTTGCCCTTAACCGGTTTACCGGAGAAACGATCTGGACCAGTCCGGGAAACAGGCAACCATCGGCCTATTGTTCACCGGTACTGGTAAAACATAACAAGGCATCTCTGATTGTCACAATGACTGCGGAATCAATAATCTGTGTTGATGCTGCAAACGGTAATTTTTACTGGCAGGTTCCGCAGTTTCAGGGTAATAAGATACATGCCAATACGCCTGTATATTCGGATGGTAAGATATATTGTGCAAGCGAGAATGCAAAGACAAATGCAGGCCTGGTCGCATTGAAGCTTTCCGATGATGGTAAACGTGTTACAAAAGAGTGGAGAAATGAGAATTTTAAAAATCTTATGGGTGGTATTATTATCAGGGACGGGTATATTTACGGGTCAATGTACCGTAAAAGTCTATGGTGCTGCCTCAGTGCAGCTGACGGGAAAATAGTCTATTCCTCCGATAAGCTTGGTGATGGTAATATTATATTTGCGGATGGATTATTTTACTGTTACAGTGAAAAGGGCGAAATGGCCCTTGTTTCTGCCACTCCATCATCATTTGATGTGATAAGCAAATTTAAGGTTCCTCTGGGAACTGATCAGCACTGGTCGCATCCTGTAATATTTCAGGGAAGATTATATATACGACACGGGAATTCATTAATGACTTATAATCTGAGACTATCATAAAAGTAAATTACTCAAATCCTCAATAATATGCCGGGGAATGAATGAAGTCATCAATGTTGAATTATATGAAAACTTAGACTTTTAGTCCTCAGGTTGAAGTTGATCTCAGTAAAGTAAATGAGTTGATTTCCAATTAGATTTTGAAAATAAAATGTTTCTTTGCCTTAATCGGATAATGAGGCAAGCCTTCTTTTAATCCGACCTTTGGGAATAATTCTCCAGGTTTTTGTTTAATGTAACTGAAAGGCTATCCAGAGTTACCTTTATATTCATATACTTGTCGTTGAACCAGATATAAGTACGAAGATGATCGCTGATTAAATTTTGAAATACAGGGTCTTTGAGCATTTCGCGATTATCCAGATCAAAGAAATTTGCAGGTTTTAATTCTTTAGAATAAATCAACCTATTTGTGGTCTTATTAATATTGGCAAAAGAACCTTCAGTGTAAATGTACTTTTCCAGTATATCCAGAGTAGTCTTCTGATCAGACGAATAATAGAATTTATAATAATTGTTCCACTGTGTTATTAAGATTCTCAGATTTATATCTCTTATTAAATATCCATTCCCCGAACTTAGTAATTCATCAGCAATGCTGTTTGTTAATTCAAAATTAGGGGAACTAAGTCCCAGATAAAGTAATGAATCAAATGAGTACATCGAGATATTGGAGGGTACTGGTCCGGTAAAATCCATGATTTTCTTCAGAACCTCAATCTTATTGTTATACTTTAAGATCATTCGATCGAGAGTTATACTGTTTTCTTTTACTTCACCTGAGAGCAGTTCGAGATAATTTTTTTCAATGATTTTCTCTTTACGCTTATCATTCCAGTTTCCAAAAGTAACAGCTATAGTAACTCCGACGAAAATCAGGAGAACTTCAATGATTCCTGATTTCAAAGTGCCTGGTGTATTACGCAAAATGCTCATGGTTTTTTAAATTCTATCAAATTCTCAATATCAAATTTCATTTTTTTAACTAAAATACTAATCAAAGGTAAAATTATCTGTTAAAAGATTAATTAATCATCCGGTTAATAAGAAAATTCAACACTTTAAAAAGCAGCTTCACTTTCCTTTTGAGATGTTTCACCTCTTTTATTCCCTCTGTTTCTTCCAGTGATGTATCTTTGATTTATGAAGAAAAAGCAGTTCTGGCAGTATATTGCCATTGTTGTAGTTATTTCCCTTTTCCTCGGTATACTGATACATTTCAGTACGATACTTGATCAGCTGGGATTGGAAACCAGGGGAGGCAGTGGAAGACGGGGTGCAAACAGTATTGTAGATACAATTGCTGAAGTATTCATCAGTTCGATGGTTGCTTTTGGTACTTTTATTCTCAATTATTTTATAATCAGGCCGCTTGACAGCTCAATAAGATCAGATACTAAGCGGGTACTCGCATCAATCATTTTAACTCTGATTTCAATATCAATCCTCAGTGACTCATTCTTCGCCATAAAACGTATATTAAGTGATAGTACTTTGCAGAAAAGCTTTAATTTACTTTACACATCCAGGGATATTTTTACAGGGATGGTAGTGCTTTCCGGAATTTTTTTCATCAAGACTGTATATGATAAACAGTCTATCAGAATTGAGAATGAGAAGCTAAAGCGCGAAAATCTGCTTGCTCAGTATGAATCGCTCAAAAACCAGGTGAGTCCTCATTTCCTCTTTAATTCTCTTACAGCTCTTAAGGAACTGATAAGTCAGGACCCTGAGAATGCCCGGAGTTATATTGACCATCTTTCACAGGTTCTCAGATACACTCTTCAAAGCAACCAGAGTAAAACCAGATGCTTGTTTGAGGAACTTGAAGTAGCCGAATCATATCTGTTCCTTTTAAAGATGAGGTTTGGAACTAACCTGGTGATTGATAAACATATTAATGAAAAGTACAACGATTTCCGGCTTCCTCCGCTTGCAATCCAGACTCTCATTGAGAATGCAATCAAACATAATGAGGTCAGCAAAAGATATCCTCTGACAATAATAATTGAGACAAATAATGATCAGACTCTAAGATTTTCAAATCTGATAAGAGAGAGAAGCAATCCTGACTACAGCAGCGGAGTCGGTCTTGCAAACCTTTCAAAACAATATTTATTCCTGTCAGGGAAAGATATTGTCATCTTAAGAAAAAACAACGAATTCACGGTGGAAATACCCTTACTAAATCCTGTTACCATTGAGAGCAATAATAGTTGAAGATGAGATCCTGGCAGCCCGGAATCTGAAGGGGATACTCAATGAAATCGGAACTGTTGAAATCATTACCACTCTTGAGAGTGTAAATGAGACTGTTGCATGGTTCACTTTGAATGATCCACCAGACATACTTTTCCTTGATATACACCTTGCCGACGGATCAGCTTTTGAAATTTTCGATAGGATAAAGATCAATTGCCCTGTAATATTTACAACTGCATATGATGAGTATGCACTGAAAGCATTTATGGTTAACAGCATTGATTATCTTCTGAAGCCAATTGATATCAATTCAGTAAGGAGAGCTCTTGATAAATACATACGACTAACAGGTCTAAACAAAAACTATATATCTGACCTGCAGAGTCTTATAACATATTTTAAGAAAAACATCGTATATAAGAATAATTTTCTGGTTCCTGCCAGGGGGGATAAGCTTATTCCGCTGAACACCGATGACATAGCTTGTTTTTTTATCGATTATGGAACAGTGAAATCTATTTCTTACGACAACAAAAAATACAATATGGATAATACTCTTGATGAACTTACAGAAATGCTCAATCCAGATTTGTTCTTCAGGGCAAATCGCCAGTATATAATATCAAAGAAAGCAATTAAGGATATAGATCTCTGGTTTAACAGTCGTTTATCAGTAAATCTTAAAATTTCTGTTCCGGAAAAAATCCTGATCAGCAAAGCCAGAATCCCGGAATTCAAGAGCTGGTTTTATGGCAAATAAGACAATTTTAAAATAGTAATATTAAAATCCCTGTGAAATGAAAAGAAAGGAAGTAATAAAAATGTTCTGTCTGCTCCTGGCAGCACTATTCATGCCAGTTTATCTAAGTGCCCAGGGACAAAGAACAGATAAACATTTAAAATAAAGGGATCAATTAAAAAGGACAAAGACTTCTTACAGCAACTCTTTTAAAATGATAGCATATGAAAACCAGGTATACAACATTATTTTTAATTCTATTTATCATTTCGGCAGGTTCATTGTACTCTCAGCCAATACCGGTTGAGCTTATGGTCGGGAATAAATTCACATCACTTGATGTGACATTTACTAAACCTTTTAAGGAGAATTTTAAGTTAGGATTCTTTCATATGAACACAATCCAGGCTGATTATGATGACAAAAATAAGAACAGTTTTGTGCTTCAGGATCTTGTCTTTTATGAGGTGATAAAGAACTTCAAAATCGTCGCGGGAGCATTTTATGGAAAGCCAGGCTTCAATACCACAGCAGGATTCCAGTATAGTATTAACAGCAAAAAAGTATTCTTCCTGTTTGCTCCACGAGTAAATATTATCGAAGAACCCTCATACGATTTCATGACAATATTTCAATATAAAACTCCTTTGAATGAAAAGGTGAAACTTTATACCCGTCTGAAACTGCTGAATGTATTTGATGCGAACGAACATATACGAAGTTACCAGTGGTTCAGGCTGGGAGTCGATCTGAGCGGGACACAGTTTGGCCTGGCAATGGACCTTGATGAATATGGGCCGGATCCGTCAGTAGAATACAATTTCGGATTATTTGTACGAAGAGAAATATTCTAGAATTATCATGAAAAAAACAGTTATGGTCCTTATGATTGCAGTTCTGAACTGCGTCCCTCTTTTATCACAACCTGGCACAGGGAATAGTTTCAGTGTTGTATTTGTGCAGGGGCTTCCAACCTTTCACTCTGGTTGAATTAAATGCTGACAGGATAAAAGGAAAGACATCAATAAGATTGCTGACCGGTGATAAGGATTTCCTATTTGATCTCTTACAAGAGTTTCACCTGAAAATGCAGAAGCTTGGCCTTGACCATCAGTATTCAGTAGCAAAAGATGCGGGTCATGACTACAGGGAGGTAATTATGAAACTTGAGGGCAATTCATTTATATTCTGGAAAGAAGCTTTCAGGAATGCAAGATGATTATTTGAAGTAACCAGCAACTCTTACTAATGATTTAAAATTTCTTATGAAAACTTTCAACTATGAAAAAAAGATCCTTCAGCTGCAGACCGGTGTTTATCTTAACACTATTATCAAGCCTCTTTCTGCTCTCCTGCTCACAGACAAAAAACCAGCCTTCGCTTTCTAATCTTGAGCTTGGTTTTTATAAATCAGATCTGGAGTTCATCAAATGGAATCTTGATACTTCATTTACATCATCTATCCTTGATTACTCAACTACTGTAGAGAAATTTTACACCGACAGCATTTACATTACTGTAACAGATTCCTCTTCAATACCATTTTCAACTAAAATCGAAGGAAAGGAAGTTCAATCAGGAGTCCGCCATAAAGTCAGTCCCACATTGGGAGAGAATCTTTATGAAATTGAGTTATCAGCAAAAAAGGGTAAATCAAAGACCTACCAGCTAAAAGTGACCCGTGAAGACCATTCTCTTGAGTATGTTCCGGAAAAGATAGGGGACGGAATGTGGCGCATCACCGATTTTGGAGGATTTGCCGGTAATGAAGATATGTATCTTATTGAAGGAAAGGACAAAGCACTGCTTTTTGATACAGGCATGGGTAAAGGTGACCTCCCTGGATTTATCAGGACGCTAACCAATCTGCCAGTGGATATAGCAATTACCCACGGAAACAGGGATCATTTTGGTCAGGTCGACCAATTTAAGGAAAGCACTGTTTACATGTCCGAAAAGGATAAATCAAGGCTGCCTGCTGAATTTATTACTCCAAAGTTCAGATGGGTTAAAGAGGGTGATAAGATAGATATTGGAAATGGGAGGAGCTATGAAATTCTGGAGATACCAGGACATACAACCGGGTGCATAATATTTTATGACGAGAGAAATAAGATTGCAGTTACCGGTGATGGAATAGGTTCAGGTGACAGGGTTCACATGTTCGGTTCACTTTGTGCGTCTGTTGAAGTTTACATTGATGCCCTGAAAAAAATCGAACAAATAATTAGTAATCTTGACGGCCTTAACCTTCTTGTCGGACATCATTACCAGGAGAAAACTCCGCTTAACGGCATAGCAGGGAAACAGCTTTTTTCCGATATGAGGATACTCTCTGAAAAGATCATGAGCGGTGAGATTACAGGCAAGCCTGCAAAAACAGTGCGCAACGGTGAAACAATAAATCTCATGCAGGCATATTATGGCCTGGCAGGATTATGGTACAATCCAAAAAGATTAACTTCGCAATAGTAAGACACATATCAGTTCAATTTCTAACCTATCAAAACACACCCATGAAATCAAACAGACGCAAATTCATCCAGGATCTTGGGGTTGGTGCTGCCGGGATAACCCTTGGAAGCACAACAATTTCGCTGGCTTCTTGTACATCAACTGCTGCAGTTATTGAAGATGCAGACGGACAGGTTCTTTTTATCGGTGATAATATTGCTCTTGCAGACACACAATACGGGAAAGTAAAGGGATATGTTCTGAGAGGCATCAACACCTTTCTGGGAATACCTTATGGTGCAGATACATCAGGTGCAAACCGTTTCATGCCACCTCAGAAGCCTGCTCCCTGGACAAATATTTTTCCGGCAGTGTGGTGGGGCAATTCCGCTCCCCAGAATATGGATAAGAAATATGCAAACTCTTATGCCTCATTTGCCGATCACTGGAACTATGATGATGTAAGTGAGGATTGTCTTCGTATTAACGTTTGGACACCAGCGATTAATGAAGGGAAGAAAAGACCGGTAATGGTATGGTTGCATGGAGGAGGTTTTACTGCCGGAAACGGAATTGAACAGGATGGTTATGGCGGCGAGAACCTTGCAAGACATGGAGATATAGTCTTCTGTTCCCTTAATCACAGACTTGGAGCACTTGGTTTTACCAATCTGGCCGGTGTCGGAGGAGAAAAATTTGCAGCTTCAGGGAATGTTGGTATGCTTGATATTGTGGCTGCTCTGGAATGGGTGCGGGATAATATTTCAAACTTTGGTGGTGATCCTGGAAATGTTACAATAATGGGTCAGTCGGGCGGCGGTGCAAAAGTTACGACAATAACCGCAATGCCTTCTGCAAAAGGGTCTATTTCACAAAGCTGTTGTCTTAAGCGGAGCAGGAGTTAAGTCAGGTGAAAAGGAATACTCGGAAAAACTTGGCTCATATGTTTTAAAGGAAGCCGGATTGAAAGCATCAGAAATTGAAAAGCTTCAACAATTGTCATGGCTTGAGTATAATGCGATTGCTAACCGGGCTGCCGGAAAATTGAACGAAGAACTCGGCCCTGCCACTACTGGTGTGAGAAGAGGATTCAGCCCTGTCGTTGATGGTGTTTTCCTCCCTCAACATCCATATTTTCCGGATGCTTCCCCGACTGCTGCAGAGGTTCCGATGATCATATGCACAACCTTCAATGAACAGTCTCCAAGTCGCACTGATGCAACTCTCGAAGAGATCACACTGGATGGGGTTAAAGAAAAGCTGAAAGAGAGATTCAAAGAAAAAGCAGGTGAAATTGCAGATGCATACGCAAAAACATTTCCTGATAAGAAACCTGTGGAAATATGGTCGATGGTTATCAGCAACAGACAAAATGCCATTGCTCTTGCTGATGCTAAATCGAAGCAAATGGCTCCCGTTTTTCTTGCATGGTTTGGCTGGCAGCCGCCATTGTTTGATAACCGTATGAGAGCCTTCCATTGTTCTGATATCTGTTTCTGGTATTTTAATACTGATCTGATGCTTACCCATACCGGAGGTGGTGCCAGGCCCAGAAAATTATCAGAGATGATGTCAGGATCGCTTTTACAGTTTATGAAAAAAGGCGATCCTAACGGAGGAGGTCTTCCTCAATGGCCAAAATATGGCAGTGAAAATGGGGAGACTATGTTACTTAACGATGTCTCCGAAGTGAAAAATGATCCGGACAGGGAGGCAAGAAAATCACTCCCCATATAAAAAAGAGATTATAAAATAAAGCTCTTTTGGACTTTAGTCCAAACGATTTATAAATGTGAATAAAATCACACCCCGTATTTGTCATCTCATTATTGAATTTTTCAGCCTCACAACCATTTTTGAAGCAGGAATCCTGCTCACTAATAGATTTGTACCATAAAGACAAACTTGATTTGAAGAACTATATGGTAATTAAAACGAGGTATATGAAAACATCTGTTGTAAAGAGAGGTATAATTATAATAATAACCATCTCATCATTTCTCACCACACATTCGCAGGAACTGACTTCCATTTCCAGAATAAAGGGAGATATAAAATTTGACGGGACAGTTGATGATCCGTGCTGGGAAGTCGCCAAGGCGTTGCCTTTGGTAATGCATACACCCACTTTTGGCAATCAACCTACGGAAAAAAGCGAGGTTATGTTATGCTATGACAATACATATATATATGTAGGAGCAAGGCTTTTCGACACCAACGCATCGAAAATGCTTGTGACTTCAAAAAAGCGCGATGAAGCATCAAACAGCAATGAATCGCTTACACTGGTATTCGATTCATTCAATGACAAGGAAAACGCCCTGGTCTTCTCAACGACTCCAAGTGGATTAAGGAATGACCTGACAGTTCTTAATGATGCTATCGCCTCCAGTCCGCGAAACCCTCCTTTCAACAACAGCTGGAATACTTTCTGGGATGTTAAAACCAACCATGATAACAATGGATGGTACCTTGAAATGCGAATACCCTTATCAAGTATGCGGTTTAAGGAGGATAACGGGAAAGTAACCATGGGTCTGATCTGCTTCAGGCGTATAGCACACAAGAATGAAATTGATATTTACCCTGCAATTCCGCCCGACTGGGGAATATACAGCACTTACCGTGTATCAAAGGCCAAAGAGGTGGCATTTGAAGGAATCCATTCAAAAAAGCCTTTCTATATTGCACCATATGCACTGACCGGTTATCAGCAGGATAATGTTCTTAATGAATCAGGAACAGCATACGAATTGAAAGGGAGTCCAAAATTAAGTGCAGGTCTGGATGCAAAATACGGACTGACAAACAACCTTACTCTTGATGTCACTATTAATACAGATTTTGCACAGGTGGAGGCAGATGACCAGCAAATTAACCTGACCCGATTTTCTCTTTTCTTTCCAGAGAAAAGGACCTTCTTCCAGGAGCGTTCAAGTATATTTAACTTTGGATTTGAAGGGAAAAGCAACATATTTTACAGCCGTCAGATAGGTCTGAACAAGGGTGAACAGGTACCTATTCTGGGCGGAGGAAGGATCACCGGTATGGCAGGTAAATGGGATATCGGGTTTCTCGATTTACAGACACAATCTTTCGATCCGTCAGACACTTTACAAAGCTCACTGCCTTCGGAAAATTTTGGAGTTCTCAGAATTCGCCGTCAGGTAATCAACAGAAACAGTTATGTTGGCGGGATTTTAACCTCCCGTATGGGGATGGACGGTTCCTATAGTACTTCATATGGTGTTGACGGGATATTTAAAATATTGAAAAACGATTATGTAAATATCAAACTTGCCCAGGTGATGGCAAAAACAACCACTAATAATCCTGTTTCGCTCGATCCGACCAGGATTTTTTTCAACTGGAAGAGATACAACGATAAAGGATTGGGATACGATTTTACATATACCTGGAGCGGCAAAGATTTTAAACCTGCAATGGGCTTCCAGCAACGGAAAGATTATTCATATTATGCAGGTAGCCTTCAGTATGGTTGGCTCCCGGGAGCCTCTTCTCCACTTATGAATCATAAATTTGAACTCAATGAGGAGATGTATTATTCCAATCCAACAGGAGATGCTCAGACTGCCAATACTGAACTTGCTTATAAATTTAATTTTAAACAAGGATTCGGTGGAATGGTTTCTATCTTAAATTCATACGAAAATGTTGAAAAAGAATTCAGCTTTTCCGAAACTTGCAGTGTTCCTGTCGGTAAATACAACTTCACCCAATTTGTGGCACATCTGAACACTTCTGAGGCAAAGACATTAAGTCTGGCATTAGATGGTTATGCAGGCACTTTTTATGATGGCAATCGCCTTACAGTTGGTCTGGAACCACTGTGGAATATAGGATCTTCATTACAGCTGGGTCTGGCATATGAATATAACTATGTTGATTTCCATGAACGTAACCAGACGTTTACCGGAAACATTGCCAGGTTCAAAACCTTGCTGATGTTCACTACACAACTTTCTATTAATGCTTTTGTGCAGTATAACAGTGCAGATAATGCTCTCTCTACTAACTTCAGGTTACGCTATAATCCGCGTGAGGGAAATGACTTTTATATTGTTATAAATGAAGGAAGAAGTACGTACAGAGACCTGGAAGATCCGCGACTTCCAGCCTTTAACAACAGGTCAATCCTTCTGAAATACACTTATACTTTTACTTTGTAGTTAGAATGCAGGGCAAGCCTCATGAATTCTCCTTTTAAAGCAGTATCTTTTATTTTTCAGTTAAGCAAATGCACTATTTATTCTCAGATTAATTGTAATTTGGTGCTTACAAGAATTTCTTTGACCTCTTTGCAACAAATGACAATAAAACTGAAACTATCATGAGAATAAATTACTCAAGACGGAAATTCATTAAGAGTACGCTTGGTGCAGGAGTTACCCTGGCGGGAGCACAAATTGCATTTTCTGAAATATACGGTTCCGATAATCAAATAAAAGGTCTTAAAAACCAATATGATCCAAAAGGATTACCGACTTCAGTGCTTGGTAATACCGGGGTTCTGATACCAAAAATGGCCATCGGACTTGGCAGCAGGTTCCTTACTATTAAAACACTTGATGAAGCTTTAGAGATGTGTAATTATGCTCTTGACAACGGTTTGTATTATTGGGATACAGCCCACAGTTATGTGAATAATGAAACCGGAGCAATAAGTGAAGAAAGACTTGGACATATTTTAAAAAACCGGAGAAAAGAAATATTTCTTTCAACAAAAATTGCTGCCCGTGAGACTGATGATGCAAAGAAGGAAATCGAACTAAGCCTTAAGAGACTGCAGACCGATCATCTTGACATGATGAAAATTCATGCCGTTGAATCCCCGGAAGATGTGACAAATATTTGCAAAAAAGGAGGAGTTCTCGACCTTTTTTCAAGGATGAAAGAGGAGGGAGTTACCAGGTTTATCGGATTTTCGGGTCACGGTAATGCCATGGCACTGAAATCCATGATCGATACAGGAAGATTCGACAGCATGCTGTTCGCAATGAATCATTACGATGCTGATAAGGAGAACAGGCAGGGTACTTTAATCCCGTCTGCAAAAGAGCGGGGAATGGGAATCATGCTGATGAAGACAATACGACCTAAAGAGACAATAAAGGGGATTGACGCTAAAGAACTTGTCAGGTATGCCCTATCAATCGATGGGCCTAGCGGAATTGCCGTTGGTATGGACAGCAAACAGGTTGTCGATTCGAATCTGAATATGCTGCGGAATTTTCAACCTATGAGCCCGGATGAGATGCAAAAATTTGCAGTAGTATTGATGCCCTTCTTCAGACATGAGAACCTGGAATGGATGAAACCCGGATATCTTGACGGACAAGCAGGGAGAGCAACTTAATAAACAGCGACTGCCGATTCGACAAATTTTCAGGAGCAATTCCGGCTATTCTAAATTTTATTTGCGATAAAATAGGTTATCAGCGAAATGGAAGATGCCAGTACTGTACCCCAGATTAGATCAACAACAGTGACTAATAAGGGCCAGTCTTTCAAAGTGGCCAGATTTGTTAAATCGTAGGTAGCATAAGTTATCAACCCAAATAATGCTCCAAACAGGAGTGCATGAACCCATGAATGCTTTAATACAGCCGGTGAAATAACAAATACTACCAGTCCGGCAATAAACAATAAATAGAAAATAATAGCAGCAAGCCAATTAATATCTGGTTTCATCAAAAATCCAATTTGATCCTGATAGAACTTTTTTGCTACAAGTACCAGCCAAACCATATCAATTACAAAAAAGACCGGCAACGCGATCAAAAATAGTTTTATAAACATTGCATTAATATTTAGAGATTTACACTTCAATAAAATTAATCAAATTTTGCGAGATAGATTACTGTTAATATTCCAAGCTTCAATATCCCGATTTATAATCAGTTTGTTCTATTTGTAACTCCACTCAATATATCATTCAAAGGGTGCCCTCGTTTGTTGATATAAATATCGTTGTGGAAATAATCGAGTTTTTTAAGGAGGTATGAGAGGGTGTTGATCTCTTCTGCACTGAGATTTCCAACAACGATCTCTGATACATCACCCATAAGAGGAAGTGTTTTGATAATCTCTTCTCTCCCGGTTTTTGTTATAGAAACTCTGATGCTTCTCTTATCCTTCTCATCTGCTGATTCAACTATCAATCCTCTTTTAATCAGCCTGCGGATGACTTCTGATCCGGAAGTTTTCTCCATTACCTGTTTTGTGATCAGTTCACTCTTGCTCATGCTTTTATATGTCATAAGGGTTATGAGAAATGAAAACTCATCCGGTGTTTGTAAACAGCTCTCTTTGAGTGCTTTCTTAATATAACCTTTTGCATAATGATACATCATTACGATCAAAATCGAAATATCAATGCTGGTGCTCCTGGATTCATCCTTTATCCACTTATATTCTTCACCTGATATTTTTCTGATCTCCAACCCTTTCGCATCCGATTTTGAGTTTAGGTAACCTATGAACTCATCCATCGAATAATCATCTTTGTTTCCCTTCTCAGCATCAAAGGAAAAGAACCGGTCTATTAAAGTTGTGAGTATTTCACTCTTCTTCATAACTGCTCTCTTTTTTATTCAATAACAAAATTAAGCTTTATTAGTTCATTTACGTATTATTTACTATTTATTCGAACTATATTGTACTTATATTGTTTAATGTCAAAACAATTAGATCAAATATGGAAATAGCAGCCAGTATAAGGGGAGCAAGTAAAGAGTACAAAACAGGCGACACTGTTATTACCGCTCTTCAGCCAACAACTTTCGATTTCAGAAAGAATGAGCTTACACTTATAATAGGCCCGTCAGGTTCAGGTAAAACAACACTTCTTTCTCTGCTTGGATGTGTCATTTTCCCAACAACGGGAGAAGTTTATATAGAAAACGTACTTGTAAACAATTTAAGCGACAAGGAGCTGGCCATGGTCAGATTGAGAAATATAGGTTTTGTGTTTCAGAGCTTCAACCTTCTTGCGCCACTTAATGTACTTGAAAATGTTATGCAGCCCCTAAGACTCGCAGGCACCAGCAAGAAGGAAGCAAAACTTAAAGCAGAAGAAGCTCTTAAAAAGGTAAATATGGAAAGCAGGGCTAAGAGCCTTCCGAAAAACCTCAGCGGCGGCCAGCAGCAAAGGGTGGCAATTGCAAGGGCGCTTGTTACAGAACCATCGATTATGCTGTGCGATGAACCAACTGCATCACTCGATATAAAGAGTGTTGGCATAGTCATGGAAGAACTTAAGATGCTCTCAGATTCAGGAAAATCGGTAATTGTGGTAACACACGATCTGAGACTGAAACCATTTGCCGACAGGATCATTTATGTGAACAACGGTATAGCCTCAGACAAGCCATCGGAGGATGATATATTTCATAACTAACAAATAAAGAATCAATAGAACATTATATAAATTTTAAAACAATGAATAAAAGAATTTATCTGGTTATAATACCGCTAATTATTACAGCCTGTGGAGGCAGTAAGGAAACCAAAGAAAAAACAGGCACTGATTCCAATTCTGTAAACAGTGCAATGGTTGAGGTATCGGAAGTTGTAGGGGTTGGCAAAGTGGAGCCTGAAAAAGAGATAATCAGTCTTGCAGCTTCAGCCGGTGGTATTGTTAAGGAGATCTACAGGAATGACGGCGACACTATCAAAAAGGATGAGCCGCTTGTCAGGCTGGATGATGAGCTTGAACTGATAAGAGTTTCGCAGCTGAGAAGCGAATACAATACTCAGAAATCGCAGGAAGACATAGATGAGCTTAACCTCAGGGAATCGGAGGCAAGGCTTGCCAATAAGAAAAAGCTCCTGGAGTCTCTAAGAGTTCTTGCAGCAAAAGGCGCAGAGGCCCGGCAGACTCTGGACGATCTTGAGACAGAGGTCACCACACTTTCTCTTACAGTCGAGAAGTACAGCGCATCGGTAAAACTTGCTGCCAGCAGACTAAGAGAACTTGCAGATCAGGTAAGATATGCTGAAGCCGAAGCTTCGAAAAAGACACTGCGCTCACCTTATGACGGGCTAATGCTCGAGATGCTTATTGAGAAAGGAAGTTCGGTAAACCAGTTTGAAAAATACGCAGAGGTTGCCCCTTCCGGACCAATGACAGTGCGAACTGAAGTTGATGAGCTTTTTGCCGGCAGGCTCAGATTAGGTCTTGATGCTGATATAAGATATATTGGCAGTGACTCGGTTATTGCAAAGGGAAAAGTTGTCTTCCTTTCCCCATATCTTAAAAAGAAGTCGCTCTTCTCGCAAAAAGCAAATGAGCAGGAAGACAGGCTTGTAAGAGAAGTAAGAATAAAGCTTGAGGGAGAGAACGGGCTTATTCTTAACTCCAAGGTCGAATCTGTAATTGCACTTAAAACCAATCAGTTATGATAGCAACTGCTTACAGGTTCATAAGGTACGACAAGGTAAAAAGCATTGGAGTAATAATCGGTATCGTTATCAGCATCTTCCTTATTGGCCAGCAGATTGGGGTATTAAGCTTTCTGACCGGACTAATGGGGGGGCTGGTTAGTAACTCACGGCAGGATATTGGTCAGATCTGGGTTGTCGATAATATTACAAGGAATGCTAATGAACTACCAAAGCTTAATGAGGGCCTTGTAAGGGAACTCAGGAGCATAGAAGGGGTTATGAATACATATCCGATAGTAGTTGCCGGGGCATCGGTAAAATTTGAGAATGGTAAACTTGCACCTGTACTAATTATTGGCAGCGAGTCGCCCTTGTTTATTGCTGGTCCGAAACCAGAATCAATAAACGAGGGTAACCTTCTTTCGCTTAATGATGATGAGGCTGTATCAGCTGAATTTTACGATCAGGCTGTATTCGATTACCCTGTAAAACCCGGTACAAGAGTTGAAATTAATGGGAAAAGCGCCACTATAAAATTGCAGACTAAAAATGCCAGAGGTTTTGCAGGCTCGTTTTTCTATACAACACTATCGAAGGCACGTTATTATACCTCTTTCCCCGATTCGAAAGTAAGTACAATAGCCATCCAGGTTAAGCCCGGGTTTGCTGTTGATGATGTAGTCGATAACATAAACAGGTCGGTCTATGGTATTAAAGCGTGGAATGCAGAAGAACTTAGAAAAACAACGGTCAGCTATATAACCTTATCGTCAAACATAGGAACAAGCATCGGGTCGCTGGTTATTTTCGCTGTTATAAGTGGATTCTTTATTATAGGCCTTACACTATATTCATCAGCAGTTGACAGGATAAGGGATTACGGAACCCTTAAGGCGATCGGTGCCACTAACGGGTATATAACCAGGCTTATTCTTACCCAGAGCTTCCTGTTCGCAGTTACAGGTTTTATAATAGCAATGATACTCCTTGAAGGATTCAGAGCAGGAGTTTCCAATGCCGGACTGGTATTCAGCTATTCAATAAGGGAATACTCTGCACTCTTCCTGGTAACAGTGTTTATCTCGGTTGGAAGTTCTTTATTCTTCTCCATACGAACAATCAACAATGTTGAACCGGCTGCAGTATTCCGCGGCTGAAAAATTAAAAGAATTACAAAATGAAATCAATAATTCCATCAATAATATTTATTCTCCTTATTAGCTTATCCAACAGGATATCAGGGCAGGAGATAAAACTTATAACCTGTATCGATTCTGCTCTTGTAAACAGGGGAAATATACAGGCGGTAAGGACTGATATTGAGATTGCCAGGCTTCAGACTTCATCGGCCTATCAGAAGTATTTGCCTGACCTCTCACTGAGTTATAACTACAGATATAATCCTATAATTCCGACACAGATAATTCCTCTCGGGCAGTTCAGCCAGATACCTACAGACGAAAAAAGGCCGATAAAGTTTGGTACAGACTGGCAGCAGAATTCAGGATTAATTCTGTATCAGCCCATAATCGACTTTTCCATAAAGAGCCGGGTTGCAGAAAGCAGGATTAATGAGAAACTGAAGAATACAGATGCTGCTGCCGCTGAAAGGGATCTGAAACTGGAAGTAATAAAGAGCTTTACAAACATATGGCTCAGGCAGGAACAGCTTCGTTCTGCCGAACTGGATACACTTCGCACTTCCAGGACTAAAGAGCTTTTCGTGGCAAAATCGGAAGAGGGAAAGGTGCTGAAAACAGAAGTCAACAAAGCTATTTTGAATCATAATAATGCTCTCTCAAATTATGTTTCTGTTTCGTCGTCGCTCACCAGGGAAAAAATATATATGAGCTTCCTTACTGGAATTTCACTTGAGAATTTACTTGACGGCAGGTTTGACTTTTCACCTTTTACAGCGGATATACTGAAAACAGGTAATTCAGATCCTATGTTAGACTCTGTTCCGTCTGTCCAAAGCCTGAGATTCAGGGCTCAACTTATTGAACAGCAACAGAAATCAGAAAAAATGAAACTTACACCAACGATTGGTTTTGAGGGATTCCTTGGAGCCAACCAGTATACAGATACCTTTAACCCATTCCTGTCAGACAGCTGGTATGGAAGCAGCTACCTGGGACTGAGTCTCAAATTTCAGATACTTTCCGGAAGCAGCACAAAGAACAGGGTCAACCAGTTGAAACTGGAGGGAAAAGGTCTTAAATCAAGGCTTGAGGAAGAGACTAATAGTGTCAGCAATAAAAGTCTCATGCTTACTGAAGAGATAAGGCAGATTGAGTATCAGGCTGAATTATCTAAAGAAAACATAGCTCTTTATGAGGAGAACCTTTCATTGAATCAGGATAGATTTGATAAAGGACAGATCAATGCATACGATCTGTTAACAGATGAAATCGACTTTCAGAAAGAGCTCTCAAGGTTCAATGAAAAACGAGCCGAACTGGTCTATAAACAGATTGAGCTGATCAATAACTCAGGGGCTCTTTCGTCATTCATAGACAGTTTGCGATAAGCCATGATGGTCGACTGCCAGTAATATGGATACAGAATTCACATTAAATCAATTAAATATGAAAATGATTATCATAATTTTAGCTGTAGTTTTTTTATTAATCGTTTTACTTCAATCTTTTGTAATCATGCCAACGAATAAAACTGAAGAACAAAAACATTCAATTATACGGAAGTACAAGGATTTTGAAATCAGATTTTATCCCTCTGCCACTATTGCAACAATTAATTCGAATGCAAAAACTTACAGGGATCTTTCGGGTCCCGGATTTCAGAAACTTGCAGGCTATATCTTTGGCGGCAATGAGGCTAATAAGAAAATTTCAATGACTACTCCGGTTCAAATGGATATCAATGATTCTGTTTCAACAATGAGTTTCGTAATGCCTTCTGCGTATAAAAAAGAAAATCTTCCAAAACCGAATGACCCTGATGTCCAAATAAAAAACACTGCAGATGAATATGTTGCAGTAATAAGATTTGGTGGATATGCCTCTGATGAAGATCTGAAATTTTATTCGGAAAAACTTCAGAATCTTCTTAAAGAAAATGGCATCACCTCTTTCGGGAATTATAGATTTCTGGGGTATAACCCTCCATTTCAATTTATTGGCAGAAGAAATGAAATTATTGTTTCAGTCAGGTGGGGGGAGAATAATTAAATTATATTAATATGTTATTACTTAAAAATATCTGGTTAATTTTATTCATTTTATGGGGGTTGCCCCTGACATTTTACCGGAGCAAATTCCGTAAGATAGTATACCAGACGGATAGCTGGACCATAAACATAAAACCTTATTTTCTGAAAGAACTGAAAGCCCTATTTGGAAACATGTATCCTGATAATCGAAATTACCTGAAATTCAGGAATTTTTATCGTTTTTATCTCTTTATTTACTTGATCTTATTTACATCTTATTTAACATTCAGTCAAAAAAATAATATGAACGAAATCAAAATCGGAAGCAGTATCCCGGCATTTATATTGCCTGATCAAAATGGAAATTTGTTTGATATCAGTTCTGTACTCGGCAAAAAGAACCTCGTGATTTATTTTTATCCGAAAGACGATAGTCCCGGATGTACAGCACAGGCCTGTTCATTTCGTGATCAGTATGAGGTTTTTAAGGAAGCTGATGCTTTGATAATTGGTATCAGCGGCCAGTCAGTTGAAAGTCATAAAGAATTTGCCGAAAAACACAGGCTAACTTTTACCCTGCTTAGCGATGAAGGAAATAAAATAAGAAAACAATTTGGCGTGCCCACAAACCTTCTGGGATTTTTGCCAGGCAGGGTAACATACATTGCAGATAAAACTGGGAAAGTGATCTATCTCTTCAATTCGCAAATGCAATCCACAAAGCACGTTGATGAAGCATTGAGAATATTAAAGAAAATGCAGTAAAAAAATGAGTTACTTTAAAAATAAATACTGAAGATTGATAATTTCTATCATTATTTTTAAGAACTTGAAATTTAACCAGACATTCTATGCTGACAAAAGATTTGGTACTCGACTTATGGAGTAAAACTTACAACACGGAAGGGAAACCCGATTGGTCACATATTCTACCCTATTACGATGATAATATTATATTTCAGGGATACCATTCAGGAAATACGTGGAATCAAAGAATTTACAGCAATGACCGAACGCCTGACAAAACGATCAAAAGACCTGAAAATGAATATTGTCAATGCTGTTATGGAGGAGAATATAATATTTCTTGAATGGGAAATGACCCTCAGTTTCAAAAAATATCCGAGTTCCGTATTATATGGCTCAAGCCGGCTGACGTTAAATACAGAAGGGAAAATTTCAGAGCAGCGAGATTATTATGATTTATGGGGAGATATTTTTGACAATATTCCAAGGTTCGGCAAAGCCTACAGAAGGTTTATGATTAAAAAATTTGGTTGAACTTATTACGTTGAAATATATGTTAATTAATATAAATAAATTAAAAATAGACTATGAAAAAATTACTTGCATATTATTGTTTATATCATTCCTGTTTCATTGGATCTGTAAATGCCCAGACAGGATTCGTTTCGGATTGAAAGCCGGCTACAGTCTGGCCACTTCAATATGGTATCAGTCCTGCCGACGATACTTATACTGTTGATACTGGAAACAGGAATGGATTTGCAGGAGGAGTATTCCTATATATTCCGATTACTGAATCGGTAGGTATTCAGCAGGAGCTGTTGTATGCAAGAAAGGATCGAGGCAGGATGTCACTATTAACGTGCCCGTTAGCATAAATACAGTTTCTGTATATAATCTGAACTATTTCGAGATGCCAATGAGTATTCAAATACAGGTTTTTCAAAATAAAGAATTTCGGTATTTATGGCAGCACCGGCATAGCATTGTCATTATTACTTGAATGGAGATTACAATATTACAAGTACAATCAACATGGGCGGGCCTCCTGTAATAGTGCCGGAATCAGGAGATATGGCGGGGCTCGATACTTTCGACTATTCGTTCGTATATGGATTCGGCACGGATTTCAAACTTCTCAATAAGGATTTTTTCTTTGATGTCCGCATGACAGTCGGGTGGAACACTTTAGCAATGCCTAACGCTTCAGGGGCAGATCCTGTTCCGCTTCGTAACCAGGATTATGTATTTGCTCTTGGTATGTATTTCTAGAAGCTTAGGTCAGATTATAATAATTGTATGAAATTTATAGAAGCTGGTCAGGTAGCTGGTAGTTATGAAAAATAAGAAGTTTGCAAAATATTTCAGGGAATATGAGTGGTCCAACATTTCTGCGATGATCAGAAACAACCGTTCAGATCCCAGAATTTGTACTGAAAATTTTCACAATAAACTTGTTGTAATAACCGGAGCCACCTCCGGCATCGGATACTTATACTGCCAAAAAATATGCCTCACATGGGGCAAACCTTTTGTGCATAAATCGGAATGAAAAGAAATCAGAAGCTCTTACGCTTGAAATCGAAAATGAGTTTGGAGTAAAATGTGACTACAAGATAGCCGATTTAAGCAGTTTGAAGGATATTCACCGGGTTGCAGGAGAACTGGCAGAGCTCAATACCCCGATTGATGTTCTGATACACAATGCAGGCATTTACCTGACAAAAAGGGAATTAGACCCCGGAGGGAATAGAGAAGGTATTTGCAGTTCACTATCTCTCATCCTTTATCATGAATTTCATTCTGATGAATAAGTTAAAATCCCAGCAAAAAGCCAGGATTATAATGGTTGGTTCGGAGGGTCATCGCTTTGCGGCCTGGGGATTGAGGCTTGATGACCTGAATTGGGAAAAACGCCGCTACACGGGATCTGAAAAGCTATGGTTCTGCCAAAGCTGGCACAGCTCCTGTCCATGATCGTTTTCAATGAACACTTTCAGGGAGACGGGCGTGACAATAAACACAATGCACCCGGGGCAGTAAAACGGACACAGGACAGGAAAACGGACCGGTCTACAGGTGGTATAAAAGAAATTTCCTGGATAAGATCGCTGAAATCACCTGAAATATCAGCCGAAGCGCTGTATTGTCTCGGGGTCTCAAAAGAGATGGAAGATGTGAGCGGGAAATTCTTTAACTTAACAACGGAAGAAGAACCGGCACCGCCAGCCCTGGACAGAGAGGCTGCTTACGAACTCTGGGAAAAAACCCTGGAAATGAGCGGGACTGAATGACCGGGCCGGTGAAAAGCCATGTCACTGCGCAAATTCGTCTGCACGAAGTCTGAATTCAACAAGGAGTGCATGACTGATAATAAATATACGATACAGTTATTGTTGGCGGAGGCGTTGCCGGGTTGACTGCAGCGACTTACCTGGCACGGTCAGGCAAGAAAGTATTGCTTATTGAAAAAAACAGGGAGTGCGGAGGACTTGTTAATACATTTGTCCGGAACGGATTTCATTTTGATGCCGGCGTCAGGGCACTGCTAGACGCAGGTATCATCTATCCGATGCTAAAGGATCTGAATTCCGTCTCGAAGTGGTAAAAAGCCCGGTCTCCCTGGGTATTGAAGATCAGATTATACATATAGAAAATCTCGACAACCTGTCAGAATACAGTGAACTTCTGAAAAAATTTTACCCTGAAAGTGAAGGTGAGATTGATGAGATCCTGAAAGGTCATCCGGAAAATAATCAAACACATGGATGTGCTCTATGGCATTGAGAATCCTGTTTTCAAAGATTTAAAGCGCGACAGAGACTTCATTTTCAAAAAGCTTTTACCCTGGTTTCCAAGATTTATTATGACTGTCAGGAAAATAAACCGCATGAATGCCGGTTGAGGAATACTTAGAGACAATCATAAAAGATCACTCACTGAGGGACATGATCTCCCAGCATTTTTTCAAAAATACTCCTGCATTTTTTGCTTTGAGCTATTTTTCACTGTATTCCTCGACTATTTCTATCCCAGAGGCGGGGTGGGAAAGCTGTCGGAAGCCCTGAAAAACAAAGTGACTGAACGCGGGGGGGAGATAAAGACAGAAACAAAGATTACTGAGGTAATTCCTGAGAAATTTCTTGTGACAGATGAAAATAATATAACTTATAAATATAAAAATCTTATCTGGGCGGCCGATCTAAAAACACTCTACAAAAGAACCGAAACAGAAGGTTTATTGCCGGAAACCAAAAAAGATTTGGGGAGACAAAAAGCAAGATGCTGGGAAGCCGGGGAGGCGATTCCGTATTTACACTATTTGTGGAAGTGGATGAGCCGCTTGAAAGTTTCAGGAAGATTGCCCACGGACACTTTTTTTATACTCCCTTAAGGCAGGGATTAGGCAAAACGCACCGGTAGGAGCTGGATGATCTCCTGAGTAATTTTGAGAAAGCTGAAAAAGAACAGATCCTGACCTGGCTCGACAAATTTACCAGCTTAAACACTTACGAAATATCCATTCCCGGACTTAAGGATCCCTCAATGGCTCCTCCGGGAAAGACCGGAGTGATAATCAGTATCCTTGCTGAGTATGACTTGTTATAAAATTCAGAAAGCGGGGTGGCTTGATGAGTTTATTACGGAGCTTGAGGATCGTATTCTGAGTGTATTATCAGGTTCTGTCTACCCGATGTTAAAAGATAAAATTATTGAACGCTTTTCTTTCACCCCCTTAAGCATCGAAAACAGAGCGGGAAGTTCCGAAGGAGGGATTACAGGATGGGCGTTTCAGAAATAGATGCCGGTTATAAACAAGATACAGCTCGCGGAGGGTTCGGTACTGACACCCATACCTTCAGTTTACCAGGCAGGACAATGGGTATACAGTCCCGCAGGTGTGCCGATGTCGATTTTTACCGGTAAACTTGCTGCGGACAAAGCCTTAAAACGAATGAAGAAGCTCAGAAAATCATAATATTCTGAATTCAAAAAATAAATGGAGCCAATCCCAAACATAGAAAATGATACAATTAAGGTCCGTTTCTAAATCCTACGGAAATATTGAGGCTGTTAAGGATGTCAGTTTTTCCATTGAAAAAGGGGAGATCTTTGGAATTTTGGGACCAAACGGGGCTGGTAAATCAACAATTGTAAACATATTAAATACACTGGTTAAACCAGACAAGGGTGATGTTATAATTGATGGGGTCAATATAAAGGATGATGGTCATACTATAAAATTGATAATGGGTGTTGTTCCCCAGGAAATTGCCCTCTATGAAGAACTTTCAGCTTACGAAAACCTTATGTTCTGGGGTGGATTGTATGATATTCCACAACCGGAGCTTAAGGCAAATGTCAATAATACTTTGGAGATAGTAGATTTATCAGGCAGGAAAAATGATAGAATAAAAACCTTTTCAGGAGGAATGAAACGCAGGATTAATATTGCCTGCTCATTATTACATAATCCTAAGATACTGGTGTTGGATGAACCTACGGTTGGTGTTGATCCTCAAAACAGAAATCATATTTTTGAGGTCATAGAGAGATTGAATAATGATGGAATGACTATAATCTACACAACCCATTATATGGAAGAAGCTGAGCGATTCTGTGATAAAATTGCTATCATTGATGTTGGTAGTATAATTGCTCAGGGGACACTGAAAGAGTTAAGGAAAGTCAGTGATGTGAAAGATTTAATAACAGTTAAACTGGCAGATTCAGGTAATGAAATAATATCCAGAATTACATCAGTGAATTCGCTCTATAAGTTTGATGGTACCACGAACACATTAAAAGTGGAATGTGTAAATATTACCAGAGATATTTCGATAATTATAAACCATATTCAAAACTCAGGCGGCGTAATCGAAAGAATTTATACACAGGGGACAAATCTGGAATCTATCTATTTGAAATTAACAGGGAAAGAATTAAGAGATTAAATTATGTTTAAGCTTTTCAAAAAGGATCTGATACTGTTTTTTCATGATCAGCGTTCCGTCATTCTCACATTTCTGCTTCCGGTAATTCTAATAACTCTTTTTGCATTTGCTTATGGCAGTATCGGAGCCTACAATGGCCGTTCTGAACCTGTTAAATTGATGGTTGCCGATATGGACCAGACCAGTGCGTCAAAAGAGATTATTTATAGAATTGATTCTCTTGAAGATATTAATATTGTTATTTCAGATTCGGCAAAGTCGAAAGAACTGGTAATTAAAGGAAAATTTGCTGGTGCCTTGATAATAAATAAAGGTTTTCAGGATTCACTGGAAGCGGGGAAAGCAACCCCCATAGAACTTGTATATGACAGATCGCGTGAAATGGAAATTGGAATTCTTCAGCAGAACATTTTCCGCACAGTAATGTCGTCAGCAGGCGAAATAGTCTTTAAAAAAAGTATTGAAAAATATCTGCAAAACCAGTTTCCTGATATCGACAAAAGTATAAGTGACAATATAATCAGAGCTGCAATAAAAAACAGTAATTACACACCGGTCATAAAGTGGACCTCCATTGTTGGAGAAAAGAATGACACTAAACTAGGTCTGATACAGGCCGTTGCTGGAACTGCCATACTAATGTTACTCTTCAGTGTGGCTGGAGTGGGGACAAGCATACTGGAAGAAAAGGAAAACGGAACGATAAACAGATTGCTTTATTCACCATTGAAGGGAAGTGCAATTCTCTACGGTAAAATGTTGTTTGCATTTTTTATCTCAATATTACAGCTTACTTCCATGTTCCTGTTTGCCTGGCTCATATTTAACATGGATCTGAGCGTCAATATTCCGGCATTAATTTTAATGATAATAGCTACATCTTTTGCTGTATCAAGTCTGGGAATTTTCCTGGCTGCTGTTGCAAAAACACGACAACAAGCACAAAACCTCAGTACGATTATTATTCTGGTCATGTCAGCTATTGGTGGAAGTATGATCCCGCTGTTTATAATGCCCTCAATACTTCAGAAGATTGCTCTTCTCAGTGTAAATTACTGGGGAATTCAGGGATTTTATGACATATTCTGGAGAAGCCTGCCATTAGCAGCAATTCTTCCAAAAATACTTTTATTAATGAGCATCGGATTTGTTTTGACATTGGCTTCTATCCAGTTGTTTAAGAAAAGGGTTATGAAATTGTAAAATTTATAATAGATTTATACTTTAACGAATGAAATAACTGCTGATTCTGAGGGACTTAAAGATGCAGTATTGAAGTTTATTTCAATTAGACCAGATAAATTAATTAACCATAAAAACAATTAAGCCATGTCATTAATTACAGTTGGGATCATAGTCATCATTTTGGCACTCATAGGTGTCAGGACCGTACCTTATATGGAGAGTAACAAATCAAAAGTTATAGCCGGAGCATTCCTGATATTCCTTTTGACTCTTATTTTCGCATCTGTCAAACAGATTGAACCGGGAATGGTAGGTGTACAGAAGCTGTTTGGCAAGGTCAGCAACAATACCCTTGAAAGCGGATTAAACCTGATTAATCCTCTGGTCAAGGTTGTCATGTTTGATATTAAGACTGAAAATTATACCATGTCGGGAGTTAATGATGAGGGTTCGACACAGAGGGATGATGCAATTCGCGTACTGTCAGCTGACGGTCTTGAGGTAGTCATCGATCTGACTGTCCTGTATAAGGTTATTCCTTCCGAAGCCCCACGTATACTCAAGGAGGTCGGAACAGACTACAGGAATGTCCTGGTTCGTCCGATTTGCCGGACAGGGATCAGGGATAATGCTGTTTATTACGATGCAGTTGCTTTGTTTTCATCCAAAAGAGATGAGTTTCAGGACAGGATTTTTTCAGCAATAGAATCCAATTTCAGAGAGCGCGGGCTGACGCTTGAACAGCTGCTGGTAAGGAATATTACTTTGCCTGAATCGGTAAAAGCCGCTATAGAATCAAAGATCAATGCTGAACAGGAAGCCCAGAAAATGACATTTGTCCTTCAGAGAGAAAGACAGGAGGCTGAACGCAAAAGGGTTGAAGCCCAGGGTATTGCTGATTATCAGAAAATTCTAAGCTCAGGACTCAGTGACCGGCTGCTTCAATATGAAATGATTAAGGCAATTAATACTTCTCCGAACGCCAAGCTGATCATTATGACTAATGAGAAGGGTCTTCCGATTATGGTTGATACCAAATAACTATATACAATACACCTCTGTGTAACTCTGTGAATCCTCTGTGTCTCTCAGTGTAACAAAAAGAACTTACACGGAGGAAATCCTGAGAAGCACAGAGTTACACAGAGAACATTAAATATTTATGATATTCTTTTTACTCTTTTTTCAATCCTCTTTCTGATTTTTTCGAATGAGGGTGGAGGTCCTACTCTTATCTCTTTACCGTCAACATAAAGCGCATCGGTAATTCCCCAATCCGCCAGAACTTTTTTATCTGTTGTCTGGAATTCCTCCAGGTTTATTTTGCCGGGAAAATCCTTTGATGCTCTTACTGCCCTTTCACAGGCGACATTCATAGTCTGGCACCATCCATTCCTGAACAAGGTAATATTAACTTTTCCTTCTCCCTTTGTGGGCTGTTTTTCAGGCTTAATGAATTTCGGGGGTAAGGCATTATCATTGAACGGTTTCCACATTAATCTCATTATCCCGCTTTTATCAACAACTCTGTATCCCTGCTTTTTGAACCAGGATGCACGCATAAAAACCGGCAGAATCAATCCCCAGGCTACAAGCCCGTTTGCCCCAAGTTGTCTGCTGTCATCTTCAGCGGCCTTTAACAAAGCTTTTCCCATCCCTCTGTTCCTGTAATCACCCCTGCCTTGTTTATGTCCATGGACCCATATACAAAGCACTGCAAATAAATTTTCACCTTCAAAAATAGAATGTTCTACCGGCAGGTATTGAATCATGCCCCCGATCACATTATTGTCATCAAGGGCAAATTTCACTTTCAGACCCTTGTCTTTCATATGGTTATACCACTTCTGTTTCTGATCACCTGCCTCTTTTATATCATCTGAATATTCCTCAAGACAACAGAAATAGTGACTTTCGGTTTCGGGAGTAATGTCGGCTATTTTCATGGATTGAAATGTTGCTAAAACTTCACTGCAAACAATATGGTGTTGCTGGTTTCTGGTTTCTGGTTTCTGGTTGCAGTTAGTCAAAATTACACGATGGAAAAATAAAAGTCAATTTTATTCAGGCATTATTTTTACATTTATTCTCTATTTCAAATTCACATTAAGGGGAAATGAAATTTTGTCTAAAAAATGGATTTTTAAAATGTTTGCTCATTTTTATTTCCTGTTCAGTTATGAATTGTAGCAGAGATTCTTCATCCGGCGCAAAGGATTTTGATGTAGTCATTTTGAATGGCAGGGTAATCGATTCTGAATCGAATCTTGATGCGATAACCAATATAGGGATCAAAGAAGGTTCAGTTCAATTAATTACAGTTAAAGATATAAAGGGCCGGACTTCAATAGATGCCCGGGGTCTGGTAGTCGCTCCGGGCTTTATTGATATCCATTCGCATGGACAGGATCCGGAAAACTACAAATATAAGATTATGGATGGTGTAACAACTGCGCTGGAGCTTGAGATGGGTACAGCGGATGTTGACAAATGGTATGAAGAGAGGGAAGGGAAATCACTTATTAACCACGGTGTGAGCGCCGGCCATATTCCTTTAAGGATGAAACTTATGAATGATCCTGGTGGATTTGCTCCCGTTGGTGATGCTGCGTACAGGACCGCCTCAGATTCGGAGATTGTTGTTTTAAAGGAAGGGATTGCAGATGGGTTGAACCGGGGAGGTATGGGGGTTGGATTTGGCATGATGTACACACCTGCTGCTTCAAGATGGGAAATCATGGAAATGTTCAGGGTTGCCGCCCGATTTAAAGCCCCATGTGTTGTACATATGCGTTATGCCGGATTAAAGGAGCCCAACAGCGCTATTTCGGCTCTCGAAGAGGTTATATCAGCAGCAGCAATTACAGGAGCGCCTCTGCATGTGGTTCATATTACGAGTTTAGGATTTTCTGACACGCCAAGGATGCTTCAGATGATAAAAGAAGCCCGGTCGCACAATGTGGATATCAGCGTAGAGTGCTATCCTTATTCAGCAACACAAACAACAATTGAATCAGCTATATATGATAAAGGCTGGCAGGAAATTCTTGGTATTGATTATAAAGATTTACAATGGGCATTGACAGGAGAACGTCTTAATGCTGAAAGTTTTGCAGAATACAGAAAAACCGGAGGAATGGTTATTGCTCATTCAATACCGGATGAGATAGTCAGATCGACCATTGCAGACTCAATTGTCATTATCGCCAGCGATGGAGACATGAGAGGCGGAAAAGGGCATCCAAGGGGAGTCGGTACGTTTGCCAGAGTTCTGGGAAAATATGTCCGGGAGGATAAGCTTATTTCACTTTCTGAAGGATTAAGAAAAATTACCCTGATGCCGGCAAAGAGACTGGAAGGAATTGCTCCCATGATGAAAAACAAAGGCCGGATCCGCGCCGGGGCTGATGCGGATATAACGATTTTTGATCCTGAACAGATCATTGATCAGGCAACCTATGAAGAACCTGCAAAATATTCAATGGGAATAAAATATGTGCTGGTCAACGGAATAATCATGGTGGAAGATGGTCAGTTGCATGATGGAATATTCCCGGGGAAAGCAATCCGTGGCGATATTAGGTAATATTTACTATTTATCAATAACGATCCAGCCATCGGAACCTTTTCTCTTTATAGCCAAATTTTAATGCCACTGTCATTTCGTGCGTTCCGTAGGTTACACTCTGAATCTTGTTCAGTGTAAGATCATAGGAGTACCCCAGATATATACTTGTCGGATTAACCTGTCTGGCGATATATCTAAACCCTATATTGGCTATTATAGCTCCCCCTGTCCTATAGGCTATTCCCGTCCAGAAATCATGATTATAATTATACGTGAAACCAATATCTGCTTGTGGTCTGGCTTGCTCAGACATCTTTAAAAGAATGGAAGGCTGCAATTCTGTTCGGACTCCGGCATTAAAATTATAAGATCCGAAAAGATAGAAGTGCGTGTCCATCCGGTAATTATCATATGCATCGTCGCCTATTTTTGAAGCAGCTCCAAATAATTGTAGTGCTGAAAACCCTGCGCAGTAAACCGGATTAAATATATAAATGCCAAAATCAGCATCTGGAATAAATATACCCCGTCTCAATTCATTATTCAGCCACGGTTCATCCGGATCCTCGAAATTTATATTATCCAAATTAATAATGAAATGGTAACCTGTTAAAGCAAGCCCCAGTGAAAGCTGAGTATAATCCTGAATCCAGGTATGATAGGAATATGCAAACTCGAAGCCGGTTCTTTGAATCCTGCCGTTTCTATCGCTGAAAATATAGCCGCCAAGTCCTGTTTTTCCATCGGTTTTTGGCTTGTAGACAGGATTATTGAACAGATTCTGGTTGAGTTTATATCCTCTTTTAAGTATTCTGGTCTGCCAGCTGACCGAACAGGTTCTGGGAGCGCCCGAGTAACCAATCCATTGTTCACGTGCTGTAATAGTAAAGCTGGTAAACCCATCACTGCCTGCGACAGCAGGATTAATGAGGAACTTATTGTAAAGATACTGACTATATAAAGGCAGCTGCTGGGCAAATGATATGTGATATAAAAATGTGAAGATTAACAGGTAAAAAAGCCTTTTCATAGCTCTATGTATTTATTTCTATTTTACAATGGTAACATCTCCTGCTATTGGCTTTAGTCCATTATGAAGATCGATGACATAATGGTAAGAATCAACAGGCAACTCTTTCCCTCTGCTCGTACCATCCCAGGGAACCGGATATCCACTTTCGGACTGCCAGATCATCTGACCCCAACGGTTATAGATTGTTATCACCGAGGATAGGTTGAGATGAATACCCTTAATATTCCAGACATCATTTATTCCGTCTCCGTTTGGTGAAAACGCATCAGGGATCTCCAGAAAAGCTTCCTTGTATCTGAATCCGGGATGAATCCACACAGTGATTTTTACCTCCTTCCCTTCACAAGCCTGAACTCCGTCATCAGTTACGATGCGTGGTATGAACCTGTAAACCACTTTATGCATTGCTGTGTCATTATTGAACAGGGTTTCATTAAGATCTGCCGGGCTTGTATATGTACCGTTTATGGTATTCCCGGTTATTCCCGCCTCAGGTTCGACAATAAGATCATATATCCACTTCCCCCAGATTAAACCAGCCGGATTCTGAACCGAAACAGTCACACTCTCTCCGTCACATATCAGGGAATCGGATGCACTGATCTGAATTTCAGGTTGCGGATTTACAAAAACCTGTCCTGACATCTTCGGTCCCGGACAACCATCTGCAGAGCGTTCCTGCACTTCGAGCAGATAAGTTTTTGAAGAATTCCAGGTATAAATAAATTCACTGGTATTAAATCCCGGACATGACATTTCCATCAATCCACCATGTATAAGTTGAGCCGGTAGCCGGACCTGGAATAACATAATAATGCTTTGTCTGCCCTGTACAGACATGATCAGGCATTGTCATCTGCCCGGCTGATCTGAAGCTGATGAATTGCATAATGCCTAAGGCGATAATATATAAGTGCCTTTTAAGCAATTGGTTTTACCTTTCACAATCATCCTTATTGGGGCTGTTTGAAAAGTCTACCTCTGTAATTTTACCCCTAAATCCCCAAGCCTTCGCAATCCGCCCTAGCAAAGGGAGGCTATTCGGATATGAAGGTCGTATCCTTTGCCCTTCTTAGGGGGGTTGGGGGGTAAGATCTACAGACTTTTTTAAACAGCCTCAGGGATGAATTTTAAAGTTGTTCTCACTATAAAAACCTGCTGTTTACAGCTTTAATTATGGAATATTCCATTTGTTACCGGAGCAGGTTGAACTGTAATATCAATTGTAGCAGTTGCAGTGCAACCAGTGCTTATTACAGTCTCAGTGACACTTACTGACCCGGGACCCGGAGTTGTCCACAGAACTGCAATCTGGTTCGTGCCCTGTCCGCTAAGCGTACCACCAACAACAGTCCAGTTATAAGTGTTTCCGGCAACGGCAGCCGTACTGTAGATTTCAGTGCTGTTATCAGTACTCTGGCAAACCGGATTAGGGCCAACAATAACAGGAGCCGGTAAAGGATTGATTATAACATCAACACTAGCAGATGCAGAACCTCCGCCTGAGTTCGTGACTGTCAGAGTATATGTTCCGGCAGCAGCAGCTGTCACTCCGGTGATTGTCGGGTTCTGAACAGAAGAAGTGAATCCGTTAGGTCCGGTCCAGGAATAGGATACCATACCTGAAGGCCCTCCGACAAGGTTAAGATCGCCCCCTACGCATGGAGTATTGGCAACAGCTGTAGGAAGATCCACAGTATTAATAGTAACATTAACAGTCGTGGATGCCGAACATCCGGCCGCATTGGTTACAGTAAGCGTATAAGTTCCGGCAGCAGCATCAGTAACCCCGGTAATAACCGGATTCTGAACAGCGGAAGTGAATCCGTTTGGTCCGGTCCAGGAATAGGATGTCATTCCATCAGGTCCTCCGATAAGATTCAGGTCACCTCCCGTAAAAGGAGTATTGGCAGTTGCTGTGGGGACCGGCAGCGGATCAACAATAATATTCAGAATAACAGGTACGCCGGTACAAAGAGTTGTGCTTGCCAGTGTCTCTGTAACCGATAAATTAAAAGTCCCCACCGACTGTCCAGTTAATCCTGATAGCACTGGAACCCTGCCCCTCGGTAATTGTACCGCCTCCTGAAAGTACCCAGTTATAGGTTGATCCAGGAGTGTTAATAACCCAATAGTCTTCCGTGGAGTTAATACAGGCATGGTCAGGATCAGTCGTGGTTGGCTGTGCCCAGACTCCCAATGAGCTGGCTGATAGAATAATCAGCAGGATTGATTTAAAAAATGCGGCGTTTGTTTTCATTGTTAATATTGGTTTTTATTTAGTAATGGTAAATGGCTGATGTTAACGGCAGGGGATTAACAATAATCGTAACAGGATAACTATAGACTGTTCCGCAACTCATAGGACCTTCATCTGTTGCAGCAATTCTATACCACGTCGTTGTCAGAAGGGGAGGAGGGGAGTATGCTAAGACTTTGTTCTCCGGTTAGATTACTCCAATTTTCATAATCAGTACTGATCTGCCACTGATATGAATAAGGGTGGTCCTGACCCGCCTGTTGACTGAGTTGCGGTAAGCGGATCAGGAGTGCCACTGTAACAGATTGTCTGATCGGTAGAAATTACAGGCGGTACCAGTGGGGGCAATACCGTCAGATTCCGGTTTCTTGTATGTGTCGTTACAACACATGTCGGGATACCCTTCGGGTTGATTAAGTGTGCTGAATGTTACAGATACCCTGTAGCCTCCAGTCGCTTCAGGGGATGCATCTGAGATGGTCAACTCTGGCTGTTGGTGCCGGAATATGTGCTGCCATCAGTTAATGCAACCCATCCTGTGCCATCATAGAATGACCACTGGTACCCTGTTACATTTCCGCGGGAGGAAACTTCATAGGAGGTTCCGCTCCCGCTGCAAATCGTCAGATTAACAGCTCCCGTCAGTCCGGTTACAGCATTGATTTCAAGCAATGCCGGTTCAGAAGTTATTGTAGTACAATCGTCTGATGCAATCAACCGGTATTCCGTGCCATCGATGTTCAGGCCGTTTACGCCGATGTCGTGGACTACCAGATCCGGTGAAATTTCCCCGGTTATGTCGCTGAACTCACCTCCCGGAGGCCTCGATTGCCACTGATAGTATACCGCCCCCACAAAGCCGTCTGCTGCGACCGAAAATTCAACCGTATTCCCGTAACAGTCTGTCTGGTCAGCAGGCTGGGTAACAATTGCAAGAGGCTGATCAGGCTGTTCAATAATGATTGTTTCTGTACCTGTGCATGATCCGCCGGCTCCGGAAACAGTCACTATATAGGTTCCGGCTGAAAGTCCGGTCAGGTTCTGGCTTGTGCTTGAAAATGATCCGGGTCCTGTCCACGAAAAAATATAAGGATCAGAACCACCGCTGACTGTAATATTAATATTGCCTGTCGATTCACCGTAACATATCACGTCAGAATGGGTTGAGCTGATAGTGCATACCTGTCCGGATAAGCTCAAATCAACCAGCAACAAGCAACCAGCAGCCAGCAACCAGCTTCTAATCACTGCAAACAGACAACTCTTGCGAGTCCTTTCTGACGCATACCTTATCATTAAAAAAATAGCAACGAGACAACACTAAATTATGAAAAAAGGCATTTTGATGCAAGGAATTCAGCGAATTTATTTAAATGGTAAAATTATGCTGAAAATAATATTGTATTGGGTAAATAAACTATCGTAAATTGCTAACCAGCGTATTGTGTTACAATAAAAAATAGTGTATATATGATCAAGCTTAAAGCGGTCAGCTTTACCTCATGGTAAATTGGCGATTTTTTGAAGGGAATATTTCCTCCGAGAATAATCCCCTGAGGGAGAACCAGAAACTCCAAATTACTCCCGACTCGTTTTACTCGTCTGGTCTTTTTATTTTCCATCTGTCCTCGCTTATATGAAATAGCTCTTTCAGCCGTAAAATAAAAATCCCGCAGCTTGCTGCGGGAGTAATTTGGATTTGCGGAGAGAGGGGGATTCGAACCCCCGGTACCCTTTTGAGGTACACACGCTTTCCAGGCGTGCCAGTTAAACCACTCCTGCATCTCTCCTATAATTTTAACAGAAAATGGCGGCGCAAATTACAAAATATTTTAAAACGTAAAGAGATTATCCTGCATTTATACAGTATGACTTCATGCACTGGATTTACCTCCTTCCCCACTACGGGAAGGCCGGGAAGGGGGTCACCATGTCATGCTAATCTCCCCGGCCATCGACCTGCCTAAACACTTTACAACATCTTCTCCCGATCCGCAAACCCCAAGCAGATGCATTAACTTGGTCACCGATGCTTCTGATGTAATATCCTTGCCGCTCACCACTCCTGCTGCAAGCATCTCACGGCTGGTTTCGTACAACCCCATCTCAACACTGCCGCCATGACACTGGGTGACATTAAATATGATACCACCGTTGGCGATAAATGTTTTAAGGTCTTCGATAAACCATGGATATGTTGGCGCATTTCCTGATCCGAATGTTTCAATAATCAGACCTTTGAGATCTTTTGTGTTTATTACTGCCTGAACAAGGTTACGGCCGATTCCGGGAAATATTTTAAGAATCGCAACATTGGTATCAAAAACCTTATGAACAACAAGATTCTTAGCCGGATCAGAATACCTGATAAGATTGTAATTGTATTTCAGGTGAAGTCCGACTTCAGCAAGGGCTGGATAGTTAGGGGAGTTAAATGCATCAAAATGCTCTGCGCTGAATTTGGTTGTCCGGTTACCCCTTGTAAGTTCATTATCAAAATAAATACAAACCTCCGGAACCAGCGAAAGTCCGTTTTCCTTTGCAGCTGCAATCTCAATTGCGGTTAAAAGGTTCTCCCTTCCGTCGGTGCGTAAAAGTCCTATCGGCAGCTGCGAACCTGTAAGGATAACCGGTTTTCTGAGGTTTTCGAGCATGAAGCTCAGTGCTGAGGCAGAATAAGCCATCGTATCCGTTCCATGGAGCACGACAAATCCATCATATTTCTCATAGTTTTCTTCGATCGTTTCAGCCATCTTTATCCATACTCCCGGATCGATGTTTGATGAATCCTTTACCGGATCGAAGGAAACAGCCTGAAGATTAAAGCCAAACTTCAGGAGTTCCGGTACATGATCGGTGATATGCTGGAAATCGATCGGGACCAGCGATCCCGTAACCGGATCATGGACCATGCCAATGGTTCCGCCGGTATAAATTATCAGTATTGAGGTTTCTTTTGTATCTTTCATCTGACCTACAATCTTTTATCGTTTATCATTTTTCGTTTAACGTATTTCGTTTAACATCCCCCTACCCACCACAAAATCTCCCCTGCAGTCTGGCTCCTTCTTTACGCTCGCCCCCCCTTCAAAGGGGTAATCTGACTCCAACCAGCAACCAGTAACAAGCAACCAGCACCAAAGATTAACTATTCTGAGAGACTGAAAAGGCTTGTTGAGTTGTCATAGGTTATTTGCGCCATCTCTTCTTCGCTCATACTGAATATCTCAGCAAGCTTCTTGTTTATTAAGAGGAGATAATGAACTCTCATTTCGTTTCCCTCTGTGAGGCACTGGAGAGAGGTAAGGTGAATCGGTTTCCAGTATAATGTTTTCGGGTCCAACCTGTTTAACAACTTTATCAAGTCCTGAATTTTTAAATGTCACTATTCCTCCTATGCCAAGCTTGAATCCCATTCTTATCGCTTTTTCCGCATCTCCTTCAGTTCCTGTAAATGCATGAAAAACTCCCCTGACTCCTGACCCGGCAAACTCTTCAAGAGCATTGAAGACTTCGGGAAAGGAGTTCCTCGAATGGATAACAACTGGTAATCCCGATCTGACCGCAAAAGCAACCTGTCTTTTGAATGCCTTAATCTGTTCGTTCAAGCCTTGACTGATCCCAGTAAAGATCAATTCCTATTTCACCGATTGCACAGAATTTATGGCTGGCTGCAAGGGTTTCGAGTTTTTCAATCTGTGATATATAATCTTCTTTTACTGAAGTAGGATGCAAACCTATCATGGGGAAACAGATTCCGGGATAGAGATTTTCAACCGAAAACATCCGGCAGGCCGAATCATAATCAATATTTGGCATCAGGAGTTTTGATACTCCGCTCTCAACAGCCCTTTTTATAACCAGATCCCTGTCGTCATCAAATTCCGGAAGATAAATATGTGTATGTGTATCAATAAGCTGCATTAAACAACACCCTGTGCAATCATTGCATTGGCTACCTTGACAAAGCCGCCGATATTGGCTCCGTCGACGTAGTTAATGAATCCGTCTTCCTTTTTTCCATACTTTACACATGTGCTGTGGATATTCTTCATGATCATGTGCAGCCTGTTCATCTACCTCTTCACGCGACCATGGGAGCCTCATTGAATTCTGGGTCATTTCCAGTCCTGAGGTTGCAACACCGCCGGCATTTGCAGCTTTCCCGGGACCATAAAGTATCCTGGCTTTCAGGAATACTTCAACTGCTTCAATTGTGGATGGCATATTGGCACCTTCAGCCACACAGATACAACCGTTTTTCACAAGCAATGCAGCCTCATCTGCATTTATTTCATTCTGAGTTGCGTTTGGCATTGCAATGTCGCATTTTATAACCCAGGGTCTCTTCCCTTCAAAATATTCAACGCTGAATTTCTCAGCATACTCCTTTATTCTGCCTCTTCGGACATTTTTCAGGTCCATTATATATTTCAATTTATCGGGATCAATGCCTTTCGGATCATAGATAAATCCGTTCGAATCTGAAGAGGTCACAACCTTGCCTCCCAGTTCTGTGACCTTTTCGGTTGCGTACTGGGCAACATTTCCGGAACCTGATATGCAAACGGTTTTACCTTTGAATGATTCGCCCCTGGTTGCCAGCATTTCCTGTGCAAAATAGGTTGCTCCGTATCCTGTCGCTTCAGGACGGATAAGAGAACCTCCCCACTCAATGCCTTTGCCGGTAAGGACACCGGAAAATTCATTTTTCAGTCTTTTATATTGTCCGAAAAGGTAATCCGATCTCGCGTCCGCCAACTCCAATATCACCTGCAGGGACATCAGTTTCCGGACCGATATGACGGAAAAGCTCAGTCATGAAACTCTGGCAGAATCTCATTACCTCGTTATCCGATTTTCCTTTTGGATCAAAATCAGAACCGCCTTTGCCTCCCCCCATCGGGAGTGTCGTAAGACTGTTTTTAAAGACCTGTTCAAATGCAAGGAATTTAAGGATTCCGAGGTTAACAGTAGGATGAAACCTCAGACCTCCTTTATATGGTCCTATCGCACTGTTCATTTCAATTCTGAAACCACGGTTTATCTGAACATCGCCCTTGTCGTCAAGCCATGGTACCCTGAAGATTATAGTCCGTTCAGGCTCAGCAATCCTTTCAAGGATTTTTGCATACTTATACCTTGGATTTTCTTCGATAAATGGGATAAGCGATTCTGAAACCTCCTGAACAGCCTGATGAAATTCATTTTCACCCGGATTTTTGGCTTTTATCATAGCCATGAATTGCTGTACTCTTGGATCCATAGATTAATGGTTTATATTTTTTTGACAGCTAAAATTAGGAAAATAAAGTAATGAAATGCATCAGATAATAAATATATTATTACAGGATTGGAACACCTCACCCCCTCCTGTAATCCTCCTAAGTACTCGCCTCACCCCCTCCTGTCCCCTCCCCCAGGAGGCTAACCTTTATACACAATTTATACTTGATTATAAATCAGGATGTTAAATAATTAATAATTAAACGATATATAAAGTCTATTTAACCACGGAGTCGCACGGAGTTAACACTGAGTTGCACTGTTTTTGTTTGTCATCTAAACCGTGAAACTCCGTACAAACTCCGTAAATCCGTGGTTAAAAAACTAATAATCAGATTATTGATGGTAAGGATAAAAGATGTGTATAAAGGGTAGCTCCCGGGAGGGGATTTAGGGGGAGAGGCATATTTCTTCAGGTCCTGTAAACATTTCCCGGATAGCATTTTATCAAACCTTTAAATTCCATCTGCAGCAGTTGTGAAGAAAGCTTATTTATTGGAAAATCAAGAGTCCTGCAAATATGATCAATGGTGATCTCTCCTTCTTTCATTATCAGTTCAAAGATCTTTTGTTCCGTTTCGTCCAGTTCTGAAAAAAGTGTCTTCTGAACCGGCGGTTTTGATTTCTCAGGCTTCCAGTCAAGGAAGTACTCAATATCCTCCGCTGATTCAACAAGGGCAGCCTTATTGGTTTTTATCAGGCTGTTGCATCCGGCCGACCATTGATCTTCCGGCCTTCCGGGGATCGCAAAGACATCCCTGTTGTACGAATTTGCCATATCGGCAGTTATCAGGGCACCTCCTTTGATTCCTGATTCGACTACAAGGGTGGCATCTGAAATTCCTGCAATAATCCTGTTTCTTTTAAGGAAATTGTTACGCTCGGGAAGTGTATCAGACATGAAATCGGTAAGCAGGCCTCCTGTTTTCAGAATGGCATCTGCAGTTGTCCTGTGAATTGAGGGATAAATGGTTTTAAATCCATGTCCGAGAATACCGATTGTCTGAAGATTATTTGACAGGGCAGCTTTATGTGCCGCAATATCAATTCCATAAGCTAATCCACTGATAATTATAAGATCAGGATGATCGCAGGCAAGATCTGCCTATTATTCTTTCACAATGTTCCCTTCCCCTTGATGTTGCATTTCGTGTCCCCACAACACTTAATATTTTAGAGTGTTAAGGTCACAATTGCCTTTAAAATAAAAAACAACCGGAGAATCATCGCATTGCCTTAACCTGAATGGATAGTCATTATCGAGATAAAAGAAAGTTTTAATATTATGTTTTGTAACATATTCTGCTTCTTTCTCAGCAATTTTCAGATAAGATTTTTCACTTATATAACTGGCGATGCCCGATCCTATTCCGGGGATTTTTATCAGACTGCGATAGGGTTCATGAAAAATTGCTTCCACTCCTCCGAAATGGGAAACCAGCTTGCGGGCATTGATATCACCAATCCGGGGAATAAGGCTTAAAGCAATTTTATGCTTCAGCGAGACTTCCGGCATAGCACAAAGAATTGAGACAATCAAATATACAAAAAACCCCTCATCCTTTATATATGGGAGACATTGTCATTGTGTATATAAACTAATGTAGTATTTAACCCCCCTTCAGGGGGGCAGGGGGTCATCTATATCACCCCCATATCCAGCATTGAATTTGCTACTTTCAGGAATCCGGCAATATTTGCACCTTTAACATAGTCCACATTGCCGTCAGCTTTTTTGCCACATCTTACACACTGTTCGTGAATGTTAACCATTATTTCGTGCAGACGTTTATCAACTTCCTGACTGTTCCATCTGAGCTTCATTGAATTCTGGGTCATTTCAAGACCCGATGTGGCAACCCCGCCGGCATTAACCGCTTTCCCCGGAGCAAACAGAATATTGTTTTTGTGGAATTCTTCCACAGCTTCAGGAGTGCATCCCATATTTGATATTTCAGCAACAAGCTTGACGCCATTGCTAATCAGAGTCCTTGCCTCATCACCATCGAGTTCATTCTGGGTGGCACAGGGCAATGCAATATCAACTTTTACTTCCCATGGCCGTTTCCCCTCATGAAATTCGACACCTTCAAAAACATAGGAGTAAGGTTTGACAATATCCTGGTTAGATGCCCTCAGTTCAAGCATATAATCAATCTTTTTCCCCGAAATTCCTTCCGGATCATAAACATAGCCATCCGGACCTGAGATGGTAACAACTTTTGCTCCGAGTTCAGTTGCTTTAAGAGCTGCACCCCATGCCACATTACCAAATCCGGATATAGAAATAGTCTTTCCTGCCAGTGTTTCGTTCTTTGTTTTCAGCATCTCCTGAGCAAAGTAAATACCTCCGAAACCTGTTGCTTCAGGCCTGATCAGCGATCCGCCCCAATTGCTTCCCTTCCCTGTAAGAACTCCTGTATGGTCGCCCTTAAGCCTTTTGTACATTCCATATAAAAATCCTATTTCCCTGCCTCCGACACCTATATCCCCTGCAGGGACATCAGTTTCAGGACCAATGTATTTCCAGAGCTCCAGCATAAATGACTGGCAAAAACGCATCACTTCTGCATTTGATTTACCCTTGGGATCAAAATCAGATCCCCCTTTTGCACCACCCATGGGTAAAGTGGTAAGGGCGTTTTTAAAGATCTGCTCAAATCCCAGGAATTTCAGAATTGAAAGGTTAACACTGGGGTGGAAGCGAAGACCCCCTTTATAAGGACCAATTGCATTATTGAACTGGACCCTGTAACCAAGATTCACCTTCACATTGCCTTCATCATCCACCCAGGGCACTTTGAAAGCAACTACGCGATCAGGTTCAACAATACGGTCAATGATATTTGCTGATTCGAACTGAGGATTTTCATTGTACACTTCTTCAATCGATTCCAGCACTTCTCTGACTGCCTGTAAATACTCAACCTCTCCGGGATGCTTTTTTTCGAGGTTGTTCATTATCTTATCAACATTCATGGTATAATGTATTTTGGTTTATCTTATAAATTAACATATCTGTTGTTGTTAAAAAATAAATCTGATTCCTTTATTTATTACCCCCTTCCCATCCTTCCCCAAGGGGGGCAGGTGATTTTTTCCCCCCTGGGGGGAATTAAAAGGGGGTTTTAGAATTTAAGATGTCGATAAAAGAATCAACTACTAACTTTTTTTCTGTCCACAAAGGTGGCCCTTGCTTTATTCATTTAAAATGATTTAACTCATATTCTGCCCTGTTTTCCCTTTTATCCGGGGTGCAAATGAATTTAACGATTTAATAATCCTTGCCCTTTCATCGCGTTTTAGGGAGCTTATATAAACAGGAGGGTATGTAGCAACTCCCTGCTGAAGCTGCTGATACAATGTTACACTCTGTATAAGGCCAAGAAATTTCTTCTCCAGGGCAAAACCCGAAAAAGTTCTTTTGTTAATCTCTATCGAATTCTTTTTGCCTTCAAAAATACCAGCGGTATAGTACCTGAATATAATAGTTTCTCCCTCATCTGAAAAATAAACATACTGGAAATTAAGAAACACCGGGAGGAACATGATTGCAGTGAAAAGAACAAGGACAAAAACAGTCCATATCGTCTGATTAATTCCCAGTAACGGGAATCTGATAACCTTTGCGATATATCCAAGAAGAAAGAATGCCAGAAAGAGAATTATAGCCATCCGGCGTAAGATCTTCAAATTAATGACTGACTTGCTGTTGTTTAAGATCATAATATATCTTTTAAAAACTTAATTTCTATTTCTTAACAAACCTTTTCTGTTTTTAACCCCCCTTTTGGGGGGATGGGGGGTATACCTTACGTTTTGATTTAAAGAACTTTGTCACCGGCTCACCACATTCCTTTGCAAGGATCCCTGATGTAACGGTAGTTTTTGGATGCAGTAAAGCGCCGTTTACAAGAGTGTAACCCTTTTTCATATCATCAGCGCCATAAACCAGACGTCCGGCCTGGCTCCAGCCTAATGCTGCTGCACACATGGCACACGGCTCGAGGGTAACATAGATGGTGCAATCACCCAGGTACTTTCCTCCAAGCCAGCCGGAAGCAGCAGTTATAGCCTGCATCTCGGCATGCGCTGTCGCATCGTTTAATGTTTCCGTGAGATTGTGACTCCTTGCAATTATCATGTCATTGCATACAACCACTGCACCTACCGGAACCTCCTGCTTCGCAAGCGCTTTTTTTGCTTCATCAAGAGCCGCCCGCATAAAATGTTCATCCTTGCTTTCAGGCATAACACAACAGAATATGATATAAATGTAAAAATAAATACTGATATAACCACTTTAGGAGGGCAACGGGTGACAGGGCAGGCAGCAATCCATTTTTTTCTTACTTTTGATGAAATTTATAAAGAATAGCATGTACAGGACAAATACTTGCGGAGAGCTCAATATTAATGATGAGGGTAAAAGGGTAACTCTGTGCGGATGGGTACAGAAATCACGGGACCTTGGTGGAATGACATTCGTTGATCTCCGCGACAGATACGGAATAACACAGCTTGTATTTAATCTCGAAACAAACAGGGAGCTTTGTGAGAAAGCCAGAAAGCTGGGACGGGAATTTGTAATCCAGGCTAAAGGCAGGGTAAGGGAGCGCAGCAATAAAAATCCTAAAATGCCGACCGGAGATATTGAAATTGAAACAGATGAACTGAATATTCTTAACCGCAGCGATATACCTCCTTTTACTATTGAAGAAGAGACTGACGGAGGCGAAGAGCTGCGAATGAAGTACCGTTATCTTGACCTGCGAAGGAACAGTATTAAAAATAATATAATTCTGCGGCACAAGATTCGCACAGGAAGTCCGTAAATACATGGATTCAATTGGGTTTATAGAGGTTGAGACGCCTGTCCTTATCAAATCGACCCCTGAGGGAGCACGCGACTTTGTTGTACCTTCAAGAATGCAGCCGGGGACATTTTATGCCCTTCCCCAGTCGCCACAGACCCTAAAACAGCTTCTGATGGTCGCAGGTTTTGACAAATATTTCCAGATAGTAAAATGTTTCAGGGATGAAGACCTGAGAGCCGACAGGCAGCCTGAGTTTTCACAGATCGACTGCGAAATGTCGTTTGTGGAAAGAGATGATATCCTCGACACTTTTGAAGGGTTGGCAAAATACCTTTTTAAAGAGCTGAAGGGGATCGAATTCAATGATCCTTTCCTTAAATTATCTTACCAGGAAGCAATGGATAATTACGGGAATGACAAACCGGATCTGCGTTTTGAAATGAAAATCATTGATATTACTGAAACAGTAAAAGGTCATGGATTCACTGTTTTCGACAGTGCGGAATTTACAGGGGCAATATGTGCCGGAGGCTGTGCTGAATATTCCAGGAAGCAAACGGATGATCTTACAGAATTCGTAAGGAAACCTCAGATCGGTGCAAAAGGTCTTGTTTACCTTAAATACAGTACTGATGGGTCCTTAAAATCTTCGGCTGACAAGTTTTATTCCCAAGACGATCTTAAAAAATGGACTGAAAAAGTAAATGCAGAGCCTGGCGATCTGATCCTGATACTTTCCGGAGACAGGAAGAAGACTCTTTCCGCGCTCTCGGAATTACGTCTTGAAATGGGAAACAGATTGAATCTCAGGACTAAAGGCATATTTGCACCTCTGTGGGTCGTCGATTTCCCCCTGTTTGAATGGGACAGCGAGACTTCGAGGTATTATGCAATGCACCATCCTTTCACTTCACCCAAACCTGAAGATATTCACCTGATGGAAAAAGATCCGGGAAAGGTTAGAGCCAATGCATACGATCTGGTAATAAACGGTGTTGAAATAGGAGGCGGTTCAGTCAGGATACACGATGCAGAAGTTCAGAAACTGATGTTCAGGATTCTGGGATTCTCTGAGGAAGAGGCAAAAGAACAGTTCGGATTTCTTCTGAATGCATTTAAATTCGGGGCCCCTCCTCATGGAGGAATTGCATTCGGTTTAGACCGATGGGTGTCAATGTTCGGAGGACAGGATTCAATACGCGATTTTATCGCATTCCCTAAAAACAATTCGGGCCGCGATGTGATGCTTGATACACCTTCGGAAATATCGGTCAAACAGCTCGGGGAACTGAATCTATTGATAAAGGATAAAAAGTAAAGGGAGTATAATCAGCTACTTGTCGCCAGTCCCGACAAGATTTATCAGAATTACGCCATTTGCCCCTCTTGATCCATAAATGGAGGCCGCTGCCCCTTTGAGAATCTCAATCGATTTCACCATAGCCGGCTGTATACCACCGATTGAATTAACAACTACTCCATCTAATACAAACAAAGGTTCTGTACCTGAGTTCATTGAAGAGATTCCCTGGATTTTAATACTTGTTCCGGTAACCTGAACACCAGGCACCTCGCCTTTGATCATATCATAAATATTCCTGTATGATGCATATTTAGGATTTGTTCCGTCTATTTTGTTTACATTGGTTGTCATATCGCTCTTTCTGACTGTTCCATAACCGACATTAACTGCTTCATCACCGGGGTTAACTGTACTGTTTGCCTGATCAGGTACGGAACCTCCGAATTCAAAATTAATAGTGGTCCTCCCATTAATTTCCTCTTCCATAAACCCATTGGTAGTGGTAATAATCCCGATCCGGGTACTTCCGGATTTTACCTTAACCTGATAAAATCCCTTTTCGTCGGTAAGTATATTTGTGCTTTGGCCATCGATCATTACAATGGCGTTCGGAATTGAAGCCTTAGAACCGTCAGCAACATAGCCAGATATTGTAACCTTTTTACCTGCTTTCTGAGCGAATCCGCTGCTGAATGAAAATGCGGCAATGAACAGACATATAATAATCCTGATTTTCATTTGTCCTGGTTTAATAAAACTGCAATTTAAGACTTAGTGTGAAGAAAAAACTATAAAAAAAGTTAAATGAACCTGTTATCTGTCCTTCCCGCTCAGGAGATTAATAATAATCACACCATTAGAACCTCTTGAGCCATAAATTGCTGCAGAGGAACCCTTTAGAACCTGTATTGATTTTACCATCTGAGGCTGAATATTACCTATGGTATTAACCGGTACACCGTCAACCACAAACATTGGTTCTGTGCCTGAATTGGCTGTGGTGGTACTCCTGATCATAATACTTGTTCCGGTAACCTGAACCCCGGGAATTTCTCCCCTGAGCATATCATAAATAGAATTATATGATGCATATTTTGATTGCGTCCCGTCGATTGTACCTACTGAACCCGTAACTGCTTTTCTTTTTACTGTTTCATAACCCATATTCACAGGCTCCTCACCAAAATCAACATTGTCGGTTTTCTGGTCGGGGACGGAACCTTTAAAAGTAAAATTTACTTTTTCCCTTCCTCCGATCTCTTCCTCAACTATTCCATTTGTAAAGGTGAATATCCCGATTTTCTTATTTTCGCCGGTTACCCTGACCTTATAACGTCCTTTACTGTCGGTGACATTATCTGTTTTTTCTCCGTCAATCATGATAATTGCATTGGCTATCGTGGCTTTTGTTTCATCTGCCACCGTGCCGGTGATTGTGATCTTTTTACCGGATTTCTGTCCGTATGAACCTGTGAATGCAATTAATATCAAAAAGATACAGAAAACGATCCTGATTTTCATTATTCTGGTTTTAACTATTTCCAATTTAAAAAGCGATGTTGAATCACCGGACATTAAAGAGATTGATTAATTTTTCCAATCAGAGTTGCCGAGGTGCATCTTTCAACGCTCACGTTAACATATTCCCCTTTTTTATGGCCATCATCAGGGAAAACCACAACCTTATTCTGTGAAGTTCTGCCTGATAAATGATCCTTTGACCTTTTTGAGTAGCCTTCAATCAATACCTCAAATACCCTGCCAACATCCATCTTTTTTGACCTTCCTGAGATTTTGTTCTGAAGCGAAATTATTTCATTAAGACGTCTTGTTTTGATCTCTTCAGGGATATCGTCCTTGTATCTTCTTGCAGCTTTTGTTCCGGGCCTTTCGCTGTATTTGAACATATAAGCGAAATCAAATCCGGCCCATTCAATTAATGAAAGTGTCTCATTATGATCTTCTTCTGTCTCAGAACAGAATCCGGCTATGATATCAGTTGAGACGGCACAACCGGGTATTATTGAACGGATGGCATTTATCCTGTCAATATACCATTCCCTTGTATATTCGCGGTTCATAAGCTTCAGGATCCGGCTGCTTCCGCTCTGCACCGGGAGATGGATATGCCTGCAGATATTTGTATGTTTTGATATTGTTTTCAGCAATTCATCGGAGAGATCTTTCGGATGTGAAGTGGAAAACCGGACCCTGAGGCTTGGATTTATCAGCGCCACTCTTTCAAGTAATTCCGGGAAGCCTGTCCTGTTCCCTTCGTGTTCCCATCTGTAAGAATCAACATTCTGCCCGAGCAGAGTGACTTCCCTGTATCCTTTAACCCATAAATCATTCACCTCATTAAGAACCGATTCCGGATCCCTGCTTCTTTCGGCGCCGCGTACATACGGCACAACACAATATGCGCACATATTATTGCACCCCTCATTATTGAAACAAATGATGTAACACCGTTTTTATCCATCCTGACAGGAGAAATGCCGGCATAAGTCTCTTCGCGCGACAGCAGAACATTTACAGCTTTGTGTCCCGATTCCGCTTCAGCAATCAGGGATGGCAGAGCGCGATATGCATCGGGTCCGATCACCATATCAACAATATGCTCTTGTTCAAGTACTTTCTCTTTAAGTCTTTCAGCCATGCATCCGATCAGTCCAATCATGATACTGTTATCTTTTCTCTTAAGATGACCAATGGCCTTAAGTCGTCCCCTGATACGCTGTTCAGCATTTTCCCTGATCGAACAGGTGTTTATCAGAATTAGCCTTGCTTCCGTGATATCATCGGTATGTTCATATCCCTGACCGGTAAGTATTGAAACAACTACCTCACTGTCAGCAACATTCATCTGACATCCGTAGGTTTCTATATATACTTTTTTTGACATATTTTTTAACCACATCCCGGCGCGAATTTGCCTCCTCATTGCCAGGCGAGCGGATTAGCATTCCTGAATCCCGCCAGCTGGGCCTCTTCGGTCTTCTGTCCTCTGCCTGCGGCATTAAATTTGCCTCACAAAAGTACATAGTATGAACGATGTATTAAAGAAATATTTAATTTTGCACTGAAATTTAAATTTTAACGGTATGTCAGGTCACAGTAAATGGTCAACCATCAAGAGAAAGAAAGGGGCTAATGACGCCAAAAGAGGAAAGATCTTTACCAAGATCATTAAGGAAATAATTATTGCAGCAAAGGATGGCGGAGGTGATCCCGAAACTAATTCGAGGCTGAGACTTGCTATCCAGAATGCCAAAGGGGCTAATATGCCAAAGGAGAATATCGACAGGGCGATCAAAAAGGCTGTCGGTGCTGATGCCACAACTTATATCGAAACATCTTTTGAAGGTTATGCTTCAGGTGGTGTGGCAGTTTTCGCCGAATGTCTCACCGATAACAATAACCGGACGGTTGCCTCAATCAGATCAGCATTTAACAAGCACGGAGGCAAGCTGGGAACCAACGGTTCCCTTAGTTCCCTTTTCGAGAGGAAGGGAATATTTACATTGAGGAAAGAAGGATTTTCGCAGGACGATATTGAACTTGAACTTATTGATGCCGGAGCTCAGGATTTTGAGGATTATGAAGATACGCTTACTGTGACATGTGCCAAAGAGGATTTCGGCAGTCTAAACAGAAAACTGAATGAGCTTGGAATAGAACCTGAGGAGGCAGGTCTGAAAAGAGTTCCAAACACTACCAAAACTCTTGATCTTGAATCGGCAAAGAAGGTTATGCGGTTTATTGAGATCTCTGGAGGATGATGACGACATTCAGAACGTTTATCATAACCTTGAGATTTCTGATGAGCTGGCAGAAGAACTGGGTTAACTTATTTTATCAGAATGTTAAAGAACACACTTTTACTGATTTTTGCCCTCTCTTTTTCATTTAGTCATTGCTTTGCCCAGAATAGTGGTTTGACAGCTGAACTTCTGGAAAGGAAGGAGTGGAATCCAAATATGGGTAAGCTTGTGATTTATCAGAATCCTGCCATTGACTCCCTGATTTACCGTTACATTCTGTATAACAAAAGGCTTAACGGACTTGAAGGTTTCAGGATTCAGATATACAGCAGCTCCGATAAAAGTGCAAGGGTGGAATCAGGCAAGGTAAGAGCAGGAATTCATTACTAAATTTCCTGATATAATATCATATGCTTCTTTTGACAGACCTGGTTATTATAAAATACGCGCCGGTGACTACAGGACCAGAATAGAGGGTACAAAATACCTTTTAATGATACGCAAGGTTTTTCCGGATGCTTACCTGGTTCCGGATGTGATAAATTTCCCCGACCTGAATAAGAATTAATCATGAGCGATAATATCCGACACGAATGCGGCATTGCAATGTTAAGATTGCGAAAGCCGTTGGAATACTATTTTGAAAAATATGGTGCATGGGACTGGGGACTGCAGAAAATGTACCTGATGATGGAAAAGCAGCACAACAGGGGGCAGGATGGGGCAGGTATTGCGGGAATAAAACTGAATGTGGAGCCGGGAAACAGGTATATTTTCCGGCAAAGGTCCAATAAAGCCAATCCGATAAAAGAGATATTCGGCCTGATCTATGAAGATATTGAAAAGATTACCCGGTCGCAAAAAAAGGAATCTCTGGATCCCCGGTTCATAAAGGCCAATGTTCCTTTCGCATGCGATATATATCTGGGTCATCTGCGCTATGGCACCTATGGAAATTATAACATAGATTACGTCCATCCGGTAAGCCGTGAGAACAACTGGAAATCCAGAAACCTGGTTATGGCAGGTAACTTTAACCTGACAAACGTCAGAGAGCTTTTCAGCTCTCTTGTCGAACTTGGCCAGACGCCTGTCGATTTCTCCGATACAGTTACCATACTGGAAAATATTGGCCACAGGCTTGATGAAGAAAATGAAAGGGTTTTCAGGTTTTTTAAGGATCAGGGTTATTCAAAAAGAGAGATAACTCCGTTGATTGAAACGAATCTCGATCTGGGGACTGTACTGAAAAAAGCAAGCCGGAACTGGGATGGTGGTTATGTAATGGCAGGTATGGTGGGTCATGGCGATGCATTTGTGATAAGAGATCCTGCCGGTATAAGACCTGCATTCTATTATTATGATGAAGAGGTGGTCGTAATTGCATCCGAACGTCCTGTTATCCAGACTATTTTTAATGTCCGCACTGATAATGTAAATGAGCTTCCTCCTGCAAGTGCAATAATAATTAAGGTCTCCGGAGAACCTTCCATTGAACAGATCAGGGATGAGGCTGAACTGAGAAAATGCTCCTTTGAAAGGATCTATTTCTCAAGGGGAACTGACAAGGCGATTTACAGGGAAAGGAAAAAACTGGGGGAACTGCTTACCCATAGGGTTCTTAAAGCAGTTGATTATGATATCGACAATACAGTATTCTCATATATCCCGAATACAGCTGAAAGTGCTTATTACGGTCTGGTAAGAGGCGTTGAAAATTATCTCAACCAGTCAAAGATGGATGCCATAATAGCAAAACGCGAAACACTGACAAGGGATGAGCTTGAAAAGATACTGAACCACAGGCCGAGAGTTGAGAAGATCGCAGTGAAAGATGTCAAGCTGAGAACCTTTATTACAGAGGACAACAGCAGGGACGACCTTGTTGGCCATGTTTATGATGTAACTTATGGTGTTATAAGAAGGGGAATCGATAATCTTGTCGTTTTGGATGACTCAATAGTGAGGGGCACAACACTGAAAAAAAGCATTATCAGGATCCTCGACAGGCTCGATCCAAAGAAAATTGTTGTCGTTTCATCATCGCCCCAGCTGAGGTATCCCGACTGTTACGGCATTGATATGGCCAAACTTGGCGACCTGATAGCATTCAGGGCTGCCATTGAGCTGTTGAAAGATAACGGCAATGAACAGCTTCTCAAGGAACTTTATGAGGAGGCTAAAGCAGAAATACTCAAGCCGGCAGGAGAGATCAGAAACCTGGTCAAAGAGATATATAAGCCTTTCTGTACAGAAATGATTTCCAGTAAGATCTCATCCCTTTTAACATCAGATGATATAAATGCGGAAGTAGAAATTGTTTTTCAGTCAATTGAGGGTCTCCATGAAGCCTGCCCGGGACATTCGGGCGACTGGTATTTTACAGGCAACTATCCGACCCCTGGCGGAAATAAGGTTGCAAACCAGTCGTTTATTAATTACATTGAAGGGAGAAACGAAAGGGCCTATTGACTTCTATGTGAGAACCAGGTTATAAGGAAATCCTTCTTATATGATGCCAAATGTCTGTTTATCTTTTCAATATAGATATCCCTGAGAGTAATCATTATACCGGTCTCTTCAACATCTCCGAATTTGTGATTTATGAAAGTCCCGAAAGTCCTCATTGTTGGCGATAAACCCATATATGCATTTATGAGCGGAGGTATAGTTTCGTTAAGATTCCTCACTTCCCTCGATAGTATCTTATAATTATCCTTGTACCTCCATCCCCTGAAAAGCTTCCGCATTTCTTCCTCCTGAATATCAATATTGGCAGGATCGAGAGGTGTAACAAGTTTATCAGGATCGCTGAAATGTCTTCTGAGGAAATACAATATCATGTTCCTTGCTCTCTGGTTGAAATGAGGATACATTGTTACCTTGCCGAAAAGGTACTTTAAATGGTGATTGTCAAGGATCAGCGCTCCAAGGCCGTCCCACAGGTTGTCAAGGGCATAAAGGCTTTTACGTCCTCCTGCACGTGATTGATAGTCAGGGTGTACAAAAGAGCGGCCAAGCTCCATCATATGAGGGAAATACTTCCTGTGGAATTTTTCGGAGAAACTGAAATAGGAGGAGGAAGCCAGCTTTGTCACATCACAGTTGGTGCATCCCTTGGGAGGGAAGTAATACCGGTACCCTCCAACCATTTCCCTGTTTTCAGGGTCCCAGACAATAAGTTGTTTCTGAGGATCTTCCGTATCAAGGTCAAACTCATCAATATCTAAATCCTTATTGGTGCCACCTCCCGCATGACGGAAAGTAATTTCCCTTACTCTCCCGACTTCGTGCATGAGGGCAGGTGAGGTATTATTATCAAAAATATAAACCTCATTATTACCATTATTGGTTAGCCGTAAAAGCTTGTCTTTTGTCAGTTCTGCAAGTATCTGATCAATAGGTAATCGCCCAGCAACTGGTTTCATCCTTTTTTGTTTATTGTTCGGATTTCAGAATATTTTTCTGAAAAATTCGGCACAATTTAGACATTTTTTTGATTAGTTGATTTTCAGGATATAAACGATTTCAGCTCATATGATTTTCCTTTTACCCAGTCAGCCCACTCGAGGGGTGTTTTTTTATGGTTGAAGGTTTGCCATGGAATTGTTTTACCAAAGACGAGATCAATTTTCTTATCTTTCTGTTTAAACATTTCATCGGCGAGATAGAGCATTTCAATATTTGCTTTTATTCCAAGGAAATTCCTGATATTGGAAAGGTTGTAAAAGAAACCGGAGTTTCTGCCTGAGAAATATGCCGGAACTACATCTCTTTTGTATTGCACAGCTTTAGTAATGAAGCTTTTATGCCACTGAAGGTCGCTGATGATTCCTTTTTTCTTTCTTGAACACAATCCTGCCGGGAAATAGATTATCTGGCTGTCTGAAGCATAAGCTCCCTCTATCTTTCTTACCGCTTCACGATCCTGCCCTCCGTGTTTGTTGACCGGAAGAAAAACCCCCGACAGATTGGAGATGTTCATAAGTATATCATTTACAGGAAATTTAAGCTCCTTAAAATGTTTTGACAGCTCATAAATGAAAACCAGTCCGTCGAGCCCTCCCAATGGATGATTGGAAACAAAAATATATCTTCCGGAGGCCGGTATATTCTCCACACCCCAAACACTGTATCTGATTTTGAAATAATCGAGTCCGGCTTTAATAAATCCGGCATCCCTGCGTGTTCCCGGCGATTTTTAGAAAATCATTCAGTTCATCCTGGTGGACAATCCTCTTTAAATACCTGATTATGAACCGAGGGACAGCTTTTTTCAATGCCGGATTTTTGGAATATAAAATCTTTTCAACATCAAGTTGCAGGATATCATTTGTTTCAGAGGGTCCGGTCATATTGGAAAGCAATTTTTAGACGATCATAATGTAAAAATATTAAAAATTAGATTCAGGAATAGAAAATTAAACATTATTAGGCAATCCACTTCTCCTATCAATTGACCTCTCCCCAACCTCCCGCCAGGGCGGGACAGGCTCTCCTCCAGGAGGAGGGGCTTTAAAACCAATAAGTTAAGTTCCCCCTCTCTCCTGGGAGAGGGGGAAATAGGGGGAGAGGCCAAAAAACATGAGAGTGGAAACAAATAATCTTAAGCCCGGTATATTTTCTTAAACCCTTATCTAATGGGCATTTCAAGAAAAAGTTATTAACATATTCTAAAAAAAGGTGGAGTAAAGTGGGGAGAAGTGGATAATTTTTTCATACTTTAGCAGTTTATTGATAAAAATGTTGTATGGCCACATTTATTGGCGATTACCCGTGCAAAGTTGATGTCAAGGGAAGGATAATACTCCCTATGGCATTTAAGAAGCAGATGCCTCCTGCTGCACAGGATCATTTCGTGGTCAGAAAAGATATTTTCGAGAACTGCCTGGTGCTGTATGCCCTCGATGACTGGAACAGACAGCTCGAAAAGATCAGGAAGAGAATTAACCCATATAACCGTGAACATAACATGTTCCTTAGAAACTTTTTCAAGGGAACTGCAGAACTCACTCTCGACAGCAATAACCGTATGTTGATACCCAAGCGATTACTCGATATTATCGGGGCTGAAAGAGATGTTGTTCTGGCCGGCGAGGATGGCAGGATTGAAATCTGGTCAGCATCGGTTTATGAAACCATCGGAATGCCTGCTGATGATTTTGCCAATCTTGCTGAGAAGCTTTTAGGTGGAAGTTTAAATGAGCCTGTGGAATAATGTTTTACCATGTACCTGCATTACTGGATGAAAGTATTAAGGGACTGAATATCCGGCCGCAAGGGATCTATGTTGATGTTACTTTCGGAGGCGGAGGGCACTCGATGGAAATACTTAAAAGGCTGAAGGGCGGTAAGCTGATAGCCTTTGACCAGGATGAAGACGCTTCAGGGAACTTACCGGATGACAAAAGACTGATCTTCCTTAATCAGAACTTCAGGTTCCTTAAGAACAACCTGGAGTTTAATGGCATAAGCTCAATCGACGGCCTGATTGCAGATCTGGGAGTTTCATTCCATCAGTTTGATGAACCGGAAAGGGGATTCACATTCCGGCAGGATGTTTCACTTGATATGAGGATGAATAGAAACAGTACGGTTACGGCTGCCACTCTTCTTAAAACACTCGATGAGGCCGCAATCGCAAAAATAATGTACGATTTCGGCGAACTGGTGAATTCAAGGCGCATTGCCAGGGAAATCGTGGCTGCCAGGGCTGTCAGGCCCCTGACTAATGTGAGCCACATGATTAATGCAATCGGCAAACTGGCTCCCCCGAGGCAGGAGCATAAATTTTATGCCCGTGTTTTTCAGGCTCTGAGAATTGCAGTAAATCATGAGATAGATTACCTGAAAGAGATGCTTGAGCAGGCTCTTCCCCTGTTGAAAAAAGATGGAAGACTGGTTGTTATAACCTATCATTCGCTTGAGGACAGGGTGGTGAAAAACTTCATGAGGACCGGCAATTTTGAGGGGGAGGAAAAAAAAGACTTTTACGGAAACCTTATCACACCTTTCAGGATAATAAATAAGAAAGGAACAGTGCCGGAGGAGATCGAAATTGAGGATAATAAAAGGGCAAGGAGTGCACGACTCAGAATTGCAGAAAAGATATAGGATATGGCAGAAACCAGAGATGATAAACCAAAGCATGGTAAATCAGGCAGTTTTGTCAAGGAACTGCTCAGCGGTATTCTGGTTTCCGATAAAATCATACTAAGGAATATCTGGTATATCATTTTTCTTACAATTCTCGGGGCAATTTATATCGGTAACAGATTTAATGCCGAAAAGATAACACGCCAGACAGCCAGACTTTCAAGGGAAGTCAGGGATCTTAAAGCCGAAGCTCTCTCAATATCAGCTGACCTGATGTCAGTTAGCAGGCAGTCGGAGGTTTTCCGGATGGTCAGGGAGAAAGGAATTGGTCTTGAAGAACTTAAAACACCACCATATAAGTTGATTATCGATAAATAGTAACAGGGATGGCAGTCAGAGATGAAATAGTGTGGAGGAGCGCAGTCGTTTATTTCGTACTGGTAATTCTTGCCCTGGCACTGCTTGTCCAGGTTCTGATCCTTCAATATGTTCAAAGAGGTAAATGGTCGGCGATGAGCGAGAAATATATCTACAAGACCGGTGAACTTGAAGCTAACCGGGGAGATATTCTGGCTCATGACGGCAGGCTTCTGGCCAGTTCGGTTCCATATTACTCAGTTTATATGGATACCAGGAGTACCGGCATGTCGGCTGAGACCTGGTCGAAAGGTATTGGCGGATTATCGGAAGGTCTTTCAAGGCTTGTGGGCGTTCACTCGGCTGCCGGCTGGAAATCAGCAATAACAGCTGCCAGGAAGAGGGGAGACCGCTACTTCCTTATCCAGAAAAGAGTGGATTATGCCACACTCAGGAAGCTGAAAGAACTGCCAATATTCAGAGAGGGCCAGTACAAAGGGGGTTTTATGTCCCAGCCTGAGAACAAGAGGATCCTTCCTCACAGCGAGCTGGCAGCAAGGACTATAGGCTATCTGAATTATGGCAATGAAGGCACCCAGGTAGGTATTGAAGGTTCTTTTAATAAGGATCTTTCCGGGAAAAACGGGGTTGTTGTTAAACAACGCCTGACAGGCGGCGACTGGATCGCCGTTGACGGGGGAGAGAGTGTCGATTCCAAAGACGGTAATGATATTGTAACTACTATAGATGTTGACCTTCAGGATGTTGCATCCAGCGCCCTCGAGAATCAGCTCAGAAGACATAATGCCCATCACGGGTGCGCAGTCCTTATGGAGGTCGCCACAGGTGATATCCGGGCAATCGCAAACCTTGAACAAACCGGTAACGGTACCTACCACGAAACTTATAATTATGCAATCGGAGAAAGCACCGAGCCGGGGTCGACGTTCAAGCTGGCAGCTCTGATGGCTGCTATCGAAGACGGAGTGATCGATACAGGGGATATTGTCGATACCGGAACGGGAAGCGTGAAGTATTACAATAAGATTATCCGCGATACAAAAGAAGAGGGTTACGGAAAGCTGACAGTAAAAGAGGTATTTGAGAAATCCTCAAATGTCGGAACATCAAAACTGATTTACGAAAGTTATAAGGATAAGCCAAAAGAATTTGTAAACCGGCTTTATGCCATGAAGCTTAATCAGCAGCTTGATCTGCAGATCATGGGCGAAGGCAAGCCTCTCATCCGATACCCGGGCGACAAATTCTGGTCAGGCCTCTCCCTTCCGATGATGTCACACGGCTATGAAGTCCAGATGACACCACTGCAGATACTGACATTTTATAATGCCGTTGCAAATAATGGTAAAATGATGCGTCCGAGATTCGTAACGGCAATCCTCAGGAACGGATCAGCAGTTAAAAGCTTCGGTACGGATGTAATCATAAATTCAATAGCATCAAGAAATACCATCAGGAAAGCAAAGAAAATGATGGAAGGGGTTGTGGAAAACGGGACGGCAACCAATCTCAAAAATGCAAATTATAAAATAGCAGGCAAGACCGGAACAGCCCAGATAGCATTTAATAATCTTGGTTACCATCAAAAGATGTCGTATCAGGCATCGTTTGTCGGTTATTTCCCTGCAGAGAATCCTCTTTATTCATGTATTGTGGTCGTCAATGCTCCATCGAACGGGGTTTATTACGGTAATATAGTTGCAGGATCAGTATTCAAGGAGATATCCGATAAGGTCTATGCAACTACATTTTACAGGGATTACAGGAATGAAAACAGGGATAATAATATAATAGCTGCTCCGGATGCCGGAAACGGCTACAGATCTGATATAAACGAAGTTCTTGGCGATCTTAAAGTAAAATACAGGAGGACATCAAAGGAAGAATGGGTGGCAACAAGGGAGAGCGGTGATACGATAAGGCTGGTTGGCGTTGACATGAAGAAGGGCCTGGTACCTGATGTCAGGGGTATGAGCCTGAGAGATGCAGTTTATCTTCTCGAGAACTCAGGTCTCAGGGTAAGGTACAGCGGCAAGGGAAAGGTTCTCAGGCAATCGCCACAGCATGGCGCAAGAGTTTATGAAGGCAGTGTTGTTTCACTTGATATGAATATGTAACCTGACTATGATCCCGATTAGTAACCTGATTAAGAATATTGGAACTGTGTCTCTTACCGGAGCTGAGAATCCGGTCATTGAAAATATTGAATTTGATTCACGGAAGGTAAAACCAGGCACTCTCTTCGTTGCTGTAAAAGGCACAAAGAGCAACGGGCATGAATTTATCGGAAGCGCCGTTGCCTCCGGAGCATCAGCTGTCATCTGTGAAGTTCTTCCTGAAAAACCCGACAGCAAAGTCTGTTGGATAAAAACAAACGATTCTGCGCAGGCACTTGGAATAGTATCCTCTGAATTTTTCGGCAACCCTTCAGCATCATTAAAGCTTACAGGAGTAACCGGGACAAATGGAAAAACGACAATAGCCACATTGCTTTACAGGATGTTCACAAGGCTGGGGTATAAGTGTGGTTTGTTCTCAACTGTATGTAATTACATTGTAATTACCGAGTATCCTGCAACTCACACAACACCCGACCCGGTTGAGCTTAACAGGAGCCTGGCAGAAATGGTCAGGGCAGGCTGCGACTATGCTTTTATGGAGGTAAGCTCGCATTCGATTGATCAGAAACGCATTGCAGGATTAAAGTTTGCAGGAGGGATCTTCACGAACCTGACACACGATCATCTCGATTACCATCTTACTTTCAGCAATTACCTGAAGGTTAAAAAGAGCTTTTTTGATTCGCTGCCACCTGATGCCTTTGCACTTACAAACATTGATGATAAGAACGGTATCGTAATGCTTCAGAACTGCAACGCCGCGAAGTACACATTTTCGGTAAAAGGGATTGCCGATTTCCGCTGCAATGTCATTGAACAGGATTTCAGCGGAATGGAGATGAAAATACAGGGCGAAGAGGTCTGGACAAGGTTAATAGGCGATTATAATGCCTCAAACATACTGGCGGTATTTGCAGCATCAGAACTGCTTGGCGGACAAAGAAAGGAAATTCTGACCATCCTCAGCGATCTCAGATCAGTTCCGGGCAGGCTTGAATCAGTGAGCTCCCGGGGAGGAATTACCGGACTGGTCGATTATGCACACACTCCCGATGCCCTTCTTAACGTGATATCAACAATTAATAAGATCAGGGTTGAAGGAAAACAGCTGATCACGGTAGTAGGTGCAGGAGGTGACAGGGACCGCACAAAACGGCCTGAAATGGCAGCAATTTGCGCGGAAGGCAGTTCAAAAGTCATTCTTACATCTGATAATCCAAGGACAGAGGATCCTGAAAAGATACTTGATGATATGGAATCGGGAATCACACCTGATGTCAGAAAGAAAGTGCTCAGGATAGCCAACAGGAGGGAGGCTATCAAGGCTTCGGTTATGCTTGCCGGACCGGGTGATGTGGTCCTTATTGCAGGGAAAGGGCATGAGACTTATCAGGAGATAAACGGAATAAAACACCATTTCGACGACAGGGAGGAACTGAAAGCTGCACTAGAGTTGAAAAACAATAAATAGAAGATGCTTTATTATCTTTTTCAATATCTGAATGAACTTAATGTCCCGGGGGCAGGGATGTTCAACTATATCTCGTTCAGATCGGCTATGGCGGTAATCACCTCACTGATCATCTCTCTTCTTATCGGGAAGCGCATCATCAATTATCTTCAGCTAAAACAGGTCGGGGAGTTAGTCAGGGATCTGGGGCTTGAGGGGCAGTACCAGAAGAAAGGCACTCCGTCAATGGGAGGCATAATCATCCTGGCATCGATAATTATCCCTGTCCTTTTATTTGCAAAGCTTGATAATACCTATGTCATTCTTATGCTGCTTGCAACAATCTGGCTGGGATTCATCGGATTTACTGATGATTATATAAAAGTCTTTAAGAAGAACAAGGAAGGTCTGGCGGGCCGTTTTAAAATTGCGGGACAGATCATTCTCGGGCTTATAGTGGGCTTGACTCTTTTCTTCAGCAAGGATGTTATAATTATGGAAAAAGTCTCTGTCTCAGAGCTTACTCCAAGGGAAAGAATTGAGCTTCTCGACCCGGCACAGCCTTACTATCCTGATAGCCAGGTAGCTATGGAGCATAAATCAACAAAAACCACGATCCCTTTCATAAAAAATAATGAATTCAATTATGCATGGCTGGTAGCATTCATTCCTGAAAAGGTAAGGCAGTTTTTTACATGGATCGTTTTTGTGGTGATTGTAATTTTTATAGTCTCTGCAGTATCAAACGGGGCCAATCTTACCGACGGGCTCGACGGTCTGGCAACCGGAGTTTCAGCCATTATCGGAACGGCTCTTGGCGTCCTTGCCTACCTGTCGAGTAACGTAATTTATGCCAACTATTTGAATATAATGTATATACCATACACCGAAGAGCTTGTAATATATGCAAGCGCATTTATTGGTGCTACGATTGGCTTTTTATGGTATAACTCCTATCCCGCGCAGGTATTTATGGGAGATACAGGAAGTCTGGCTCTCGGAGGGATAATCGCAGTATTTGCCATAATCATCAGAAAGGAGCTTCTTATACCCATCCTGTGCGGCATCTTCCTGGTCGAAAATTTGTCGGTGGTATTACAGGTCTCTTATTTCAAAATGACCAAAAGAAAGTACGGAGCAGGGAGAAGGATCTTTCTGATGGCCCCACTTCATCATCATTTTCAGAAGAAAGGATTTCCAGAACCGAAGATAGTCACAAGGTTCTGGATCGTGGCAATTATGCTTGCCGTAATAAGTATTGTGACTCTTAAGATCAGATAGCTGTATGAAAAAGATTGTAATACTCGGGGCAGGAGAAAGCGGGGCAGGTTCAGCAGTGCTTGCACAAAGGAAAGGCTTTGATGTTTTTGTTTCCGATAAGGGAGAAATAAAGCAGAAATACAAAGAAATTCTTGAAAATAATAAGATCAGGTGGGAAGAAGGCAAACATACAGAGGACGAGATTTTTACAGCCGATGAAGTAATTAAAAGTCCGGGTGTCAGGGAGGATGCTCCGATTGTAGTTCAGCTTCATGATAAGGGGATCCCGGTTATTTCCGAAATAGAATTTGCCGGAAGGTACGCTACTGGAATAAAGATCTGTGTTACTGGCAGCAACGGCAAGACGACAGTGACAAATCTTATTTATCATATCCTGAAAAAAGCAGGAAAAAATGTCGCAATGACAGGGAATGTGGGGAACAGCTTTGCCATGGCAGTGGCGGAAGGACCTTATGATTATTATGTTATTGAACTGAGCAGTTTTCAGCTCGACGGTATGTATTCATTTAAGGCAGATATAGCTGTTCTGATGAACATAACACCTGACCATCTCGACCGGTACGGCTATAAGCTGCAGAATTATATAGATTCCAAATTCAGGGTAACCCAAAACCAGACGAAATCGGAGTTTTTAATTTACTGGGCTGATGATCCCATAATTAAAAGCGAGCTGTCGAAGAAAATTTATGGAATGACACTCCTTCCTTTCTCGGCCGATTCAAAGGAAGGAATGACAGCATATATCGAAAGCGAAGAATTAATAATTGATTACCATACTAAAACCAACCTTATGACCATTCATGATCTCGCATTAAAAGGCCGCCACAATGTTTTCAATTCGATGGCAGCTGCAATTGCAGGTAAAGTGCTGACTATCAGAAAAGACGTGATCAGGGAGAGTCTTGCTGATTTTCAGGGAGTTGAACACCGGTTGGAACCGGTAATCACAGTATGCGGTGTAAATTTCATAAATGATTCAAAGGGCACAAACGTCAATTCGACCTGGTATGCCCTCGAATGCATGGAAACAGACATCATATGGATTGCAGGAGGCATAGATAAAGGGAATGATTATTCCGAGCTTTTCACAATCGTAAAGCAGAAAGTTCTGGCAATTGTCTGCCTCGGGAAAGACAACAGGAAGATTGTTGAAGCATTTAAGGATCTGGTTCCTACAATAGTCGAAACCGCTTCAATGGAAGAGGCTGTAAGATCGTCATACTACCTTGCAAAAAAGGGACAGACAGTTCTTTTATCACCTGCATGTGCAAGTTTTGACCTTTTCAACAATTATGAAGACAGGGGGCGTCAGTTTAAACAGGCTGTAAGAAATCTGTAAAAAAACAGTAAATGCAACAGGGCTGGTTTACAAGGACTTTTAAGGGTGACAGGATCATATGGGGACTGGTGGTCCTTTTCATGATTTATTCATTGCTGGCTGTCTACAGCTCATCGGTAAGCGTTGCATACCTCAAGCATGGCGGAAACACCTCTTATTTCCTGAGAAGCCAGTTTTTTATGCTGATACTCAGTTTGGTAATCATTGTCGTAGTGCATTATCTGCCTTACAGGATCTATTCTTCGATGGCAGGATTAATACTTCTGTTTTCTGTTGCATTGCTGATCCTGACATTTGCGATAGGAGCCAGGGTAAACGAAGCCGTTCGTACTATTGAAATACCCGGAACAGGATTCCGCCTTCAGACCTCTGATGTCGCCAAGGTAGCCCTTGTTCTTTATCTGGCGAGGGAACTATCCAGGTTCCAGGGCGAGCTCAACAATTTCATGCTGGTGACCAGACGTCTTATGCTGCCTGTTGCAGTCATTTGTGCTCTGATCATGCCGGAGAATCTTTCGACAGCTATGATGGTTTTTGGTATCAGCATGATAATAATGTTTATAGGAAGGGTTCCCTTCAAATATCTTCTGGCTTATGTCGGCATTGCCGTTGCAGGAGTCATTTTATTTGCATTGCTGCTTGGTATTTTTACCGAGAAAAACAGGGTGCAGGTTTGGAAAAACAGGATTGAGAATTTCTTTTCAGGGAAGGTGAATGAGGATGCTGATTACCAGTCGAACCAGGCAAAAATAGCCATTTCAACAGGGGGTTTATTCGGGAAGGCCCCTGGCAAGAGTACTCAGCGGAATATGCTTCCCCAGTCAAATTCAGATTTCATCTTTGCAATTATTATAGAAGAATACGGATTACTGTTTGGAGCTATTCCTTTAATACTTGCATATATGATATTGCTGTTCAGGGGTATCATGATAGTTAAAAAATGTGAGACCGCTTTTCCTGCTTACCTCGTAATAGGACTGATTATAATGATAACAGTCCAGGCTATGCTTAATATGCTGGTAGCGGTCGGACTCTTTCCTGTAACGGGCCAGACACTGCCAATGGTAAGCTGGGGAAGGACCTCAGTTCTTGTGATGAGCTTTTCCATAGGGGCGATCCTGAGTGTAAGCAGGGTAGTAAATGCAAGAATAAAGCAGGAAGAATTGCCTGAAGAGGAAAAAACTGACGAAGGAGAAAAGATATATGAACCTGCAAAGGCATAAAAGGGTGATCATCAGCGGAGGAGGTACCGGTGGACATATTTTCCCGGCAATTTCCATTGCCAATGCTTTGCGCAGGCTCGACGGGGATATTGAAATCCTTTTTGTGGGGGCAGAAGGCAGGATGGAGATGGAAAAAGTTCCTGCGGCAGGTTACAGGATAATAGGACTTCCGGTGGCCGGTATCGACCGGAAACATATTTTCAGGAATTTCTCAGTGTTAATAAAACTTCTTAAAAGCCTTAAGCTGGCGAGAAAAACTATAAAGGATTTTAAGCCGGATGTCGTCGTGGGTGTCGGAGGGTATGCCAGCGGTCCGGTATTAAAGCAATCTGAAAGGCTGGGGATACCGGTCCTTATTCAGGAACAGAACAGTACATCGGGAGTAACCAACAAGCTGCTCGCCGGTAAGGCCTCTGTTATTTGTGTAGCCTACGACGGAATGGATAAGTACTTCCCTGCCGGCAGGGTAGTAAAAACGGGCAATCCGGTGCGTCAGAATTTCGATAACATTGGTCAGCTTCGCGACGAAGCACTTGGATTTTTCAATCTCAGGAAAGATTTGCCTGTAATTCTCATTCTTGGAGGATCGCTTGGTGCTGGAAAAATTAACAAGCTCCTTTCTGACAATATTATAACGGTCAAAAATTCGGGTTACCAGTTGCTATGGCAAACCGGGAAATATTATTATGAAAATATCAGAAAGATTGTAACGGAATCATCTTCAGGCAATATCGCTGTTTATCCGTTTATTGACAAAATTGACCTGGCATTCAGCGCGGCTGATGTTATTGTTTCAAGGGCCGGGGCAGGAACAATCTCAGAGCTTTGCCTTGTCGGGAAACCTGTCATCCTTGTGCCTTCCCCAAATGTTGCAGAGGATCACCAGACAAGAAATGCATCAGCACTTGAAGCGAAAGGCGCCGCTGTGGTAATTGCTGACGATATGGTCGAAAAACTGCTTGTGAATGAGATGACAAAGCTTGTTTCTGATACTCACAGGAAGAAGATGCTTTCGGAGAATATCTCCAAAATGGCTGAACGTGACGCCGATTTACGGATAGCAAAAGAAGTGCTTAAGCTGATAAAAAATGATTGACCTCAAAAACATAGAAGGAATTTATTTTGTCGGGATAGGAGGTATCGGCATGAGCGCCCTTGCTTTATATTTTGAGCGGGGAGGGTTCTTAATTGCAGGTTATGACAGGTCAGAGACAACCATAAGCAGAATGCTGACCGATAATGGCTGTATAATTTCATATGAGGATAGTGTTGAGAAGATCCCTCTCCTGTTCAGAAATGTTCCGGAAAAGGAGAGTGTGATCGTGGTTTTTACTCCCGCCATTCCTAATGATAATAAGGTAATTTCATTTTTCAGAAAGAACCGATACCGGCTGTATAAGAGGTCCGAGATCCTGGGGGAAATATCATCCCGGACCAGTACCCTTGCTATTGCAGGTACTCACGGAAAAACTTCGGTATCGACGATGACGGCCCACCTGCTGAAACAATCACATGTTGATTGTTCAGCTTTTCTTGGCGGCATTTCAAAGAACTATAATACCAACCTCCTTGTTGGAGAAAGCGAATATACTGTCATTGAGGCTGATGAATACGACAGGTCATTTCTCAGGCTTGATCCGCTGATGGCAGTAGTTACATCTGTTGATGCTGATCACCTTGATATCTATGGCGACAGGGAGTCAATGATAAAGGCATATAATGAATTCTGCGGCAAAATAAGACAGGGTGGCAAATTATTCATAAACCATAAGATCAGGGAGAGGATAAAAATTCCCGAAGGCGTCAGCGGATACACTTATGGATCGGAACCGGGCTCTGATTTCAGGGTTTTTGAGATACAGCACTTAAAAGATTACTACAGTTTTAATCTTCTGACACCTGATGGTATAATAAGTGATCTTCATTTCCCTTTTCCCGGAATAATAAATATTGAAAATCTTACCGCTGCGATTGCAGTTGCTCTGAATTGCGGTGTGACTGAACAGGAGATACGAAAAGCAATTATTCTCTTTCAGGGAGTCAGAAGACGATTTGACATAAGGATAGACCTTCCGGGACTTACATACATTGATGATTATGCTCATCATCCTGAAGAGATAAAAGCATGCATAAACTCTGTCAGGGAGTATTTCGCCGGCAGGAAAATTACCGGGATATTCCAGCCGCACCTTTACTCGCGGACCCGCGATCATGCGGCCGGATTTGCAGAAATCCTCGATGAACTTGATGAGACTTTGCTTCTCCCTGTCTATCCTGCGCGTGAAAAACCAATCCCCGGTGTAAATTCCGAGATGATTTTTAACTATATGAAATCAGCAAGGAAGAGGATGGTGAAAATGGATGATATTCCTGAATGCCTTGATATAAGCAGTCTGGATGTGCTGCTTACAATAGGTGCGGGAGATATTGATAAGCTTGTTGTCCCTATTGAAGAAAAGATTAAAACCATTACCGGATTATGAGCAGAATATTAAAAATATTATTGCTCGTGCCGACATTATATCTTGTGGCAATGCCTGTTTACTACTCACAATGGGCCCATTCAAAGCCATGCCGCAGGATAAAGATTACAATTGTTGATTCATCTCAATATCATTTTGTTACAAAAAAAGATATCCAGAATACAATTATCAGTGACAACGGAAACCTCATCGGTAAGCCTGTCAGGGAAATCAGCGTTGATGACATTGAAAAGACTATGACCAGGTACAGAGAGCTGAAAACAGCTGAAGCCTGCATGGAGATTGACGGGACCCTTCACATATATGCTGATCAGCGCACCCCGATCATGAGGTTGATGCCGAATAACGGAGGCGACTATTATGTCGATACCGAAGGGGTGGTTGTAAGAAGAAGGAACCTTTATACACCCCGGTTGCATATTGTCGGAGGTAATATTAACATCAGCCAGGCAATGATGAATGGAGTCAGCGTTCTGGATACAAGTATAAAAAATTCCATTCTGAAAGATATATTTTACCTCGTCAGGTATATCAATAAAGACGATTTCTGGTCAGCACAGATCGATCAGATCTTTGTTGACGGCAATGATGAGATTGACCTGATACCCAGGGTAGGGAATCATACAGTTCACCTCGGGAGCGCCGTCAATTATGAAGAAAAGCTGAAGAATCTTGAAGTATTCTATGATAAGGTCCTCCCTGAAGTGGGATGGAATAAGTATTCAACTATAAATCTGGCATTCAGGGATCAGATAGTTTGTAAACGCAGATAACAGAAAAACCATATTTCAGACTATGAACAATAAGGAACAGTATGTAGCAGCAATCGACATAGGAACCACAAAAATTGTGGCTATTGTCGGAAAGAAAAACGAGAATGGTAAAATTGAGATTCTCGGGCTCAGCAAAGCTCCCTCAAAAGGAGTGAAAAGAGGAGTGGTCCAGAACATTGAGGAAACAGTCAATGCCATTCAGGCAACCGTTGAGGATGTCCAGAAGCTTTCAGGTGTTATGTTTTCCGAAGTCTTTGTCGGGATCGCAGGCCAGCATATAAAAAGCCTGAAAACCCGCGGATACATAATGCGCGATTCATTCGAGGATGAAATAAAAAAGGAGGAGGTCTTCAAGCTTATAGAGGACATGTACAAGATACATGTCGACATAGGAGAGGAGATAATCCATGTGATCCCCCAGATTTTCATCATCGACAATGAAACAGGCATAAAAAGTCCGATAGGTATCTGCGGCAGGCGTCTTGAGGCAAATTTCCATATTGTGATCGGGCAGGTTGCCGCGGCCAAGAATATCGAAAAATGCATCAGCAGGGCTAATCTTCGTGTAAAGGATCTGATACTTGAGCCACTGGCATCGGCAGATGCTGTTTTGACAGAGGATGAAAAAGAGGCAGGTGTTGTACTTGTTGATATCGGAGGTGGAACAACCGACCTTGCAGTTTATTATGATAATATAATCAGACATACTGCAGTGATCCCATTCGGAGGGAATGTTATAACAAAGGATATAAAGGAGGGATGCGCAATTCTCGACCGCCATGCGGAACAGCTTAAGCTTCAGTACGGTTCTGCTCTTGGGGATATTGCTCCTGAAGATAAGGTTGTTTCTATTCCGGGGATCAGCGGCAGGAATCCCAAGGAGATCTCATTCAGGAGCCTTGCTTATATAATCCAGTCGAGAATGGAGGAGATAATCGATATAGTGAACTTTGAGATCCAGAATTCAGGTTATGCCGATAAGCTTGCCGCAGGTATGGTGATAACGGGCGGAGGCGCAATGCTTAAAACATCTGCCGCAGCTAATGAAATTCAAAACAGCGATGGATGTCAGGATCGGCTACCCGAATGAACACCTTGCAGGCTCCGGACGGAATGAGATAAACCAGCCCATGTTTGCCACAAGTGTTGGGTTGATTATCCGAGGGTTTGATCACCTCGAGACATATAAAAAATCATTCAATGCCGGTACGAAAGAAGAATTATGTGAAGATAAAGAAAACTGTAATAGAGAAGGTTGAGAAGGAAATTACAGAGGATATACCTGAAGAACCTGAAACATCGCCGGCAGAGGAAAAAGTGTCTATTACAGACAAGATCAAGCAGATGATTTCAAACATGTTTGAGGTAGAGGATCAGAAGATTAATTAATTTGAAATATGGTTTGACTGTGAACGGAGTACTGTTCGTAAACAATTTAATACTAGCACAATGACAGACGATATAATGAATTTTGATCTTCCGGTTGAGAGATCATGCACTTATAAAGGTTATTGGAATTGGCGGCGGCGGCAATAATGCCGTAAATCATATGTACGAAAAAGGCATCAAGGATGTGAACTTCGTGATTTGCAATACCGACCATCAGGCCCTTGCCCGAAGCCCGGTCCCGATAAAGGTCCAGATTGGCGAATCGATAACGGAAGGTCGCGGTGCCGGCAGCAAACCTGAGGTTGGACGCAAGGCTGCCATGGAAAACATTAAGCAGGTTATGGATGCCATCTCGGGTAATACCAAAATGGTGTTTCTTACAACCGGAATGGGGGGAGGTACAGGTACCGGTGCAATCCCGGTTATTGCCAAAGCCTGCAAGGATGCCGGATTGCTTACAATAGCCGTGGTTACCATCCCGTTTAAATCTGAGGGGAAGATCCGTATAAGGTATGCAATCGATGGTATTACCGAGCTTAAAGATAATGTCGATTCACTTCTTGTAATTAACAATGAAAAGCTGCGGGAAATTTATGGTGACCAGGGAGTCTCAACTGCATTTGCCAAAGCTGATGATATTCTCACAACCGCCGTAAAGGGAATTGCTGAAATAATTACGGTGGCCGGGTATATTAATGTCGATTTCGCTGATGTTGAGACAGTAATGAAAGATTCAGGTGTTGCAATCATGGGGATGGGCACGGCTGCCGGTGAGAACAGGGCTTTGACGGCGATAGAGAATGCACTTGCATCACCGCTTCTGAATTCAAATGATATCACTGGCGCAAAAAGCATCCTTATAAACATTTCATCAGGGGCGGGGGCCAATGAACTTACAATGGATGAGCTGGGCCAGATAACCGATTATATGTACGAAGCAGCCTCTGAGGATGCACTCATAATCAGAGGATTATCGCAGGATGCGAACCTTGGGGAAAATATCAGTGTTACAGTGATTGCCACAGGATTTCCTTCAAACAGCATCTTCACCCCATACAAAAAGCCGAAACCCAGAAAAGTAGAATTGCTTGCCGATGCCAACATCCATTCCGCCGCATATTATTCCTGAAAAAGGGGATGATACTTTTACAGTGCACCAGAAATCATCAAATTCGGTAATCTCAACTATTGATGATGAAATCCAGGGCGAGCTTGATTTCAATCTGGAGAATGCCGGTGAGCTGACAGAACTAAGGGGAAGGAAGCAGAAGGATGATATTGATGAAAAGGAGAACCGTGAGACAACCCTTCAGAAGGTGAAACACATGCAGAACTTCTTCAAGAAGGAAGGCCTCTCAAACAAGATCATAAAGGATAATATTGAAACCTTTGAAGATGTTCCGGCATATGTAAGAAGAAATATGTCGCTTGGACCAAAAGAGAAGGAGAATGACAGCAAGGTTTCAAAATTCACTTTGTCATCGGGCGATGGTGAGGAACCGGTTCTGAGGGAGAATAATGCATACCTCAACGATAACGTTGATTAGGAATAATATTGAATTTATATTGTAGGGGCGTTGCATGCAACGCCCTTACAATTTATACATGCAACGCCCCATCCAGTTTTATAATAAATCTGCATAATTCCTATATTTGCCGCTGATGAGGCGAAATATTGCGATATTACTGATTCTTGGCTCTTTCATCAGTTCTAGCTGCACAGATCAGGATACTATAAAACCAAAAATTCTGAACAGTGGAATCTCTCTTCCGATTTCACTGAAGAAGTCACTATCCCCTTCGATACTGTTTTTTCGCTTTTTAACCAGTACAGGCTGGCTGATAAATATTCTCCGCTTAATGCCACCCTTGGCAGCTATGGATTGCCATTCTACCAGATAAACTTTTTCGACAGGGTTACGGATCCTGATAAGTACCTTTTCAGTAATTATTATCCCCTGATGTATCAGCCTGAAAAGTACGTTTTTATGAATACTCAGGTGCCATTTACAGAGGTTGTCTGGACATATGGCGGACCGCGTGATATTGCTGACCAGACCTTCAGGGTCAGGCATTCCCAGAATGTTAACCGGTACCTTAACTTCGGTCTTGTTTATGATATAGTTTACAACCTTGGGCAATACCCCTATCAGAGAGCCGACGACAAAAATTTCACATTTTACAGTTCATATACCGGAGAAAAGTACAAATACTATTTTGCAACCGGGATAAATAACCTGACCTCATTTGAAAACGGCGGCATTCAGGATGAAAGTCAGCTTGAAAACTTCGATACTCGAACTGTTGCTGTAAATCTGGGAGGATTGAATAAAGCAAAAAGCATACTAAAAAACAAGAATCTGCTTCTGGTGCAGCGGTATACCGTAGGTAAGAAAACCTCGTCCGGTAACCGACAGTACAGCTGCAGTTGCAGAAATACCTTCAGGTTAAGCGGTACTTTTTCACATATTTTAGTTCTCGACGGAAACAAGCGGACATACTCTGATGATTCACCTGAATCAGGATTTTATGATTCAATTTACATAAATAAGGATTTCACATTTGACTCCCTTTATGCCAGGAGCATCAAGAACACAATAAGATTTGATTTTGCAACGGATGAAACACGAAAATTCAGGCTTGGAGGAGGTGTAGGAATCAGGAATGAGATATTCAAATACAGCCAGATAGTGCCGACACATGATACTCTTCAGGCTGATACGTCAGTCTGGCAAAAACAGCAATAACGTTCTGACAGGCAAATTGTACAGTGATATCGGTGATAAATTCCGCTGGATTGCAACAGGGGAACTTTTCCTGACCGGTTACAGGGCAGGTGATTTTAATATTAACGGGGTAATTTCAAAATCATTCGGCTGGAAAAAGGGACTTGCTTCCTGGAACATAAATGGATCAATAGCAAACAGGCAGCCATCATTCTGGTATGAGCAATGGGGAAGCAATCATTTTGAATGGCATAATAATATTAACAAGGAATTCAGGATTGACCTCGGGACAACCTTCTCTTATCCGGCACGGAATGCAGTGTGAGGTTTAATTATGCAATAATAGATAATTATACTGGTTTCGATACCCTGGCATTGCCTGCGCAGCATACGGGGGGACTTTCGGTTGCATCTCTCTATGCGAGAAAAGATTTCAGAGCCTGGAAGTTTCATCTTTCTGCCGACCTGCTTGTGCAGCAAAGCAGTAATACTGAAGTGCTTGACCTTCCGCTTTTTACAACAAAGACAGCAGGCTATTTCGAACATCTCTTCAATTTCAGAAAAACAAATGGCCAGTTAAACATGCAGATAGGAGCTGAGGTTCTGTATCATACCTTATACCATGCTTATTCCTATATGCCATCGACCGGTAGGTTTTACAATCAGGACCAGGTCGAGACCGGCAATTATCCCTTTATAAATGTATTTCTGAATCTCAAACTCAAAAGGACACGGATCTTTCTTATGTTCGATCATGTCAACTCCGGACTCATGGGATATGACTATTACATGGTCCCCACTTACCCAATGAATGTCAGGATGTTCAGGTATGGGCTGGCCTGGACTTTTTATAATTGAAAATTTTACGTATCTTTGTCCTTTCAATTAAAAGAATTAGTTTAACAAAAGGAGACTATTTGATAAAAAAACTATTTATTCTGATATTAATATCGGTCGCAATAATTCTGTCCTGTTCCGATAATCACCCTGAAATACACAAAAAAGATATAGTAGCTTTTGATCTGGATTCAATAAGGGCAAGAGGCAGGCTGAACGTTGTTACTGATTTTAACTCGACAAGTTATTTTATATACAAGGGCGAACCATGGGATTCCATTATGAGCTTCTGAAGGCTTTTTCAGATCATATCGGAGTTGATCTTGAGATAACCACAGAGAATCATCTCGATGATGCTTTCGATATGCTTCATACAGGCCAGGCCGATCTTCTGGCAATGGGATTGACAGTCAATGCTTCAAGAAAGAAAGAGATTCAATTTACTGAACCTATTGACAGTACCCGGCAGGTACTTGTACAACGGAAGCCGCACAAATGGAGGACTATGTCGTCTTCAATCGTTGAAAGCAACTTACTTCGGAATCAGACCGACCTGGCAGAAAAGAGTCATTTATGTCCAGAAGGGATCGTCGCATGCTGAGCGGCTTTATGCAATGGCAGAAGAGATCGGGGAACCAATAACAGTTATAGAAGTGCCATTTGAATCTGAGACACTTATTCAACTGGTTGATGACGGAGAAATTGATTTTGCGGTTTGTGATGAGAATATTGCAGTTGTAAATTCCACCTATTATCCTGATATAGACGTTAAAACGCCAGTCAGCTTTTCTCAGAATATAGCCTGGGGAATCAGAAAAACTCATTCGGTTCAGCTTCAGAAAGAGCTCGATCAATGGATCAGCAACTTCAAAAAGACACAGGCATTTGCACTTCTTTATGCAAAATATTTTAAAAACTCGCGTTCCAGCACGATTGTAAAGAGCGATTATTATGCTCTGAATACCGGAAAAGTATCACAGTGGGATGATCTGATCAAAACATACAGCGAGAGCATAAACTGGGACTGGCGGCTCCTTGCTTCCCTGATTTACCAGGAATCAAGATTCATGCCTGACGTTGAATCACCTGTGGGAGCGTACGGACTTATGCAGATTATGCCTGAGACTGGAAAACACTTCGGGATAGATATATACTTCCTCACCACGGAATAATATAAAAGCCGGTGCAAAATATATCGACTGGCTCCATTCCATTTTTGATCCGAAAATACCGGACGAAAATGAAAGGACCCGCTTTATACTGGCATCTTATAATGCCGGTCCGGGCCATATTCTTGATGCGATGAAACTTGCAGAAAAAAATGGCAGGGATCCTTTAATATGGGAGGATAATGTTGCGGTATGGTTGCAGAAGAAATCGGAGCCAGAGTATTATAACGATGCTGTGGTTAAGAACGGTTATTTCAGGGGAAAGGAATCAATTGCTTTTGTCAATGAGATTCTTGACAGGTATGAGCATTACAAGAATATAATTCCTGAAAACGATAAGCCTGTTTCATATATGCCGCGTGGCAGCTTCAACCAGATTAACTAACCCCCTTTAATTCCCCCCAAGGGGGGAAATGAAATCCAGTAATATTTCCTGGATTTTCTCCCCCTTGGGGGAGATCCCGAAGGGAGAGGGGGTTCTTATTCATATCTGAGTGCCTCCACCGGATTCCTTGTTGCTGCCCTCCAGCTTTGCAAGCTGACTGTAATTAAGGCAATACCTGCTGCAATTACTCCTGAGAGTACAAAAATCCACCAGCTTATCTCTATCCTGTATGCATAATTCTGCAACCACTTATTCATTATAATCCAGGCAACGGGAGAAGCAATAACAATTGCAACCACGACCCATTTCACGAAGTCTTTATTTAATAATACCAGTACCTGGCTGATCCTGGCACCATTTGTCTTGCGGATTCCGATCTCTTTGGTGCGTCTCGAAATTGCATAAGCTGATAAACCAGATAAACCGAGGCACGCAATGATTATTGCCAGTATTGAACTTGCAAGAAATAATCCGCTGAAACGCTGGTCAGCCCTGTATTGTTCATTATAAAAATCGGTAAGGAAAAAATAATTGAAAGGATTACCCGGATAATGCGCATTCCAAGCCTTCTCAATGTTAGGTATAATTTCATTTATTCCTTTTATATTGGCTTTAATTGTATAGAATATATTTGCCGGCTGATTGAAAAATGCGATAGGAGTTGGCAATTCTTTCAATGATTGCTGATTAAAATCATTGATAACAGCCTTTATAATAACTTCCTGTTTGCCTGATCTCAAAATCTTTCCGACGGTGCTCACAGCATCTTTAAATCCGTAATAGGTAAGCGCCGATTCATTTAAAATTATTTTATTGAAATCCTCCTCAATGCCAGGTGCAAAATTATCACCGGCAAGCAGAGTCAGGCCATAAGTGTTAAAAAACATATTATCAGCATAGTAAACATCAATCCTTTTTTCAGTGTTGCGTCCTTCCACAGGGATCCCGAAAACACGCGAGTTTTTAATTTCTGTCCCGGGAACATTAGAGGAGGCTGTTATACTGCTGACACCGGACAGGGCTGTTATTTCATTTTTGAATGATTCGAGACTGTTCATGTACGATTCAAATGTATTTGCCCTGAGGATTCGCGGGCCATCAATTACCACTAATCCTTCCATATTAAAACCGAGGTCGTGATGGCGCATGAAATTAACCTGACGGAAAATAGTGATAGTGCAGATAATCAGAATAACAGATATGGTGAACTGGAAAACAACCAAGAGTATTTTTAAGCCCGATTATCCATTTGGACCCGGTTGGTTTTTTCCCTTTTAAAACAAGGCCTGGAGCAAATCGTGAAATATATATTGCAGGCAGCAATCCGGTGAGCAAAGATCCTGATACCAGCAGAAACAGAAAGAGCAGAATAACAACTAAGTAGTCGATCCGGAGTGGACTTTGCATAACCTGTTTGAAAAAAGGAAGTAACAGAAGGACACCGGAAAGACTTATTATCAATGCAACCAGGTTCAATATATGCAGATTCTGTTAAAAACTGGAAAATCAGGTCTTTTTGCAATGCGCCTGATATTTTGCGGACACCAACTTCATGAGCTCTTTCTATTGAACGCGAGGTTGCCAGATTGATATAATTAATAAATGCAATCAACAATACAAGGCAGGCAATGATGCCCAGAGATACCACATTGCGGTAATTGCCATTGACCTCCAGTTCGTTACTGACCGATGAATGTAAATGAATATCAGTAAGCCTGACTAATCTGAATTCCAGCAGGAAGAATGCTTCCTTCATGAACTCTCCGATAAAGGTTTCAGGCAGTTGTGGCAACTTTGCCTGCAATGCTTTGGCATCCGCACCGGGTGTCAGAAGAATATAAGAATAAACCCTTTCGCTTACCCACGAATTATCCCATGATCTCGAGTTCTTTATCAGGTTTTCATACGAGAGTAAAATATCAAATTTGCAATGAGAGTTTTCAGGAATTGATTTGACAACTCCCGCGACTTCAAAATCGCTGACTCCGTCAATAGTTATCATTTTCCCAATCGGATTTTCATCACCGAAATATTTTCTGGCTGTTTCCTCTGTGATAACGGCATGATTAATTGCAAGAATGCTGGTATCTGCTTTCCCCATTAAGAGTGGAAAAGAAAACAGATCAAAAAAAGATGATTGTGCGTACAGGATGCTTTTCTCTTTGAAGGTTTTGTCTCCATATTTTACAAGACTTTCTGTACGGGAAAACCTCGTATATTTTGTAACCTCAGGAAAAGCGTTTTTTATTTCTTTTCCAACGGCACCTGATCCTGATGCAGAATGCTGTTCCAGAATTCCTTCTTCATACAGGAGATAATCTACCCTGTAAATGTTATTCGCATTCTTGTGAAACTTATCATACGAAGTTTCTGCTTTTATCCATAACATAATCAGAATAAAAGCGGTTATCCCGATAGTCAATCCTAAAAGATTGATGATGAAATATCCTTTGTTTGACTTGAGATTTCTTAATGTAAGGATCAGATAGCTTTTTATCATGATATTCTTTTTACCTATAAATTTAAGTAAATGTTTTCATTCATGGATCAAAACAGATCTTCACCCTCTAAATCCATGCCTTCTCAGATTGCTCCCCGACATTCTACCTGATAAAGAACCCCCTTTTAATGCCTCCTTCTCGTAGCGCCCCCCTGCCCCCCTAAAGGGGGGTTGAAATCCAGTAATATGTACTGGATTTCTTCTCCCCCCTTGGGGGAGATCCCGAAGGGAGAGGGGGTTCTCACTCATACCTGAGTGCCTCAACAGGATTCCTTGTTGCTGCCCTCCAGCTTTGCCAGCTGACTGTCAGCAACGCAATACCAAGTGCCAGCAATCCGGCCAGAGCAAAGATCCACCAGCTGATTTCTGTTCTGTATGCAAAGCCCTGCAGCCATTTATGCATTGAATACCATGCAACAGGTGTGGCAATGACGAAGGCAATAATTACCAGTATTACCAGATCTTTGTTTAGCAGGGCCATCACCTCTGCCGATCCGGCACCATTTATTTTTCGGATTCCGATTTCCTTTGTTCGCCGCTGACAGGAAAAAAGAGACATTGTAAAAATTCCAAGGCAGCATATGATAATAGCGCATCCTGCAAACAGGGAAAAGGTTCTTTGAAACCGGAGTTCCGACAGATACATGTTCGCGACTGCCTGGTCAAAAAAGCTTATTTCAACCGGGAAAGAGGGTGAAAGCTGTGAAACAACATCTTTCATATCCTTAATCACGCTGCTTAACAATCCAAAATTGGCTGTTCTGAGGTTTACCAGACAATATGAGGCATATGATTCATTCCTGATAACAAGAGGGACTATAGGCTGACTCACAGACTGGAAATGGAAATCTTTTATAACCCCGATGATTTCAAAAGTACGTTTTCCCATTTGAAATCTTATACCCAAAGGATTGGTGATATTATGCTCCCGGACAAATGTTTCGTTGACCAAAACTTTTTCTTTATCCAGGGGAAAATCGTCAGTATAAAATCGACCAGAAATCAACTGTAAGCCTGTAATTCCAAAAAATGCGGCATCAGCGCTGAATGTGTCAAAATTCAGCTTTTTCTTTTCCCCGTCCATATCCAATCCGACACTCCATTGTGAAATATCCTTACCAGGGTAGAACTGGGTATAGGAAACACCACCCACAGCAGGATTCTTCATCAGTAGCTCTTTGAGAACATCTTTCTTCTCGTTCAGCTGGGGAGTTAGTTCTATCCCGATAATATTTTCCTGATTCAAACCCGGGTTTGTTCTCCCGAACCTGACCTGTTTTTGAACCAGTACAGTAAATGCAATCAATACAATGGCTATTGTGAACTGGACAATAACAAGAACACCACGATAAGAGAAATTTGATTTTTCGGGCTTTATTGTATTTTTCAGATTATCAATGGCTTTTGAGTAAGATATCTTCAAAGCCGGAACTATACTAAAAATAGAGCTTAAAATGATGATACCTGCCAGTGATGCTATGATAAAGTAAGGAGAAGAAGTTAATTCCGGATTATAATATATCCCTGTATATCTGAATATAAATGGATTGATCATATTCACAACATAGAATGCAATAAGCAGAGCAGCAAGAAAGAAAACAAATGATTCAAACAGAACATAGAAAAGTATCCCTGCCTGCCTGGCACCTATAACCTTCCTGACGCCGGTTTGTTTGATTTTTTCCAGCCATTGCGAGGATGATATATTTATGAAGTTGACCAGGGCAATTATCAGTACAAGCACAGCTACCATTACAAGTATCATAACTTTCCTTTTATCACCGCTTACCAGGTAATCATTTCCATAAAGCATGAATTTTGAAAAGTAGACCTTATTCAATGGGATCAGTTTTGCGGATTCATACTCTTTTTGGAAATCTATCGGGATTATACCCAGAATAGTCTTTCCCGTTCTTACAGGATCGGACTCCTTATTTAAAAGAAGAAAGGTCTGGAAATCACACCATCCCCATTCTGTGAATTCCCCGCCTTCACCCTGAACGATCTTCTGGGTGATCAATGAGGAAACTGAGCTGAACGAAAGACATGAATTGGCATCAGGTTCTGCTATTATTGCCTTTACAGTGAGCTCTTTGTTGTTGTTTAGCTTTAAGATTTTTCCAACGGCCTTTTCCCGCCCGAAAAGCTTATAGGCTAAGGTTTCCGTTAGAACTATAGTCATGGGTTCTTCCAGAGCAGCTTCAGGATCTCCTTCGATAACTTTGTAAGTAAAAAGTTTAAAAAAATCTTTGTCGGCAAATAATAGATCAGAAGTTAAAGGCTCTCTGTTTTCTGCCTGAAATACCGGAGCTTCCCATGTGCCGGCGATCCTGACAGTTGATTCGACTCCCGGAACTTTTATGTCGATATTATCCTTGAGAACTCCGGGTGTATAAATCCGATCATCTGAGGGAAGATATAAAAATACATTGTCACCGTTCTCATGAAAATTATCAGTTGTAAGTTCACTGTAACAAAAAGCCGACAAAAAAATCACCAGGGTCAGACTTATTGCCAATCCCAGCAAATTGATAACGTGGGTTACAGGGTTGCGGGTGAAATTGCGGATTATCGATTTAAACAGATTATTCATATCTGAGAGCTTCTACCGGATTCCTCGTTGCTGCCCTCCAGCTCTGCCAGCTGACAGTCACAAATATTATTATAAGTGCAACCACTCCTGCAAGAGCAAAAATCCACCAACTAAGGGAGGTCGTATATGCAAAATTCGCGAGCCATTTCTTCCCTATAAAAAATGATACAGGGCTGGCGATTATAACTGCAATACCAAACCATATTATAAAATCACGATTCAGCATATAGATAATCCCGGAGATCTTTGCCCCGTTAATTTTACGGACGCCTATTTCCTTAACCCTGCTTAGACAGATCATAAATATCTGCCCAAGGATGCCCATACAGGTCAGGGCTATTGCAAGAAGCGAAAAGAAGGTTATTGAACTTGCAAGCTTTTCTTCCTTCTCATACATTGACTGAAAAAAATCATCATAAAACATAAAACTGAATGGTTCATAAGGCGAAAGTGCTTTCCAAACTTTATTGATCTGATCAATCTGCTGCCCGGTATTACCTGATGAAAGCCTTACTGAAAGCACATTCGAGAAATCGGCTCCGGAAAAGAGAAGTGCCAGAGGTTCAACAGCATTATGGTATGATTCGAATTTAAAGTTTTTAATTTTCCCTATTACTTCGTAGCCCCCCTCCTGGCCATTATTAAATCTCTTCCCTTCAAGGCTTTCCCAACCATATTGTTTGAATGCCTCTTCATTAATCAGACATGACTTATTCAGATCTCCTTCAAGGAAATCACGACCTTCAAGTAATTCCATTTCCATCGTATTCGTATAATTATCGCCAACATAAATACAATTGAAGGTAATCGATTTTCCCTCAAAATCACTGTCCATTCTGTGATTGATCATTCCCGGGCACCCACTGCTCAAAGAGGTACTCTTCACAAATGAGAGGTTCCTGAGTTCCAGCCTCAGTGCATCGGTCTGCTGGTACCTGTAAGGAAGATCTATCCTTAACAACTGTTCCTGGTTAAACCCGGGATCGGAATGTTTAACAAAATGAAGTTGCCTGAAAATTATCATTACCACTGTTATAAGAGCTATTGATACTGTTAGCTGGAATGTAAGCAATGTCTGTTTCCAGATTTGTTTACTGTTTTTCTTTCCCTTAAAACCTGAAAGGCACTCAGTAATATTGAACCTTGAAAGGATGTATATCGGAGCTAGACTGTTGATAAGTATCACTATAATCAGGACGACCAGAATAAATGGGGCAACTGCTAGCAGGTCGGGCCATCCTATGTGCATTGCTTTTCCGAACAGGCTTGTTGAATAAGGTATTGCGAAGTCTGTAATTGCAAGTGCAAGTACCAGTGAGATCAAAATTCCGAGAGTTACTTCGACAAGAGCATAGTTCACCAATTCTTTCCATCCTGCACCGAAGGTCTTTTTTATACCTGTCGCCCTTAATTTGGCATATTGAACCGACACAGAGTAGTTTAGGTAATTTATACTTGAAAGAATCAGAATCAGCAACGCAATTGCAAGAAAAATCTTCAACAGAACCGGATTTCCTTTGGCGTGTCTGCTTTTAACTGTCAGCTCAGATAAATAAATTTCATCAAGGCCCTGCAGAGCCAGGCTGTCGATATCCAATGCCTTTAAATTTTCCGATCTGTTCAACTCATTAGAAAAATCACCGATTAGAGTTCCTTCCCTGACTTTAATAAAAAGATTTGTGGGATTGTATGTCATACCATTTATATTGGTTGTCGACATACGGAATTTCTTATTTGCACTGTTTATTATTATATCAGCGCTGAAACTTGAATTGACCGGCAGTTCCTTAAAGACTGATGTGACGGTTCCAAAGAAATAATTTCCAATATTGACTTTTTTCCCGATCGGGGTTTGATCCCCGAACAATGATTCTGAAAGTGTAGCAGAAATCGCCACTGATTCTTTTCCATCGAATGGTTTACTAGAAAGGCTTTCGACAAGCTCAACAGAAAAGATCGCAAAGAAATTTTCAGTTGTAGCTAGCAAATGAGTGAATTCAGCAGAGATATTTGTCTGTTCATCTTTTATTGTCATTTGATCACTTATGTTATAATCAAGAGGACAGGCATCCTCTACTGCTGCATAATCTGAAATCAGTACCGGGTAAAGGTCCCAATTAAGGTTGCACCGGTTTTTTTTCACATCGTATAACCTGTATATCTGTTTATGATATGCAAAACCCTCATTTACTGTGGTCTCTGTATGATAAAAAAGCCCTATCAAAATGCAGGCTGAGAACCCTATTGCAAAGCCACCTATTATCAGAAAGGAGTAGAGCTTGTTTTTAACCAGGTTCCTGAGGGCTAATTTTAAATTGATTAAAATCATTTCATCTGTTTATAATCTGTTAATTCAATATTTTGTTATTCATATCTGAGAGCCTCAACCGGATTCCTCATTGCCACCCTCCAGCTCTGCCAGCTGACTGTAAGCAATGAAATAGCCAGGACAATTATCCCTGAAAGAGCAAAGATCCACCATTTCACGTCAGTCCTGTATGAATAATTCTCAAGCCATATGTGCATCGCATACCAGGCAATCGGAACAGCTATGATAAAGGCAATTACCGTCCATCTGATGAAGTCTTTGTTTATCAATACCAGTATTTCAGTGATATTTGCTCCGTTAATTTTGCGGATACCTATCTCTTTTGTCCGGGAATGGGTTTTCTGGTATGAGATGGCAAACATCCCTATCATCGAAAGGAAAAGACTTATAAGTGAACATGATACGATCAACCTTTTAAAGTTTACATTTCCCCTGTGATACCATTCAAAGCGGTCGCCGACTGATTCAATATCTAAAGGGTAATCGGGGATTAGTCTTTGCCAGATGTCTGAAATGGCACTCCTTGCTGCCTGTACCTGATTATATGAAGGTTTAACCAGAAGATGCCAGCCTTTGTTATCAAATGAAATTAATGCCGGTTCAACTTTTAATTTCAAATCGGAATAGTGAAAATCTTTAACAATTCCTGTCACGATCATATCTTCCATCCCCGGAATTCCTTTTCCAATCAGATCCTGATCCGGAAAAAACCTTGCAAAAGATTGGTTAATGAGGCATTTTTTTGAATTTGCGGAAAGGGTTTCAGAAAATCCTGTACCGTCAATAAGCTCTATTCCAAGTACATCGAGATAATTTTCATCACCGCTGAAGCCTGACAGAGAATATTCTTTTTCCACTCCATCCTGCTGATATTTAAGCAAGACCATGAAATGTTCGAGAAGAGGAGAGGCCCCGACAACAGAAACATTATTTACTGAGATTGTTTTCAATAACTCATCTTTGAATGCTCCTGCCTTGTCCTTATACTGTGGGGGGATTCTTATCTCAATGACATCCTTATTCATACCAATAGGTTTCTGAGTAATGAAATTCATTTGTCTGATGATGATTAAAGAGCATATGATAAGTGCAATGGAACTGGCTAACTGGAATATATTAAAGAGAGGGATCTGAATAATTCTGACCGTTTGATCCTGATCTGTTTTCAACAGATTTATATTTAGGTTCGATCGGATCAGATAAGTACCAAAAAGTAATGTTATCAGCAATACAAAAACAAGGACTCCGGTCAGGATTGCTACCTGTCGGGGCTGCCAGATAAATGAATTAGTGATATTACTGTTTATCAGAGTGTTGAAAAATGGTAATGCATCCAGCATCAGAAACAAACCAATGAGGAAAGATATCGCTACAATGATTGAATTTTCCAGCATGAAACGGGCAATAAGATCCGTGAGGGTGCTGCCATTGATCCGTCGTAAATAATACTCTTTTACCTTTCCGAGAAACTTGTTTGAAAGGACTCCCAGATAATTGAAGATGGCGATCCCGATTATCATCAATCCAATAATGATAGCAATCCACAGATCTCTCTTGTCACGGTTGTTTTCAACAACCAATCCCCGCGATGTATCGAAATATGCCTTCTGAAGCGGTTCCAGGTAATATGTCGGACCGGAAGTCCCGGTATTTATAACAGGGATAGTCTCTTTTTTCTCTGAAAATAATTTTTCCAGTTCTTTCGGATCAGTGTCTTTTACTAATCTTACATAACAGCGGCTGTCGATATCCCCTATCAGGCGAACCATATCGAAGTTTATCTGGGTATTATCAACAGGTTTTTCAAAAATCCCTGTTACTGTCATCTGGTCGGTTTTATTTCGGTTAACCAGAGTGATTATCTTTCCCACAGGATCGTCTTTACCGAAATATTTATCAGCCAGATCAGCTGAAATGACAAGGCTGTTGGCTGCTTCCAGGGCTGTTCCGGGATTATTGGTTAAAAGCTTATATGAAAAAAACCTGAAGAAATTTTCTGATGCTCCGATAATTTGAGGATGGTCAAAGTATTCCTCGTTATTAACAACTATTTTCAGGGAATTTGAATTATTATAGCGACAAAAATCTTCGACCTGGGCTATATTGGCTTTCATGTACTCGGCAGATCCGGACTTGCAATGATACATTTTAGCGCCGGGGATCCATGGATCATCACATTTCAGTGCATAGATCTGGTCTTTATATTTATGAAAACCGTCAGTGCTCAGCTCCCGGTTAAGGAATAAAAAGATGAGATTAATACAGGCAATTCCAACTGCAAGACTGGTTATTATGACCAGTGTATTTAACCGGTCTCTTAGAAGGCTTCTGAAAATCTGGATTAGTTGCATGAAAAATAACGTATCATTATTGTATTTAAATTATATTCTTTTTACCCCCGGCATTCTAGTTGATAAAGTACCCCCTTTAAATGCCTCCTTCTCGTAGCGCCCCCCTGCCCCCCTGAAGGGGGGTTGAAATCCAGTAATATGTACTGGATTTCTTCTCCCCCCTTGGGGGAGATCCCGAAGGGAGAGGGGGTTTTCACTCATACCTCAATGCCTCTACCGGATTCCTTGTTGCTGCCCTCCAGCTCTGCCAGCTTACAGTTAATAAGGCTATTCCCATCGCTATTACTCCTGCAAGTGCAAAAATCCACCAGCTAAGTGTGGTTTTATAGGCAAAACCCTCCAGATACTTTTTCATAATAAAATAAGAGAGCGGAACTGCTATAATATATGCAATCATGATCCACCTTAAAATACTCCAGTTGAGAATTCGTATTATATCCGTGATTTTTGCTCCATGTACTTTTCTTACACCGATCTCTTTTATCTTTTGCCGCGAGATAAAATGGATAATACCAAATGTCCCCAGACAGGAAAGAATAATTGACATTATGGCAAATACACGTATAATAAATGCCGTCTGCATTTCGGATATGTAAAGTGTGTCAAGCCATTCATCATAGAAATGGTATTCAAAAAGAAATTCCGGACACATTTCATTCCATACTTTTTTGATATAATCTATAGTCCCGGAATAATCACCCGGCATAATACGGCAGGTCAAATAATTTACCCCAAAATGATCTGAACATTCAAATACGGTTGGAGAAACAGGCTGGTTAAGTTTTTCAACATTAATATCCTTAATCACACCAACAACATTAAGAGAGTTTTTTTCTATTTCAGATGCATTTGCTCGTCCGAATGCTTGTTCGGGGGTCGGAATTCCTCTTAATACTTTACCCTCAATTGACTCCCATCCTGTAAGCCTGAATGCCGATTCATTTATAATCACCGATTTCTTCCAGTCTCTTTCTTCAAAGCTTCTTCCCTGAAGGAATTCGGCATTATAAACCTTGAAAAAGTCGGGATCGACGGTAAAACTCGGGAGACTGCCTTCGTACCCGTATTTCTCACGGGGTTCGTTCCACATGTTCCAGAGAGCAACCTGTCCGGGGATACCATGCGAAACGGCACATGCTTTTATATAGGGATTATTCAGTAATTTTTCTTTGATTACCGGAAGCTTATCCTTTATTTCCCACGGAACCTTAATATTGACAAGCTGCTCCCTGGTAAATCCCAGATCCTTGGTGGTTAAAAGATTGTTCTGACGGGTCATGACAACCAGCGAAACAATCATTACTATTGAGATTAAATACTGAACATACGGATAATCCGCTTTTCATCTGCAGTTTCCCCTTTATTCCGGTATGGCCGAATAATGAAGCCGGTTTAAACCTGGAAACAATAAAGGCTGGATAAAAGCCTGCCAGAAGAGCAACTGCAAGAACTCCGGGAATGACCAGCAGAATATTTGGAAACCTCAGTGCGGTAAGAACTGGAAAATCCTTTTGGATCAGCGAAGAGAAGGGAACTTCCAGGAGAAATGATAAATATATTCCAAGTGCAAATGCTATTAAAATTACTGTAATTGCTTCGAAAACAACTTGTAAGAATATTTCTTTTCTCCCGGCACCTGCCACCTTCTTAATGCCAATCTCTTTTATCCGGCCCAGATGGCTGGAGGTAAACAGGATCACAAAGTTTAAAATCGATATGAAAAGTATTAATATTGTTACTGTGCTGAAAAGTAATATTGACATTAGGTTAGCATGGAGTGTTTCGCTTGTATCGTTATTAGTCATTGGACTTAGGTAGGATTTTTTAAATGGCAGCAGCTTAAAAGGTTGCTTCATATAATGATCCTGCGAATAATCCTGTGTGATCATCTCTCAAGCCTTACCGGATCGCTTTTCATGTTTATCATGAAGAAATACCGTGAATAGTAGATATCTCTTCTTAATTCTCCCCCGAGAACATTCACATTTTCCCAGGAAATGACAGCCTGTGCCTGAATGCTGGAATTCTCAGGAAGGTCATCATAAACCGCACTGATGATAAAGTCCTTCCTGTGCTGGATGTTTATCGTTTTCCCGATGGGATCTGAATTACCGAAAATTGTTCTTGCAAGCGATGAGCTGATTGCCAGACTGTTAATCGCGGGAAGAGGTTCTTCCCTATTGCCATCGATGATATTCAATGAAAAGATCCTGAAAAAGTCATTGTCGGTTTTGACAAGGTTTGTTATTGCATAAGGAGATTTTTCATGAACAATTTCCATAGGTCCGTTATCGTACCGGCATATCATTTCTATTTCCGGGTACCTGACTTTTAATTCCTGGAGCTTGTCGCCTCTGAATGTCGTAATTCCCTTTTCCACACATAACCGATAAATCCTGTTGATCTCAGGGAACGATTTATCATATTCTGTTTCATTGAAAACATAGGATGCAAGAAGTAATGCGACAGCCAGGCTGAATGCAAATCCTGCAATTATTACAAATCCCGACACAGGATTCCTGATGAGATTTCTGATCGTGATTTTTAAATAATATATCATGACATATTCTTGATATTATCCGAAAAATTAAAGCTCCCTCCGGGTGTTTGGGGTGGATTATTCGTATCGTAATGCCTCGACCGGATTCCTTGTTGCTGCCCTCCAGCTTTGTAAAATCACTGTAAATAGCGCTATTCCAAGTGCAATAATTCCACCCAATGCAAATATCCACCAGCTGAGTTCTGTTTTATAAGAAAAATTTTCAAGCCACCTATGCATCCCAAACCATGCAACAGGTAAGGCAATTGCAAAAGCAATAATAACCCATTTTATGAAATCTTTGTTAAGCATGTTCAGTATTTCGGAAACCTTTGCCCCATTCACTTTCCGGATACCGATTTCTTTGGTACGGCGTTCAATCAGAAATACGGATAAACCCATCATACCAAGTATTGCAATAGAAATAGCAACTATCATAAAGTAGCTGAATATTGTTCTCATTTTTTCTTCTGACTTATAAAGTCTGTTATACCGATCATTTAAGTATTCAAAGGAAAAAGGATAGTCAGAAGCATTATAAACATTCCAGGTTTTTTCAATAAAAGTAAGTGTCTGGTTCATTTCGAATGGCGCAACCCGTATTGATACAAGATCAAAATCAGATGGGTCATAATACATTATTACCGGACTTATCTGGTTGTGCAACGATTCATAATTAAAATCTTTTACAACACCGATTACATTTCCTTTCCAGCCGCCATATTCTATTATCCTGCCGATTGCTTCTTCAGGGGTTTTCCAGCCGATTTTTTTTACTGCCGATTCATTAATAATATATCCAAAGTCAGCAGAAATATTCTCATAAAAATTTCTGCCAGCGGCAAGATTAATTCTATAAGTGGGAATAAAATGCTGGTCAATCCTTACACTGGCTAATCTGAAGCCCAATGGAGTAACATCACCTTCGGAAATTATATTTGCATCATTGGAATCCATGAGCCCGTCGGATGGTACTCGTTTCGATGCGGAAATATTTAAAATATTGGGATTTTGAGTTAATTGTTGCCTGAATGCATCAAGTTTATCTATTAATAGCGGAGTTGCCGGTATCACAATGATATTTTCTTTGTCGAGACCTAAATCTTTGTTATTGATGTAATTCAATTGTCTGGAGACTAATAAAAATGAGATAATCAATACTATAGAAACAATAAACTGAAATACCACGAGAGCGTTGCGAAAAAATGTCTTTCGGATTTTAAAATTTTCTCCTGTATCTGCTACCCCTGGTCTAAACGATGATAAAACAAGGACAGGATAGATCCCTGAGAATACTCCAGTCAATATAGATAAAACAACAAATCCAACTATCAGGGTTATATTTTCTCTGATTTTAAATTCAAGAGAGTTATCAGAAATTTTTATAAAATCTGAAATAATTGAAACAAGATATATAGCAACAAGCAACGCAACGAAACAAAACAAAACCGATTCAACCAGTAATTGTAATGTCAATTTTTTCTGCTCAGCTCCGATTATCTTTTTAATTTTAAATTCCTTCAGTCGTTTGAAATACAATGCAGCATTTAAATTCATATAGTTAATACTGCCTATAATCAGGATCAGCAGGGCGATTGATATTAAAATATAAATATATGAACGGCTCCCATACCAATTGAAATGTATGTCTGTTAATCTTTCCAATCTGATTTTAGTCGAACTTGAGCCATAATCAAAATACTTATCAATGAACTGATCTAATTTATTATCAAAGCCGGATGGTAAATTTGGAATCAGGGCAAAAGTCTCATAATTATTGCTGCCCCAGTCTTTTAATTCATCTTTACCAAAAAATGATTCCGCAGTATTGAAGGATATGAAGAAATCAGGATTAAAATGACTGTTTCCTTTCCATCTTTTAAAGACACCTGTAATCTGTAACGCGTATTTTTCCCCTTTTTCATCTTTAAATTCTAAGTTTTTCCCGATAACATCAAGTTCGCGAAAATATTTATAAGCTGCATCCTCAGATATAATTGTAGTGAATGGATCAGTGAGTAGATTATTGTCCAGAGGTAACCCTTCGAAATCAAAAATTTTTAACACATCAGGTTCTGCCAAACATACATTGTTTTCAACCATTTTTTGGCCCGCCGATGAGAAAACCATATCCATATAATAAACTCTGGCGATATTTTGAATTTCGGGGAATTCTTTTTTTAGCAATGGGGCTATAACAGGAGCTATATAAGGTAAATGGAGGTTCTCTGCGCCATTTGAATCATAGAAAAATCTGTGAACGCGATAAATATTTCTGCTGTTTCTATGAAATCTGTCATAGCTAAGTTCATTTTTTGTCCAGAGGGCTATGAAAATTACGCACACAAAGCCTAAAACCAATCCCCAGAGGTTAATTGCGGTAATGAGGGAATTTCTTTTAGCATTTCTGATTATGGATGTGAAAAACTGATTCATTTTAAATTAATATTTATTTTGCTTCAAATATTTTCTATGTCCTGGAAGCTCCATCGGGACAGGTTTCGATTTCGAAGATCTCCGCTATTCCCATTACTCATTCCGGGGAGCCTCAAAACTGAAGCTTCGCCCGCTGTATCGGCTCTCCTCACTATTCGTATCGGAGAGCCTCAACAGGATTCCTCGTGGCTGCCCTCAAACTTTGCCAGCTGACGGTTAATAGAGCAATTATTATTGCTGACATGCCTGCTAAAGCGAATATCCACCAGCTGAGCTCTGTTTTGTATGCAAAACGCTTAAGCCAGACTGTCATGATATATAGTGATAACGGAACTGAAACGACAATAGCGATCATAACCCATCTTATAAAATCTATATTAAGAAGGTACAGAACTTCAAATACAGAAGATCCGTTAACCTTTCTTATCCCTACCTCTTTGGTCCTTTTAGAAATGCTGATAAGAGCTATACCGAACAATCCCATCATAGAGAGCACAGTTGCCAGCAGGGAAAATGCTCCGATAATATTAGCGTGATTCCTTTCCCGGCTGTAAAAGTCAGTAACCTGATCGGTAAGATACCTGACTTCAAAGATCTCATCCGGTGAAATCTGATTATAGAGTTCCCTTAATTTCTTAATAATAGCCACATCATTTGTCCTGTCCGTTTTTATTGCGATCAGTCCCATCCTGTCGGGATTCTGCTGAAGAATAACCATCGGTTCTATTAAAGTATGGAGTGAATGGGCATTGAAATCTTTTACAATTCCCCTTATTTTGAATCCGAGGAAGAGATCTCCCGCTTTGAGATTATGCTTTAAGGCACTTGATTCATTTATCAGTACACCGCTGTTGGGGTGCAGTTCCCCGAATGACTCCCCCTCTTTGACTTCAATACCAAGTAATTCTGTCATTCCTTCGCCCATTATCAACCCGTCAAATCTCACCTTCTCACCCTCGGGAGTGGCTAAATTTACCGGCAGGTAGTTTCCGAAAGGCGGAATATACGATCCTCCAGCAGTTCTGATAACTCCGGGTATCTTCTCAATTTCATCACAAATAGCTGAGAAACTCTTCCTGAGCTCATCAGTATTCAGGTCACTGACAAGGATGTCCTGTGGATTTATCCCTTTATATCCGGAGAGGGAGAATCTTATCTGTTTGGATACTGTTATTGTGCCTACAACAAGGATAATGTATATACTGAAATGAAATATAAGGAAGGAGTAAGCCCATCTGCCGCGCCGGGAATTGATGGAGCTTTTTCCAGAAAGCAGCTGGATTGCCGGGATCCTTGAAAAATTATAGCCAATCAGCAGACCTGATATTGTACCTGTAAATATAATTACCAGCACGATAAGCAACCATATTATGGGACTATAGAAAACCTCATTGCTAAGAGTTTTATTTAGTGAGTTATTGATAAAGGTTACTCCTAAATCAATGATGAATGTTGCAGGTATCAGACTCAGAATTGCAACAAGGTTCGATTCCAGTATTATCTGGTTTCGGAGAGTTTTTCGCGATGCCCCGAATGCTTTCCTGGTTCCAAACTCACGAAGCCTGAATGAAGTCCCTGCCCGGGTGAGAAGAATATAGTTGATTACAGAGATTAATAATATAAGAAGTGATATAGCCTCATAATACTTGAGTTCATTCGCATTCCCGGTCCTGAGAAACGGTACGGCTCCGATTTCCCCGGATTTAAGATATATATCGCTTACAGGCTGAAAAGAGTATTTCAGATCCTTAATCGCTTCATTATTAATAAGATCCTTGTATTTTTCCATTTTCCCTGACAATGCCTGCTTCCCGGCACTTTTGTCAAGCAACACAAATGATAGAAATTCATTGTACCTCCAGTCTAATCTGGATAAACTGTCATTCCCGTAAATACCTAATGATCGCTGAAACTGGCTGAACATCTTTTCTGATAATTCAATATTTGCAATAAAATCGGGGTAAAGTGTCGAACTCGACGGGAAATCATTATAAACGCCTGTTACAACCAGGTCCAGAAAACTGTCATTTAATTTAACAGGTATCACTTCACCCAGTGGCGAAAGAGTTCCGAAATATTTCATGGCACTCTTTTCCGAGATTGCAACTTCGTTTACGGCAAGGGCCGGCACTCCGGATATCAGATTAATGCCAATAATTTTATAGATGGACGGATCAGAAAATCCAAAATTTTGGTCTCTCACCACCTCATTCCTATTATTGCGTAGCTGAATGTTATTTGTCTGATAAAATCTGAAGAAATCCTTTACCTCCGGAAATTCTCTTTTCATTTCTTCAGCTAAAGGATAATGAGTGACACCCGAGTTTCCAAGAACTATCCTGAATACATTACTGTGGTCGGGAATAAACCTGTTAAATGAGGTCTCATGAAGTATCAATGCCAGCAATAAAATTATGCATCCCAAGCCAATACCTAAACCCAGTATACTTATAACCGAATGAATATTATTGCGGATTATGCTTCTGACTGCTGTTTTAAAATTTGAGTTTATCATGATAAAAACTAATTATTAATTATTACTGCCATTATAATGCCACAATTGTATATGGCTGGTTAATAGGTTTATAAATATTGCATTTATTTTAAATAGTAAATATATTATACGAATAACTGTAAAAATATTATACGTAATGTTATTTAATAGTTTTATATCAAGTAAATTTGAATTACAAATGGTCAGGGAGTAGGTTGCAGCGATAAAGATTGTTGATATTAAAACACATGCAGACCCAAAAAGGTAATATTCTTATAGTAGATGATAACAAAAGCATCCTCAGCGCACTCGATATCCTTCTTACTCCTGTGTTCGGTGAGATCACTTCAATTTCAAATCCCAATCTGATACCGACCGAACTGAAAAAGAAGGATTACAATCTTGTAGTCCTTGATATGAATTTCAGTGCAGGAGTAAATACAGGCAACGAGGGGATATTCTGGCTCAATAAGATCAAGGAAACAAATCCCGAAATATCAGTAGTAATGATCACCGCCTATGGAGACATTGACACTGCAGTGAGGGCATTGAAGGCTGGAGCATCTGATTTTGTTCTTAAACCATGGGATAACGAGAAACTCCTGGCCACACTCAGTCTTGCTTTAGAGCTGAACCTTTCCAGAATTGAGGTTAAGGACCTGAAAGAGAGAGAAAATGGATTAAAAAAGGAAATTAACCGTGACCATAGATTCATCATGGGTTCATCATCTGAACTGATGAGGGTGCTTAATCTTGTAAGGAAGGTTGCAAAAACTGATGCAAATGTTCTGATCACGGGTGAGAATGGTACAGGAAAGGAACTTGTTGCGCAGGAGATTCACCGCCTCTCGGCCAGGGCCAGGGAAGTCATGGTAAGTGTTGATATCGGGTCGTTAAGTGAGACTCTGTTCGAGAGTGAGCTGTTCGGGCATGTAAAAGGTTCGTTTACAGATGCTCGCGAAAACCGGCAGGGAAAATTCGAAACAGCCGATAAGGGAACTCTTTTTCTTGATGAAATTGGAAATCTGTCCTTTCATCTTCAGGCTAAGCTTCTGGCTGCAATTGAGAACCGGCAGATTACGCGCCTGGGATCAAACCAGCAAATAGCCGTTGATATCAGGCTGATCTGTGCAACCAACAGGAACATTGAAAGCATGGTTAAAGACGGACTCTTCAGAGAAGACCTTCTGTACAGGATTAATACAATTCAGATTGAACTTCCTCCTTTGAGGGAAAGAGGGAATGATATTATTATACTTGCGGAGTTCTTCCTTAAGAAATATACATTCAAATATAAAAAGCCTGATATTAAGATCAACCGGCAGGCGATCGATAAACTTCTCAGTTATGAATGGCCGGGTAATATCCGCGAGCTTCAGCATACAATAGAAAAAGCTGTGATTTTAAGTGAATCTTCAGTTCTGAAACCTGACGATCTGTCCCTTAAATCACCTTTCACGGCATTCAACAACAATTCTTTTATAACTCTTGATGAAATGGAAAGCCAGATGATCCGGCAGGCTCTTGAAAAAAATAATGGTAACTTCACTGCTGCGGCAGATCAGCTCGGAATTACCCGTCAGACCCTGTACAACAGGTTAAAAAGACAAAAAGGATGATAAGCAGAAATCTCTATCTTAATTTATTGGTAAGAGTCCTGATTCTGGTAGCATTGTCAGTCCTCGCTGGCTATTTGATCGCAACCGGCAGATCATTGAGGTACTCTCTTGTATGTTTTGTGGCAATAGCAATACTTACGGCAAATCTGATATCATTCCTGAATGTCACCAATAAAAAGATCCGGTACTTCTTCGATTCAGTCCGAAATGATGATTCCAACCTTTTCTTTCCTGTTGATGAGAAAAACAAAACGGTAAAGGAGATCTACAGGAATATGAACAGGATCAATGAGCAGTTACAGAAACTGAAGATTGAGAACAGGAATCAGGAGGAATATTTCCGTATTTTAATTGAACATCTGGCTATAGGGATAATCACATTTGACAATAAAGGCTTCATTTTACATTCCAATTCAACTGCAAGAAAGCTCCTTGAGACTGATGTCCTTACTCATATCAGGCAAATTGAACGGGTTGACGGGAAATTGTTTCAGGCAATAAGCAGCATAAAGCCTTCCGAACGGCGGCTTGTGCCGATAAACACCGAAAGGGGCGAAATTCAACTTGCCCTTAAAGCCGCTTCATTCAGGACTAAAAATGATGAGCTTGTAATTCTGTCAGTCCATGACATCAAGAACGAACTGGATGAGAAGGAGGTGGAATCATGGATGAAGCTGATACGCATCCTGATGCATGAAATTATGAATTCAATAACGCCAATTACATCGCTTTCAGAAAGCCTCACTCATATCTACAGTAATGAAGGGAAAGCAGTATTGCCTGATCAGATTACCTCAAAAATGATAGCTACAACACTTCAGGGATTAAATGTTATTAAGGACCAGGGAAAGGGTCTTATGTCGTTTGTCGAATCGTACAGGAAGCTTACGCGCATTCCGGTGCCGGACAAAAAGTTATTCAGGATATCAGAACTTTTTAACCGGGTGAAAACGCTTTATGATTCCGAGGGAAGAAGTGGCAAACCTGAGTTGTCTTTTTCTGTAAATAATACTGATCTTGAACTTTTTGCCGACCAGAATCTGATTTCCCAGGTTTTGATCAATCTTGTTAAAAATGCACAGGAGGCGATTGAAAATACTCAGGAAGGCAGAGTAATGATAAGTGCCGCCACAAACCAGGATCTTCATCCGGAGATCTGTGTTTCAGATAATGGTCCGGGTATCCCGCCGGAAAACCTTGATGAGATATTTGTGCCGTTTTTTACCACAAGGCAGAACGGGTCGGGAATTGGTCTGAGCTTATCCCGTCAGATCATGAGAGTGCATGGAGGGAACCTTAAAGTCATATCCGTACCCGGGAGGGGTACAACATTCTGCCTGACTTTCTAATCGTACTTAATGGCTTTCACCGGAGCAATCCGGCTTATGAGCTGCGATGGTATCAGGAGCATCAGGATAATTGCCGCCATTGTTCCGGCATTAAGCAGAAGTATATGCGAAAGCTCAAGATTCACAGGTACCATTTTAATATAATACGATGACGGATCGAGGGTGATGAGTCCTGTTTTAAGCTGAATCAAGGCCAGCCCTATGCCGACAATGTTTCCCCACAGCAATCCTTTCCCAATCAGGTATGCAGCCTGGTAAAGGAAGACTTTCCGTATTGTGCTGTTTTCAGAACCAAGAGCCTTAAAGATCCCGATCATGTTTGTTTTTTCGAGTATAAGAATCAGCAATCCTGATATCATATTAAAACCGGCAACCAGAAGCATTAATGTGATAATTATTATCACATTCAAATCCTGAAAATTAAGCCAGTCAAAAATCTGCGGATATCTTTGTCTTATATTTGTGACTCTGAACTGGGGTTCATTTTCCACGAGCCTGTACCCGACAACATCCCTGACTGCCTTTGTCATCTCGTCGAGTTTGTCGAAATCATCAATGAATATTTCAAATCCGCTTACCTGGTCATCTTCCCACCCGTTCAGTCGCTTTATATGGCCTATGTCGCAGTAAACGTACATCTTGTCAAACTCCTCAAGGCTGGTTTCATATATGCCGCTTACCGTAAACTTGCGGCTTCTGGGCGGATCCTGCACAAAATACATTGCGAAGGAATCTCCTGTCTTAAGCCTGAGCATATCAGATATTTTTTTTGATATGATCACCTGATTTGAGCGTCCGGTATCGGTGACAGTAAAAACTGATCCGTCAACAATATTGCTTTCGAAGAATCTCCAGTTAAAATCACTGCCGACCCCTTTCAGAACAACTCCCTGGATTGCATCCCCGGTTCTGATAATTCCGGCTTTTGTTGCGAAAACCTGGATATGGCTGATACCAGGCATTTGTTTTATCTCAGGGATAAATGATACTGAATCGCTGACAGGAATTGTTTCAAGCGAAAGGTTTGTATCAAAATTCAATATCTGGATATTTGATCCGAATCCCACGATCTTGTCCCTAATCTGCTGCTTGAATCCTGTCAGTATCGAGACGGCTAATATCATGACTGCCAGGCCCATTGCAATACCGATAATTGCGATGACATTTACCGGCCTTGAAAAGGAGGTCTCTTCACGCCGTCCTTTTATAAGCCTCTGAGCTATGAAATAGGGCAGGTTCATTCAATAAATAATCGTTCAAAAGTAATAAATTCTCTGTGTCTATCTGTGACTTCTCTGTGTTAGTTCTTATTTTCTTTATTGTTACACAGAGTGACACAGAGGTTACACAGAGTTCCACAAAGACTTGACTTTCTTTGAAAAAACATTAGATTTACATTTATTACTTAACATAAAATGAAAAGAATATTTATCACCATTTCAATTCTGATATTGATTGTTTTTTCCACAGAATGTTCCGGAACCAAAGAAATCCCCATCCCCGGAGCTTACCAGATTGACCAGTACAAGCATCTGATTGCAGGCAAATCGATTGCGATAGTAGCAAATCAGACATCAATGACAGGCAAAACACATCTTGTCGACACCCTTTTAAGCATGGGTATTAATGTTAGTTCGATATTTGCCCCGGAACATGGATTCAGGGATATGGCTGACGCAGGCGACCGGATAGCCGGCGGAAAAGATGCTCAAACAGGAGTTCCCATTATAAGCCTTTATGGAGGTCAGCTTAAACCGACTCCGGAAAATCTTAAGGGCATCGATATTGTAATTTTCGACATCCAGGATGTTGGGGTCAGGTTCTACACGTATGGATCAACTCTGCATTATGTTCTTGAAGCATGTGCTGAGAATAATGTGGAATGCATTGTCCTTGACCGGCCTAATCCCAATGGATTCTATGTCGATGGAAATATTGCTGATACAGCGTACCGGTCATTTGTCGGCATGCACCCTGTACCGGTTGTCCATGGCATGACAATCGGCGAGTATGCCCAGATGCTGAACGGAGAAGGTTGGCTGAGAAATGGTGTGAAATGCAGGCTTACAGTTATTAAGTGTAAAAACTACACTCATAAAACCGCTTATGAACTTCCTGTAAAGCCATCCCCGAATCTTCCGAATCAGAATTCAATTTATTTATACCCGTCAATCTGTTTTTTTGAAGGCACAAACATTTCGCTGGGAAGAGGAACTCCCTTTCCTTTCCAGGTTTACGGTTCACCAAAGCTTCCCGACACCGGGTTCAGTTTTACTCCTGAAAGCGTACCGGGAGCTAAAAATCCTCCATTCCTTGGAGTGAAATGTTATGGTGTCGATCTGCGGAATGCAATCACCGAAAAAATTGTGCCCTCTCCAAAGTTGAATCTTGAATGGGTGATAAATGCATACAACGCTTATCCTGACAAGGATAATTTCTTTATTCCCTATTTTGATGTACTGGCTTCAGGTCCAACCCTTCGGGAGCAGATTCTTAAAGGCATGAGCGCTGAAGAGATCAGGTACTCATGGAAGGAGGGATTGGAGAAATTTGGGAAGATCAGGGCAAAATATATGCTGTATGAATAATTACCGTGCAGTCATGCAGTCGTGCAGTCGTGCAGTCTGATGATCAGAATCTCAGAACTCACACCCACTCTCTCCTCCATTAAAGGCAGTTGCAAAATGAAGTATAAAATCAGTATCTTTGTTTTCAGGTATTTTTAAATGTTGTTAATTTAAAAACGCAAAAGTATGAAAGTCGTTAATTTGTACAGATTGACTATCCTGATGGCTGCATTTTTGGCCCTTTTCGGATGTAAGGATGATGAAGACCCTGAAGTTTCGCAATTTATCGGCGATTTCATCATCGATGAGGCAAAACTGGCTGCAGACCTAGTACTTCCAACGGTTGAGCTGGGAAATTATACAATTCCGGCTAATACCGACATAACAGCTGCAATTCAGTCAGCATTGCTTAAATCGATAACATGTACTCCCGCTTCTGATACCTATATCGAACTGAGGGAAGATAATTCCATTTATTTCAGTTGCAAAGGGGCAAATGCAATAAATGCAGGAGCATGGGAGGAGGTATCTGCTTCCTCAATAACACTGAACCTTAATTCCACCGCAATTCCGCCTATCGGATTCAGCCTGTTAATTACCGATGCTGTTGTTGATGCAAACGGAATTTCGGGCAAAACATCAGTGCCTTTTCAAAGTACTGTTATTGCAGGATTGATTGCTCCATTAACACTTACCCCGACTGCCCCTTCAGTCTTTATTGTAAATATCTCCATTAAGTTCACGAAAAAATAACAGGTCTTATATTGGTGATTTTTATCTTTCGCGGGCTACATTGCCCAGAATATTATCATATACAAGGCTGACATAGTAAAGTCCTCCTATCCGGGCACTTCCAAAGCTGGTTGTATAGTAGTTGTTCAGAATATTTGATCCTCCTAGCTTGAAGACAGTTTTAATTGCCGGGAATGTGTATGAGACCTGAGCGTCAAGACTCGTATATGCAGGAATTTTGCCTGAACCGAACGATGATTCCCATATAAAGTTGTCCTGCCAGTGCAGATTAATGCTAAAACCAAAATTGGGAATGATTTCATGATGACCAACAGAAATGTTTGCCCTGTAAGGAGGTGAGTTGAATCTTGATTCAACTCCCGGGGAATCGATACTTTCAAGAAGTTTATTAAAGGCTATATTTGATTTGATCAGAATACCTACCGGTGTCATATAATCGATACCAACTGCCCATCCCATTGATGAAACAGGCTCATCAGTCGTAAAATAGGTCTGATATAGCAGATCATTTTCCGTACCTGCGTCTTCGGCAAGCTGGGCAAGCAGTTGCACTGCCTCAAAGCCCTTATATTTGTTATAATAAGCATACGTGTCAAGAAACAGCTTCTTCCCAAAAAATAATCCTTTGTATCCTAATTCGATGGAGGCGACTTTTTCAGGTTTTAATCCGGGCAGCACTATTGGGCCGTTCTCTGTTACAGGCTTGTCCTTTACAGGATTTCTTCCGGACATCGGATAAAGAGGTATAGTATTAAAGTTATATTTGTTCTGAACATCCGGCATTCCCCCGACTGTCCTGAATATCCCTGCATTTATGTCAACCCACTGATCCGAAATAGACGGAAAGCGATAAGCAGTCTGTACCGTGCCTCTTATGCTTTGTTCCTTGTTTTTGTCAAGAAAAAGATCATGGAGAACCGGGGTGTATATTGAGCTTCAAAATACTGGTTTTTATCAAACCTGAACGCCCCTGTAATCCTTAGTCGATCGTTTATCAGGTTTTTATTGATCTGTATAAACGATCCAAATTGATTGATAATGATTGGATTTCCCGGTTCATCAAAAAAAACGGTTCCATTGCTGTTTACCGAATAAACACGTTCAGAAAGGCCAACCTGTATTTCCATGAATTGAATCAGGTGTGTGAAATCATACATACCTTCAACCTGATACAATTTACTGTTGTCATACACGCTGGCTCCACCATTGTCAATTGAGCTTGATGTAATATTGTCCATCATCGTCGTTAAATTCATCAGTTCCGCTAAGAGGAAAAGCAGGTTTTGAGGCATCGAATATAACTCCTGTATTCAAGTCTCTGTTATCTGATACTAGTCTTGCAAACTGGTGAGCATTAGTCATATTTCCAGTAAGAAGGGCAGTTTGTGTATATGCTTTAAGATAATCAGAGAACCATTGTTCGGATGGTTTCCATGCTTCGTTAAGGCGAAGGGCGGCACCGCCAATGTCATATGATGGACCTGAGTTTTCTGTCACACCGTAAGCTCTTAAATTGTAGTTAGGATTTTTCAGTTCAAGCTTACCTGAAAGAATATTGAATTCCCGTGCGGCAAACCGGTTCTGGGCTGTATAAACACTTGTTCCCTGTGAATAGCCCGTCTGGGCTATTGCTTCGGTTCTCTCGTTGATAAAATAATGTAATGACCCTGCAAACCTCATGTTCTCAGTCTTGTCATCAGCCAGGTCGCTCTCGATCCAACCCGTTCGCGTAATAAGCTGATCAGGGAAATACTGAATTGCCTTATTGTAGAGAGCTTCGTATTCAGGAGTGCCCTCCGATATTCCCTGAGATTCTGCAATTCCGTTAATAATTTGAGGGGCAACATCTTTGAGATTCACGGAAACAAGGGTTTCATCGCCATACATATTTACACCATCATAACCGGGATCTGAAATACGCGTTTTTGATGGATCATCCAGGTAAGAACGATTTCTCAAATCATCTGCATGCCAATCTGTGGCGCTAAGGTATGATCCGGTAATTTTAAAAGCCATCCTGTTGCTGAAGGCTTTGGCATACCTGAAATTAAGATCAAATAAGGGACTTGGACTCACCAGTGACCCGGATGCGATATTCATTATGCCGGACTGTAATGCAATTGTAAGTCCCTGGTACTGGAAAGGACTTTTACTTTCCATGACAAGAGTACCATTCATTCCACCGGGTCCATAAAGGGCAGTAGAAGCTCCAACAACCATTTCAAGACTCTTAACGTCGATCTGTGGTAATCCGAATATGTTTCCTGCTGCAAAGCTCAATCCGGGTGAAATATTTTCGACACCGTCGATAATCTGATTCATCCGATAATTTGTATAATCATTAAATCCCCTTGTATTGGGCAGGCTGAAAGTAAGACCGTGAACATTCATATCAACACCTTTCAGCTGGTAAAGTCCATCGTAAAAATTGGCTGTTGAAATCTGTTTCAGGTCGCGAAGGTTCAGTTTTTCAACGCTGACAGGAGACCTCAGGATATTTTCCTCAATACGGCTAGCTGAAATAATGACTTCCTGCCCGAGCAAATACTGTTCTTCCATTTTAATATCCAGGTCAACTTGTGCTTCATTCACCTCAACTTCCTTTTTCACATAACCCACATAAGAGAACAATAATGTAACTGGCAACTTCGGACTTTTCAGCACAAAAATCCCGTCGTTTCCAGTAATTGTACCATATACCTGGCCTTTAACAGTAATATTTACACCTGCCATAACCTCACCCGAATTCAGGTCAGTCACTTTCCCTTTAATCTCATAATTCTGAGGTATCGCAAGACTAAAGTTCAGGCTTGAATATATAATTACGAATATTAATGCAGGGGTTTTCATAATTTACAAAGAAAACATAGCAAAAATAACTTAACAGACCTGACTTTTTATCTGCGTTGTCCTGGTAATAATTGGGTCTAAATTTATAAAAAGAAACAATTCTGATCCTTTTTATGCTTTAAAAGTTCTATTTTACCAGTCTTACCTATAGATGGCACGTTCGGGGTGAATTATCTAATTCCCGACTATAGCTTCCAGTTCTTCCCGGGTGAGTACCGGTGATTCGTGATTACGGATTTTTTCAACAACGAGCTCTCCAGTTTTTCTTGCTGTTCGCCTGGTGCTGAAAGGAACCTGCCCTTCGACCACGGGCATATAAGGCTGATGTATGTAGGTTTTATTATTCTTTACTATATCATAACCCCAGCCCTGTTCACTTTTATACAATTCTAGCTCATAAAAATGCCCTCTTTTGGTGAAAATGATAGTAAGAAGAACGATCACCAGGAAGAGGGCAAAAATCAATAAGATTTTTTTGTTAATCATTTTCATTGAACTCGGCAGCAGGATCAAAAGCCCAGATATCATCAAAATAATAAGATGAACTTTTTCCTGTTGTCAGGTATCCTCTGCTTCCAATAGCAAACCCGACGGCATCCGTCCTGATAGTTCCTTCAAAATTTGATTTCTCTTTCCAGAGATCGGTGCCGGGATCATATTCCCAGGTTTCTACTCCGGTTGTTTGGCCGCCGGTTGCAAGATACCCCTTGCCGTTTACTGTGAATCCTACTTTACCGGTGCCCTTTATTGTTATGTACTTGTCATCGTATGTCTCGTCGGATGTATCTGAAATGTCTCTTTTCTTAGTCCAGATATCTGTTGCCGGATCATATACCCATATATCATTCAGATATTCTCCGTTATCAATACCACCAACGACGTAACCTTTTCCGCTGATAACAAAACAACCTGCCTTATAGCGTTTGCTCCCCCCGATACTTGATATTTTCTTCCAGGCATCAGTTGCCGGATCATATTCCCAGAAATCCTTAAAGTAGAGCACACTATCGCCGGTACCGACATAACCTTTGTTATTTATGACCATCGCAACAGCTCCGCGCCTCGCCGATCCGCCAAAGTCAGCTTTCTGTGTCCACTGATTTGAAGCCGGATCATATTCATAAAAATCCTTAAGCCTGTTTTTTCCGTCATATCCGGTTCCAATATAACCTTTTGTATCAGTTCCGAATCCAACAGCGTCGGCCCTTCCTACTCCTGGAAAATTAGCTTTTTGGGTCCATGAATTCTTTGTAGCATCATATTCCCAGAAATCAGATTGTCTTTTATCACCGTCATACCCAGTTCCGATATAGCCTTTGTTACCAATGGTGAAGCCAACAGCATCAGTACGGGGTATGCCGTCAAAGTCAGATAACTCTACCCAGTTGCCAATAAGTACTTCTTCTTCGTCCCCGTTACATGAATTAAAGAATGGGACTATAATAAGCAGAATTAAAACTTTGATCCAAATACCAACATTTTTGTATATCATGCTTTATATTTTTATGTAAAAATAAACACAAAACTATCTGAAGGTAACTTCAATAAAAAGCTTAGTAGATATATGCCGTGAAATTGTAGACAAGAAGCTATATATAATCGATAAAACTTAATTAATTAAGCAAATCCGCGTCGCAACAAAGGTTATTGACAAGGCTTTTAGAAATATCTTTACAAAATGCCATTAGGTCTACTCTTTTGCCGTGTTTGTATATTTTGCTTTGTTCCCATCCTCTTTTAGTATTCATTTGCATAAACTGAAAGATTGATGAAGGGTAATGGTGAGGGTAAGGAAGGTAAGCAAATCTTCTCATTTACAAGGGTTTTTTTATTAATTCCAATCATTTTTGTTACAGGACTGATTTTTATTTCCTCCTGTACAAAAAAGTACGAATTTACCATGGGTGAGGATTTTTTAGATTCGCAGACCAGGTTACAGGTAATAGATACTTTCAGTGTGAATCTTTCTACAGTTCTGTTGGATTCACTTAAAACATCATCAACAAAAATAGCTTTGGCCGGAAATTACAGAGATGATATTTTCGGTTCTGTAAATGTAGGAGCTTACTTTGATCTGGGTTATCAGGATTTTGAAGATATTGAAGATAAGGCAATATACGATTCAGCCGCTTTTATCCTGAGGTATAACGGTTACAGTTACGGTGACACCACATCGCTGCTTAAACTCGACATTCATATGCTGACTGAAAATATTGAACCTTATTCAGGCTATCTATATAATACCTCATCATTTGATTTCTCGCCTGAAGTTATCGGCAGCGTTAGTTTTTATCCGGCACCTGAATCTGCTGATACAGCAGTCCATCTTCCTGTTAATACACTTGGCGAAGATTTATTTAACAAGATCAGGGATAACGATGAAAACCTTTCCAATTCAGAACTGTTCAGCGATTATCTGAAAGGTTTCGTAATAACTTCCGGATCTCCCGATAATAAGTCAGTAATTGGTTTTACTGCTGATGATGACAATTTGAAGCTTATTATTTATTACCATCAGGATGCAGAAGAACCTGAACTGAAAGAGATCACTCTTTCTATGGGTCAGGAGAATCACCAGTTTAATAATGTGAAATTTGATCATACCAATACTCCATTGAATGACATCAGGACGGAAGGTAATGTTATGCCCTCAACCCGGACCGATAACTATGGGTTTTTACAGGGGATGGTAGGTCTGATTCCTAAATTGCAGTTTCCAACTCTGCAGGAAATTCTTGCAGTACAAAGATGGAAAATCCTTAAAGCCGAGCTTGTTCTTGAACCTGTTTACGAAAGTTACGACCTGTTCAGATTGCCTGAAAATCTATATATTTATGATACCGACCGGGAGAACAGGGTTAATACAATACTTCTGGATGACAAGGGAAATCCATTAACTGCAACATTGGAACAGGATGATATATATGAAGAGGAAGTACGATATACATATGATATCACAAAATTTATCAATGATGAGCTTTCTGATGCATATTTCGATTATGATCACGGATTGATGCCCGGATTGGCCGACGATGACTTCACGTCATCATTGGACAGGCTGCTGATTGAGTGCAAATATCCTCCAATAAAACTCAGAATATATTTCTTAACATACTGATATGATAATGCCAAGGCTCCTTAAGAATTCTGCTCTGATATTATCGCTACTGTTATCAGGGGCCGGCACTTTGCTTGCGCAGTCAACCTCATCACCATATTCAATTTTTGGGATCGGGATACTGGAAGGAAACAGTATAGGACCTTCAAAAGGAATGGGAGGAACAGGTATTGCCTTCTTATCTGACATGTCAGTCAACTCAATGAATCCTGCTTCTTATAGCGGTATCGACAGTCTGCTGACCATTTTTGAAGTTGGAATCTTCGGGAAATATTCATCATTCTCGACATTGCAGGATAAACAATCAGATGTAAATGCAAATCTCAAATACGTGCTTATGGGATTCAGGGTAAATCCCAGGCTGGCAACAAGTTTCGGCTTTATGCCGGTCAGCTCGATAGGTTATAATATAAATGCCAAAGCGCCTATTGAAGGAACCAATCAGCAGTACATTGAAACTTATTCGGGAACAGGAGGGGTGAACCAGATATATGGCGGAGCTTCATTAAAAATACTGAAGAATCTTTCGATCGGGGTTAATGCAGCATATCTTTTCGGAAATATCACCCGGACGGAATCATCGGCTGCTTTTAATTATTCCTATAAGGATGTTACCTATGTCGCCAACTTCGATTTCAATTATGGATTGAATTATCAGTTAAAGATCAAAAAGTGGAAATATAATCTGGGAATAATCTACAGCCGGTCGAAGGACCTCAGGACTAAGAATACCACGACAATAACAACACCAACCGGAACTGAAACTCTGAAAGAATACACTTACGACTATTCAATCCCTCAGAACCTGGGTGCAGGAATTGCAGTAAGCAAGGGATTTTTCAGGGCAGGAATCGATTTTGAGCGGAGCGACTGGCAGAATATAGAGTTTACAAATGTCTACTTTCAGACCAGGAACAGCAACCGGTACTCATTCGGCGCTGAGTTCCCTCTACCGGGCGACAGAAAAGGAACAGGTAAGATGATATTTCTGCGATTTGGCGGTGACTACCGTCAGTCATATCTGCTGGTTGACAATATACCTATTGATGGAGGAACACTTACATTCGGTACAGGATTACCCCTTAAAGGTACCCTGAATGCGATCAACATCGCCCTGGAATTTGGAACCATCGGCACCACAAAAAGAGGACTTATCCGGGAGGATTATATCGGGATACATCTTGATATGTCGCTGAGGGATTTATGGTTCAGGAAGAGGATGTACGACTAAATCCTTAAATCAGGTTTTTATTAACCATTTCAAAAAATGAGGTCCTGTAGGATTCTCCTATCGGGATCCTTTGATTACCAATTACTATCCTGCTGTTTTCTATCATGTCGATCTTATCGACCGAAATGATATATGATTTATGGACTCTGAAAAAAGTTACTGACGGAAGTTTTTCAAGAATATTCTTCATTGTTGTTTTTGTAAGAATAAGCTTTCCCTCAGTATAGATCTTAACATAATCTTTCAAACCCTCGATATAGAGGATATCATTCAGATTGACCCGGATTGTGCTGTATTCTACTTTTACCATAAGAAACTCATGGGATGAATCCCGGATTCCTCCGCCGGAAGCATCAGCAGGTTTTTTAAGTTTTAAAAGCTGGAAAGCCTTATTGACCGATTTGGAAAACCTGTCGAAAGCAAACGGTTTTACAAGATAATCGACAGCATCACATTCAAATCCGTCAAATGCATATTCCTTATATGCGGTTGCAAAAATTATCATTGGCGGATTATAAAGAGTTTTAAGGAATTCCAGCCCTGATATCTGGGGCATCATTATATCGAGAAAAATCAGGTCGACCTGATTGTCGTTAATAGTATGAACGGCTTCAAAGGGATTTGTGAAAGTACCAATCAGATTGACATACTGAATTCTTGAACAAAATTCACTTATTATCCTGAGCGCTGAGGGCTCATCATCAATTGCGATGCAGTTAAGTACGTTATTCTTCATTAACTGCCCCCTTTCACACCCTGCCCGGGTATATTTTCAGTGCCTCTGCAAGAGTCTCCATTGCGTTTTTCAGATCATCAATTTTAAGGACATAAGCTATTCTGACCTCATTCTTGCCGAGCCCTGTGGTTGAGTAGAAACCTGATGCCGGAGCCAGCATTACAGTCTGATTCCTGTAATTAAATTCCTCAAGAAGCCATTGTGCAAATTTGTCTGAATCATCAACAGGCAGTCTGGCAACAGTGTAAAATGCGCCTTTCGGTTTCGGACAATATACCCCTGGCATTTTGTTCAGTGCATCAACCATGTAGTTTCTCCTTGCAGTGTATTCTTTGTTGACTTCTTTAAAATAGTCAGGTGGAGTATCAATTGAAGCTTCGCCTGCTATCTGGCCTAATCCGGGAGGAGAGAGACGGGCCTGGGCGAACTTCAGCGCTGTAGAAATTATCTCTTTGTTTTTACTGATAAGGGCTCCGATGCGTAACCCGCATTCACTGTAACGTTTTGAGACTGAGTCAACCATAATAACATTTTTTTCAATACCTTCGAGATTCATGGCAGAGAAATGTTCTGCCCCGTCATAGCAGAACTCCCTGTAAGCCTCATCTGAAAACAGGAAAAGATCATGTTTTTTCACTATATCCCTGAGATGTAACAACTCTTCTTTTGAATAGAGATATCCTGTCGGATTATTGGGATTGCATACTATGATGCCTTTTGTTTTTGGAGTGATCTTTTTTTCAATTTCATTTATCGGTGGAAGTGCAAAATCATCAGTAATTGAAGAAGTTACCGGAACAATCTTAACACCCGCCGAAACAGCAAATCCATTATAATTGGCATAGAAAGGTTCAGGTGTAATAACTTCTTCGCCTGGATTTACACATGCCATCAGGGCAAACATAACTGCCTCCGAGCCACCGGTGGTTATAAGAATCTCAGTTTGGTCAATATTAATTCCTATACTCCTGTAAAATGCGGCGAGCTTAAGCCTGTATGATTCATTCCCTGCTGAATGGCTGTAGGCAATTACCTTAATGTCAATATTACGGATAGCATTAAGTGCCACATCAGGAGTAGGGATGTCAGGCTGGCCTATATTGAGGTGGTAGACTTTTATTCCTTTCCTCTTTGCTTCTTCAGAGTAAGGTACAAGTCTCCTGATCGGTGAAGCTGGCATTAACCTGCCTTTTTCTGATATTGATGGCATATTGTATAAAGTATAAAACCGGTTTTAAAGTAATACAAAAGTAATTTAATTGCAGACCTGATATGATGATTTCTGAGGTTTTAAGTATTTTTTCCGGATTCTGATGATCGGACCTTTTAATTCCTGAACCCGTTATTACGACTTATTTTTATAATTTTGCACTTCATTTAAATAATCCTATAAAAGGTTTATCATGGAAATTCCTTCGAAATATGAACCGGGCAGAGCAGAAAGCAAATGGTACGATTACTGGATGAAGCATGGATTTTTTAAAAGTGAGCCCGATGACAGAGAGCCTTATACAATAGTTATTCCTCCCCCCAATGTTACCGGGGTTCTCCATATGGGGCACATGCTGAATAACACCATCCAGGATGTTCTGGTCCGCAGGGCCAGGATGCTCGGGAAAAATGCATGCTGGGTTCCGGGAACTGACCATGCCTCAATAGCAACTGAAGCGAAAATTGTAGCCAAGCTGAAAGCGGAGGGGATTGAAAAACGCGATCTGACCAGGGAGGAATTCCTTGATCACGCATGGGAGTGGACCGGGAAACATGGCGGGATAATCCTGGAACAGCTCAAGAAACTGGGTGCTTCCTGCGACTGGGACCGGACACTCTTCACAATGGATGAGAAGACGTACCGATTCAGTAATAAAGGTATTTGTTGATCTTTTTAATAAAGGGCTTATTTACAGGGGTGTAAGAATGGTCAACTGGGATCCGCAGGCTATGACTGCCGTATCGGATGAGGAGGTCAATTATACTGATGAAAAATCAAAACTCTACTATGTCAGGTACAAAATAGTCGGTGAGGAGGGTTATATAATGGTCGCGACCACCCGGCCCGAGACAATCCTCGGCGATACTGCAGTATGCGCAAATCCAGCCGATGAAAGATACAGGCATCTGAAAGGCAAAAAGGTTATAGTACCCATGGCTAACAGGGAAGTTCCTTTTATTTTTGATGATTATGTTGATATGGAGTTTGGCACAGGATGTCTTAAAATAACACCTGCCCATGATATTAACGATTATGAGATCGGGCTCCGGCACAAGCTTCCCTCAATAGATGTATTTAATGATAATGGAACGATAAGCGAAAATGCAGGGATGTTCACAGGTCTCGACAGGTTTGTCGCAAAAGACCTTGCTGAAAAGGAATTGCATCGTACCGGCGATCTGGTAAAGGTTGTTCCGTACAATAATAAAATCGGACGGTCAGAGCGTACAAATGCTGTAATTGAACCCAGACTTTCGGTACAGTGGTTCCTTAAGATGAAGGATGTTTCAAAGCCGGCTCTTGATGCGATAATGAATGGAGAAATACACCTTCATCCCGCTAAATTCAGGAACCTTTATCGTCACTGGATGGAAAACGTCCACGACTGGTGCATAAGCCGTCAGCTATGGTGGGGACACAGGATTCCGGCCTGGTATTACATGAACAATGAAGTTGTTGTTGCCGAAAACGCCGCGATGGCATTAAGCCTTGCAAGGGAGAGAAGCGGCAATAAAAATTTGAAGGAGAGTGATCTGCGGCAGGACGAAGATGTGCTTGATACCTGGTTCTCCTCGTGGCTCTGGCCGATAACATGCTTTGATGGTATAAACAATCCCGATAGCCGTGATTTAAAATATTATTACCCTACAAACGATCTGATTACTGCCCCTGAAATATTATTTTTCTGGGTTGCACGGATGATCATTGCCGGGTATTTATATCAGGGTAAAAAGCCGTTCAGCAATGTATATCTCACCGGTCTGGTCCGCGATCAGCAGAGAAGAAAAATGTCAAAGTCCCTTGGAAACTCACCCGAACCGCTTGATCTGATAAAAAAATTCGGTGCAGATGGTGTAAGGGTTGGAATGATGTTATGTTCTCCGGCAGGCAACGATCTCCTGTACGACGATTCCCTTCCTGAACAGGGCCGGAATTTTGCCAACAAAATATGGAATGCCTTCAGGCTTGTAAAGAGCTGGAGGGTGGATGAAAAAATCTCCCAGCCTGAATCATCAGCTGTTGCAGTAAAATGGATGAATGAGGTGCTTAAGAAATCACTTGGCGAAATCGAATCCAACTTCAAAAGATTCAGGATATCAGAAGCCCTTATGCAAAGCTATAAGCTTTTCTGGGATGAATTTTCGGGATGGTATCTTGAGATAATAAAACCGGAATATGAAAAACCTGCCGACAGGAATACATACAACGCTACGATATCTGTTTTTGATACTCTTCTCAGGATAATCCACCCGTTTATGCCTTTTATAACGGAAGAGATATGGCAATTAATTGAAGAACGCAGGGATGGGGAAAGCCTTATGATCTCTTCCATCCCGCGGGCAAAGAAATATGATAAAGAGCTTATTGCCAGGTTTGATAATGTTAAAGAGACTGTAACAGCCATACGTACAGTAAGGAAAGAGAAACAGATTCTTAACAGGGACCCTGTGGAATTATCTGTAAAAACTGACAGGAATAGTTACGATTCATATTTTCTTCCTGTGATAAAGAAGTTATGTAACATTTCAGAAGTTTTCTTTGCTGCTGAAAAGCCTGACAATGCTGCCACATTCATGGTGAAAACCACCGAATTCTATATCCCAATGGGAGGAAAAATCGATCCTGAAAGTGAAAAGGTAAAAATCAGGACTGACCTTGAATACTTTAGAGGATTCCTTGATTCAGTAATGAAAAAACTTAATAATGAACGTTTTGTAAAAAACGCTCCTTCGGCAGTCATCGAGCTCGAAAACAAGAAAAAGGCTGATACAGAGTCAAAAATAAAGTCGCTGGAGGAGGCCTTAAAAAGCTTCGCATGGAAAGGGGAAACCATTTTTAAAACCAGACTGCGACTGCAGACCGCAGACTGCAGACTAAGAATTTCAGGGAACTAGTTTCCTTATGGAGTAGTTCTGACCTGATTCCTTAATTACCCATCCCTCATTCAGGATCATTTGCCAGCCTTCGCCGTAAATGTGATTTTTGTCGATTTTCAGACCTTTGGCGGTTATCCGCAGGAATTTATAGTTATTTGAAACAAGACACCCTATTTTGTCGACTGTCAGTTTTCCCCAGTTATCCGAAACGCGCATTGTATTATAGAGAGTGCCAAGAGTATCAAGGAAATGAACGTCTTCAGGTTCGAAATCAAAATAGGGGCTTTCAAGTTCAAGAAGCACTACAGCTTCTGATGTAAATACACTTACCTGGTTATTGAGCCTATCCCTGATATCCTTCAGTCTCTGTTCCTCTTCATTATAAATCTCCGAAATTTCATAGTTGATTGAAATGCTCCCTGCAACATCACGGCAAACCTTCGGCAATTCAATATTATAGAGTTCTTTGACCAGATTGCCAAGATCAATGTTATAGGGGGTGATTGTTTTGAAATCGAATCCCTTGTCATGGAGCAATGTTGCATAAAGGGCTCCATGAATTGAACCGTATGACCTTGAATATGACTGAAAGGAATAGATCCGGTCGAGGTACTCAAACAGCCTTGACTCATATTCCTCCTGCGATTTGGTTGTTAGAAGCAAATATGTAAATGTTGCCAGCCCTTCATAGGTTTCAAAACGGTTTTCCATACTGACATTTTTTGGGAATGTTTCACGGTTCGATCCCCTGAAGATCAAAGCATCCCTGATGGCCAGTTTTTGTTCTTCACCGTCAGAGCCGATAGCTTTTTTCAGAGCTTTCCATTCCAGCTTGATCCAAATGCGCGCCTCTTTTTCATCCATATTGATGGCATTAAAATATTCATTGTTAATGCCTGCCGACTGCTGGAACCTGTGGAAAAGGGAATGAATTGCTCTGGTTGTCAGCCTGTAATCGTCCTCTTCATTTGGCAAAGGAGCCATTCCAAAGCAGGTTCCTCCAAAATTCACGGCTGCTATATTGATGATCCTTTCCCTTGGGTAAAGCCCGTAATAAATACCATCTTTAAGCTTAAGCAAACCATCATTGTCAGGCTGATTTGCAAATATCTTTCTGCTGTCCCTGTCAACAAACATAAGAGGACCGTACAGGTTTGTTCCCCAAAGTTTTCCGCTGTCGAGGTTGCAAATATCCTCAGTTCTTTTAAAAATAAGTTTCGCTTTTTCAGCTGTAAAATAAGTTTCCTCAACTGGTCCCTTACATCCGGAGAGAAAAACCAGGAAACACAAAAAAATCCAATTTTTCATTTATCAGAAATATCGGTCTAAAAATAATAATTTTTTAACTATTGCCATGCAATGCGGGCGTTGCCTCATTCACACCTGAATCCGACTGCCTTGCATCTTTAATACTCACATTCAGTTCGAACCCTATCAGCAGGGCAATGGAGTTAAGATAAAGCCACAGAAGGATCACCATAAGTGTTCCGATCCATCCATAGATCTTATTGTAAGGTCCGAAGTTGTTTACATAAGCTGAAAATCCAAGAGAAGTGATAATAAACAGGAGAGTTGCAAGGGTCGATCCCGCTGTTACAAATCTGAAATCATGCCTCTTTGCCGGTGCCAGGTAGTACAGAAATGAAATTGCCAGGAAGAGCAAAAGGATCACTACAATCCACTTAAGAAGTACAAATATTGAAATTACAAGGCTTTTTTCGAGGATATCATACTCTACAAGTGCGTTTATTGCCATTTTCCCGAAAATTATAAGCGCTCCTGCGATTGCAATCATAATGAGACCTGTCATAAGAATAATAACAGACACCTTCCTTTGGTTAACCCATGACCGCGATTTGAAATTATGGGAGGTGGTTACAAATGAATGAATAACTGCATGAATCCCGTTCGTTGAAAAGACGATTGTTGCAAAGAACATTACCAGAAGGAGGCTGCCGCTTTTATTTGTGACAATGTCAATAATAGTGCTTTCCATAAGATTATAGGCATTGACCGGGAGGATGCTTTCAAACAGTTTTATAAGTTCCTCCTGGAAATTCGGTATCGGTATGAAAGGGATTAGCGTGAAGACAAAGATGGTGGCAGGCAGAAGGGCCATGAGGAGGTTAAATGCTATGGATGATGCCCGGGTAACGAGCACTCCTCTCCTGAATCCTTTGATTACAAATTTGAATACATCATTTATAGGTATGCCATCGAAACCTGGCAGAACAAGATTCCCGGTTTTCTCAGTTATTTTAAATTTTCTCCCTTCTTTTTTGATTTGCATACTCTAGAAAGCTTTCAGGCTCAAATCAAGGCTATTAATATGATGGGTAAGAGCACCAACCGAAATGTAATCGACACCACATTCGGCGTAGCTTCTTATTGTATCAAGTGTAATGCCGCCTGATGATTCAGTCTCAAAACGGCCTCCGATTATCCCGACTGCCTCTCTGGTTTCTGTAACACTGAAATTATCGAGCATGATTCGATCTATACCACCCGTTTCAAGGATCTTCCTGATATCTTCAAGGTTCCGGGCTTCGATTTCGACTCTCAGGTTCCTTCCGGTTCGTTTAAGATAGGCTTCAGTTCTATGGATTGCCTTTTCAATACCACCTGCATAATCAATATGATTGTCTTTCAGCATTATCATATCGTACAGACCCATTCTGTGATTCCACCCTCCTCCAATTCTTACAGCCTCTTTTTCGAGGAATCTCATTCCCGGGGTGGTTTTCCTGGTATCAAGGATCTTTGTATTCAGTCCGGCCAGCCTTTTTGCATATTGCCTTGTACTTGTTGCAATACCGCTCATTCTCTGCATAATATTCAGAACGAGCCGTTCAGATTTCAGGATTGACTGTACCCTCCCCGAGATATGAAATACGATATCCCCCGGTTTAATATCGGTACCGTCTTCAATGAATGGTTCAAATTCGATATCCTTATCTACAGTCCGGAAGACCTCCCCTGCAACCTGACATCCTGCTAACAGACCGTTTTCCTTGACAAGAAGCCTGGCTCTCCCTGTAGCCTCGGCCTGGATACATGCAAGGGATGAATGATCGCCATCTCCAATATCTTCACTGAGACTTCTTAAAATGAAATCCTTCAGGATTCTATTCTGCGTTGTCGGGTTCAATGCGTAAAATGTGAATAAGTAACTCCTGGTCAACCTTTTTTAGAAGAATATATACTCTGAAAGTCCCCTTTTCGGTTTCAAGGTTGCCTATTGCATACTGAGCGTCAGTTTTTGCACCCTGGTGGCGGATAATAAAATCTTTGGAATGGTATTCTTTAAAAAAATCTTTCAGAATTGTCTCGGCAACATTCTTCTTATAGAAATCTTCTTTATCAAGAAGAAGGAGCTGCACTGTCGAATTCATGTATTTCGAAAGTTCAGTGGCATTTCCGGATTTTATAGCAAGCGAAATGCCAGCAGGTATCTTAGTTTGTTCCTGTGTAATTACAGCCAGGGAGCCGATCATAAATACTGCAGCCGTTATTGAAATTATGAACCTCATTTAATTCAGTTTTTATATATTCTAATACCAGGTCAAATCCTATGCGAATTTAAACTAATTTATTTTATAGAATACCCGTTTCTGTTTTTCAACCTGATTAATAGTTGCCGGAGCAAGTTATTAATTATTATTTTTGTAAACAGTACCGGACATTCTGTGGTATACAAAAGTCGGGCCAATAATTATGAAAATCGCGTTTTTACAAACAGGAAAAACCTCGGACAGGTATTTAGCGGACGGCATTGCAATTTTTGAAGAACGTTTAAGAAAGTATACGGCTTTTGAAATTTTAACAGTACCCGATGTCAGGAGTACACGTAACATGCCTTTGCGGGAGCAAAAGATGAGGGAGGGAGAACAGATTTTAAGATTTATCAAAACCGACGATTATACAGTAATCCTTGATGAAAAAGGGAAAGAGTTTTCAACAGTGGAATTATCTTCCTGGCTGGAGAAAACTTTCATGCTGCAAAAGAAAAGAATTGTATTTGTTGCAGGAGGAGCCTGGGGTTTTTCGGATGATGTTTATAAAAAGGCGGATATGCATCTTTCCCTTTCAAGGCTGACTTTTTCTCATCAAATGGTACGGTTATTGTTTCTTGAACAGCTTTACAGAGCTTTCACGGTATTAAAAGGTGAACCTTACCATCACGAATAGACAGGTATTACGACAGTATGAAAGATGGAAAAATAAAGATAGCACCGTTTATCCTGGCAATTGGTCTTATCCTTTTTGCTATTGCGTCAGAATCGATATATCTGGGGGAATTTGAATACAGATTCAGAACCAACAGATTCAACAGGATCCTGAAGGAGAAAGAAAGAATCATGGAAAACTGTCTGAATGGGATGAAGCCTATTCTGGCAAAGGGAGAAAAGCATGGATCAACCTCTGAAAACAAGCTATTCTCGATCGCGGAAAGTAATAATATTACAATTCTTGAATACATAGGGAACAAACTTATCTACTGGTCCGACACCGGGTTTGATGTTCCACGGATCCTGGTTGACTCACTTTATAAAAAGCCATTAATATTTGTTCAGAATGGATGGTTTATCACCAGGTCAGTACATGCAGGTGATGAGATAATTGTAGGTTTGATGAGGATAAGAAGCGACTATGGCTTTGAAAATGACATTATCAGAAATGGTTTTGTGAAAGATTTTGGCATGCCTGAAAACACAGGATTCACAAGGAACCGTGATGCCTCTGAATATCACGTCTTTTCAACTGATGGGAGTTTCCTGTTTTCACTTTTATACCCTGCAGTCAAGGGAAAGACATTTTTCATTTATCTGCCATTATTACTATGGGGACTTGCTTTTTTCCTGCTGATTTATCTTGCTCTTAATCTGGTTGATCATCTGATTGCCCGTGACAGGAAAATTGCTGCCTTCATCTCATGTTTTTCAATTTTTTCGGCTATCTACCTGCTGATTCTTTTAGCGCGAAAACCGGCGGTGCTGTTTCAGACTGAATTATTTTCACCTTACAGGTACACAATGAATGCATTCATCCCTTCGCTCGGGCATCTTTTAATATTGAGCATTCTTCTTTCGGTACTTGCCTTTGTTTTTTTCAGGAGCTTGAAACCAGAAAGGATAAATCTGAAACCAGGTTATAAGACCATGACACTTCTTCTGGTTCCGGGTGCAATACTTTTTATACTGTATCATATTGTTTTCAGCCACCTGATTTTTAATTCAAATATAAATTTTGAAACATTTAAGGTACTGGATCTAAATATATTCAGCCTTACAGGCTTTGTGTCAGCAATACTGCTATTCGGCATTCCTTTTCTGTATACCCTGAGAGTTTTTCAGATCATGAAACGTCCGGAAGCCAAAATTGTCTTCCTTTCCGTGATTACAGCAATGGTACTCTTTCCGGTTTTCTTTTTCAGAGACCCGGTGGTCTTGGTTCCTGCTGCCCTTTTTTATTTTCTGGTGACGATTTTCGTATGGCTGCTGTTAAAAATAAATACAGGGATCTTTAATAAAACAATCATTTTTTCAATACTATTTGGATTATATTCTCTTTTTCTCATAACACACCTTTCAGAAAAAAAGAGTGAGGAAAGCGTTAAAATACAACTCCTTTCATACTCTACTGAAAATGATCCCACTGCCGAACATCTTTTGCTCGATATGTGGCCAAAAATCTCAGGGGATAGCATCCTGAGGAATTTGATGGATGTGGTTACCTTTGAAAACAATGATTTTGACACTATCTCTAATTATCTGCACGATAAATATTTCAGTGGATACTGGGGAAATTTTAATCTTAATATTGTCCTTTGCCGGAAAAATGATCCCCTGAGTGTCAATGACTCAAATGGTTCATTCGAAGATTGTTTTAGTTTTTTCGGGAAGAAGATTTCAGCAGACGGGCAACAGCTTCCGGGAACGGGTTTTTATTTCATGGATAATAATCAGGGAAGATCAAATTATCTCGGGCAGGTATATTTTGAATATGACCAAAACAGGATTAACGGCCTTTTTATCGACCTTTTCAGCGATATTAACATTTTTCAGATCGGGTATTCCGAGCTTTTACTTGATAAGAAATATCACAGTTACGCAAGGCTTAAGGACTATTCTTTTGGTAAATATATAAATGGGGAGATCATACTAAGGGCAGGAGAATTTCCTTATAATAAAACTGATGCCGGGTATGTTGAGAACGTTACTGATTTTAGCTTTTTTAAAGCCGATTCATTCAGGCATGTTCTATTTAAAAACGGTAATGTAACAGTGATTATAAGCTGGCCGGTTGTCCAGGCACAGGATCTTGTTATTTCTTTTGCATACCTGTTTACTTTTATCTTCATTTTTTCCAATCTGATTCTCTTCATAATAAAGAAACCTGTTATTAAAAGTCCTTCAGGATTTGACTTCAGGGAAAAGCTGCAGATGTCATTCATCGGTATCTTATTATTTTCTTTTGGCTTAATCGGTGTGGCAATTGCTTCGCAGGCAATAAAGCAGTACAAGACAAAGCATTACGAGAATATACAGGAAAAGCTGAATTCAGTCTATATTGAACTGGAAAGCAGGATTTCGATGGAATTATTCCTTGCCTCAGACTGGAAAAGCAGTAATTACAATTCAATGGATGAAATGTTGATAAATCTGTCAAATATATTCAACACTGATATAAACCTTTATAACCTTAACGGATACCTGATAGCTACTTCCAGGCCCGAGGTATTTTACAGGAACCTTACAAGCCGGAGGATGAATAATATGGCATATATTAATCTTACAAGCCTTCGGAAGAGTGAGTATCTTCATGAAGAAATGATAGGCAACCTTAAATATATTTCTGCCTATATTCCTTTTTATAATGCTGATAATGAGCTTCTGGCATACCTGAATCTTCCTTATTTCAGGATGCAGAGCGTAATGACCAGGGAGATTACAAACCTGATAGTCACAATTATTAATTTTACACTTCTTTTCATCCTGATTGCAATGAGCCTGGCCGTATTTATCAGTGGCCGCCTTACATCACCCCTAACAATATTAAGCAGCCGTCTTGCAACAGTGGAGCTTGGTAAAAAAAGCGAACATCTTTACTATAAGGGGAACGATGAGGTCGGAGAGCTTGTCAGACAATATAACCGGATGGTTGATGAGCTGGATGAAAGTGCCCAGAAGCTTGCAAATTCTGAACGGGAATATGCCTGGAGGGAAATGGCAAAGCAGATTGCACATGAAATAAAGAATCCCCTGACTCCGATGAAACTCAATATCCAGCAGCTTTTTAAATCATGGACCGATGGTGTTCCTGGATTTGAGAAGAAACTGGAAAGATTTACAAAGAACCAGATAGAATACATTGATAATCTCTCTTCGATAGCCACTGCCTTTTCGTCGTTTGCAAAGATACCTGAAGCAAACCCCGTTTCAGTTGACCTCCTGGAACAGATAAAGATCACACTCGAACTTTTTAAAGGCAGCGATAATATTACATTCAGAATCGGGTGGCCACATGATGAAAAGATATTTATTTATGCTGATAAAGAACAAATCAATAGTATTTTTTCCAATCTGATCAAAAACAGTATCCAGTCAATTCCTCCGGGTAAGGATGGTATTATAAAAGTCAGTCTGGAGAAGCAGGACGATAAAATTATTGTTGCTGTATCTGACAACGGATCAGGAATTCCTGAATCATTGCAGAAAAAAATGTTCACTCCGAATTTTACCACCAAATCATCAGGGACCGGCCTGGGATTATCAATAGTTAAAAGGTACGTGGAAAATGCAGGCGGAAGAATCTGGTTTGAATCCGAATCCGAAAAAGGATCAGTTTTTACAATTGAGTTTCCGGTCATTAAACCTGAGGATAAATAAGGAAAACCAACAGTGAAATAATAAAATTGGGATGTTCTCTCAATTATTTAGATATTTTAACGTTTACTTGTGGTAATCTGAATCTTTTAATGACTGACAAAAACTCTTACCATATTAATAAACTGTTAATTATGCTGCTGCTTTTCTTTAGTTTTAGCAGCATTGATATTTTTAGCCAGGAGTTAATAAATGGTGTCATCAACAGATATGCAAAGGTAAATTCTATCAATCCGGGGTTTGTTACTGTTGATCCGGTACAGGCATCCCAGTTTACGGCAGGCGATTATGTCCTGCTTATCCAGATGCAGGGGGTAGGCATTCAGACTATAGAGGATAATTCGTACGGTTTAAATGTCCAGTCGAAATACGGTGAACCGGGAGGTTATGAATTTCTTATAGTCCAATCGGTTATCGGAGGAAATATTAATTTCACCAGTCTTGTTTACCTGAATACTTATGATGTCTCTTGTAATGTGCAACTGGTTCAGGTACCGTTTTATGAGTCTCCTGTTGTCACCGCCACACTTGTCAGCCAGGGGTGGAACGCTTCAACGGGTACGGGAGGAGTTCTTGCGCTGATGGCGGGGAAAAAGCTCACACTTAATGCTGATATTGATGTCACCGGGCAGGGATTTGCAGGTGCACCTGGTTACCTGGGTCTTGGTGAGTGCGTCCGCACAAATGAAACAGCAAATAATCACTATTCATATCCCGACACCTGGAACAATGCAGGTTATAAAGGTGAAGGCGCGGCCATTCACGATGCTTCCAAAGTGCTGCTTTATCCTGATCATGTCAAAGGACAGGGCAGGAACTTCACAGGTGGCGGCGGTGGTAATGGAATGTACTCAGGCGGTGGTGGCGGATCGAATCGCGGAAAAGGCGGCGACGGAGGACTTGAAATATCCTCTCTTTGCTCAAATGACCCACGTGAGGGAGGCTTTGGCGGTATAAATATAACAGGCACTATAATTCAAAACGGAATATTCTTTGGAGGAGGAGGAGGAGCTTCCACACAGGCATCAGGATCAACTGCGTCGTCAGGAGGCAATGGGGGAGGAATTATCATAATTATTGCCGATACAATCGCCGGGAATAATCATATTATTAGATCTAATGGTATAACGGCTGCAAATGCTGCATTAAATGCCGGTGCAGGAGGAGGTGGAGCAGGAGGCTCAGTTGTACTGTCATTCCAGGGAATTACCAGCCAGGTGCAGATCTCAGCAAATGGCGGTAATGGCGGGACCAATCCGGGAGGATTTGGCGAAGGAGGAGGAGGAGGAGGAGGTCTTATATGGCTGAGCTCAGCAGGATTGCCGGCTATGGTTTCCAATGCCACTGTTACTTATGGAATTCCTGCACCAACCACTGCTTCAGATGGTACCGGTGAAATAAAGTACAGCTTAATACCCAGGCTTAATGGGTTTTTGTTTAATTATATCCGGACAAAAGCAACTGATAATAAGATCGATTCAGTATGCTCAAATATAATGTACGGGCAGATAGTGGGAACACAACCGGTAGGTGGTACTCCACCCTATACTTATGAGTGGCAAAGCAGTACCATTTCGGAAACAACTGGATTCACCACGGCACCGGGAACCTACAATCTTCAATATTATACCCCGCCGGCTTTGCTGGCACAGACCACCTGGTTCCGCCGCGTGGTAAGGGATAACGGCGCTGCAATAACCGATGTAAGTCTCCCTGTAACAATAATAGTTCATCCTGATATCAAAAACAATGCAATAGGTAATCCTGATACCCTGTGTTACGGACAGAATCCGTCATTACTGAATCCGCTGTCAGTACTGCAGGATGGTAACGGGATCTATACATATTCATGGGCCTCGAGCACAGACGATGCAGTTTTTACTGATGTGCCGGTAACTACAGCAAGCTATCAGCCTCCTGCCGGACTTACTGAGACAACATGGTACAGACGCACGGTTTATTCGGGATCATGCGTGGATGTCAGCGCCTCAGTAAGAATAAATGTTCTTGATACGGTAAGAAACAATTCAATTTTAACACTACCCCAGGAAATTTGCCAGGGAATGACGTTTGCCAACCTGACAGCGACAACAACCCCGACACTCAGCGGAGGAGACAATACTTACAAATACGTCTGGGAAAGCAGTAATGATGCCACATCGTGGGTTACTGCTGCCGGAACAAGCAATTTAACGGGATATGATCCGGATGAATCTGCCCCTTACTTCCCGGGTCAGCAGTATTTCAGGCGCATTGTTTTATCGGGTAGCAATGACGTGTGCAAAAATGTCAGCAAACCTGTTCTCCTTAATGAGTATCCCATTATCGCAAATAACCTTATTGCACCTGCAGATCAGACAATCTGCTCCGGATCGGTGCCTGTTCAGCTGACAGGTTCTGTCCCGATAAACGGTAAAGGAGCCGGTACTTACACTTATACCTGGCAGGACAGCACAAAAGTCCATACCTGGGCAAATATCTCAGGATATATTAACGTGACAAATCAGAATTTTGTCCCTCCTGTTCTGACAGATACAACCAGGTACAGAAGGATAGTATATTCCTCAGCATGCTCCGATATAGGGAAATCTGTAATAATTAAGGTGCATAAGCCGATAACCAATAATAATATATCCCTTTTATCCGGCGGAGCTTCCGATACAACCCTCTGCAGCGGGGCAATACCTAACAGATTTATTGGAACCATTGCCACAGGCGGAACAAATATCCCGGGCAATTATGCTTACCAGTGGTCATCGTCAGAAGATAATTCAACATATACAGATATTACGACTGCAGCAACAGCAACCGGATACCAGCCATCATCACTCGCTGCCACAACATATTTCAGGCGAAGGGTAGTTTCGGGGCAGTGCTCCTCAGAAAGCACCCCTGTTAAGGTTACTGTTCTGCCTCTGATAACTAACAATACAATATCAGGTAATCAGACTGTCTGCAAATCTGATACGCCGGAACTTCTCACCCAGGCTTCGGGTGTAAGCCTTTCAGGCGGAGGTGGCACAGGGACATATTCATACCTGTGGGAGCAAAGTTTCGATGGCAATACCTGGAACCCTGCTGCGGGGACCAACAATCAGCCAAACGGCACCTACCAGCCTCCTGTAATGACTAAAACAGTTCAATACCGCCGGGTTGTAAATTCAGGGGCAAACAACTGCTGTACAAGTAGCTCAAACGTGCTCGAACTTGTGCTCGATTCACTGCCTGCCGGTGCGGCAATTTATGCAGGACCCGATACTGCTATCTACTCGTTTGATTATATTGTTCAACTGGTTGCTGACCCCCCGATAGATGGAGGAACCGGCCTATGGACTGTTGTGGAAGGTTCGGGAATCTTTGACAATGATACTGATAATGATACAAAGGTCACCGGATTATCAAAAGGACTGAACACTTATCTGTGGACCGTTACAAGAGGAGCATGCAAGATTGGAAGATGAGATAGGAGTTTCCATATATGACCTGATGATTCCTGAAGGATTCTCCCCGAATAATGATCCGGGTGGTTACAATAATACATTTATTATTAACGGACTCGATCTGCCCAACCAGATAGCAGAATTGACAATTATAAATGGCGCCGGGACTGAAGTATTTGCAACTACCAACAGCGATGGCAATGAATGGAGTGACTGGGATGGTAAAAACTTAAAAGGCATTGACCTTCCGGAAGGGACATATTACTATCTGCTTGAGATTCAGTCGAAGGGGAATGATAAAATATTCAAGAAAAGCGGATTTATTGTTTTGAAACGATATTAAGGGTGAATTATATAATGAACACTTCAATTCATTCCGGGATAATAATGATAAAAAGAATTAGGGTTATATCTGTTCTGGTCTTCCTGATTTTTAATCTGGCTTCAGCTCAGAACGTGCCTGATTCATCCAGAATCAATCTCGGATTCCCGGTTTACAGCCAGTATCTGCAGAACGGCCTTGTTATAAATCCGGCATATACAGGTACCAGGGAGGTGCTGAGCAGCTTTTTATCGTACAGGATGCAATGGATAGGAACCAGCGGTGCTCCCCTGCTTCAGTCTATTTCATTTCATTCGCCTCTGAAAAATGACAAGGTGGCTCTGGGGTTGATGGCACAGTTCATGCAATACGGGACCACCAAATCGACAAGTATTTATGGGAGTTATGCCTATCATATTAAGCTCAAAAAGGGCAAAATCTCTTTTGGAATTAAGGGAGGGGTTGATCTCTCGAATACCGATTACACTGGTTTGCTTCTGAACGATCCTGATGATCCTGTTTTTAAAACAAACGATCAGTCACTCGTTCTCCCGAATGTCGGGGCAGGTGTCTATTATTTTTCAGACAGATTTTTCGCCGGGCTTGCCATTCCTTCATTTCTGAATTACCAGCGGACCAGCAGCGGTTCAACGAGTCCGTATCATAGCTTCGATCAGTACGAATTTATGTTGTCAGCAGGGGCACTTATTTCCATTGCCCCCGTACTGAAGTTCAAACCATCGGTTCTGATCGATTATTCACTTGATGAAACTCAGGGACTTAAACAATTTGATATAAACGGGAATTTTATTATAGCTGATCTGATCTGGGCAGGAGGATCATGGAGGATGTCGGAACAGGTAATTGTGGCAATACTTCAGGTACAGGCCAATCCCCAGCTGATGTTCGGATTTTCATACGATTATCCTTTTGGAAGGATGAACTCTTATTCAAAAGGATCAACCGAATTTATTTTAAGGTATGAATTCCGGTATAAGGTAAGCGCCGCTAATCCAAGATATTTTTGATAAGAATGAGAAGAGGAGCGACCATATTTATTTTATTTTTAATAATTATTCTGTCAGAAATCAGATTGTTTTCACAGGAGACATCCCCATATAAAATTACAAGGCTTTCATTTAACATATCAGGATTCAGTGATATAGCGCCGGTAATTATCCGGGATGGAATCATATTCTGTTCTGACAGGCGGCTGAGCGGAGTAACTGACCGGACCTCTTTTGATAATCGCAGACTCTACAATATTTACATTGCCGGTAGAAAGGATACCTCCGACTGGCAGAAACCAGATTTAGTAAAAAATGAGAGGAGCGCCCAGTTCAATACAGGGCCACTGTGTATTGCACCTGATGGTAAGACTGTTTATTTTACCAGCGAGATAGAAACCGGTGTTCCTTCAAAGAGCAGGAAGTTCAGGAATAAAAGCGGAATCTTTGAAGCTGAACTTTCGGGATTGCAGCTTATTTCAATAAAACCTTTCAAATACAATAATCCTGATTATAATACGGGACAACCATCAATAAGCGCTGACGGCAAATATCTCTATTTTGCTTCGGATATGCCGGGCGGACAGGGAGGCATCTGATATTTATTTCTGCGAATCGGTTGACGGAGACTGGAATGCACCGGTCAATCTGGGACCGATGTTGAATTCTTCAGGAACAGATAATTATCCCTATATCCATTTCTCAGGCAGGCTCTATTTTGCTTCAAACCGTCCTGGCGGAATGGGTGGGCTTGATGTCTATTCTTCTGATAAAACAGAAAGCTCCTGGGAGACTCCGGTAAGATTGCCTGAGCCAATAAATTCTTCATCTGACGATTTTGCTTTTATTGCTCAGCCTGATCTTCAGAAAGGTTATTTTTCATCAAACCGGCGCAGAAATGATGACATTTATGAGTTTACAACCACAATAATCAGGAAAACTGCCTGCGATACTCTCGGGATAAATAATTACTGTTATGAATTTGTGGAAGAGAATGCGGTAAAATATGATACAATACCTTTCAGGTTTGAATGGAGGTTTGGTGACGGGAATAAATCTGTGGGAAGAATTGTGGAACACTGCTATCCTGGTCCGGGAACATATCTTGTCCAGCTGGATGTAACAAATCTCGTTACCAATGAAGTTAAAGTTAATGAAAAATCACAGACTTTGATTATACAGGATATTGAACAGCCTTATATATCATGTCCTGATGTTGCTGCCGAAGGTATGATCCTGAAGTTCAGTGCTGACAGCACTAACCTTCCCGGATGGGATATAGCAAGTTATTACTGGAGTTTTGGTGATGAGACAATTGCAATAGGCAAAAATGTAGAAAAAACTTACCGCCGGGCAGGCAATTATACTATTCAGCTCATAGTGTCAACGAAGCCTGAAGAAGGAGGAATGGTCAGGGAGGCATGTGTTTCAAGAAATATTTCAATAATACGACAGCCCTGAAAACGAAAAGTACTATTTTAACGTTAGATGAAAGTGAAGACTGCAATATTTAAGATCCTTGTACTTTTGATTTTTTCTGCGACTCTGACCCCGGACAATATCGTGGGTCAGGCAGTTCCGGGGAAGGATGAAAATATACCGTTTCTGGTAAATTTCGGAAAGAACGGCGAAACTTCATGGGGCGATGATGATTTCTATTCTTTATTCTTTTTCACTATACCAAAGGATTATAACAGGCAATTCTATATTAAGGTTTTTGATCCGGATTGTGGTGGAGAAAATGATGAAATTCAGGGAGTGTTTGATTCAAGGACCCTGTTTTCGGTTTACGGAGGTAAAGGGGTCGATCCTGATAAAAACCTTACTTCCAGAGGTTTGAAGCCGGGCGACAATTATAAGCAGGGAAACCTTCTTGCGTCAAAAGTATTTGGTTACGATTCGCAGTATGATAATAAATATTATGCATTCGGGCCTTTTAATCCGACCGAAGGGGATTATAATGAGAAATGGAAAAGCTATATTTTCAAGATCGTTTGTGAAGGTATAACAGGCGATGATGGAAATCTGTACAGGTATTTTCTCAGCCGTGATGCCAACAGTGAGCTTCCGATTGAAGGCGCAAATGCATTTACTTATGAATATACTTTCAGGATGTGGAACGATAACAAAAGTGTTGCCCATATATATCCGTATGTCGACACCGGTATTGTTTCCATCAAGCAGAGAAATTTTGACTGGGATGACGATGGCGCAATTCTGGTCGTGTCGACATACAAGCAGGGAATACCGGTTCCCATTTCCAACGAAGATGATGAGAAAATCTCTATAATTCCTGTTGAACAAGCTGAAATCGGCAAATCGCTCGATTTTCAGTTTCATAAGAAAAAGGAATTTTTAGTCAGGAACAACAATGTGGTTGTCTCACTCGAAAACCAGCGGGGTGATGCACTTCAGTTCTTCAGCTCGCCAATCGGAGGAGTTCCGGTTTATCAGCCGGTTATGACCATCAGGAAAAAACAAAAATAGGGGAAACCATAAATGAAGCGCTTATTCCTTCATAAAATCAGTTTAAGCACCATGGCGTGCTTATTTTTATTTGCAGAGGTAGCCTCGGGCCAGGCTTACAGGTTCCGAAACTATGGAACAGAGAATAACCTTCCGAGCGAGGTTATCTATACTATTAACCAGGACAACAACGGATATCTCTGGGTAGGGACCACTGAAGGTCTTTCGCGTTTTGACGGATTCGGATTTTATAAGGTTCAGTTCCCCGATTCAACCAGCGGACGTTATACGACTGTATCCGTGAAGGACAAACAAGGAAATCTCTGGTTCGGATGTAACGATGGTAACCTTTTTTATACTTCAGGCAGCGTGCTCAAACAGGTCGTCCTGCCAAATTCATCAGGGACCGGCATTAGTTCTATACTGGAAGGAGAAGATGGTAATATTTACGTATTCGCCCAGAGGAAACCGTTTTATAAAGTTGATCCTGCAAAGCCGGCAGAAGCAAAAATAATCCCTTTTGGCCCTGATCCAAACATATTTTCAGCTTCATTTACTGGCTCGGGAGAAATGCTTCTCGGAACCCAGGAAAACCTTTTAATATGCAGAATTACACGCGATTCTCTGGTAACAACCGGCTCTGTTGAGGGCTTTGACTATTCAGCTATAATGTCGATAAAAAGGATCAATGAAAGCGCAGGTTTTATTATCGGAACTGATGGAAACGGCCTCTTTCACCTGAAGCTGGAAGACGGGGAAAAAACCTTATCACGGTTCTACGGTTTCCCTGGGCTTGAAAATCTTTCAGTGAAAATCAATTACCCCCGATTCGAAAAATAACATCTGGGTATCGACGAGGGGAACCGGTGCCGTTAAATTGCAGTTTCTGAGCCGGAGCGATTCCCTGGCTTCAGTCCGGTTTCTTGATAAGACATCAGGACTTGCAGGGGAAAATGTTATGGTCATATTCGAAGATTTTGAAAGGAATATATGGCTCGGATTTAATGGTGATGGTCTTTCAATTCTCACCTCTGATTCTTTTGAGTTTATAAAACCAGGAAACGGCAGCCAGCCGAATAATATAATTTTTACCGGAAAACTCGGAAACGATTATTTTCTGGGAACTCCTGCCGGGTTCTATGTTTATGACCTGGAAAACAGGAAACCATTATCATTTACAGCAATACCGGTTCAGGCAGGACGAAAAGAAATCAGTTCCTATTATATTGATAATGAAAATAATATCTGGATAGGAACAAAAGGTTCAGGCCTCTATTTAAAAAAGATGACAGGTCAGATAATTCCTTTTTACAGATCGGGAGACACAGGCGCAGATTATATTTCTGGCATCAGTATCAGCGGAGATAATATCTGGCTCGCCACCCTCAACGGGGTATTGTATAATTTCAAAGCAGGCGGGAGTTTTGAAGAAAAGTTACAACACGAATAACGGTCTGGCACATAACAGCATTAACCAGATCCTGCTTGAAGATGATGGAAGCGGTTATATTGCTACTGAAAGCAATATGCTTAGCAGGATAGATCCTGACTCAGGTATATTCGCCTCTGAAGTATCGATGTACGGCGTTCTGCTGAATAAGGTTATTGCACTGACCAGGGATAATAAAGGCACTTTATGGGCTGCAACACTGGGTAACGGAGTCTTTGAATTTTCAGGTGATTCAGTAAAATTGCTAAGTACGGCAAACGGATTGCTTTCAAACTATTCATACTCTATTCTTGCCGATAAGGAAAATAATATCTGGATTGGTCATGAAAGAGGTATTTCGCGGTACAATCAGAATACCGGGATAACAAAAGTAATCGGAACCGGGTTTGCAGGAAACGGAATGTGCAACCAGAACGGAATTTATGAATCACCCGATGGAAAAATATTAATTGGAACTACTGAGGGTCTTATAATTTATGACAGGTTGAAAGACCAGAATAATCAGATTGCGCCGATAAATAATATTAATTCGGTTACAATAAATAATGTTGAGTATCAGTATCAGCCTTCATTCTCACTGCCCTACAAAAAGCGCTATAATGTAAGGATCAGTTTCACAGGCATAAATTTCAGTGATCCGGGGAAGGTATATTACAGTACATTTCTTGAGAACTATGAGGATGACTGGACAGAAATAACAGATCAGAGAGAGGTCAGTTACAGCCTGCGGGATGGCAGGTACAAATTCAACCTGATTTCTGTTAATGAAGATGGTCTGGAACAAGAGAAACCATTGACTTTAGAGGTCAATATTAAAAAACCTTTCTGGAGGACATGGTGGTTTATCCTTCTGTTGATCAGCATTGTTACAGGAATTGTAATAATGATTATCAGGGAAAGGGAAAAGGCTCAGAAGAAAATTCAGGAATATCTCGAAAAAGAGCTGGAAGCAAGAACAAAGGTGGTTATGAAACAAAAAACCGAGCTGGAGCTTCAGAACCTTGAGATAACCGACAGTATTAATTATGCCAGAAGGATCCAATCAAGCATATTGCCTGACGTTAAGCGGCTTAAGGAACATTTCAGAGATGCTTTTGTAATGTTATATCCCCGGGATATAGTAAGCGGTGACTTTTACTGGTTCGACAAGACTGATGACGACACATTCATCCTTGTTTGTGCCGATTCAACCGGTCATGGAGTTCCGGGAGCATTCATGTCAATGATCGGTTCAACGCTTCTGCAGGATATTGTGTCGAGGCAGAGGATATCAAAACCATCAGAGATACTTACCATGCTCGATAAGCAGATATTTACCATACTCAACCAGAATCTGGAAGAAGGTGTGTCGAATGATGGAATGGATATTGTGGTTTGCGAGTTTACACTGAAGAACAGGCATGTCAGATTCTCTTCGGCAATGAGACCTGTATTGCTTGTGATGGGAGGTGAAACGTATTATATTAAAGGGAACAGGGCTTCGGTCGGAGGCGAGACGGTACAGGAAAAATATTTCGATGATCAGGAATATTATCTGAATGAAGGCGACATAATCTATATGTTTTCCGACGGATTACCTGATCAGTTTGGAGGAACTGATGGAAAGAAAATGAAAGTTGCGAGGCTGAAAAATCTAGTCGGCGACATTTCCGGGTTACCTGTTAAGGAACAGGAAGAAGCCCTCGAGAAGTTCTACCGGGAATGGAAAGGCAATTATGAACAGGTTGATGATATACTCTTTATGGGAATACAGGTCTGAGGATTACTAGTTATAGACTCCGTTGTAGAAAAGGGGCAGTGTCGATGTCGAATCAATGTTGCTTATATTGCCTGCTCTGTCCTTTACATAAAAAAGATATTGTATTGTGTCTTCATTCGTCGTGAAAAGATAACTGATGTCGACTGTAATGTTGCCTTTGAGGATTTGGTTCTGTCCGTTTCTGGTCATAAACGGTATCCTGAATCCGGATGGTGTAAGAGGATCATCATCAGGAGCAGGCGACGTAACACCGTCATTTATCCTGTAAAGTCTGAGGAATAGATTAACTGAATCAGTTGGCAGATCTTCAACCGGAACAGGTAATCCAAGATCCCCGTCCCCATCCTCAAAGTAGAATTTCAGCCTTCCTCCCTTCACCAGGTTGCCCAGAAGATCAGTAGTATCAAAAACCGTAAAACTGGTGTAATCAATGTACGGCCTGGCCGGCATTGTCTGGATAGGCTCACAGGAATACCAGATAACAAGGGAAAAGAAAACCAAAACAAGGAGGATCTTAAATTTCATTGATATCCGTTAATTCTTCTTTCTGTACAAAAACCACACCAAAGTAAACTATTTTTTTCTGAAAAATATCCTGATCGGTACCCCTGAGAAGTCAAATTTTTCTCTCATCCTGTTCTCAATGTATCTTTTGTATGGCTCCTTTACATACTGCGGAAAATTGCAGAATAGTGCAAAAGAAGGTGTATAAACAGGAAGCTGTGTTACGTATTTTATCTTTATATGTTTTCCATTTACTGCGGGTGGCGGATTGATCCGTACAATCTCCAGAAGGACCTCATTCAGTACCGAAGTGGATATTTTTCTGTTCCTGTTTTCATTTACTGTGTCGACAATTTCAAGGATCTTATGGATCCGCTGTTTATTTGTCGCTGAAATAAACAAAACTGGATAATCAGTAAAAGGAGCCGTCCTGCTCCGTATCTCCTTTTCGGTTTGCAGAGCTGTATTATTCTCTTTTTCTACAAGGTCCCATTTATTGACCAGGATTATCATCCCTTTATTATTTTTCAGAATAAGGGATATAATATTAAGGTCCTGTGCTTCAATACCCCTGGTGGCATCAATCAGCAGAAGGCATATATCGGAGCTCTCAATAGTCCTGATTGCCCTCATAACCGAGTAGAACTCAACATCTTCGCTAACCTTCCCTTTTTTTCTCAGCCCCGCGGTATCTACAAGCAGAAAATCATGTTTGAATTTATTGTACCTGGTGTAGATAGAGTCGCGGGTGGTACCTGCAAGCGGAGTGACAATATTCCGCTCCTCGCCGAGAAGGGAGTTAACGAGTGAGGATTTTCCGACATTTGGTCTTCCCACTATTGCCACTCTTGGTATTTCAGGGATTATTTCTGCTGGTTGTTCCGGCAGGTTTTTCACAACATGATCCAGAAGATCACCGGTTCCGCTTCCGCTTACAGAACTCACAGGAAAATAATCTCCAAGACCAAGCCTGAAGAATTCGGCAGCATCGGGCAGCCGTTCATTATTGTCGACTTTATTGACGACCAGAATCACTTTCTTTCCGGTCCTTCTTAAAAGATCTGCAACAGACGCATCAAGATCATGAATGCCACAGGTTACATCAACCATAAAAAGAATGATATCTGCCTCATCAATTGCAAAGTGAACCTGTTTATTGATTTCCTCTTCGAAGATATCATCTGAATTTTTAACATAGCCGCCGGTGTCGATAACCGAAAAGTTGATTCCGTTCCAGAAGCAAACACCATAATTTCTGTCGCGCGTGACGCCGCTTACCTCATCCACGATCGCTTCCCTCGTTTCGGTGAGCCTGTTGAAGAGTGTTGACTTACCCACATTCGGTCTTCCTACTATTGCAACTATTCTGCTCATGGTTTTGATTATTTCGGATTTCGGAATTCGGATTTCGGATTTATAAATCCGAAATCGTCAATCCGCGATCCGCAATTAGTTTATTATCTGTATCCGAATCTCCTTAATTCCAAAGGCTTATCACGCCAGTCCTTAGTGACTTTAACGTAAAGTTCCAGGAAGACCTTGTGTCCGAAAAATGCCTCCATGTCGAGACGTGCCTCTGTTCCTGTCTTTTTCAGCTTTTCTCCCTTATGGCCTATTACTATTCCTTTCTGGCTTTCGCGTGTAACATGTATCAGTGCCCTTATCCGTATAAGATCGTTCTCCTCTTTAAAGCTGTCTATTTCCACTTCGGCAGAATAAGGGATCTCTTTCTGATAATTATTAAGTATTTTCTCCCTTATTATTTCAGAGGCAAAAAACCTTTCATATCTGTCAGTAAGCTGGTCTTTCGGAAAATAAGGCTCTCCTTCAGGAAGCTTGCTGATTACTGCATTCAGCAGAGTGTCGAGGTTAAACCGTTTAAGTGGCCGATACAGGGATCACCGGCGAACCAGGAAACCTCTTTTCCCATGATGCTGTAATTAATTCAAGATCAGCTTGATTGCTGAGGTCTATCTTGTTTACCGCGACAATTACAGGTATCCCTGTTCCCCTTATTTTATCCGGATACACGTTTTCGCTTTCTGATTTTTCAGTCACATCGGTGACATAAAGTATAATATCGGCGTCAGAAAGAGCAATATTTACAAAATTCATCATCTTCTCCTGAAGCTTGTATTTTGGTTTTAGTATGCCGGGGGTATCGGAATAAACTATCTGGAAATCGTCGCCATTAACAATCCCCATTATCCTGTGGCGCGTTGTCTGAGCTTTGGATGTGATTATTGATAGCTTTTCACCGACCAGGGCATTCATTATTGTTGATTTACCCACATTGGGATTTCCAAGGATATTTACAAAACCGGATCTGTGATTCATTTTATCTTTTAAAAAATACCTCTTTTAAGCATATTGATCTCTTTTTCATTCAGGAACCTCCATTTTCCCCTCGGAAGATTTTTCTTTGTAAGTCCTGCAAAATAAACCCTGTCGAGCTTCTTAACCTTGTATCCCAGTTTCTCAAAGATCCTTCTTACAATTCTGTTCTGTCCGGAGTGTATTTCAATGCCTATTTGTGACTTATCTTCTGCATCGGCATATGAAACTGCATCTGCGACTATCATTTCATCATCAATTTCTACACCTTCAGTAAGGGTAAAAAGATCGCTTTTTGAAACCGGTTTGTCAAGAAAGACATGGTATATCTTTTTCCTTTTATATTTTGGATGAGTCAGTTTTCCTGTCAGATCGCCGTCATTTGTCAGAAGCAGAACACCAGTTGTTGCTTTGTCAAGACGACCGACGGGATAAACCCTCTCAGAACATGCGTCATTGATCAGGTCAAGAACTGTCTGATCTGCATGAGGATCCTCCACGGTAGTGACATAACCCCTGGGCTTATTCAGAAGGATATAGACTTTTTTTTCGGAACTGAGCCTCTTATTTTTATAACGCACATCGTCATTGACCGAAACTTTTGTTCCAAGATCAGTTACAGTTTTCCCGTTAACCGTTATGAAGCCTTTAATGATAAGTTCATCCGCTTCCCTTCTCGAACAGACTCCGCTGTGGGCAATAAATCTGTTGAGCCTTATCTTTTCTTCAATACCACTCTTTGTTTTGGTGAATGTATTGTCTTTTTCTGCCCCGGAATGACGGGCAGATTTCCTGTTTGCCATTTTAAATTTTATTCAGGGTGCAAAGGTACAATTATTTGACAACATTATGATTTCATGTTTTTTTTGCACCTTTGTGACTCAAAATTCATAATCTATGCCTTTAATAAAATCGATCTCAGGAATCAGGGGAACTATTGGCGGAAAACCCGGCGAAAATCTTACACCGGTTGATGTTGTAAAGTTTACCTCAGCGTATGGTACATGGCTCAGCCGGAGACATGGAAGCAAGAAGCTTATGGTTGTCACAGGACGGGATGCAAGAAGGTCTGGCAACATTGTAAACAACCTTGTTGTTAATACCCTGCGTAGTCTTGGGATTGATGTCACAGATATTGGTCTCTCGACAACCCCAACAGTTGAACTTGCAGTAACGGGAACAGGATCACAGGGAGGGATAATAATAACAGCAAGTCATAATCCGGCTGAATGGAATGCCTTAAAGCTCTTGAATGAAAGGGGGGAATTCTTATCATCAGGTGACGGATCGGAGGTTCTTAAAATTGCAGAATCAGAGGATTTCTTGTACGCAAATATTGACAATTTCGGTTCGTTTGTACATGATGATTCATGGAACCAGATTCATATAGATCAGGTACTTGCACTTGAACTTGGTCGACAGGAATGCTATAAAAGCAGCCGGGTTCAAAGTGGCAATTGATTGTGTCAACTCCGTCGGAGGCATTATTTTACCGGGCTTGTTAAAATCGCTGGGAGTATCGAAAATTGTAGAGATGAACACTACTCCTGACGGGAACTTCGCTCATAATCCTGAACCGATTCCGCAAAATCTCACCGCCATCTCGGAAATGGCAGCAAAAGAAAAGGTTGACGTAGGTTTTGTTGTTGATCCTGATGTTGACAGGCTTGCAATTATTTGTGAGGACGGTTCAATGTTCGGAGAAGAGTATACCCTGGTAGCAGTTTCCGATTTTATACTGAGCAGTAAACCAGGGAACACAGTCTCCAACCTGTCATCAACCAGGGCATTGAAGGATGTCACCGAAAAGCATGGAGGTAATTACTATACTGCAGCGGTCGGTGAAATAAATGTTATAGAGGAAATGAAAAAGAGGGGAGCCATAATAGGAGGAGAGGGAAACGGAGGTGTTATATATCCCGAACTTCATTATGGCAGGGATGCCCTTGTTGGGATAGCACTTTTCCTGTCACAGCTGGCGAAAAGCAGGATGAAATGTTCAGAGCTCAGAAGAACTTTCCCTGATTACTTCATTGCAAAGAAAAAGCTTAATATTGATGAAGGAACTGATTTCAGTATTCTCCTTGATAAAGTCAGGGAACATTACACCGGTTATGAAATAGATGAAAGAGACGGCATGAGAATTGAACACAAAGACGGCTGGGTACAGATCCGTAAATCAAATACAGAGCCCGTGATAAGAATTTATGCCGAAGGCAGAAGTGTTGCCGAGGCCGATAATCTGGCTGACACAGTCATCGGGATTGTTAAAAAAATTAAATAATTCAGCTTTTTCACGGGTATCCCGGAATAAACAGAGCCGGATAAATGTCTTTAAACCTGAAGACACAAAAGCCTGAAACATTAAAAGATGTTAAATCTTTTACGGGAACGGTACAATTAGATATTTTTGCAAAAATCCATTTCAGTCACTTATAATTAAATAGGCATAATTTCGATGAAAAAATCAGTTATCATTACAGGTATTGTTGCAGTTCTGGCAATAGTAGCCTTAATTGTGATTGGCAAAATTTCCAAAAAGAAAGATGTTGCCAATCTGTATGTAGAAGCAAAAAAGGGCCATTTTGAGATTGTTGTATCAACAACAGGGGAACTGCAGGCAGAGAATTCACAGGATATCACCGGCCCTGACTTTTCCCAGAGCAGGCAGATCAGGGCAATGGAGATTAAAATAACTGATCTGGTGCCTGAAGGAACACAGGTCAAAGCAGGTGATTATATAGCCACTCTTGACAGGACCTCATTTGACAATACACTTAAGGATGAACTTGAAAGGCTTACAACTCAGGAATCCAACCTTGAGGTCAAAATGCTTGATACAGCAGTAACTCTGAGTGATTTGCGTGATAATATCAAGAATCTTGTTTTCTCTGTTGAAGAAGCAGAAATAACCCTTCAGCAGTCGAAATACGAACCCCCGACAACAATCAGGCAGGCAGAAATAGCACTGGATAAGGCAAAACGTTCGCTGGACCAGGCAATCAAAGGATATTCACTTAAGGTTGAGCAGGCAAGGTCAGATATGAAAACGATCAAATTCAACCTTTCGGAGCAGAGACAGAAAGTGGCTGATCTTCAGGCAGTTCTTTCAAAATTTCTCATTTATGCTCCATCTGACGGTATGGTAATTTATAAGAGAGACAGGACCAATGCAAAAAGAAAGGTCGGATCTTCAATATCTCCATGGGATAATGTCGTGGCAACTCTTCCCGACATGTCGTCGATGATATCAAAGACTTATGTTAATGAGATTGATGTCAGTAAGGTCAAAACCGGTCAGAAGGTCGAACTCCTTGTTGATGCGTTTCCTGAAAAGAGTTATACCGGAGTTGTTACATCAGTTGCAAATATCGGAGAGCAGCTCCCCAATGCCGACGCAAAAGTATTTGAGGTGCAGGTCAAGGTTGACGGTTCAGATCCTATACTGAGACCTTCAATGACTACCGGAAACAAGATAATTACCAAGACTATAGAGGATGTTACCTATGTCCCTCTTGAAAGTGTCCAGAAGGGTGTTGACAGTATTCCTTTCGTTTATACAAAAAAGGGGAATAAGCAGATTGTCGTAACCGGTGAAGAGAATGAGAATAATGTGGTGATTGAGCAGGGCCTTGAGGCCGGGGCAGTTATATATCTTAGTACTCCTGAAAATCCTGAAAAATTTAAATTATCCGGGCAGGACCTTATTGCTGTGAACCAGGAGCGTGCCAAAGCCAGGAAAGAAGAGGAAAGGAAGATCCAGGAAGATGCTCAGAGAGCCAACACCCAGAGATCTGGTCAGATGCCCGCAGGAATAACTCCTGAAATGATGCAGCGTTTTCAGCAGATGGGCGGAGGTGCGCCTCCTCAGGGAGGAACCATGCGCAGTCAGGGTGGTCAGGCTGGTCAGGGTGGTACCAGAGATACTGCAGCAATGAGGAGAATGATGCAGAATAATCCGGAAATGAGACAGAGAATGCAAAATGCGAGGAGGGACACTTCACAGCGCAGTACTTCGGGTCAGCAGGGACAGGGCCAGAACCCGCAAAGGCAGAATCAGCCTGGCGGATCCCAAAATTTGGATCAGAACTAATTATTTAAACCAGAAAGTATGTTTAAGTTTTTCTTCAGATATTTCCACGACATAGAAATTGCCGTAGAATCGATAGTTTCCAACAAGCTCAAATCGATGCTGACAGCGCTTGGTATAATCTTCGGCGTTGCAGCAGTTATCGCCATGCTGGCAATTGGAAAAGGAGCCAAGCAGGAAATCATGGAGCAGATGAAAATGGTTGGGGTTAATAACATCCTTATAAATCCCATAATTCAGGATCAGTCTTCTTCAAGTTCCGACGAATCAGAAAAGCAGACCAAGAAATTTTCGAGAGGATTAAGTATGCTTGATGTCGATGCCATACATGAAACGCTCCCGTCAGTTAAGAGAATAAGCCCTGAAATCTCCTTCAACTCAGTTGCCATGATGAACGGAGTTAAATACACCGCAAAACTTGTAGGTGTTTCAAACGATTATTTCTACCTGTATAATCTGCCGCTTGTTTCAGGTACGTTTTTTAACAGCTACCAGGAAGAGAATGGTATCCAGGTTTGTATAATCGGAGCAAATATAAGGTCCAAATTCTTCAGCAAAATTGACCCTATCGGACAATATATAAAATTTAACGGGATATGGCTTAAGGTAATCGGGGTCCTTCAAAAAACCAATGTCAGCCTTACCGGATTTGAAGAAAAAGGTGTTAATGTTTACAACGACAATATCTATATTCCTATTCAGACTATGCTGCTGAGATACCAGAACAGGGCTCTTGTCAATACAAAGCTTGTGTCGGAAGCCTCCTCTAATGTGATGGTTTTTGGCGGACCAGGCGGAGGCGGAATGTCAAGAGTTGTTGTAAGCAGCTCGGATGCTTCTACAAATGCAGAAACCAACTACAATCAGCTCGACCGTATAGTTGTACAGGTAGCTGAAACTGAACAGCTTAACCCGAGCACTGAGATCCTGAGCCGCATGCTCACCCGTCGTCATTCAAACGTAAAAGATTTTGAGATCACCGTTCCTGAATTGCTTCTCAAACAGCAGCAGAGAACAAAAGATATTTTCAATATTGTTCTTGGCGCCATCGCCAGTATTTCACTTATCGTCGGGGGAATAGGTATCATGAATATAATGTTTGCATCAGTTATGGAGAGGATAAAGGAGATAGGTACGAGGATGGCAATCGGCGCTAAAAAGATGGATATTGTTGTCCAGTTCCTTTCCGAAGCAGTTCTCATAAGCGTTTCAGGCGGTTTTATCGGGATATTTTTTGGAGTGATCATGGCTAAGCTTATAGAGCAGATTGCAGGCATAATGACCATAGTATCATTTTTTTCTGTGTTTATTGCTTTTGGAGTATCAGCCGCTGTCGGAGTTATTTTCGGCTACCAGCCGGCAAAAAGAGCTTCTGAAAGAGATCCTATTGAATCATTAAGATACGAATAAAATATTAAAGATGAAGAAGTTATTATTATTTTCGGCGCTGGGTTTGCTATTGATCATTTCTGATAAAACACTTGCGCAGGAAAACAGGAAATTAACATTCAGCGAGGTAATTAAAATAGCTGAAGACCAGTCTCCCAATGCGCTTATGGCAAAGCACAGGTACCGTGCCAGTTACTGGCAGTACCGCACATTTAAAGCCGAGTACATGCCATCACTTACATTGATAGGAACAACTCCGAATTACAGTACTGCATACGACAGGGTATGGAACTCAGCAACGCAACAGTACGAATATAAGTCCACAAATATTATGCGTAACATCGGTTCGCTTAGCTCTTACCCAGAATATAGGCTTTACAGGAGGTACAATCTCAATAAATTCTGATCTTACACTTGAGAATGATTTTGAGAATAATTCGCATAACTACATTACAGTTCCTGTGAGTATTGGATTAACCCAGCCTTTGTTAAGGTATAATTCATTGAGATGGCAGAAAAAAACTGAACCCCTGAAATACGAAGCTGCAAAAAAGACATTCCTTTCAAATATTGAAATGGTTCATACACAGGCTGTCCAGAATTTTTTTATGCTGGCTCTGGCCCAGATCAACAAGCAGATTGCCGAAATGAACTACTCAAATGCCGATACTTTGTACAGAATTGCAAAAGGAAGATATGACCTTGGTACAATAGCTGAAGATGAATTACTGCAGATGCAGCTCACCTGGCTGAATACTGAGACGGCAAGAAAAGAGGCAGAAATAAACCTTCGCGACAGGGAGATCCGTTTAAGATCATTTCTTGGATTCAATGAGAATGTCAGGATCGAACTGATTCTCCCAAATGAGATCCCTGACCTGCAGGTAAATGTTCAGGAGGTACTTGACCTTGCAATGGCCAATAACCCGGAAATACTGAACCAGCAGCTCACTATTCTGACTGCACAAAGCAGCGTTGCACAGGCAAAGGCTGAAAAGGGACTGAATGCAAACCTTACGGCCTCCTATGGTTTGCGTGACCAGGATCCTGAATTTCCACTGGCTTACCAGGATCCGTCAAGGCAGCAAACCGTAAGGTTAGGAATAGTGGTACCGATCCTCGACTGGGGACTTGGCCGGGGAAAATACAGAATGGCTCAGTCGAGCCTTGAGCTTGCACAGGTTCGTCGGAACAGGCACTTATTGACTTTGAGCAGAACCTTATGCTCGATGTTGAACAGTTTAATCTTCAGAAACAACAGGTAACCATAGCCGCAAAGTCAGATACTGTGGCAATGAAAATGTATGAAGTTACCAAACAGAGGTTCCTTATAGGAAAAATTGCTGTACTTGACCTGAATAATGCGGATACAAGAAAAGACCAGAACAGAAGAGCATATGTGCAGTCTTTGCAGAATTACTGGAATTATTTCTATAATTTGAGAAGTCTTTCTTTATACGATTTTATCAACAGAAAACCACTTGAAACAGAGTACGACAAATTGCTTGAATAAGAACTGAAATAAATCGTTTTATATGAGTAGAGACGTTGCTTGCAGCGTCTCTATTGTTTTTTATAAATGTTTTTTACAAAAATTTAATATCTTTGCGCCTCATTAAAGAAGAATCAGAAAAAATATCATAATAATCCAAAAAAGATTCAAATGCAAAACAAAGCAGCTATTATCATTCTGGCAATTGCTCTGGCGCTGGTATCAATATACCAGCTTTCGTTTACAGGAGCTACCTATAAAGTCAGAAAAGATGCACGGGAATATGCCAAAGGAGACCTGGTAAAACAGAACAAATACACAGATTCAATCTCATCATTACCGAAGGAAAAATGGAGTTACCTTGGTTATACTTTCAAGGAGGTCCAGAAAAAAGAGATGAACCTGGGTCTTGACCTTAAAGGCGGAATGAACGTAATTCTTGAGGTATCAGTTGAGGATATTCTGAAAGCACTTTCGAATTATAATACCGACAAAACATTTACCGATGCACTGGCCCGTGCCAAAGCGACAATACCAGAATCAGACAGGGACTGATTTTCTTACCCTTTTTGGCAGGGCATTTCAGGAGATTGACCCGAATGCAAAACTTGCTGCAATATTCGGAACAGTTGAATTCAGGGACCGGATAAATTTTAATTCATCAAATGAGGATGTGATGAAAGTTCTTGACACTGAAATAGAGAGTGCCATAGCAAACGCATTTAATATTCTTCGTACCAGGATCGACCGTTTTGGCGTGGTACAGCCGAATATTACAAAGCTGGCAACCAGAGGCCGTATACTTATTGAACTTCCGGGGCAGGATGACCCGCAGAGGGTAAGGGAACTGCTTCAGGGAACAGCCAATCTTGAATTCTGGGAAACTTATGAAAACGGGGAAGTATTGGGATACCTTTCACAGGCTAATAACCTGTTGAGGGAAATACAGGCAAATACCGTAAAACCAGATACTTTGACGATATCTCCGGTTTCACCTGCTGTTACTGCCGACACAACAAAAACCAAGCCAGTCACTCGAAGATCTTATAGGGAAAGATACATCTCAGGTTGCAGCATCGACGCGCGAGGAATTTAATCTGCAGAATCCGCTCTTCGGGCTCCTTAATCCGCGGGTTGATGAACAGGGCCAGCCTTTGCCTTCAAGTATGGTAGGACTGGCGGCAGGTATTGATACTGCACAGGTTAATGATTATCTTTCAATGAACCAGATAAAGTCGCTTTTTCCGCGCGACATGTTATTCAGGTGGAGCCAGAATCCTTACAAATATGATCCTACCAAATCTCTTTATGAACTTCATGCAATAAAAATAACAACCCGCGACGGGAGAGCCCCGCTTCAGGGTGATGTTATAACCGGAGCAAGACCCTCTTCGGGTGTTACAGGCTCTGAGGTAAAAGTCGACTTTTCGATGAATGCAGAGGGTGCTAAAACCTGGGCGCGGATGACCCGTGAAAATGTCGATCGCTGCATTGCATTGGTCCTCGACGGCTATGTCCGTTCATACCCGAGGGTTGTTGGCGAGATAACAGGTGGAAATACAGAAGTAACAGGCGATTTTACAATAGACGAAGCCAACGACCTTGCAAATATTCTCAAATCGGGTAAAATGCCGGCACCGGCGCATATCGTTTCAGATACGATCATTGGTCCTACACTTGGTAAGGAGGCTATAAACGCAGGTCTGGTGTCATTTGTAATATCCTTTATCATTGTTCTGTTATATATGATTTTCTATTACAGCCGGAGTGCCGGAACTATTGCAGATATAGCGCTGATGGCAAACATATTCCTCATGATGGGAATTTTAGCATCACTGGGATCAATCCTTACTCTTCCGGGTATTGCCGGTATCGTTCTTACGATGGGTATGTCGGTCGATGCAAACGTGCTGATATATGAAAGGATCCGTGAAGAATTAAGGGCCGGAAAAGGTATCAAGCTGGCGATCGCCGACGGCTACAAAGGCGCAATGTCGGCTATTCTCGACTCAAACATAACAACCCTTCTTACAGGTATTGTACTATATATTTTCGGAACAGGACCAATAAAGGGTTTTGCCACTACCCTGGTTATAGGTATCTTCACCTCCCTCTTCTGTGCGATTTTTGTCACCCGCCTTATTTATGAATTTCTTCTCAAGAGAAACGCTGATCTGTCGTTCTCTATTAAGATTACAGCTAATTTCCTGAAAAATACACATGTTGATTTCATGGGTAAAAGAAAGATATTCTATGCTGTCTCAATAATTATAACAATAATCGGCATCGGATCATTATTTATCAGGGGCCTCAATCCGGGAATCGATTTTTCAGGCGGCCGTACATATGTGGTAAGATTTGAAGAACCCGTGAGAACTTCAGATGTTGCCCAGAACCTTACAGGGGCATTTGGAGAAGCTCCGCAGGTCGTAACATTTGGCAGTGATAACCAGGTAAGGATAACAACCAAGTATAAAATCGGTGAAACAGGTGTTGATGATGAGGTTGAAACAGCCCTTTATGACGGACTGAAAACCATGCTGCCGGCTGATGTTACAAAAGAAAAATTCCTTTCAGATTACAGAGTCAGCTCTGAAACAGTCGGGCCTACAATTGCAGCTGATATCAAGAGCAGGGCTATATGGGCTGTCGGACTGTCGCTTGTTATAATGTTCCTCTATATCTTTATGCGGTTCAAGAACTGGCAGTATGGTCTTGGCGCCATGATTGCCGTTGCACATGACATTATGATCGTTATTGGGATATATTCCCTGCTTTGGGGTATACTCCCTTTCACAATGGAAATCGATCAGTCGTTTATTGCTGCAATACTTACCGTGATGGGATATTCAGTAAACGATACAGTTGTAGTATTTGACAGGCTGAGGGAGTTTTTACCTCTTCACAGGAAACGTCCTGTTAAAGAAGTAATAAACCTGGCCATGAACGATACCCTCAGCCGTACAATGAACACAGGGATCACTTCTATCCTGGTGCTGATAGTCATGTTCTTCTTCGGAGGAGCAACGATCAGGGGATTCCTCTTTGCAATGATAATTGGTATTATCGTAGGGACATATTCATCAATATTCATTGCAAGCTCAATAGTTTACGACACAACCCGCAAATCCGGTATTAAAACCTGATCTGCCAGGCGGTTTTGTAAGAAATGGCTTCAAAAAGCTCTTTAACCGTAAAGTCAGGTAAGTAACAGGCTTTTTATCTGATTATGGCAGCATCGGATTATATCTATTTTTTCTACCTTTGACATTGTTCCATTGATGGACTAATTGATTCACGATTAAGATGAGCGGTCAGGAAATATTTGTAATAATTATTGTTGTACTTCTTTTATTCGGAGCCGATAAGCTGCCCGAGCTTGCAAGAGGACTATCGAAAGGGATGCGCGATTTCAGGAAAGCCACTGACGACATCAAGCATGAGTTTGAGGAAAGCACCAGGGAGATCAGAAACGATCTTAATGATGTTACAGGCTCAATAACCGGAGATATAAATGATATTTCCGGGAATATTAAGAAAGATGTCAATGAAGTCGCTGACAATATTAATAAGGAAGTAAATGATTTTAAGAGCGATCTTGATAAGGACCTGACCGAGGTTAAAGAAAACATTGAAACAGGTGCAACTGAAGTAAAGGATAGCCTGGAGAAGGATGTAAATGAGGTAAAGGAAAATATTGAAGGCAATAATGAAAGCGTTAATGAAAGTAACAAGCAGGACTTAGACGATACTGATCCAAGCTATGGCATGTACAATTACCGGGACTGAAATCTAAGAATTGTCATGATCATTACAACCGGAATTAAAAAGTCATATGGGGAACTTAAAGTCCTTAAGGGGATTGATATTGAGATAAAGGAGAGGGAGGTTGTTTCAATTGTCGGAGCCAGCGGAGCAGGAAAAACCACACTTCTTCAGATAATTGGCACACTCGATAAGCCTGACAGCGGGACAATTTCGTACAACGGTGCCGATACCAGCCGGTTAAAAGGGAAAGCCCTGGCAGCCTTCAGGAACACCAATATCGGATTTGTATTTCAGTTTCATCAGCTTCTTCCCGAATTCACTGCCCTCGAAAATGTTTGTATCCCTGCATATATTGCAGGTAAAAGAAAAGCTGAAGCTGAAGTCAAGAGCTTCTGAAATACTTGGATTTCTGAATCTTTCCGACAGGCTCGAGCATAAGCCATCTGAACTGAGTGGCGGAGAACAGCAGCGGGTTGCAGTAGCCCGTGCCCTTATAAATAATCCTTCTGTGATTCTGGCTGATGAACCTTCAGGTAACCTCGACACTGAGAACAAAAACGAACTCCATAAACTTTTCTTTAGGTTAAGGGATTCGTTCGGGCAAACAATTATTATTGTAACACACGACCGTCAGCTGGCAGGCATGTCGGACAGGATCATCCAGATAAAAGACGGACTTATTATAAACGGGTCCTGAAGAACTGTAGCTTAAACGGAAATATAAATAATTTGAATAATTGACCTCCCTGCGGACCTTCTTCAGGAAGTCCGGGGGAAAAAAGCCTACTGCTATGCAAAAGACCTTAATCCTTCTGTTAATGTTAATTCCGGGTGTAACTCTTACATCCCAGAATCTTCCGGAATGGGAAAACCCCGGCGTTTTCCGCATCAACAACGAACCTGCCCATGCAACCCTGATGCCTTTCCCCGATAAGGCAGCGTCACTTACATTCGACAAAAGAAATTCTTCATTCTGCAGGTCGCTGAACGGAGCCTGGAGGTTCAGGTATCTTACAAATCCTTCACAGACACCTGAGGATTTCGCGGCAGATTCGATAAATGAATCGAGATGGACAAATATTGCCGTACCGGGCAACTGGCAGCTGCAGGGGAATTTTGATCCTCCCGTATTTACAAACATAAGGCACCCGTTCAGGGCCGATCCGCCGCGTGTCCCTCAGGATTATAATCCCACGGGGCTTTACAGGAAGACATTCACTGTCCCCGACGACTGGAAGGGCAAACAGGTATTCCTTCATTTTGCCGGCGTACAGTCGAATGCCACCGTATATCTGAACGGAAAAAAGGTCGGATACAATGAGGACAGCATGACGCCCGCGGAATACAACATCACCGGAATGCTCAGGGCCGGAGATAACCTTCTGGCTGTTCAGGTTCTGAACTGGTCGGACGGTAGCTGGCTGGAGGACCAGGATTTCTGGCGTCTGAGCGGAATCTACAGGGATGTATTCCTTTATGCAACACCTTCACAGCATATAAGGGATTACTTTGTGACCACCGACCTTGACGGACAATATAGGGATGCGACATTTAATCTTAAGGTATCAGTCAGGAACTATGCCGGCGCTGCTGCAAAAAACCTTTCCGTGAAAACTACGCTCAGCGATGCATCATCAAAGCCGGTCATCGAAAAAGTTATGAAAGTCGGGCCAGTCGGTGCGAAAAAGGAGACTCTCGTAAAATTGGATGAGCTGGTAAAGGACCCATTGAAATGGACAGCCGAAACACCCAATCTGTATACACTGACCATGGAGCTCCTCTCTTCGGCGGGCGAGGTTCTTGAGGTTATTTCGTCGAGGATAGGATTCCGTGAAGTGGAGATCAGAAACGGACAGCTCCTTTTCAATGGCAAAGCCATCGATATTAAGGGGACCAACCGTCATGAGTTCGATCCTGACAGGGGAAGAGCTTTGACACGCGAATCAATGATACGTGACATTGTCCTGATGAAAAGGCTAAATATCAATGCTGTCCGCACCTGCCATTACCCGAACAATCCGGAGTGGTATTCACTTTGTGATGAATACGGGCTGTATGTAATGGATGAAGCAAACATCGAGAGCCATGATCTGTGGGCCAATCTCAGATACTATATTGCCGAGAAGCCGGAATGGAAGGCTGCATGGATCGACCGCGGTGTGTCGATGGTGCTGCGCGACAGGAATCATCCCTCAATATTCAGCTGGTCAATGGGCAACGAAACCGGATGGGGAGCCAATTTTGATGCGATGTACAAAGCGATGAAAGCGCTCGATCCGGCACGCCCGATACATTACGAAAGCAAGACGCCGGCCTACGCCAACGTGCTTTCGAGGTATGATATCATCTCAACAATGTACCCAACCCTCGGCGATATTGTCTCTCTCATGAACCAGGATCCGTTGAGGCCTGTAATTATTTGCGAATATGCCCATACAATGGGAAACAGCCTTGGCAACTTTAAAAAATACTGGGATCTTTTCTACAAATATCCACGGCTTCAGGGCGGCTTCAACTGGGACTGGGTCGACCAGGGACTAAGAAAGGATGGAACAGGTGACGGATACTGGAATATTGTCAATTATGTTGACGGGGCAAATGCCAATGACGGTCTTATAAGTCCTGACAGGATTCCCCAGCCCGAAACGAACGAATTCAAAAAGATCATCCAGAACATTCGTGTCAGGAACTTATCTGAGGGGAAGCTGCGAATAAATAACCTGAACTTCTTCACCGATCTGAAGAATGTAAGGATGGACTGGGAAGTGATCCGTAACGGATATCCTGTCCGGGCAGGTTCGGTTGAAGAACTGAATGTCAATCCACAGGATTCTGCTGAGGTCAGCATACCGTTGGATAGTGATCTGCTTAATCAGGAAGGCGAGTATTTTCTGAATCTCGTGTTCCGTACAAAGACAGATCTTCCCTATGCCGCCAGGGGGTTCGATATAGCATCGGAACAGATACTTCTTAAAGGTCAGACTCCTGCGATTCCGGCTGCGAGTGTTTCAGGGAAACCACTTCAGGTTAACGAAGGGGATATTATTACAATCAATGGGAAAGGAATGGTAATCAAGGTCGACAAGTCAACAGGGTCGATAATTTCCTATGTGTTCAGAGGTTCAGAGCTTTTCTCCGATCCGCTTCAGCCCTGTTTCTGGAGAGTACCGACTGACAACGATGAAGGAGGGGGAGACACTGGATTTGCTGCAAGATGGAGGAAGGCGGGGCTCGATCGCTACAGTGTCAGGGTTAAAAACCTGGAAATCAAGAATCAGGACAATGGAGATGTGCTGATGGCCGTTTCTTCTGACCTTGTGTTTGTCGGTGAAAGAACAATTGATTTCACTGGCAGGTACACTTTCAGGACCGACGGCAGCTTGGTGTTCTCAATGGATCTGAACCTTTCCGACGGATTCCCTCCCCTTGCCCGGGTAGGAATGCAGTTTGCCATGCCTGCTTCCTACGATTATATAAAATGGTATGGAAGAGGGCCGTTCGAGAGCTACCAGGACAGGAAGGAAAGCGCCCATGTCGGGCTCTGGTCGGGAGCAGTTTCGGACCAGTACTTCCCGTATGTAATGCATCAGGAGAATGGTAATAAAACCGATGTCCGCTGGATAAAAATAACTGATGATGCCGCAACGGGGATGAAGATCACCGGTACACCGTTGATGGAGGTTAATGTGCAGAATTATTCCCAGCAGGCGCTGAATCTGGCGAAGCCCTCAAAGAGGCTTTTCCGCGGCGACAAGACCTATGTGAATATTGATCTTAAGCAGATGGGACTGGGAGGTGACGACAGCTGGTCGCCACGTGTTCATGAGGAGTACCAGCTTAAGGAGAAGAGTTACAGGTTTGGGTTTGTGATCGATCCGTTGTAGAAAGTTTTCCCGCTGGCCGCTAGCCGCATACCGCGAGCCATTTCTTAAAAAACTCACGAATATTTATCGTAAAAAGATATTCTGGTTATTGTTTTACGATAAATATTATACCCAAAACGATATTTTTATTAATATGAATGAATAATGTGTTATCAATGCCTTTAACAAAATCAGAGCTGAAGGAATTTCTTGATGAAAAGGCTGAACTGTACAACCGTCCAGCCTTTATTGAGCTTGATCCGATAAGCATTCCGCATCGGTATACCGGAAAAGGCGATATAGAAATTGCCGGATTCCTTGCAGCAACTATTGCATGGGGAAACCGTAAGATGATCCTTAGAAGTTCGGTAAGAATGATGGAGATACTCGAGGATTCGCCTTATGAATTCATAGTTAATTCGAGTGATTGCGAGCTGGATCAGGCCGTACGTTTCGTGCACAGGACATTCAATTTGGTCGATCTTGCTTTTTTTCTTCAGGCACTCCGGCATATATACAGGAACAAGGGGGGGCTTGAGAAAATATTTGAGACCCATAAAACATCCGATTCGCTTCAGCCTGCGATTCACGAATTTCACAGGATATTCTTTGAGCTGCCGCATGAAAGACGAACTGAAAGGCATGTTTCAGATCCGTTCAAAGGATCGGCGGCAAAAAAAATAAATATGTTTCTGAGATGGATGGTAAGAAATGACAACAGGGGAGTCGATTTCGGGATCTGGAAGAGAATTAAACCTTCTGAACTCTTTATACCTCTCGACATTCATTCCGGAAATACAGCCCGTAAACTTGGATTGCTTACACGAAAGATGAACGACTGGAAAGCTGTTGAGGAGCTCACTGCAAACCTTCGCGAATTTGATCCGGCCGACCCTGTAAAATATGATTTTGCACTGTTTGGATTGGGTGTTTTTGAAAGGTTCTGAGTACTAAGTCATGCAGTCGTGCCGTCTTGCAGTCTCTTTGTCTCTTCGTCTTGACTCGTCCTGAAAAAAGTTTACAGATTAATAATTAAATCCTGATATCAATTTACACTTAATAGTTAATCCTGATATTGGTTTACAATAATAGGATTCTTTTTGTAATAATTCTTCCATAATCTTTCTGTTTGGATCTTTTGTTCATGAACCAATGATGGATATAGATTTCCGATACTCATATGAGGTCTATCCTCATTATAAAGGCTTACAGATCTTGTTAATACCTTTCTGGCTTCTTCTATTGATGTTACCGTACTATCAATCAAATATTCATCCTTAAGTATTCCATTTACCCTTTCTGCTAAAGCATTCTCTAACGGATCTCCGTTTTCTGTCATACTTATTTTAATGTTATTATCCTGCAATAGCTTTACATATTCATAGGAACAATACTGTACTCCACGGTCGGAATGATGGATGAGTTGAAAATGCCCTCCTGGCTCCATAAAAAAGCCGGAGAGGGCCATTTTCAAAGCTTGCACGCTCTCAACGGCCTCCAAAGTCTCGGCTAAATGAAAGCCCACTATCTTATGTGAATAAGCATCGGTAATAAAGCTAATATACACATGTCCTCCATTTATTTTCCAATAGGTAATGTCACTAACCCAAAGCTGGTTAGGTCCGGTTGGGATAAATTCTCTTATCAGGTTCGGGTACTTTCTGAGCCAGTGAAAAGATTGAGTGGTTTGTATACGTCTTTTCCTCTTTCTTACAAGCAAATGATTGGACGACAAGAGATCAAATAAAGCATCTCTTCCCATCTTAATTTGATGTTCTAACATGAATGGGATGAAGTTTTTCATAAAGCTTCCGTGTTCCCATTCTTTTATGATTCTTACGGATTCCCAGAACCTCCTTCAATATAAGATCTTCTTCAATACTGATCTCAATGCCTTTCCATCCGTTTTGATAATATGCCTGCCTGGTAACACCAAACCAACCACATAGCTTGGCTAATCCTATGTGGGGAAAATTACTTTTCATTTCTTCAATGGTTTGGTATTGAGCTTTTTTCGGATTGGGATATTAAACTCTTTCTCTGCTATATCAACCATTGTAGAAAAGGCAATTGCCTTCATCTCGGCATCTTTCAACTGATTCTCTAATTCAGAGATTCGTTTCTTTAATTGAAGAATCTCGAATGATTCTTCCTCATTTTTTGGAGTGGGTTGCTTTTTGGCCATCAAACTTATTGTTTCCTCCAAAAGTAGATCTTCTGGTTGTAAGTTCCGCAGGATAACCTAACTGACGCATCCATCTTAACAAAAAACCATGCTCTTGAGACTGTCCTGTATACTTTCTCCAAATTGCAGCTCTTGTGCAATCCGATGACAGCATCTCTTGAATAATTTGATGCCGCTCTGAAATGGTAAAAGAACCACCACTTCTTAATCCTGAAATAACTTTACTTGTTTCTTCCATTTTACACTTTTTTGTGTAAACCTATTTCAGGACAAGACACATCTCTCAGTCTCTCAGTCTCTCAGTCAATCTTTATCCCTTATTCTGTGGGTTTGCTTTGCACCTCAGCAAGGTTGAAATCCTTCCTCGACTGGCAGGTACTGGCGAATTCCTTTTTAAATATATTTGCATTATCGATGACAGAATAGAAATCGCCGATATATCTGATCATCTGTTTTCTGGAGTACTTTGAAATGAGCTCCTGACTATTAATTAACGATTCAAATTCCGGCCTGAGATTCCTGTAGAATTCAAATACGTCTTTCAACTCATCGTCGGTATAACACAATCCCTTGTAAACTCTTTTGTCGGCAAGTGCATACTCAGGCACTCCTTTGGGCTTACTGTAATCAGCATCAACGAGGCCTGCCAGATCAAAATCGTATGGAACTGCAGTAAGTCCAACCGAAGGATCTTCTGACTGCATGAGCACAATATTCTTTCGTGAGGTTACATGCCAGTCTTTATTCCCGACTAAATATTCAAAGAGGGCCATTTTTTTAAAGTTCTCCTGGTTCAGGTCAAAAGGTGTTACAAATCTGTCCTTTGCAACGACTTCGTTGCGTTTCGCTACCTTATCCTTATCCTCTAAAAAAAAGCTATACTTTTCAAAGAGCTTTCTGTCAGTTGATGTATCATAGTAAAGTATCTTTACAAGCCTCACTTTCATGCTAAGGTCAGTGACCTCGTTGTACATTTTATAAATCGTGTACTCCTCAATCACATCTTCCTCGTTCTGGCACGGAGTTACAAGCTTTAGTTTTTTCTGGTTATCAAATATCGTATTTTTGACTTCTTTCCCTTTAAAGTTCACAAGAAGGGGTGGAAAAGAACATATTTCAGGATTAAGACGGAAGTTTCCCCTTACCATCACCTTTACAGAAAATTTCTCTGTCTCCCCGCCAGGGATACTATAAATAAGTTCACCATCAAAATATTCAGGATCTCCTGTCCGGCTTGCCTCGATAGCCTTAAAATCAGACCTTAACTCCAGCCGTATTACCTCTTCAGACCGGAACAGGCTGTCAGGTTCACTTGCCAGGACCGTCACTGTCCAGAATGAGTATAACAACGTAAAGATCAGAATCCTGAATAGATCTGTTCTATGAAAATATATTGTCTGAACTTTTATTAACATCTTTGTTTAATCGTTTAATCATGTTTTAGACACTCTTCATCGGGTGTTTATTTCCATACATTAAACAACTTAATGTTAATGTTTGTTCACACAGATTATCTTTTTTTATTATTAGGGAAACATAATTCAGGAATAAGTTACTCTTCCCGCCATTTTGACCTGTCAGGCGGCGCCGGAACTGATACCTTTTTAACAGGTTTCTCCTTCAGTTCCTGCAGCAATACCTCAACTGCCTTTTCAATGCAGGGATCGATCCCTTTTGCCATCTGTTCAGGACGTTCAACCACTTCGATATCAGGATAGACACCCACTCCTTCAATTATCCACCCTTCGTCGTTGTCGAAAATACCGAACCTTGGAACTGAAATATATCCCCCATCGATCAGGCGCGCATTGCCGGAGATACCAACTAATCCTCCCCATGTTCGTGTTCCGATAAGCTTGCCGAGTCCCATCTTTTTGAAGAAATAAGGGAATGCATCACCGCCCGATGAAGAGTAACCGTTAATCAGCATTGCTTTGGGCCCGTCATGTGCAATTGCAGGTGATTTGCCCGGCTGAAGGCCGTTCTGATGCCAGTAAGCAAGGGTATGACGGTCCAGAAGGTCAGCCATACGGTCGGGTATAAAACCCCCGCCATTATAGCGGTCATCAATTATCAGGGCTTCTTTGTCAAAGTAGGTGTACATGCCGTGAAACAGCTCACGATTACCGCTTGTGGATGTATTGGGTACATGTATATAGCCTATTCTGCCTCCTGAGAGCCTGTCGACCATTGCTCTTCTCTCATTAACCCAGTCAAGATACATGAGTTCGAGTTCGCTCGGAATCGGTTTTATAAGCGAAGTCCGGCTACCATCAGATGAAGATTTGGAGCTCACCACAATCTCAATACTCTTTCCGGCCTTGTTTTCAAGATAAAAATAGGGATTAACAGAAGTTGTGACATCTTTTCCGTCAATACTTATCAGATAATCACCTTCCTTTACATCGACGCCCTGTTCAGTCAGGGGCGAGCGCCGGGCAGGATCCCAGTTTTCTCCCTTGTAAATTCTGGTAATTTTATACCGACCTGCAACTTCGTCAGCTGTAAGCTCAGCACCCAGCAGACCATTGCTGATCCTTTTTACATTTTCAAAATCTCCCCAGTCGACATATGAATGGCCTGTATTGCTTTCCGCTACAATTTCGTTGAGTATATAATCAAGATCAGCCCTGTGACTTACATACGGTAGCATGGAGCTGTATCTTTCCTTCATTGCCTTCCAGTCGACCCCATGCAGGTTATCAACATAAAAATAATCCCGGAAAATGCGCCAGGCATCAACATATATCTGATTCCATTCTTTCTGAGGATCTATTTTCATTTCAAGTCCTCCGAGATTTATTTTTCCAGCCCCTGCTTTCTGTCCCGGAGTAAGTTTAATTATGCCATAATCTTCGCCCGACCGGTAAATAGCCATCTTACCGTCTGCTGTAAGGGAGGCAGTCATTGCACGGTCAATGATCTCCTCGTTCTTTTCATCTGCTATATTGTACTTCATCAGTTTGCCGCTGTTCATGTAAATCAAACCCCCTTCTGAAGCTCCGATGATCCTGTACTCGCCGGCCTCTCCGGGAAGGGCAGCGATACGGTCATTAATGCCAATGAAGTCTATCTCTGTCTTAACTTCTTTTTTTTCTGCCGATGCAGTATCGGATACAGCATCTTTGTTTTTCTTGTCCTTTGCCGGGGAAGGTGACTTTGCAGCTGCTTTTTCCGGTTTAACAGGTTCGGTATCGTTCTTGTCTTTAAAAATTTTCGGACTCTTCTGAGTCAGCGCTATGGCGTACAACCTGGTAGATTTGTCGTAGATATAATCAAAATCAAAACTTGAGAATGAAAGGTTGAAATCGCGGTCTGAAGCAAAAAAGATATAGTTCCCGTCAAGACTGAAGACCGGAGTGTTATCAGAATATTTCCCATCTGTCAACTGTTGTTTTTTCCCTGAGGTGATCTCATACACCCATATTGCTGCTTTTTCGTTACTGCCTTCTTTATGGTATGTTATCCAGCGTGAATCGGGAGAGAAATTATAACTGCGCAGTTCATTTGTCGAGGCATTATCGATCTCAGTTATCTTTCCTGTCGAAGCTTCCGCCAATTGCAGTTTAAGAGTCCTGTCGGAAAAAAGAAGGTAACGGCTGTCAGGAGACCATAGAGGCTGGTATTTCCAGGCCCTTGAACCGGATGTTACCTGCCGGGGTTTAGCTCCTTTCTTATTTTCAAGAAGATAGAGTTCATATTCACCGGTTTGATCGGAGTAGTAGGAGATGTATTTTCCGTCAGGTGACCAGGCAGGGTAAATCTCTCTCACCCCCTGGGTTTCAGTAAGATTCATGGTTATCCCGTTTTCTGCCGGCACCGAGAAAATATCACCGCGGGCATCAAACAGGGCCCTTTTGCCTGTTGGTGAAACAGAAAAACTATGAACATCTTCTTTTACACTCTTATAGTACGGAATAAGATTCGGATTGTCAAAATTTATGCTGACTTTAACTTTCTCTGCCTGACCTGATTGAAGGTTTAACCTGTAGATATATCCTCCATTCTCATATACCAGCTGATTCCCGCTTCCCGAGGGCCACATAACGTCATATTCAGTATAGTGAGTTATCTGCTTTGTCTCTTTTGTAAGTGTGTTATACTGCCAGATATTTAGTTTCAGGTCGCGGTCGGAGGCAAAGAAGATATTGTCGCCCGACCAGGTCGGAATCTGGTCGGTGCCTTCGAAATTTGTTATCTGCTCTGATGTATTTTCCTTGATATTATAAATCCAGAGGTCGGTGGCCCTTCCTCCCTTGTACCGTTTCCAGTTACGGAATTCACGATCGACCGGGGTGAAGACTAACCTCGAGCCATCGGGTGAAAGAACACCAAATCCGCCATTGGTAACCGGAAGAGGTTTTTCAAATTTACCTTCAAGTGCTACAAGAAAGTATTTGCCCTGACGTTCACCGAATGATGTCCGGTTAGAGCGAATGAGTATCTGCTTACTGTCGGGGGTCCAGTCAAGCACCACATTATCCCATCCTCCGCGGGGGGGCATTACTCCTACAGAGTTATACCACGTCAGCTGACGAGGAACTCCGCCATTTGCAGGAATCACAAATACCTGGCGGTTTCCGGAATACTCACCCGAGAAAGCTATCCATTTCCCGTCGGGGGATATTTTGGGAAACAATTCCAATCCCTCATGCGATGTAAGCCGGCGTGCCTCTCCTCCGTTTGAATTAACGGTCCATATATCTCCGGCATAAACAAATGCTATCAGATTGTCATTAATATCCGGAAAACGCAGCAACCTGGCATCATCCATGGCTGTTCCCCGGAAAGAGACGCTGATCGTCAGAATTAAAACTGAAAGTGCGACTATTGTTTTTTTCATGGTTTAAATTTTAGAATTCGAAAAATAGGTTTTTACAGGGTGGAATATAACAATTCTAAAAGTATTTATAAATACCTTCTGTTTCCTCAAAGCCGCACTTAATTCCTGTACCGGAAAATATTGATTTTATTCATTTCCGTATATTCAATATAGACCTCAGAATTTAAACTTTCCTTTATTCTGTTGACCATGTTTCCTGCTACCGGGGCTCAAAGTGCCAACTCTCTTTCCCGGAGATTACCAGCTTAAGTTTTTTCCCTCTTTTTGCTATATGAATCTCGCTTTTTCCGGAAATGTTTTTTCAAGATATAAAATCTTTGACCTGTTATAGGTGGCAAAGATTTCAGTTTTTCCCCTAAGATGAATGAAGGCTAAAAATCCTACAAAGAAATTTCCCCTCCAGGGAATCTTGGCTACAGAGATCATTACGGAAACATATTCATCCCTGAAAGTGTTGCACTGCATCCATATCCATGATTCAGGGAATGAGATTCCCCAGTCCTTTCTCAATATACCCTTGTCCTCCTGAAAATAACTTTTGCTTTCCATTGATGTAAATTGTGCCCCCGAGAAAATGGTTCAGCGATACAACACCATGGTTGCATTCCATGCCGGGAACATACGAATACCACCCCATGATACCCGGGTTTAAAAGAGTTGGCGGCAGTGTAACCATGTCAGTAAAATCTATCTTCCCGGTTACTTTTAATTCTTCACTTTCAAGATCCAGACCGATGCCCTCCGATGAAAAGACCGAATTGCCGATTTTTACTTTAAATTTCTTATTATCGGAATGGAAATCGTTAATGTCGTACCTGAAATATGCCGATCTCACTTTTGAACCATCGACAAACTGAATAAAGGCATGAGGATCGGTTGAAAGGGAAATGCCGGGAATTACCGCAAAAGCATCCTTGTGATTTGCGGAGACATGCTTGAAATACCATCCCTCGAAATAATTGCTCATTTTCATTGAACCCTGGAACAGGGCCGGATGAAATATTTTACGAAAAGAATACATTTGAGGGATTTTTAGGGAAACAATCCTGATACATATTTCGTTTATTTTGTTCCATGAAGATAAAAAAATAATTCAGACTGTTGGTTCTGTTATTCAATAAGCTTCTCCTGCAAATCATTCAACGGGATTTTAAAGGAAGAGACAATTGCATAATTTCAGAAAGATTCTTTTGACCTAAATGAGTAATAATTATTTCAGTTTCAAGCAGTTTACAATAAACCAGGGGAGATGTGCCTTTAAAGTGGGTACCGACGGGGTTCTGCTTGGGGCATGCACTGAAGTAACCGGGAAAAAGAAGATCCTGGATATCGGTACCGGGACAGGCCTGATTGCCCTTATGCTTGCCCAAAGATGTGATGCTGATATTATTGCCATTGAACCTGATCATAACTCGTACATTGAGGCAACGGAGAATATAAGCCGCAGCAGATGGAAAAGCAGGATCGCACTTGAAAAATGTTCCCTGCAGAATTATTTTCCTGATAATAAGAGGTTTGACCTTATAGTCACCAACCCGCCCTATTTCATTGACTCATTGAAAAATCCTGATCCTGCGAAATCGGCTGCAAGGCATAATGATACCCTGAACCATTCGGATCTGCTTTCAGGAGCTGACAGACTGCTTGAGGAGGAGGGAACATTTCAGCTGATTTTACCTTATGCTGAAGGTAACATTTTTATCGCTGAGGCTCAGGAATATGGGTTCTACTGTTACAGTATTCTAAAAGTTAAACCAAATCCGGCCGCAGAAATAAGAAGGCTCATTCTAAGTTTCAGCAGAGAAAAGTGCAAGGCAATTGAAAAGTTCCTGATTATTGAGAAAGGTAAACGTCATGATTTTACAGAGGAATACGTTGCCCTTGTGAGGGATTTCTACTTGAAATTTTGACCCCTGTCCCTCCATGGGCGGCCTCTCCCCAACCTCCCGCCAGAGCGGGACAGGCTCTCCCCCAAGAGGGAGGGGCTTAAAAAATAGCGAATTAAGTCCCCCTCTCTCTTGGGAGAGGGGGATTTAGGGGGTGAGGCCAGGAAGTCTTACATTATCCGTGAATCACTAACAGGCAATCCATATTCCTCTTTCATTTCAATCCCAAGGTTTTTCAGTTCATCAATAACCGGGTTATATATCTCCGGAACCACAGGCCTGTATACACCTGTGAGTTTTATTTTCTTTTCAAGTATCATCCTTACTGCAATCGACGCCGGAAGAGCAACTGTCCGTGCAACAGCTGTATTGGTTGATGTTGATCCGAAATCGAGCATTGAAGATTTAATTACCTCCCTTTTCCCATTAGGATATGCCGCCAGAAAGATGTGCTGCATGACTACCATATCACGCTCATTATCAGTTATTAGCATCTTATCAATCATTCTGTTTGCAGTTATTTCAAACGGGGAGGTAGAACCGCAATTCATCTTCTCATTGCTGAAAAACCCAAGCCATTCAAGAGATTCCATTGCAGGCGATCCTTCAGGGATCCCGAGTTTCAGAGCTATCTGTGTTCTGATATCCACAGCGCCTGTACCTGTTCTTTCAGCCAGGAAATCAGCATAGCTCATTGCGGAGTAATCTTTAATAGTATCGTCGAGCATATTCATAGCTTTCATGGCATCGAGCGTTTCGCACCAGCCTTTATACCGGAAAGTACCGCGGTACAACGTCGATACTTCCGGTATTTTATAAATATCAGTATAGCTTATTGAATCCCTGTTTGGATAGACCTCAAGATCTCCTACTCCCCTGAAGTTATAATTGAACCTGTCTTTGAACAGATTCAGGGGTTCAATAACCACTCTTTTACCCTTTTTCAGATAAAGCGCGCTGTTCCGGCTTGCCATAACAACACCCTTTGGGCTCCATGAGAATTTGTACTTCAATGGATTGTTGGCGGCTTCAGGTGCAGGCAAAGCTCCGCAAAGAGAATAAAATTCTTCAACTTTGCCGCCACTGTCATGAATATGATCAATGATCTTCATGGCTGTCATGTGGTCAATACCAGGATCAAGACCAATCTCATTAAGCAGGATGATACCAGCCGATTTTGCAGCTTCATCAAGAGCCTGCATTTCTGGCTGGACATATGAGGTCGTGATAAGCGGCTTGTGGCACCTGATACATATTTTTGCTGCAACGACGTGATATCTGTAGGGCAGGAAGGAAACTGTAATATCATGTTCATTTACAAGTCTTTCCAGTACATCAGTCTCTTCCGTCGACCACCTCATGGATGATCCGTTGGGATTTCCTTTGATCATCCTGTCAGCTTTTTCCTTTGTAGTTGTGGCTATCTTTACAGTAAAATTATGTTCCAGCAGGTATTCAACCATGGGTTTAACAACAAGTCCTGCTCCAAGAATTAAAACCTTTTTCATAACAGATTGATTATGTTTTTTAAGTTCTCCAAGATAAAAAAACTGAATTACATAAAACATGATATTCCTTACCTGATGTGATTCTCTGTGATTCTCTGTGCAACCTCTGTGGATCTCTGTGTAACTTAAAGAAATTTAAAAACTTACACAGAGAGACACAGAGGTTGCACAGAGTGACACAGAGAAGAAAAAAAGATAATTAATTCCAAAAAGTTGACAAAAAATATTTATGGCAGTGTATCTTTGTTAATGATCAATAAAAAGTGACTGTTCCTGCAACCAAACCTATGTCAGACAACCAGAAATATGTCGAAACACCGCTGATGAAGCAGTATTATAGTGTCAAGTTGAAACATCCCGACGCTGTATTACTCTTCAGGGTTGGGGATTTTTATGAGACATTCGGGGCAGATGCAATAAAGGCATCGGAGATACTGGGGATAACACTTACCCGGCGTGCCAATGGTTCCGCATCATTTGTCGAGCTGGCCGGCTTCCCATATCATGCTCTGGATACTTATCTGCCAAAACTGGTAAGAGCCGGACAAAGGGTTGCAATATGTGAGCAGCTTGAGGATCCCAAACTGGCAAAAAAGATTGTGAAAAGGGGAATCACCGAGCTTATTACCCCTGGTGTGTCGCTTAATGAGAATGTTCTTAATCATAAAGAAAATAATTTTCTGGCTGCGGTACACATTGACAGGAAAATTGCAGGTGTCGCATTTCTGGATATCTCAACCGGAGAGTTCCTTGCCTCGGAAGGTACCCTGGAGTACATAGATCAGATGCTGAACAATTTTCAGCCAAAAGAAGTCCTATTCGAGAAGCAGAAGAGCGGGCTGTTCAACGAGACCTTTGGAACTAAATTTTACACTAACAAGCTTGACGACTGGATATTCACCCCTGAAGCAGCAACCGACAGGCTTCTTAAACAGTTTGAAACAAGCTCCCTGAAAGGATTCGGGGTGGAAAATCTTGCCTTTGGGGTGATCGCTGCCGGAGCAATACTTTACTATCTTGATATAACCCAGCATTCTCAGCTGGGGCACATTACCAACCTTTCGAGGATTGAAGAGGACAGGTATGTATGGCTCGATAAGTTTACTATCAGAAACCTGGAGCTGTTCCATTCTCCCTACGAGGGGGCACGAACCCTTATAGATGTTATTGACCGTACCATTTCCCCGATGGGGGGAAGATTGCTGAAACGATGGATATCACTCCCTCTTAAAGACATCCAGCCAATTTCCGACAGGCATGATATTGTTGGGTATTTTGTTGATAATCCTTCATTTATGTCGGAAACAGCCGGACTGATACAACAAGTTGGCGATCTTGAACGACTTATTTCAAAAGTGGCAGTCAGCAGGATAAATCCGCGTGAGGTGGTCCAGCTTAAAAGGGCTCTGAAGGCTGTCGGACCGCTCAGGAATTTGTGCAACGACTCAGGTTGCAAACCCCTGATGATCCTTGGAGAACAGCTTAATCCATGTAAATCGATCGCCGACAAGATCGAAAGGGAACTTTATAACGATCCTCCAGTACAGCTGATCAGAGGAAAAGTGATTGCAGAAGGAGTCTCTGAAGAGCTCGATGAACTGAGGAAAATCCTCTACAGCGGCAAGGATTATCTGAATGAACTTCAGGTACGCGAAATACAACGAACCGGGATAACCTCCCTCAAAGTAAGCTTCAATAATGTATTCGGTTATTATATTGAAGTAAGGAACACTCATAAGGACAAGGTGCCACAGGAATGGATACGGAAGCAGACGCTTGTCAGCGCTGAACGCTATATTACCGAAGAGCTGAAGGAATATGAGAACAAGATTCTGGGAGCTGAAGAAAAGATAATTAACCTCGAAACACGGCTGTTTAACGAACTGGTAATTTCAATACTTGAATACATTGCACCGGTACAGCTTAATTCATCCCTGATTGCCAGGCTCGACTGCCTTCAGTCATTCGCCGTTGTTGCAGCCGAAAACAATTATGTGCGTCCTCTGATGAATGAATCTTTCAAGCTTGAAATCGTTGAAGGACGCCATCCGGTCATTGAAAAGCAATTGCCTGCCGGTGAAGCGTATATTCCGAACGACCTTTCTCTTGACACTGAAGATCAGCAAATTATTATTCTAACCGGACCAAACATGTCAGGGAAATCGGCTCTTCTCAGACAAACCGCACTGATAGTGCTGATGGCCCAGACAGGTAGCTTTGTGCCGGCTAAGAAAGCAGGTATCGGCATTGTCGACAAGATCTTTACAAGAGTCGGAGCTTCAGATAATATAAGCCTTGGAGAGTCGACCTTCATGGTTGAGATGAATGAGACAGCCAGCATCCTCAATAACCTGTCGGACCGCAGTCTCATTCTTCTGGATGAGATCGGCCGCGGGACAAGCACTTACGATGGGATTTCCATAGCATGGGCAATGGTCGAATACCTTCACGAGAATAAACATAAGGCGAAAACACTTTTTGCAACCCATTACCATGAGCTGATCGAGATGGAAAACTCATTCTCGAGAGTGAAAAACTATAATGTCTCAATCAAAGAATTCAATAATAAGGTAATCTTCCTCCGGAAGATCAAGAGGGGCGGGAGTGAGCACAGTTTTGGAATTCATGTGGCAAAGATGGCAGGAATGCCGAAGAGCGTTGTGAACCGGGCAGATGAAATTCTGAAAGAACTTGAGCAAAGTCATGAAAAGAAGGAGCTGACAAAACCTATTGCTGACCTTGCGGGTCACAGAGAAGGGTTACAGTTAAGCATTTTTCAGCTCGACGATCCGGTCCTGAAACAGATACGTGATGAGATCCTTGATATGGACATCAATAATCTGACACCAGTTGAAGCACTTAATAAACTTTACAATATAAAGAAGTACCTGAAATAGCCATTTCTCATAAAATTTTGTTATATTGAAATAAATTAAAACTTATTTCATGGTAACGGTCATTATTCCAGCACTTAACGAGGAAAAGACAATCAGACAGGTTATAAGCCTGGTAAGCCGGTCACCGGTTGTCAATGAGATACTTGTGATTGATGATAAGTCGTTCGACAACACAATAAAGCAATCGAGATTACCTAAAGTAAAAATATATACAAGTCCGAAAATCGGCAAGGGAAATTCAATGCGCGACGGGATGCTTCTTGCCGGGAATGAGGCAATAGTCTATCTTGATGCGGATATTGTCACTTATCCGGAAAATGTGGTTGAACTTTTATCAGGTCCGATAACTGATGATAAGGCGGATCTTGTAAAATCCTGTTTTGACCGTCAGGCAGGAAGAGTTACCGAACTTGTGGCCAAGCCTCTTTTAAGCCTCCTTTTCCCCGAAATGACAAGATTCTCCCAGCCGTTAAGCGGAATGATCGGAGCCAGAAAAAGCTGGCTGAAAAAAATCGACTTTGAAAATGATTACGGAGTCGATATCGGAATCCTTCTCGATATGCATAACATGGGGGCAAGAATAACGGAAGTGAATATCGGATATATCGAAAACAGGATGCAATCATGGGAACAGCTGGGGAAAATGTCGAGGGAAGTTTCAAAATCAATTTTAAAACGGGCAAAGAGCATTGAAGTCAATAACCTGGAAACTCTTGAAAACATAAGCGTGATAAGGTCCCAGATGGACTTTGCCATAAGAGAAAGCCTGATCGGCATGGAAAAGATGATAATCTTTGATATGGACAATACTCTGCTTGAGGGGAGTTTCATTGCAACTGCAGCTGACGAATTCAAATTCAGGGATGAGCTGATCAAAATAGTTACGGAATACACTAATCCATACACGCGTACAAAATCTATTGCACGATTACTGAAAAACAGGTCATTTGATGAGATTCTCGGGGTCGTGGACAAAATAAAAATAGTTGACGATGCCTCAATGGTGATCAGGGAATTGAAAAGGAAAGGCTATATATGTGGAATTATAAGTGACAGTTATGATGTGGTTACCAATCATGTGAAAAACAAGCTTAAGATGGATTTTTCGATCGCAAATGAACTTGAGTTTTCGAAAAGCATCGCAACGGGAGAGGTAACGGTCCCTTCAGCTTTTATGAAGAATAAGTATAGTAAATGCAATCATGATTTCTGCAAATCGAATGTTCTTTTTGAGCTTGCCGAGAAGTATAACATTGACATAAAAAATACTATTGCTGTTGGTGACAGCGAAAACGATATATGTCTCATTAAAGAAAGCGGTATCGGAATAGCTTTCTGCTCACAAAACAATTATCTGAATCTGGTAGCCGACAGGATAATAAAGGAAAGAAGTTTTATTGAGATACTTGAATATGCCCATTAAAAACAGATTTTTAAAGCCAGATCTTCGAATAATTTGTGCAATTTTGGGGCCAGGTAAAAATAAAAGTATGAAACCCTTAAACTATCTGTTAATAATAACTCTGTTGCTGACACTATCATGTTCCTCGACAAAAACGAGCCTGTTTGGAGGTAAGAAGAAGGAAAAGGAAAACAGTGTAAAGGGAGCATCCATCAATAAAACCCTGATGCCTGCTACCCCGATCAAAGAGGTCGAAGAAAAGCTTGTTTCAAATGAAGAAAAAGCTCCCGGTCCGGAAAAGTATTTTGTTATAATAGGAAGTTTCAAAGACCCGTTAAACGCTAAAGAACACCAGGCAATTGTCCGTAAAGACGGATTTTCGTCAGAAGTACTTAAAAATGAAGCCGGATTATTTCGCGTTTCGGTGATGGCAACCGATGATATCACTTCCGCCAGAAATGAAGTCAGGAGAATCTGGTCAAAATTCCCGGAATATTCCGATACCTGGATGCTGATTAGTAAAGGCAGGTAATCTCAAAAACCTGTTTCAGGAACCAATTATTTCCTTATATTTAGATGCCGGATTACCCGCCGGCTAGCTTTAAAATGAGTCAAATCCAGGGGAAGCAGAATATCCGTGAGAGGATATTTAAATTGTTTTTTATTGCAGGCGACTGGTACAAAGTGTTTCTGAGATGGTTCTTTGGTTTTTGCCGCTTTGTAATGATTTTCTCCCTATCGGCATTTATCCTTGGATTGATATTCTATATAGGTTTTCGTAATTCTGAGGAGAATTCTATTGGACTAAGATATGGTTTCAGGGTAATATTCCTGTTGGTTTTTTTTGCTGAGATCATTCCGAGCGTATTGAAGTTTAAATGGGAAAATAGTATATCTCAGTTCTTGAGGCTGTTACTTCTTCTTTTATTGATTATCCTGTTATTAGCTAACTTCAACCTGATTAATCTCAGTGAACCTTTAAAGAATCTTTTAGTTGGGAACTTCCAGATAATTTTTGGGATACTGATTATCGGTTTTTCAGAACTGGGTGTTTTGCAAAAGGTGATCAGCACAATCAAGATACCTCCCGGATTTATTTTTTCAGTGAGCTTTCTGCTAATCATCTTAATAGGTTCAGGCTTGCTGATGATGCCAAAAGCCCACTCGGGCCATTTATCATACATCGACGCACTGTTTACCTCCGTCAGTGCAGTCTGTGTTACAGGACTGGTGGTTGTTGATACAGCAACTGCATTCACTATTCAGGGGAAAATCATCATCATGTTCCTTATTCAGATCGGAGGTCTTGGCATTATGACTTTCACGGGATTCTTCAGCTTTATTTTTGCATCAGGCTCATCGTTTAGGAATAACCTGGTGCTGAAGGAGCTTTTCTCGACAGAAACTATGAATAATCTATTCAGGTTGCTGGCCAAGATTATAATATTTACCTTACTCATTGAAGGTATCGGTGCATTGATAATTTACACCAGCCTTGACATGGATCATCGTGATGGATGGTTGTTTCCTGTTTTCCATGCGGTTTCGGCGTTCTGTAACGCGGGCTTCTCAACATTATCAGGAAACCTGTACACGGCGGAAATCAGGTTTAACACAACACTTCAGCTTTCAATAGCGATTCTCATAATTCTCGGAGGAATAGGATTTCCAGTGCTGATAAACGTATATGCCAATTTTAAATACCTGATTGCAACAATTATAAGGAAATTGCGGGGTAAACTGAGACCTGTCAAACCAGTGAAAAAAAATGTTGCAGCAAGTATCGTGTTGTTTATGACCCTTATACTGATTTTAGCCGGGACGCTCCTATATTATCTTTTTGAATCTGAAAAGAGTCTGAAAGGGATGGATAATATCCAGAAGGTAATTATATCGTTCTTTGGAAGCGTAAGTGCTAGAACTGCAGGATTTAATATAATCGATATAACTTTATGGAGTTACCCTACAATATTTATAATGATTTTTCTTATGTGGATCGGTGCATCTCCAGGATCGACGGGAGGAGGAATAAAAACCACCACCTTTGCGCTCGCTGTCAGGAGTACCTGGAATTTTATAAGAGGGAAGGAACAGCTTAGAATAGGCAACAGAGAAATAAGTAACAGCACCATTACAAGAGTGTTATCCATAATTTTCCTGTCCCTTATTCTGTTAGGCGCCGGCTTCTTAAGCCTGTTATTAACAGAACCTGGTAAAGATCCTGTGAAACTGCTGTTTGAATGTTTTTCAGCATATGCCACGGTAGGTCTGAGCATAGTCGATTCGGCAACTTTAACATCGGCAGGCAAAATGGTTGATATGATTCTGATGTTTATAGGCAGGGTAGGTCCCCTTACATTGCTCACAGGTTTTCTGTTGTCATCCCGGAAAAGATATTCAAGATACCCTGAAGTTGAAATTATGATAAATTAAAAATATTCACTTAATGAAATACATAGTAATCGGATTGGGCCATTTCGGATCAAAACTTGCCTCTCACCTGACCAGTATGGGACATGAAGTGATAGGTATTGATAGTCATTATGAACGGCTGGATGAGTTTAAAGACTCAATTACAACGGTAATGAAATTAGATTCAACAAATCTCAATTCCATCAAATCCCTGCCACTGGAAGATACTGACGCAATCATTGTTTCAATAGGAGATGATGTGGGAGCTTCAGTGCTTACCTGCTCGATACTGAAGAACCTGAAAGTTAAACGGATCATAGGGAGAGCAATACATCAGGAGCACCAGAATATCCTGTATCAGATCGGTATAGAGGAAGTGGTGGTGCCTCTTGAGGATTCAGCGATGCATGTTGCATCCATGCTGCAGCTTAAAAATACACTAAGATTAACAGAACTTAATGAGGATTATGCAGTTGCAGAGATTGTTGTTCCTGCCAAATACATTGGTCATGCACTTGATACCCTGAACATAAGCGAAAGATTCAAGCTGAAGCTGGTGGGAGTGGAAATAGCTCCTAAAGAAGGAACGTTGACATCAGTCTTCAGGCGGAATTTCAAGGTTGATATGTCATTTGATCCATATACTCCTCTTGGTGAAAAGGATGTTCTTGTTCTTGCAGGCAAGATCGTTGATATAAAGAGATTTACAGATAGCTAATATTCATATTGCTCCCCATTTTAATGAAGGAAACGCATTAAAATATTATAATCATTTTGAGCTTGATGTACCATTTTTCTCTTCCTTTACAAATACTTAAGATAAAGATCCAATTTTAACTTTTTGATATGAAAAAAAAATTCCACATTTTGATTTCTCTTCTTCTTTTTTCATCAGTCCAGTCATTTTCACAGACTGGTTCGGTAAAACAGGTAAAGCTTACTGATTTCGATTTACAATCATCCTCACTGATCACAGCCACCGGAGAAGAATTGTCTACTATTGAATATAAATCAAAGGTTTACTGGTTCCCGGTGAAGGTTCCATCAACAGTTCTGACAGGGCTTGTTGCGAATGGGGTCTACCCCGATCCGTATTCAGGGCTCAATAACATGCTCATTCCTGATGCGTCTGATGAATTCAATAAAAAATATGACCTTGAGAAGTTCAGCTTTCTTCCAAATGATCCCAATCCCTGGAAGAAGCCATACTGGTACCGCACGACCTTTCTGGTCCCGGCGGCTGATAACGGTCGTTGCTTTCAGCTGGTTTTCAAGGGGATAAATTACCGTGCAGGGGTTTGGCTGAATGGAAGGCAGGTAGCCGATTCGACGAAGATGGCCGGCATGTTCGCACAATACAGCCTTGATGTTAGCAGTTATATTAAAGCCGGTGAAAAAAATGTCCTGGCTGTGAAGATATACCCCTTAGATTATCCCGGATTACCATCGACTGAACAGCTTGAAGCTCTTGGCGATTTTTATCCCAATGGAGGTCCGACAGGCGATATCGGTAAAAATGTCACAATGCTCTGCTCGGTCGGATGGGACTGGGTTCCCCCGGTTCGTGACAGGAACATTGGAATATGGCTCCCGGTCTATTTAAGGACAACGGGAGGAGTGACAATCGGCAATTCAAAGATAACTTCCGAACTGGCTGGAGAACAGGATACCTCCAGGGCAAAACTCTCACTCAGCCTCACTCTCTTTAACCACAACAGCTCAAACGATATTGGAAAACTGACAGTCAGGATTTCACCTGAGAATTTCAGGGGGAAATCTTACCATTTCACAAAAAATGTTGCGGTAGGAAGCAATGCCACAACATTGATTGAGCTGAATCCCGAAAACACTGATGACCTTATTATTAACAAACCCGCGATCTGGTGGCCCAATGGTTATGGAAAACCTAACCTCTACCGGATACGGCTTCAATATACCGGACAATCAGGATTATCTGACGATACGACATTTGTTTTTGGTATCAGGAGTGTCTCTTCAAAAGCTTTGGATGTTAATGGCAGCTGGCGGCGTGATTTTTATGTAAACGGAAGGAGGATCCATCTTACCGGAGGCGCATGGGTGCCCGACTTTATGCTTAACCGCGATTCGCTGAGGTATGATTATGAAATGCGCCTCTGCCGTAATGCCAATATTAATCTTGTCAGGATATGGGGTGGAGGTGTTACGCCATGTGATGAATTTTTTGAGGCTGCCGACAGGTATGGATTACTCGTCTGGTCTGATTTCTGGATCACCGGCGATACTCAGGGCGAATTCAAGGGATCACCTGACTGGCCTTTTGAGAGCGATGTTTTCAAAAAGAATGTTGAAAGCACTATTTTACGCATCAGAAACCATCCCAGCCTTCTGGTATGGACCGGGGGGAACGAGGGTCATGCCCGCAGGGAACTTTATGATTTTATGAGGAACAGCATAATCTCTATGGATGGAACAAGACCGTTTATCCCCAGCTCTTCGGGTTTTGCGAAGCTTCCCGAAGGATGGCCCGCATCGTGGCCCGATAATCTTCCGGCGGGAGTTTACAGCGGTGGCCCCTATACATGGCAGTCACCTGAAAGTTCCTACAGAAGGGCGATTGCCGGAAGGGACTGGGTATTCAAGGACGAAACGGGCTTGCCATCAATGCAGCCATACAATATTATGCCAAAAATCATTCCTGATCTTGTGTGGGATAAGACCCTTCCATTCCCTTTAAATAATACCTGGGGTTATCATGATGCCTGTACGGGTAACGGACACTGGGAACTCTATTACAGGGAGATGGTAAAACGATATGGTGAATCTGAATCAATGGAAAGCTTCTGCGATAAAATGCAACTGATGAATGCAATCGGATACCAGGGTATTTTTGAAGCCGCCGGACACAGGCTGAATGATATTGGCGGTGTGATGCTCTGGAAGTTAAATGCTGCTTTCCCGAGTGTGGTGTGGCAGGTTTACGACTGGTTCCTAATGCCTAATGCCGGGTATTATTTTATGCAGAATGCCTGCGAACCTGTACATATTCAGCTTAACCTGAGCAATAACAAAGTAACGGTTTTGAACAGAACATATAAACAGGTGCCCGGACTAACCGCTCAGGTTGATGTTTATGGTCTGGATTCAAAAAAAATGTTCAGCGAAAATGTAAATGTCACACTTGAACCAACAGATGTCAGGGAAACATCATCAATCGACAATATACTTAAGGAAGCAAAGGGTATTTCATTTGTAGTATTAAACCTTAAAAACTCCTCGGGGAAAGTAATATCCCGTAACTTTTACTGGATATCTGAGGATGGTGATTATAAGCCGATGAATGATATGGAAAAGACAAACGTGAATGTTACGGTCCTCAAGCATGAAAAAGAAAAGAACGACAAAAAGTGGATCATTCAGATAACAAACACCACCGGGAAGATTGCCTTTTTTATCAGGCCTCAGCTTTTGTCGCCCAGCGAAGAGATATTGCCGTCATTCTGGTCGGAAAGCTATTTCTCGCTGGCTCCCGGTGAAAGTACTACTGTATCTGTGACCTGTCCTTCTGCCAGCCTTGAAAACGAGGATCCCGTTCTGAGGATTTCGGGATGGAATGTGCTGGTAACGGAGCTTGGGCTTAACAAGAACTAATGTGAAGAGAATAACAATATCAATTTCCCCCTTTGAAGGGGGGCAGGGGGATGTAAAATGATGTCAGCTCTAACCAACGCCACAGTCTTCACAAGTACTGAAACCATTACAGGCAAGGCAATTCTGATAAAAAACGACACAATTGAAGCTATCCTCGATCCTGAATCAATCCCGTTAGGTACTGAGATAATTGATTGTGGCGGAAACTTTCTTTCAGCAGGATTGATCGATCTTCAGATCGCGGGTGGCGGAGGATATCTGTTTTCTGCCAATCCCACTGCTGAAGCATTAAGAGCCATTACCGGAGCAATAACCGGGAGCGGCACAACAGGTTTCCTGATTGCCATCCCGACTAATTCCCCGGAAGTTTACCGTGAAGTGATAAGAGTGGTCAGAGAAAATCCCCACCCTGCAATCCTTGGATTGCATATCGAAGGTCCTTATATAAGTCCCATGAGGAGAGGCGCTCACATAAAGGAGTATATAAAACTACCAACAAGCGAAGAGGTAAAAGCTTTGATAGCTGAGGGGAAGGGAGTTGTGAAAATGTTGACACTGGCCCCTGAAGTCTGCTCTCCTGAAATTATTGATTTATTGAATGAAAATGGAATAGTTGTTGCCGCCGGTCACAGTAATGCGACTTTCAGAGAGGCAGAAGAGGGTTTTGGATGGGGTATAAGAACAACAACCCACCTTTTCAATGCAATGTCTCAGCTTCATCACCGCGATCCGGGTCTGCCGGGAGCAGTTTTTGAAACAGAAAATGTTGCTGCCAGCATAATTGCCGATGGCATACACGTCGATTACAGTATGATCTCCATAGCAAAGAAGCTGTTGAAGGAGAGACTCTTCCTCATTTCCGATGCGGTTGAGGAAAACATGAAGGATTCATATATGCATGTGCGGCAAAGCGACAGGTTCACGCTGCCTGACGGCACTCTCTCCGGATCATTACTATCTATGATGAAGGCAGTCAGGAACTGTGTTGAACATGTCAGCATTACAGTTGAAGAATCACTAAGAATGGCCTCGGCTTATCCGGCAGAAGTAATGAATATCCGGGATAAGGGAAGAATAAAACCAGGATTTAAGGCTGACCTTGTCGTATTCGACAGGAATTTTAATATTGAGCATGTATTTGTTGAAGGCGTAAAGGTGTAACGGCGCAATAAAGAGACTAAGAGACTAACGAGACGAAGAGACGAAGAGACAGCACGACCGCACGACAGCACGACCGCACGACTGAAATGAGACATACTTTTAAATATCCACTTTTCTGTATCGTTCTGCTGGCACTGGTTTCCTGCAGTAAAAATAAAACGCATTTCACTTACAGCCATGGGGCAATTGTAAGGGGAGATTCATCCATAAAAGAAATTGCCCTGGTTTTCACTGGTGACGAATTCAGTGATGGAGGTAAATTTATTTCTGAAATACTGGGGAAAGAAAATATAAAGGCCTCATTTTTCCTGACTGGCAATTTTTACAGGAACAAGGAGTACAGTCCTGTCATAACAGAGCTTTTAAAGAAGGGGAATTACATGGGCTCTCATTCCGACAGGCATCTGCTCTATTGTGACTGGACAAACCGGGATAGTTTACTTGTGAGCAAAAAGGAGTTCATCAGTGACCTTGATAACTCATTTGATGAAATGGCAAAATTCGGCATTGATAGAACGGAAGCAAGATATTATTTACCTCCATATGAATGGTACAATGATTCAATTGCTGCCTGGACAGATGATTTGGGACTGCAGCTTATAAATTTTACGGGCGGCACACGGAGCAATGCCGATTATACTACCCCTGAAATGGGAAACCAATATGTTGACAGCAGGACTATTTACAATTCCATAGTTTCTTATGAAGAGAAATCTTCTGCAGGTTTGAGGGGATTTATTCTCCTTATTCATATTGGAACCGCTCCTGAACGAACAGATAAGTTTTATTATTACCTTCCTGAACTTATAAAGGAGTTGAAAGGCCGGGGCTACAGGTTTGTAAGAATTGATGAGTTGTTGTTATTTAAGAAATCAGATATTTAATATGTCCATTTTGGGGATCGATCTTGGAGGAACAAAGCTGGCATCCGCTGTTATCAATAGAAACGGTTCATTTTTGTTCAGGGAAACAGTTCCGCTCAAAGGACGCTCTGGTAAAGCTGTTGGAAAGCTGGTGACTGATACGATCAGCGCCCTGATCAACAAATCTGAAAAGAAAGGGGGAAATATCAGTTCCATAGGAATATCAGTCCCTGGAATAAGCAGCACCGGCAAAGGTACTGTGTGGGCACCGAATATCAGGGGATGGGACGAATATCCCCTGATGGCCGAGGTAAGAGAGATTGCAGGTGATATCCCGGTAGTGATCGATAACGACAGGGCATGCTATATCCTGGGTGAGGTGTGGATGGGAAGTGCAAGAGGCTGCAGGGATGCAGTCTTCCTGTCAGTCGGAACGGGCATTGGGGCGGGGATACTCGTGAATGGGGAAGTTCTGCGCGGAAGCAATGATATTGCCGGAGCAATAGGATGGATGGCCCTTGACAGGCCGTTCAACAAAAAATACACCGGATGCGGATGTTTTGAATTCCACGCTTCCGGCGATGGAATAGCCAAAGTTGCCAGAGATATCCTTGTGAAAAACAATTCTTATTCAGGAATACTAAGAAAAAAGGATCCTCAAAGTGTTACAGCTTCAGATCTCTTCAATGCCTTTGAAGCCGGTGATCCTCTTGCTAAGGAAGTCATTAATGAGTGCATTGAATTCTGGGGAATGGCAGTTGCCAATCTTGTAAGCCTCTTTAATCCCGCGAAAATTATCCTGGGAGGTGGTGTTTTTGGTCCGGCAGTGAAATTGATACCCGCGATCAGGAAAGAGGCATTCAGGTGGGCTCAGCCGGTAAGCATTAAGCAGGTGACCATTGAAGCCTCATCGCTGGGAGGAGATGCAGGCGTTTACGGTGCCGGGTACCTGGCATTAAGGAATTTAAAAGGACATAATCTCAATATAATTGATCATATACAATAAGAAAGTTGTCTTCTGGTCCTGTTGTCTCGGATTGCTGCTTTTCGGAATAGCATTGACAACACTTGGTTCAATCGTACCTGACCTTAGGGAAAAATTCCAGCTTGATGATATTGCAGCCGGAACACTGTTTTCAATCCTGCCGTTTGGGATTCTTGCAGGTTCACTGGCGTTCGGCCCGGTTGCCGATAAATACGGATTCAGGATACTGATGACAGTATCCTGCATTTTGATGGCAGCGGGATTTGAAGGTATTGCATTTGCCTCATCTGCCGGACTTCTCAAAGTATGCATTTTTATTATTGGTTTTGGGGGAGGCGCAATAAATGGAGCTGGTAGTGCCCTGGTGTCCGATATAAGTGATAATGACAAAACTGCCAACATCAGCCTCCTTGGAGTCTTTTTTGGCATCGGTGCACTGGGAATGCCTCTTCTTCTGGGCATTCTGGGAGAGAACTTCATGTTTTGGAAAATAGTTTTTGCAGTAGGCATCCTTTCTTTCCTTACAGGCATACTTTTTATGATCATTAAGCTTCCTCCGCCAAAAATAACTCAGAAAATGCCTGCAGGGAAAATAGCAGATTTCTTCAGGGATAAAGTCCTGCTCCTTATAGCTTTTTTCCTGTTCTTTCAGAGTAGTTTTGAAGGTCTGATGAATAACTGGACCACCACTTACCTCACTGACCATCTCTCGGTATCCCAGGGGAAGGCGCTCTACGGCCTGTCTTTATTTGTCGCCGGAATGGTCATTATGAGATTGCTTACAGGTACGATCCTCAGATATATACCCGTCAAAAGGATCCTGATAGCCTCCTTTTTCTTTGGTCTTACGGGCTTGATTTGCATTGCATCAGGAATTTCCACTGTCGTTGCCCTGACCGGATTCATGCTGGTGGGGGCAGGACTGGCCGGAGGTTTCCCGATCATGCTCGGATTCGTTGGTGCGAGATATCAGAATATATCCGGAACGGCATTCAGTTTTGTTCTCACAATCGCTCTGCTGGGAAACATGCTCATAAACTATGGTATGGGAATAATTTCAGAGAAATACGGTATCAGCAATCTGATGATCGTGACTTTTGCAGAGATATCTATTATGGCGATATTGGGTTCTGTAATTATAAAAAATGTAAATGATGTTAGCAAAACAATGGCTTGAGAACACAAGGTCGATTATGACCAGTATTGAAGAAACACAAATGGAAAATATCAGCAAGGCAGCAGAGCTGATGGCAGATACCATTGAGTGCAAAAGATGGGTTCATACCTTCGGATGTGGTCATGCCACATTGCCGATCGAAGAGATGTATCCAAGAATAGGCGGATTTGTGGGATTTCATCCGATGATTGAACTGCCTCTGACATTTTTCACCCGCATTACCGGTGAAATGGGAGTGCATCAGTTCGTTTTCCTGGAGCGTGTTGAAGGCTACGGCAGGGAGATAATGAAAGGATATGATTTTGACAGTCGGGATATCATGTGGCTGTTTTCACATTCCGGTATTAACAATGTAAATATTGATATTGCCCTTGAAGCCAGGAACAAAGGCATGAAGGTTATCGTCTTCGGTGCTGCCGCCGCAGCAAAAGGTAAGATTACCAGACATTCATGCGGAAAAACGATATTCGACCTGGCCGATGTGGTAGTTGATACATGTGCCCCTGCTGAGGATGCCTCTGTTCCTCTTAAAAACCACCAGGATAAGATAGGACCTGTTTCAACAATGGCATTTGTGACCTGTGTCTGGATGACAATTACCACAGTTGCAGAAATACTTGCTGACAGAGGTGTAAAGCTTTACATTCATCCATCTCACAATGTACCGGGCGACGGAACAGCCAAACAGAGGCTCGATGAAGCTCTTGCGGAATACAAGAGAAGGATTTCCGGGGTTTAGCCGGGAATATTATTGTCAGTCTGTTCTTTTACCTGATGGATGACCACCTGCGGGAATGGTATTTCAATCCCTTCTTTGTCGAAAGCAATCTTCAGCCGTTTGCGCAATTCACCGGTTATTTCCCATTGTTTAAGAACCCTTGTCTCCCCTACAATCTTAACAACAATTGAGGAGTCGGCAAATTTATTCACGCGTAAAAACTGAGGCGGAGTAATAATAGAATCATTAAAGAGAGGGTCATCTGCCAGGTCATTACCTGTCTGATTAATTACTTTAATAACATGCTCAAGATCAGAGTTGTAAGAAATGTTAATATCGAGGTTAACCCTGGCAAATTTCTTCGACAGGTTGGAAACCCTCTTTATTTCACCATGCGGAATATGGTGTACAGTCCCGTTCATATCCCGCAGGGACGTAAGCCTGAGTGTTATACTTTCAACAGTTCCGTCGGTTTCATCAATTTTAATGACGTCACCTATCCGGTATTGATTCTCCATGATAATGAACAGACCAGTTATGATGTCCCTGATAAGATATTGTGCACCAAAACCAACGGCAAGACCAACCACCCCGGCGCCTGCAAGGATAGGTCCTATTTTAAGTCCCATCTCCTGAAGGATTGTCAGTAAGGCAATAATCAGCAGGGATATCCTTATGGCCCCGTTCGAAATATGTATAAGGGTGTCCTCCCGTTTTTTTTCTCCCTCTGCCGTCATTGTCTCATCTGCCACAACGGCTATCCTTATGGTCCGTGCAACTATCCTGGTGAGAATTATATTTAGAATGTAAGCTGCTGACGCAACGATCAGGATTTTTACTCCATGATCAAGAAGCCAGGGAATAATTTTCTCAGTCCATTTAGTCAGATTCTCTTCCATAAGACAAAAATATTTATTGATTTTGCATTTCTTTTGATTAGGAAGGCAAGATAAGAAAATTAACAGGATCATAGAGTCTCTGATTATGTTCAAAGGGACAAACCTTCAGACAATGGTTCTTGCTTAACGCTAATCAGGCAAACTACTCCCGTAATTTCATCCTTTTTATCCTGAATATTTATTAACTTTAACTCAGCTCGGAAACAATTATGAAAAATAAAAAATGAGAAGTCTAACATTTGGAGTTTTGAATATGATTCTTTTCTGCCTGGTTTTCAGCTCAGGTTTAAAGAGTCAGGAAATTGGTCTTGCAAGGATCAGGAACGCTGAACAGGTAATTACCGTCGGCGGCCCTGACGCTGATGTGCCTGGTTTTACTTCACAGGCGATACAGTTGGCTCTTGACGCAATAAAAGGAAGAGGGGGAGGGATTGTGAAACTTAATCCGGGGACATACGAAATTATTGGTCCGTTACGTCTCTCTGATAATATCTCATTGATAGGATCAGGTGTAACTACCATTTTGCATAAGTGTGATGGATTCAAAACCAGTTTCATTATTGATGCCGACTGGGGAATGTTGAAGGCAGTCGTAAAAGATGCAAGTGGATTTAAGATTGGTATGGGCATTCAACTTTATGACAGCGGTCATAATCAGGGCTGGGATGTGACCACTGCTGTTATAACAGATATTCAGGATAATACAATTTATTTTGACAACAGGACCGTAAACGACTACCTGGCATCGCTCGATGGCACAGTATCCAATAGTTTTTCGGTTATTGAAGCAGTTGATGCTGAAAATGTTAAGATTGCAGATCTTGTTATTGAGGGAAACAAGAGCACAAACGAATATATAAACGGATGCAGGGGAGGGGGAGTCTATATCCATAAATCGCGGAATTGTCTCGTTGAGAATGTAAAAATCAACGATTTCAACGGCGACACTTTCAGCTGGCAGATAACTGAAAATATCACTTTGCGGGGATGCGAGGCATCAAACGGGGGAGGGCTGGGATTCCATCCGGGAACAGGCTCTGATCATTCAACTGTTGAAAACTGCATAAGTCATCATAATAAAGGTGACGGTATATTCCTATGCTGGCGCGTCCAGAACGGGATTTTCAGGAATAATACCTCGTATGCTAACGGTGATAATGGAATTTCGATTGGTCATAAGGATACAGACAACATATTCGAAAAAAATCATCTCTACGAAAATGGCTCTCACGGAGTGCTATTCCGGAATGAAAATGAACAGAACAGCGGTCACAGGAACACCTTCACAAATAATGTCATAGAAAATAACGGGACCAGCGAGGAGTCGGCAGGATTCTATATCGGCGGTGAAACACACGATATCACTATCACAAATAATACCATCCGCTCTACAGGTAAAGGTAATCAGACCACGGCCATTTTAATTGGAAATAAATCTTCAAAAATAACTGCTTCTGATAACAGTATCTCAGGATCAAAAGAGATTGTATATGAAAAATAAAAACTAAGGCATAAGTTAAGGTAGTTCTGAACGGATCCGTCTATTAGAAATTAAAATTTTCCTGTATTTTTAAAGTAAGGATGGAATTCAGAATTGCTAAGATCTTGTTACATCCATCTTTTTAATTAATCAATTATAACCAGCTATGAAAAAACTACTTATCTTTCTTGCTCTTATCCTGGTCATCTCCCAGGCCTTTGGTCAGAGAAAATCAAAAGAGGATCCTAAGGATGCACAAATTGATTCACTTACCACTTACTCGAAAAGCCTCTCCTTACAGCTGGATTCCGTTAACAAGGAGCTGGTAAAATATGTAGGGCTGTACAACACAATCAAAGATAATGTTATTCATTATAATTTTGATCCTACCAGGTCAGCTTATCTTATCGATTCTCTGAAGGCTTCAAGGGATTCAACTGCCTCCCTGGTAGTTGGACCAAAATCAACCGGTACCTCCGACAGTCTGGCGGTTCTGATCAGAGAGAATACTGCCCTGAAGGCTGCGGTAGACAGCATCAGAACAGCCTGGGGAATAGAAAAGGCAGCCATCTCCCAGGAGGACATCCAAAAGGCAAAAGCTGTGAACAATCTGAAGCAATTAAAGGAACTATATGATGCTAAGGTAATTACAGAGGCGGAATTTATTTCCCTGAAGAAGAAATACCTGGAGAATCTTTAAATTACCAGATGAGGATTTCACCCGAATAAAACTGTGAATACACTTTTTATTTTTATTAGTATAAAATTTATCCGGATATGAATGCATTTTTATTGGGCCTTCTGGCAACATCATCACTTGTAATCGGAGGTATTATTGCATCAAGGGTATTCTTTAAGTAAAAGAGCCCTGGGAATTATAATGGCTTTTGGTGCGGGAACACTTATTTCGGCAGTTTCCTATGAATTGATTTTTGAAGCAGTAAAAATAGGCAAAGGGAACTGGCTTTCCGGCTTTTGGGCTATTTGCGGGAGCTGTTACATTTTATTTATGCGAATGGCTAATCGAAAAACTGGGTGCAAAAAATCACATGGAAATTGAGGCGTCACACAGCTCGAGCCTGGTAGTACCGATGATACTTGCCATCATACTCGACGGCGTTCCTGAATCGATAGTTATCGGATTAGGTATTTTTGAAAAAGGCTCAGTTAGCATGGCAATGCTCGTTGCAGTTTTTATCTCCAATCTGCCAGAAGCTATTGCAGGAACAACAGGAATGAAGGCAGGCGGCTGGAAAAAATCTAATATAATTCTGCTCTGGATATTTATTGCGGTGGTTTGCGCATTGGCATCCGTTGCAGGCTTTTACCTTTTCGGCAATGCATCAGATGAATGGCTATCATTCATCCAGGCATTTGCAGGAGGCGCCATCCTGATAGTTCTTGCTAATTCAATGATGCCCGAATCATTTGAGCACGGAGGTAAGCTGGCAGGGATATTCACAGTGCTAGGTTTCTTTGTTTCAGTTTCCATTATTATCCTCGAAAATTCATAAACCACCCCGAAAATTAATCATAGAAATATGCGTGATTTATAACTTTAACATTCAGGAAAATTTTGGAAGGAATAGGGAATATGTCTTATCTTTAGTATATAATTCATTTTAAAAAACTATCATGACATCTAGTACTATAAATGCGGGATCGACGGTTCTTACTGAGGAGCATAAAAGACTGGCAGATGAAATCAAAAAGCTTGCCCCCTGGAAGAAGTGGGGACCATATCTGAGCGAACGTCAATGGGGAACGGTCAGGGAAGACTATAGCGAAAATGGTAACGCATGGGATTATTTCACGCACGACCAGGCACGTTCCCGTGCCTACCGCTGGGGAGAGGATGGACTGGCCGGTATTTCAGACGATCAGCAGCAACTATGTTTTGCCCTTGCATTATGGAACGGTAAGGACGGGATAATTAAAGAAAGGTTGTTTGGTTTGACCAATAGCGAGAGCAACCATGGTGAGGATGTGAAGGAGTACTATTTTTATCTCGACAGCACCCCCACACACTCGTACATGAAATACCTGTACAAATATCCGCAGGCAGCTTTCCCATATGGTAACCTGGTGGATACAAACCGTTCAAGAAGCCGCTATGAATTTGAATATGAACTATTGGATACCGGAGTGTTTGATCAGAACAGGTATTTTGATGTATTCGTGGAGTATGCAAAAGGATCACCCGAAGATATTTTGGTAAAAATAACCGTCTATAACCGCGGGCCTGAACCTGCAAATGTAAATGTGCTCCCGACCCTCTGGTTCAGGAATGTCTGGTCGTGGGGAGACAAACTACAAAAGCCGGATCTTCAGCAGATTGAAGGAACTGATTCACATGTGGTCATTAAAGTGGATCATTCAGAACTTATAGAGTACAATCTTTATTGCGAGGGAAAGCCGGCTCTTCTTTTTACTGATAATGAAACCAATTCAGAACGTGTTTTCGGAACCCCCAACCAGGTTCCTTTTGTCAAGGATGGAATAAATAACTACATCGTGTATGGCAATAACGAGGCGGTTAATGCAAATAATAACGGTACCAAAGCCGCAGCTAACTATTCAGTCACAATAGAACCTGGAAAATCAGCAGTTGTCCGATTAAGATTAACAAAAAATAATCCCGACCCATTCGAACCGTTTGGTGATGGTTTTGAAAATATCTTTGTTTCCCGGAAACAGGATGCAGATGATTTTTACAAGACCGTTATTCCCGCTAAGCTTAATTCCGATGAATCTAATGTGATGAGGCAGGCTCTGGCCGGAATGCTCTGGAGTAAGCAGTTTTATTTATACGATATTGATAAGTGGCTTAGTGAGCATGGAGCCAGTCCCTTCAAGCCTTCACATAAACATGCACCCAGAAATGAAGAATGGCACCATATGTTTAACGGCGATATTATTTCAATGCCCGACAAATGGGAATATCCCTGGTATGCATCATGGGACCTGGCATTTCACGTTCTGGCGCTCACGCTCGTCGACCCTGATTTCGGGAAACAGCAATTGAAGCTGATGCTTCAGGGGCAATATATGCATCCTAACGGGATGGTGCCGGCTTACGAATGGAATTTCAGCGATGTCAATCCTCCGGTCATGGCCTGGTCGACTATTTTTACATACCGGCTGGAAAAAATTAAAAATAACGCTGAGGATATTAAATGGCTCGGTGCAAATTTCATGAAATTACTCCTGAATTTCACATGGTGGGTTAACCGTAAAGACCGCTCGGGCCGCAATGTATTCGAAGGGGGCTTTCTGGGTCTCGATAATATCGGTGTGTTCGACCGCAGTGCTCCGCTTCCAACCGGAGGACATCTTGAACAGGCAGATGGTACCGCATGGATGGCCCTTTTCAGCCAGAATATGCTTGAAATTTCAGCTGAACTTGCCCTTAATGACTCAGCATTTGCCGACATGGCTCTTAAATTTCTTGAGCATTTTCTCTATATCGCCTCTTCAATGATTCGTATGGGTGATAATACAGGAATGTGGGATGAAGAGGATGGATTCTTTTATGATGTCCTTCGTCTTCCTGACGGAACAGCCCGGCGTCTCAGGGTAAGATCGATGGTGGGATTGCTTCCTCTTTGTGCTGCCACTGTTTTCGATGGTGAACTGATGAAAAAGTATCCTGAACTTAAATTCAAATTCGATCGTATTCTGACTTCCAAGCGTGACCTCTATGCATCCATTCATAATCCGGGCAAAACTGGAGTCGCAGGACGACGATTGGCATCTGTCCTTGACGAAACACGTCTCAGGAAAGTACTTAGTATAATGCTCGACGAGAATGAATTCTTAAGTCCTTATGGAATACGTGCCCTTTCGCGCTACCATGCAGATCATCCTTTCCATGTCAATGTCAATGGTCAGGACTACACGGTGGCATATCTCCCCGGAGAATCTGACTCCGGTATGTTCGGCGGTAATTCCAACTGGCGCGGACCCATCTGGATGCCGGTAAATGCATTGATTATCCGGGCTTTGAACCAGTATTTCGCATATTATGGCGATGATTTTAAAATTGAATGCCCTACAGGATCCGGAAACCTTATGAATCTGTATCAGGTTGCGGAGAATATCGGCAAACGGCTTACCAGCATATTCCTGAAAAACGAAAAGGATGAAAGACCGGTTTATGGAGGAACACGGAAATTCCAGGATGATCCATTCTGGAAGGATAACATCCTGTTCTATGAATATTTCCATGGAGATAACGGGGCCGGAATAGGGGCAAGTCATCAAACCGGATGGACCGGAGTCATTGCCAGGGTCATGCACCTGTTTGCAAGCTCAACTGCTGAGCAAGCTCTGGAATTTGGTAAAGATGCAGCGTTTATCGAAATAAAAGAGTAATTGAACTGAAAACAAGACATACTTGTCTTAAATAAGTTGCTTGTTACTGGTTACTTGTTGCTGGTTGTACCGGTTGCGATAACAAGCAACCAGGAACCAGCAACCAGGACCTTAAATCAATCACAAATTCTTCAGCAATGACAAAACCTCTATACCCTTCGCTTTACCAGATTAACACCCGTGTCTGGATGACTGAACTATCCGTTAAACTGGGACGCCAGGCCACCCTTGACGATATTCCGGATTCGGAACTTGATAAACTTGCAAACACCGGCTTCGACTGGATATGGTTCCTGAGTGTATGGCAGACAGGAGTGGTGGGCCAACAAATTTCCAGAGAGAATGCCGGATGGAGAAAGGAATTTCAGGAGACACTCCCCGACCTGAAGGAAGAAGATATCGCAGGTTCCGGATTTGCCATTATCCGCTATAAGGTATCTGAACAACTGGGTGGTGATGAAGCATTATCCCGTCTTCGTAAACGTCTTCAGGATCGCGGGCTGAAACTGATGCTGGATTTTGTTCCAAATCATACCGGAATTGACCATGACTGGGTCAGTGAACATACTAATTATTTTATAAAGGGTACTGAATCGGACATTGAAAGGGAACCCGGAAACTATATCCGTATCAAACGTGAGGAAGAAGATTTAATACTTGCCCACGGGAGAGATCCTTTTTTCCCCGGATGGCCTGATACAGTTCAGCTTAATTATGGTAATCCTGATTTACAGGAAGCCATGATAAACGAACTCATCAGAATTGCCGGTCAGTGCGATGGTGTACGCTGTGATATGGCGATGCTGGTTCTTCCCGATGTATTTGAAAGGACATGGGGTATCAAATGCCAGCTTTTCTGGCCTGAAGCTACCAGGAGAGTCCGTGAAGTAAATGCGGAATTCTGCTTTATGGCTGAAGTCTACTGGGATCTGGAATGGACCCTGCTCCAGCAGGGATTTAATTATACCTATGATAAAAGATTGTACGACCGCTTAAAAGAAGGACATGCAAGACCGGTAAGGGAACATTTTTATGCAGGATTGGATTACCAGGGGAAAATGGCCCGGTTTCTGGAGAATCATGATGAGCCGAGGGTCGCTGCCGACTTCATAACTGGTATGCACGAAGCAGCTGCCATTATTACTTTTCTATCGCCCGGCCTTCGGTTTTTTCACCAGGGTCAGCTCGAGGGAAGAAAAAAGCGGATCTCACCGCATCTTGTAAGGGCTCCTCATGAGAAGTTAAATGAAGACCTGGAAATATTCTACAATAGACTGCTTGACATTTTACGCTACCCTGTTTTTCGCAGCGGGAAATGGCAACTGGCCGACTGCACCCCGGCATGGGATGGGAACGGAACAAACTATAACTTCATATCATTTGTATGGCAGGGTGACAACGGGGAAAAAATGCTGATCGCTGTGAATTATTCTTCCGGTCCGGGTCAGTGCTATGTAAATCTTCGTTTTTGGGATTTAGATGAAGAAACATGGGTATTGCATGATCATTTAAGCGGGATTTCATTTGAGAGAGAAGGAAATGATTTAAAAACAAAAGGAATGTATCTCGATGAGCCTGCCTGGAAGATCTATATTTTCTCAATGGAAATAAAAAAGGAGTAACCAGGGAACATTCCCTATTACTCCCTTAATGATCTTTTGACCGGAAATTTTTTAAAAAGTCTCCAGCTTTATTTTATTCTTATAAAGGCTTTGAAAAAATAGTTTCATCAACCGGTTTATTCAATTCAACCTTCGTTACTGCCATCGCCATTTGAAATTGTCCTCCCCCGATATTCATTTCCATTTTGTAGGGTATTGCATACCCTTCTGTTTGCCTGTAATCTGAATAGGTAATTTCGTTATCTATCATCTGACCCTGCATCTCCATCGTCTGGACTGATTTAACAAGATAAAAAGTAGTTGGATCAAAATAGTAAATTGATGATGTACCGTCAATAGCAGTCAGCTTTATTTTAAAGGCATTTACAGTTCCGACTGTTTCACTGCCTGCTAATTCAGCTTTATATCCTTTTTCGGTGTAATTAATAAATGGTGCTCCGACTGTAATCTGGTCTTTCCCGGAATTGTACTGTGCCTCGGGCATATCCTCCGGTGAAGTAGCTCCCGTCATCGGATTAATGCTCCAGCCGCCCTTTTCAGTATAACAGGTTACCATCAGGCTGCCCATTACATCTATCTCCTGTTTCATGCCCTTGCCATTCAGGGTAGTAGATTTCACCGGACCCTGTGACCCCATAACATCAATAGTGCTTTCAGTGATAACCGAGGTGATTTTGGTTAATAATTCTTTTCCTCCAATTGCCTCGACATATTTACTTATTATTTCGTCAGCAGTCTGGGCTGATGCGGTGATTGAAAAAATTAGCGCAATAAATGCAATTGCAGAAGATCTGTAAGTTTTCATTTTTAATGATTTAAGAGTTAAATATAATTACATGCAAGTTAATCAGGTTTTTCATTTATTTAGTGCAATTTAAGAAAAGTTGCCTGGTGCTGGTTGCCTGGTGCAGGTTAAATAGAGTCCCTTAATGATATAAAGCCGTTCTACTTTAAGTACTTCTCAAGAAACTGGTCCTGTTCCCAGAGCAAATGCAGAATATTCTCCTTAGCAGCATATCCATGGCTCTCTTTAGGTAATAATACCATTCTGACGGGTGCCCCTAAGCCTTTCAGAGCCTGGAAATAGCGTTCGGTCTGAAGAGTAAAGGTACCGGGATTATTGTCAGCATCGCCATGAACCAGAAGCAGCGGAGTTTTCATTTTTTCTGCATTCATGAAGGGTGACATGGCATGGTACACTTCGGGTGCATCCCAGTAATTCCTTTGCTCACTCTGGAACCCGAACGGGGTGAGAGACCTGTTATAGGCTCCGCTCCGTGCGATACCGCAGGCAAAAAGATTTGAATGGGTAAGAAGATTAGCTGTCATAAAGGCTCCATAGGAATGACCTCCCACACCTACTTTTTGGGGATTAATAAATCCCATTTTATCAACTGCATTGATTGCCGCCTCAGCACTTGAAACCAGTTGCTCAATGAAATTGTCATTAGGTTCAGTGGTTCCTTCTCCAACAATCGGGAACGAAGCATTATCCAGAATGGCATAACCTTTTGTTACCCAGTAGATAAATGAACCGTAACTGGGATAGGTGAATTCATTTGGATTCAGATCACTCTGTCCGGCACTGTTTTTATCCTTATATTCCAGGGGATATGCCCATACCAGAAGCGGCAGTTTTTCCTTTCTGACAGTATCATATCCTGCTGGCAGGTATAATGTCCCGGATAGTTCAACTCCATCTTTCCTGGTGTACCTGATCACTTTCTTATAAACATTGTTAATGCTTTCAAAAGGATTTTTAAAGTATGTAATCTGAGTCAGCTTACCTTTACCTTTAATAGTCCTGAAGTAATAATTAGGGAACTCGTTGCCTGACTGGATCTGAACCAGAACTTCACCTTTTTTGATATCTTCAATCGAAAGCAGATCTTCCTTTTTATCCTTATATTCAGATTGATAAAGGCGTTTTGTTTTCAGTGATATCAGATTGATTTCATCGATAAACGGGAATTGACCCTTCTCTGAAAAGCCATCTCCGATTAAATAAGCATTGTCCTTTTCAATCATAAGAACATATCTTCCGAACAAATTCTTTTTAGTTTCAAAATTGCCGGGATCAGAATAGATGTCCTGGAAGTTCCTGTCGTAAATTACTTTAGGGTTTTCGTTGGAACCTGACGGATTGATAAGGTAAGTCTTTAAATTCCGGGTATCGTACCATTGATCATAACCTATTGCGGCTTTATCATTCCCCCAGATAATACCTGCAAACCGCTGCCGGGTTTTAAATAACGATGTTGGTCCGGAGGAAAAAGGTGCGTCCCAGAGGAAAACCTCATCCCTGAATTCAGCTTTATTGGCTTTGTCCCCTTCATCAAGGGCAACAACGTAGTACAAAGTTGCAGGTTTGTCGTTTCTCCAGTCCATATCTCTTTTTCCCTTTGGGGCTGAATCAAATCCTTTCGGAATATTTTCAATCAGAGGCACTTCATTGACAACTTTTATCTCATTCCCGTTAATATCATAAACAACCGATGTCTGAGGGAATCTGTAATAGGGAACTATATACGAAAATGGCTTTTGAATGGTAGTTACAAGTAGATAGTTACCGTCGGGAGACACACTTACATATGAATACATAGCCAACGGTTTAAAAACTTCAGCTTTGCCTTTAACTGAGATCTTAAACAGGCCAGATGTGATCAGGGTTTCAAAATTCTGTTCATCTGCCTTATTTTTCAGCAAGTCCTGAAAAGTTGGATTTTGTGAGATTGTGCCATCACTTGTTGAAACTGTCGGTCCTTTGGGAAGATCTTTTTTAGTGTCAGTTAAAGGGGTCCTGTTTTCAGGCAATATCTTTACAATCAAATTCTCATTATCGTTCAGCCAGCTGAAAGGATTCCCAATATTGGCATTGACGATTGCTTCTGTCAGCCTGGTAGCCTGAGCTGTCTCAATATCAAGGATCCATAGTTCAACACCTTTATTTGTTGTATTTGTAAAAGCAACTTTCTTTTCATTTGGCGATAATGAAATATTGCTTATCCTTGGCTCCTGTGGTAACCCTTTTGCCTGAATTTCTTCCGGGTCAGAGGTTTTCCTGATCTTTAGATTATTGAAATAGGTTACCGTACTCGAAATATTAGTGACGGGATTGATGCGCAAACCTCCTAACCGCATTTCTTCCTGATTCAAATCGTTAAGTGATTTGTAAGTGTCCCTGTATCTAAGCAGCATGTACTCTCTCTTAGAGTCCATTGTTACTGTCGGGGCCCTTTCATAATCAGCAAGGGCTAAAATTTCACCGGATGGTTTCTGAAAAGTCAGGTTCTCCTGTGCTTCCGCAAGAAGTGCTGAAGAAAAAAGAGTAATAAGAATTAAAATTGCCTTCTTCATGATTCGTAGGTATATTTTCAAATTCATGTATGGCATAAAGTTAAAAAAAAAGAACCCATGGTGGCCCATGAGCTCTTTTATTCCAACCCTTAACTAACCTAAAACTAACCTTATTTAACTTATGATATCCTTCCTGAATAAATACAATTCAAAATTAGATCAATTTTATATACCGGTCAATACCGATTAATGTGTATTTTTAATATTATTTAATTCTATCCTTCCCAATGAAAACTATTATCGAATTACTGGAAAACAGCTCAAAGAAGTATGCGGATAATCCGTATATTCTTGAGAAGAAAACCGACAGATACGAAGCTCTCACTTACAGGGAAACAAAAGAACAGGTTTATAAAGCGGCAGCAGGATTTTTAACCCTGGGAATCATGAAAGGCGACCGGGTTGCACTGATATCAGAATCACGTACCGACTGGGTAATCAGCGAACTGGGAGTATTACATACCGGAGCGATATGCGTTCCGCTTTCCATTATGCTGAAGGAAGGAGCGGACCTGAAATTCAGACTTGAACATTCAGAAACAAGCTGGGTGATCATTTCAGGTAATCAGATAAACAAAATAAATTCTATAAAGAAAGAGCTTAAAAACCTAAAAAAAATAATTCTTCTTGATCCCAGAGAAAAATATGAAGATGATGAAATTTATTTTGGTGACGTGAAAAAATCAGGAGATGATTATCTTAAAAATAATTTTGACAAGTTTCTTGAAATAATCAAATCAGCCGGCCCGGACGATTACGTCAATATTTGTTATACTTCAGGAACGACAGCCGATCCGAAAGGGATCATTTTGACGCACAGGAATTACACTGCCAATATAGAACAGACCCTGACTCTGATGGATGTGCCTGATTGGTGGACCACTCTTCTTGTCCTGCCATGGGATCATTCTTTTGCACATACGGTCGGAATATATATTATGATGGCGGTTGGAGCCAGTTTTGCCGCCGTACAGGGTAAATCATACCTTGACAGCTTAAAGAATATCGGGGGAAACATCAGGGAGATTAAGCCGGTATTCATGCTGAGTGCTCCGGCTCTGGCAAAAAACCTGCGTAAAAGTATTGAAAAAGGGATCAGGGATAAGGGTGCAGCCACTGAGAAACTTTTTAACCATGCGATGAAGATCGCCTATAGTTACAATGGAATCGGATGGGACAGGGGAAAGGGGTTAAAGGTGCTTCTTAAACCCATATATAAACTGTATGATCTAATTCTGTTTAAGAAGATCCGGGCAAATTTTGGAGGAAGACTTAAATTCTTCTTTGGCGGTGCGGCCCTTCTGGATATCGAACTCCAGCGCTTCTTTTATGCCATAGGGATACCAATGTTTCAGGGTTACGGGATTTCAGAAGCCTCCCCCGTTATCTCGGGGAACACCGAGAAGAAACATAAGCTCGGATCATCCGGGGTAATAGTCGGGATGCTTGAACTCAAGATCTGCAATGATGATGGAATTGAATTGCCTGTCGGAGAAAAAGGTGAAATAGTGGTCCGGGGCGAGAATATCATGAAGGGGTACTGGAAAAATGAAAAGACAACAAAGGAGACTTTGCGCGATGGTTGGCTGCATACAGGTGATATCGGATATGTTGACAGTGATGGATTTCTGTATGTTCTCGGAAGGTTCAAGAGTCTGCTTATAGGGGATGACGGTGAGAAATACAGTCCCGAAGGAATTGAAGAGACAATAACCGACAGGTCAAAATTTATTGACCAGTTTATGCTGTATAATAACCAGAATAAATATACTTCTGCCATCCTGGTACCAAATAAGGAAGCATTATTAAAATGGGCAAAGAATAAAGATATCAATCCTTCAGATTCGAAGGGACAGGAGGCGTTATTGCTTCTTATTGAGTCGGTTATTGATCAGTACAGGCAGGATGGTGTATATGGAAACCTGTTTCCATCGAGGTGGCTCCCCTCTGCCATTGCAATAATTGATGAACCATTTACTCAGGATAATACGCTAATTAACTCAACCGGTAAAATGGTCAGGGGTAAAATCGTTGAATATCACAAGGATAAAATAAGCTACCTGTACACCCCTGAAGCAAAGAGTATTTTGAATCAAATGAATATTGCTGCAATTAAGAAGATCCTGGATGTCAAATAGTGCTTATAATTTTATAATAATATCTAAAAAGGAAGCTTTTTTGTTACCGGATCTATTCCATGCATGAACAGGTTATTCCTGATGTGCATTTCAGCAGGAACAATCTGCCTGAAATTTAAAGTACTTTTTGTTTTGGCCTTTTTGCCAGCTGCACTCTTCCCTGTAGCCAGCTCAATCGCTTTCGCTATCATCGGATCTGTCGGATCGCCAAAGGGAACTGCCTCTACCAGGTCATCTTCAACTTCATAATCAGGTGTAAGTCCGTCAACGAAATCAGTATAACCGGCAATATTTGAATATTTCGTTACTATCGGCATCATGGCCCATTCTTCATTGTCATCAGGCAGTACCCACGATCCTACATACTTGCCATATGTGGGTTCACCAATCTGCACAACCTGCATATAGGGTTCCAGTCCGGTGATCAGCAATTCACTAGCTGAAGCTGAGCGTGAGGTTGTGAGAAAATACACACGGCTCATATTAATATTGGCTGAAGTGATTTTGAACTTATAATACAAATAATTATCTAAATTATTGAATTTAAGATATGCCTGAAGGTCATTATTGTATAAAAGGTTCACCAATACTGACTGGCTTGTTGTCACCGCTGTCGGAGCAATCTCAGAAGCCAGGTGCAAAGCCGCATCAATTTCTCCCCCCGGATTATAGCGCAGATCAACAATCAGATCAGATATACCAGTTGTTTTAAATTCATTGAAAATATTATCCAATTCCAGGAGAAATGCGTCATTTTCACCTGCGATAAACTCAACATATGACAGATAACCGATTTTATACCCTTCAATATCAAGCACCTCATGATGAACAGCAGGATCAGTACTGACCACCCGGGCAGTCATACTCAGCGATTCTCCCGTAAATACAAGTGAGTTGTTATTAATGGCTCCCAGTTGTACCGAATAGCTTTTACCGGAGTACTTTTTATAGTAATTCATCGTGTCGAGCAATGTATTGTCAATTGAAAGGATAAGATCACCACGCTCAAGCCCGGCTTCCGCAGCCGGAGATTCAGGGTAAACATAACCAACGACAATCATTACATTATTGCTGCCTACAAGGTAAAAAGCAGGATAATAACCCATAGTCACCGGATCCCCGTTTAAATCGGATGCCAGTGCAGAATAATCATCGGTTATGTACGACCATAAATCTTTTTCTTTGTACAGCAGCTTGTAAAAATAGTCTTCCGGATCACCTTCCTTTGTAAGGTCTATTCCGGTTGTTATATTATCATTCCAGAAATAGTACTGACTCAAGTTTTCAAAAATCCAGTTATTGGTTGCGATTGTCTCCTCAGGGATCACAACAGGCTCTTCAACCGGATCTTTTTTACACCCGTAGGTTATTAATAACATCAGGGTTCCCGACAATATGTAAAACAATATTTTTTTCATACTAACAATATTAAATATCTATACAGAATCCAATTTTCCCCTTCTCCCTTTCTCCCTTTCTCCCTTTCTCCCACTCTTCCCTTCTCCCAATCATTCTTCCCTAACCCTTTACTATCTCCTCCTTCTCTTTGTCCCAGTACATTGTACGTCCTTCCAGGTAAGCTCTCGTTCCCATATGAGCTGTTATGGCTTCCTCGAATGCCTGGTCGATGTTGCATGAAGGAGTCTCTCCCTGACGGATACATTCCAGCCATTCTCTCATGTGGAGATGAGTTGTGTCGTACCGTTTCCCGTTTATGTAAGTGTACAGAAGACCGCGCTGAGCAAAATAAAGCTCTGTTGCAGAAGTTACTGCATCGACCTTGCTTTGTCCGGGTACATAAGTGAAAAAGGGTTGATCTGTCGGAATAACTCCCTGTTTGATCTTTTCAGCATAACGTTCTGAATCTCTGTCAGCAGTGAGGGTAAGAACATCTGATACTTCCATGGAGGCGTCGTGGCCCATAAAAACTTTTCCCCTGTTCCGGGAACTTGCCAGTGTGGCACTGTATAGCATGGAGATGTTGTTATCGGGCCATTCAAAAGTGGTCTGAAGCACATCAGGGACTGTCCGGCCGTCTTTGAAAAAGTAAACACCACCTGATGAAGTGGCTGATGCAGGTATTCCAAGCTTCATGATCTGGTTAACAGCATCAAACTCATGGGTCAGAAGGTCACCTGAAAGTCCTGTACTGTAATCCCACCAGCAGCGCCAGCGGAAAAATCGTTCAAGGCTGAACTTACTGCGTTCGTCAGGTCCCATATACCGCTCCAGTTTTGATGATTTCATGTAATCCTCATACTCTTTTATGCGTGCCGCATCACCCTCAAATTGTTTCCAGTCAATGGTCTGAGGATTGGACCCCTCAATTATAGGATAAACCCATGCTCCGTTGGGTGTATTCCTGTTAGTGCACACCTCAATCAGGTTTACATGTCCGAGAAGGTTGTTTTTAATAATCTCTTCAGCCTTCTGGTATGATGCGGTCTGGCGACCCTGGTGCCCAAGCTGGAATACCACTCCTGTATCTTTGATTGTATCCCGGAGCAGATATGTTTCCGGAACAGTCCATGTGACGGGCTTTTCACAGTAAACGTGCTTCCCTGCCCTTGCTGCCGCCATTGCTATTGTCCCGTGCCAGTGATCGGGGGCAGCAATGATAACAGCATCTATATCATCAGCTGCCAGTAATTCCTGATATGTTTTGTATTGCCTGGGGGCGAGCCCGAATTTGCCGCCGGTCCCTTCTTTGTTAATATTAGAACCGGCAAGCATTGCAGCTTCTGAATAAACATCAAAAATATCGCAGACTCCGGTGATCACAACATTCAGATCATCCTGCTCCTTATATTCGTCATATCTGGTATCATCCGGATTCTTCTTTCCAGCTTCGATAAGCGTGTCGATATACGACGGTTGAACAAAGCCTATGGCTCTCATAAGCTGGGTGCCCCGTATTCCATATCCGATCAGACCTATCCTGATCTGCCTGCCGCCTGCCTGGGGCTGAAGATAAACTGCATTGGCATTGCTGAGTTTAAAGACATCTGAAATGTCGCGGTTAATCAGTTTTGTTTTTCTTGTCCTGGCAACTCCGAAAGCCATTGCGCCCAGAAGAGGAACAGTAGCAAGGGTTTTCAATACTTCCCGTCTGCCTATATTCCCTGGCTTGTTTCCCTGTGCGCTTCCCGGCTTACTTTTTGTATTCTCTTTTTCCATATATTCAAATTATAAATTTGTTAAATCCGGCAGGCAATACTTTAATAAGAAATCTGTCAATACCGATTACCCTTGCTGTCGGAAATACGAATAAAACACCCAGTGCTGCAAGTTCGATGAGATTTTTATCAATCAGAAAATATGAACCTTCAAAAGGCATCTGATACTCAACTCCTATCAGCGCCGGATGCGACATTGTATAAAGTAATAAAAGAAGAATCCCGCCAATACATGATAAACGGGTAAAACATCCGATCAACAATCCCAATCCGATAAGCACCAATGCCCATTTATTGACGAAATCCACGCCGCTCATTAATCCCGGATTCCCGGCCATGTTGATAAACATCTGACCAAACCAGCCTTTTGAATCAATGAGATAAGCCATAGCGGTCCAGTTGGGATTAAGTAATTTAATCATTCCTTCATACAGGAAATGCCAACCTATAAATATTCGCAACACCACCATCCAGGTTAGCTGGCCCTTCGTTAAATTGTTTTCCATTTCTTTTCGGATTGCTTTTAATTAAATAGACTAAGTTGAATTAATATCCAGGTATTAGACAATCGGTTTATAGTTTATATTGTTTTATCCTGGGAAAAACACAAAAATAGTTTTAAACCTGATATTTTAAAAATTCATCCGGAATTAGTACAAAATAATTAAAAAATAAATTCATTCGTTTTTAATCATTCTGACGGAATGAACCTGAAATGATCAGGGTCCGTTCTGCAGTCTTGCGGCATGAGGTCTTGCGGTCTCGGTCTTGTCTTGCGGTGATGCTTAAAATCAGTGGTTTACAAGTAATAACCCCCTTTCTTTACCAAACATTTTTGAGTGCCGGTTGTTATTATTTAAAGTCAGATTTTCATAAATAATCTTAAAATATAATAATTATGAAAAAAATTGGGATACTTGGAACCGGAAACGTTGGCCGGACTTACGCTGCAAAATTTATTGCACTTGATTATGAGGTAATGATAGGTACACGAAACGTACCGGAGAAATTAGCTGATAATTTAAAAGATGCCTATGGGAGTCCGCTTTTCAGTGAATGGCACTCATCAAACCAGAAGGTAAGACTGGGAACATTCAAAGAGGCCGTCGCTTTTGGAGAGATCATTCTGAATGCCACAAAGGGAATCAATTCCATAAATGCCTTGAAAATGGCAGACATAAATGATTTAAATGGGAAAATATTGATCGATATTGCTAATCCTCTGGATTTTAGCAAAGGCATGCCCCCCTCACTTCTGCCGGAACTGACGAATACTAATTCACTTGGTGAAGAAATTCAGAAAACATTTCCTGATGTAAAAGTTGTTAAAACCCTTAATACAATGTGGGCCGGACTAATGGTAAATCCTGCAATGATAGGCGGAGGTGATCATACCGTTTTCATATGCGGTAATGATTCCGGCTCAAAGGGAGAAGTTAAGGAAATACTGAAATCGTTCGGCTGGAAAGATTCTAATATCCTTGACCTTGGAGATATCAGTTCTTCGAGGGGAACAGAAATGTATCTTCCCTTGTGGTTAAGGATTTTTGGAGCGAAAAACAATGGGGCGTTTAATATTAAAATTGTTTCTTAGATTATTTAATTGAGAAAAATAAAACAATGGACTTAAGCAAAAAGAAATGCGTTCCATGTGAAGGTGGTATACCACCTCTTGATATGGCCGGAATAGCAGAATATATGAAATATATCAGGGATGACTGGAAAGTTGAGGAGAATAAAAGGATAACCAGAGAGTATTTATTTGTAAACTACAGTCATACAATGGATTTTGTTAACAAAGTAGCAAAGCTTGCCGACGAAGAAGGCCATCATCCTGTCATGCATGTATATTATGCCAGAGTAGTGGTTGAATTATGGACACATGCAGTTAACGGATTGTCGGAGAACGATTTTATACTGGCATCCAAAATTGATAAATTATAATCGGAACATCTGCTTGACACCGTGCAGCTTAATGGGTTTATCGAGACCTAGCCTGAGAACAGTCATGTAAGTGTCCTGAACTTCCTTTTTGCTACAGTGGTTTAAATTCCGGTTTCAGGGTCCATTTATCATTTATCCTGATATGCACTCCCAGTCCATAATTCACGCCAACAATTAATTTATTTTCATCAAGTCCTGGTAAGGATGAAATATTCAGTGCCCCGTCAATACTAAGAAATAAGTTCTCAGTTGCTACCTTGTCTCCAAGTATAAGGACTAATAACCCGGCCTGTCCGTAACTGACCGGTACAGTAAAAATGCCAAGCAGGCATATCAGCAGAAATCTTAGTCCCTTTTTCCTGTTTTTCATTTTTTATTCCAAGATAATTAATATTTTGAAGAAATAATCAGGGAACTATTAAAGACTTTTGCTTTTAAGACCTTACTTTTATTATTCATTTACTTTGTGAATCCTTTGTGTAAGCCTTTGTGCTCCTTTGTGGTTAAATTTTTTTTACCACGAAGTCCCTCAAAGGTCATCACTAAGTAACACAAAGGAATACAATAACATAAGGATGTTTATGAATTAATCTGACTTTATTAATACTATGAAAAGCAAAAACACTTTTTGGTTTATCGGGCTTATTATATCGGTAAGTCTATTATTCTCAGTGTGCTCACCAAATAACGCAGGAGATGCATCTGAGCGTGACCGTTTATTCAATACCGGCTGGAAATTTATCCGCGACTCGGTTACCGGAGCGGAACAACCAGGATTTAATGATTCAGAATGGATGGAGGTTGATCTTCCGCATGATTACAGCATTATGGATCTGCCGGGAGAAGATGGGCCGGATCAGATCGGTCCATTTTCAAGAAAATCACCGGGAAATGGAAACTCCACTGGTCAGGTTATTGGTGGCACCGGCTGGTATCGCAAAAGTTTTACGATCAGTAATGCTGACGAAGGAAAAACAGCCATATTGAAATTTGATGGTGTTTATATGGAATCAGAAGTGTGGGTAAACGGCAAAAAAGCCGGAATTCATAAAAATGGGTATACTCCTTTCTGGTTCGATATCACATCGCTGTTGAACGGTGCCGGAAAAACAAATGTAATTGCAGTAAGGGTTGATAATACCGGAAGAAATTCCCGCTGGTACAGCGGATCTGGAATATACAGGAATGTGCATCTTACACTTACACAGCCAGTGCATGTTGCCGTATGGGGAGTGAATATAACTACTCCGGAAATCAATCAGGGCACAGCACTTGTCGACATTGCAGTTACCACTGAAAATGAAAGGGAAAAGAAAGTTAAGGCACAAATTACAATCAATATTATAGACAAAACTGGCCGGCTGGTCGCGACTGCAAATGAAAAAATTGTTCTTGCCGGTAGGTCTGACAATATCACAACGAAACAGATTGAAGTGAAGAATCCCCTGCTTGTGGTCTGTCGAATCCCCCGATATGTACAGCGCTGAGATTACAATAAAAGCCGGAAGGAAAGTAACTGACAGTATATGATCAGACATTCGGCATCAGGTCGTTGGAATTTTCGGCTGAAAAAGGGTTTCTTGTTAACGGGAAATCAGTTGAGCTTAAGGGAGGCTGCATGCATCATGATAACGGACTACTGGGATCGGCAGCTTTTAACAGGGCCGAAGAGCGCCGCGTTGAGATAATGAAATCCAACGGCTTTAATGCCATACGCTGCGCTCATAATCCCCCATCAACAGCTTTTCTGGATGCATGCGACAAACTGGGAATGCTTGTCATCGACGAATTCACTGATATGTGGGTAGTCTATAAAAACCCGCAGGATTATTCAGGGTTTTTCAGGGAGTGGTGGAATAAGGACCTGACCGCCATGATCATGCGCGACAGGAATCATCCAAGCATTATCATGTGGAGCATAGGCAATGAAATACCCGGAAGAACCGACACCACCGGTGTTCGTATCGGTAAGCAAGTGACTGAACGGATTAAGTCTCTTGATAATTCACGTATGGTTACAGAAGCAGTTTGTGCATTTTTAACTCCGGGTGGATGGGAAAATACATTTACTTCTTTTGAAATCCTGGATGTTGGCGGTTATAACTACGAGTGGGCAAAATATGAACTCGATCACCAGAAGTATCCCGGACGTATCATGTATTCGTCGGAATCATTTCCGCTGGATGCTTATGATTCGTGGAAACCAGCTGAAAAATTTCCTTACGTTATTGGCGACTTTGTCTGGACATCGATGGATTACCTGGGAGAAGTTCTTATCGGAAATACAACTATAGTTCCTGAGGCTCAGAAAAGACGATCTTCCGGAATTCCTGCAGGCTTCAAGATTCCGGAGGGGGTAAATATATTCGACCTTCAGGTCAGAAGGCCATCCTCCTGGCCGGCCTATGTCGCATGGTGCGGAGATATAGATATAACCGGAGAGAAGAAACCGCAGATTCTTTATCGTGATGTAATATGGGATAACAGCAAGATCGAGATCAATGTACACACTCCGATACCCGTAGGATATGCTGAGAATATAAGCATGTGGGGATGGGCTGACGAATATCCCGGCTGGAGCTGGAAAGGAAACGAAGGAGAGCCTCTTGAAGTAAGGGTTTTCACAAAAGCTTCGCATGTAAGGCTTGAGCTGAACGGAAAGATAGTTGGCGAAAAAGATCTGTCAGAGGATGATAAATATATAGCTGTTTTTGAGGTGCCCTATCAGCCTGGCGAGCTAAAGGCAATTGCAATTGAAAACGGGAAGGAAATTGCAGACAAGGTATTGAAAACCAGCGGTGAGGCTACCGGGTTAAGATTGATTGCAGACAGGAGCACCATCAATGCCGATCGCAATGACCTTTCTTTTATCAGAATTGAAGCAGTGGATAAGAACGGTTTGGTTGTACCGGATGCTGAAGTAGAAGTTAAGCTGACCATAACCGGAAATGGTGAACTGGCAGCCTCAGGAAATGCCAGTCCGGATGACATGGAAAGTGTTAACAAGCCAGTAATTAAAACCTTCAAAGGGAAGGCACAGGCGATACTTCGTCCGTTTTCAACCGGCGGCAGCATTACGCTTAAAGCTGAATCAGAGGGTTTGACCACTGATGAAATTATAATCACAGCTAAATAAATAAAGCAGGGAAATCCTGTTCAGCGGGAACTTTTTAAAAGATAAAAAATCCATTAACCACAAAGGTCCCAAAGTTACTACGCAAAGAACGCGAAGAACTGATGTATAAGGATTTGGCTTTGCGTGCTTTGCGAAAACTTCGTGGACTTTGCGGTTAAAAAGGATTTTACAAACAGCTATTTTTCTGACAGTTCTATTATTAGTTAACTGTAAATAAGGTCAGTGATTCACTGTCTTTTATATAGATCCTGTTGCCCGAAAGTATGGGGTGTGCATATATCGGGGTTTCTGTAAGCTTTATCAGTGCTACCGGTTTATATTTCTGCCCATCGGGCTTTAGAACAACAAAATTTGAATTGCTTGTTAAAGCAACTATTACAGATCCTGCATCAACTATCGACCCGAAATTCTGAAGGGCAGTATTGTCCAGCCATGCTGTCTGACCTGAACTGGCATTAATACAGAAGAGTCTGCTTTGGGCTGAGAGTCCGTATAAGAATCCGTCTTTCAGCAATGGGGTACTGTAGCTTGTACTGAAGTCGGGGTTGGACCAGAGTTTATTAACAACAAATGAGTTTCCGTCTTTTTTGATTTCTATAGCATTAAATCCGTTGTTTAAGCCTGTAAAGTAGATCCTGTTCTGATCTGTAACCGGGCTTGTTGCATTCTGCACCCTTCCTGTTCCAACCGGTGTGGCGAATTCCCATAACTGTTTGCCATCTCCAGGGTTTAAGCTGACGAGCTTTGTCTGTGCCTGAAATACTATCTGCTTTGAACCATCTATTGTCATCAGAACAGGTGATCCGTATGCCGGACCTTCACCTTCAACTTTCCATTTAACTGCACCCGTGGAAAGATCAAATGCTATAAACTGGCCTGTTTTGGGACCACCCAGATGCGCATAGCAGATGCCTGATAAGATCAAGGGTGACATGCCAGTAAAAAACTGAGGAACTGCATTTTTATAATCTTCATTTCTCCACAGAAGCTTGCCTGATGAGGCATCAAAGCAGGCAATATCTCCTCCAATTCCTACTGTAACCACCTTCCCGTCTGCTACTGTAACTGAGCTTCTCGGACCAGGATGAGATGCTGCCGGACCTGAAACCGCCACTGCCGGATAGCCTGCCGATTGCCATACCTGCTTACCTGTCGCAGCATCCAGGCACTGAAGTAACTCATTCTCCCCCTGGCGCGTAAAAACATATAGTTTGTTATTTAACAGAGCAGGAGTCGCATCGCCTAGACCGACGGTGACTTTCCATGTTTGATTAAGTTGCTGAGGCCAATTCTGAGGAGCTTTGAATCCTGTAACTTTGCCATCACGGTTTATACCCCTCCATTGAGGCCAGTCCTGAGCCTGACCATTCAATACAGTCATTGACAGCATGAGAACTGATAAGAAAAAAAGTCTGACTAATGGTTTCATTTTGATGGTTTTTAGTTATCCTTATTATGTTTTTTTCAAAATTGGATAAAAGTTACAGTTTTTTTAATTACTCAGAGGCAGTCTCAGGTAAAAACAGGATAAAATACTTAAGGAGAGATATAGATAATATTTACTTACTATCTGATTTAAACAAGTGGTTTTTACTGTAATTTTTTAAAAATGCCCTTTATAATTATAATGAGGATCTGTTATCAATAATAATACAGAAAATAACAGAGTTGGAGATTCCTATCTAAGGCTGCCAATGACAACATCCATTAACCAATTGATATATAGAACTATGAGATCCTTCGCTTCGCTCAGGATGACATTGTCGCATTTTTGGATTGAGGAGGGAAGCAGGGGCGTTTCGCATAAACTCTTATTAAAACTGTCAATTCTTGCTTGAAACGCCCCTGCTTCCCTCCTCCCGTTAATTAAAAATACCCTGTCATTCCGAAAGGAGCCAAGCTGAACAATGTGAAGGTTGGCGAATTGAGGAATCTCCAAAAATTTTAAACTGAATCCATGTAAAAAAAATTGGCTGCGAAAAGTATGATCCCAAATTCTTCTATTATTTGGAAAGAATACAAGAACATACAAAAAATTGTATATCAAATAAATATAAAGATTTACCTGACCAGAGCAGATAAGCAGTCATTATTTTAAACCGGGAAAGCGGAAAAACCTGATACGTTCAAAATAATTGATCGCCTTTTTTAACAGTTCAAAATATAGTGCCGCAAACAGACCCAGTGAAATGATCCACAGGACAATCACATTGAACCAGTAGGTATCAATTTCCAGACTGCCAAGTCTTTTAACCGGAGCGTAAAAATGGGCTCTCCCGTACTTAGATGTGGCTTTCATGTGCCCGGGTTTGTATTTCTGAATAATCCTGTCTCCCTTTTCGATTGTCAGCTTCGTGTTATCCTCGTCGAGAATTATAAAATTCAGCTTTTCATTTTCGTAATTATCCCGAAGGTTAGTTAATCCATTAGTCCCGATCATTTTAATAAGAGAATCTACCACTGCCTCTTTCCTGCTCAGCATCTGATTTCTGAGGGATATGAATTTTCTCTTCAGGGAACCAAGATACATCCTGGCTTCCTTTTCTGTTTCAGCATCAAAGTTTTCGATATTCATTGCTTTTATCCATGGTCCCGGGGGTGCCAGATTTGCACTGGATGAGAGCATATTAATGTAAATACTGAGCCTGCGGAAATTATTTTCCACCAACTTTCTCCTTTCAGGTGTATCTTTATACTTCATGCATTCCTGAAGATCAGCTGTAAGTTTATCAACCAGGAATTTAGCGTAATAGTCGGGGGGATTTGCTTCAATATCATAATTAATAAAATTCCTGTTATATAAGTTATTCTTGAACTGTTCAACAGCAAGGGCTTCAAATGACCAACGGGCAGTCATAAGATCACCTAAAACGGGTACATATTCAAGAGAAGATTCCCTGCTCATATTAAGCTTGTCAAATTTGACAAGAACACCGCTGAATAACAATTGTGGTATTATGATAAAAGGGATAATTATATAAATGGTTATTACTGAATTAAAGGCAGAAGACAAATTCAGTCCCAGAAGGTTGGCAAAACATGAGGTAGTGAACAAAACCAGCCAGTAGCTTAAAGTCATACCTTTTATACCCAGCACCATGTTACCGATAAGGGCAAACGAAACGGACTGGATAGCAGAAACAAGGAACATTATCAGAATTTTGGAATTAAGGTAGCTTAACCAGCTCAGATTGAGAAATAATTCTCTTTTAAGTATTTTTCTGTCCTTCACAATCTCTTCTGAGCTCATCATCAGTCCAAAAAACATTGAAGTAATCACGCACATAAACAGGTATGCAGGAATGTTATCATTTTGTCTGAAAATATATGATTGGCTGTCAGAATGCCTCGTAAAATAAGCAAGTAATAATGCCAGGACCGGAGAACCAAAAAGACTCATCATAATATACTGCCTGTCAGTCAGCTTTGATAACAGATCGCGGGTTGAGTAAATCCTTGTTTGTTTCAGAAGACCCGGAATGCTGTAATTATTTTCAGGCAAGGGTCTCTTTTCCCTGTTATTTTTTTGTTTCAATGCCGGTCCGCTTGCCTTGAACTTGTCAGCCCACTCTGCAGGAGAAATTTTTCTGGTTCGGGTAGCCTTACCTTGTTCATTGACAACCTTTGTTTCAATTATCTGAAGTAACTGATCAGTATTTATATTGCCGCATTTCGTACATTGATCTTCATCGGGGTTAGCACGGTTGGTGTGCGACCTGAAGTATATAATTGCATCAGTCGGGTATCCGTAATAGATCTGGTATCCACCTTTGTCGATGACCATTATCTTATCAAACATCTTATAAAGATCGGAGTTGGGCTGATGGATGTTTACAATTACAAGTTTTCCTTTATATGCCTGTTCTTTAAGCAGGCTCATAACAATTTCAGAGTCAAGTGATGAAAGGCCCGAAGTAGGTTCATCAACAAAAAGCATTGTAGGTTCGCGTAGTAGTTCCAGTCCAATGTTGACTCTCTTCCTCTGTCCTCCGCTTATTATTGTATTTAGAGGATTTCCCACTTTCAGATCGCGGGTCTCTTCAAGATCAAGATCGGTAAGAGTTTTATTCACCACTGCCAGAAGCTCATTCTCCGGCAGATTGCTGAGGCACATTTTTGCATTGTAATATAGGTTCTGAAAGACTGTCAGTTCCTCTATAAGAAGGTCATCCTGAGGCACATATCCAATTATGCCTTTCAGGTATTTCTTATCATTGCCATCGTACAAATCATAACCATTTATCAGAACCACTCCTTTTTGTGGCTTAAGTGTCCCGTTAAGAATGCTCATTGCAGTTGATTTCCCTGCTCCGCTACTACCCATTATGCCTACCAGTTTACCTGATTCTTCATGGAAATTAAGACTCCGGATGCCATTTTCACTGTTTTTGAAGCTGTATGAAAGATCATGAGCATTTATCAATACCTTTTTGGCAAATGAAGCCTCAGAAATCATTCCAACCACTTCTGAGTAATAAACCGGATTAATGCCAAAACCACGGATTGAGGAGCCATGGTCGAAAACATAGGTCTCACCTGATGAGATTTTTTGACCGCTGAGGTAGAGATCGTCATTGCCTGAATACCGCAGAATAAATGTATTTGTGCTTAAGATTTGAAGAAAGCATATTTTCCCGCTGAGGTTATTGTCATATACATGCTTTACATCGGGATGCTCATGGGTTTTCTTATTATCGATTACTAAAAATCTCTTTTTATCCGGCATTGCGGTTTCTTCCCCCAGAATAAATCCTGAAATATTCTGGTATTCTGGTCCACTGATAAAAAAAGCATCAGCTACGGTCTGCAGAATATCAAGTTCGTTTTCAGTGATTTCTTCACCAAAAGAGATGTAATCCATTAATTTCACAAGGACATAAACCTTTTGCTTCTGTTGAAGCTCTTCATTTATCTTTTCGCAGATTGCCAGTATTCTCATGGCGTTAAGTGAGGTACGTTTTCGGTCCTTTATGCTTCCTTTTGTTATTCTTTCAGATTTGAATTGCTCAAGGTACTCTTCAAACATCCTCATATAGATGTCAACCTGTTCAATATTCAGGTGCCGTGTAAGGAACAGCTTAACAACATCTCTGCCCTTGCTGGTAATAACAGTATCGGAATGGATATCACTTATTAATGCAAAAAGCTGAATAAGTGCTTTTAAAATTGGTTCGCTCATGTAACTTCAGATGTGAAAATAAATGTCAAAAAACCTAAAGATGACATACCCTGTTAGATCATATAATTTATCTTTGTTAAAGGTAATTCAAGTTTATGATTATTAAAATACAGACAAAATTTTCAGGAACCGGATAAAATTTATGTATTTCTGTTTCCCGTGGAAATTTATCTCAGAATAGAAGGATATTTAAAGTCGCATGACAAAATCGCAGGAATTTTTGAATTATACAGGTCCGGTTGATTATGCTAAAATCAATCATCTTTTAAATGATTTAAAGCAGTCATGGGGATTTATGAGTCTTGGTAAGGTTACAGGCAACAGGGTATATGGCCTGGTGGTTGAGTGCCTTGAGAATATTGTCAAATACTCGGCAAAACCATCTGTGGGGATCCCGCACACAGAGTCATCCATCTCTGTTACGAAGCAGGGTGATTTAATTGTAATAAAAGCCGGTAATACTATTGAAGCTGATAAGGCCGACAAATTAATTTTGCAAATCAACGAAATAAACAATCTGTGCAAAGAGGGACTGAACGATATGTTCGAGAAGCAGATAAATAAACTAATGGGGCAGGATGAGAGTGGGGCCGGGTTGGGTCTCATATTGATGAAATTAAAATCGGGGAATGAGATTGCATACAACGTCACCAGATTGGAAGAGAGTTACAGTTATTTGGAATTAACAATATCAGTGAAGGAATATCTGACATGAGAAAACTTATTATCAACAAGAGTGCAAATTCGCCGGAGGTTCACTTTGATCCGGATAATAACAGGTTTGAAATCAGGGGAGAATCAAGGCCATCAAATGTGTATGCCTTTTATGATGAGCTTATAAGATGGGTGGATGAGTATTCTGTTTACCGGTCCGGTCTCAATGAAAGAGATGACATTATTGAATTTAATCTTGATCTTAATTATTTCAATTCATCATCTGCCAGATATATTCTTGACTTTTGCAAAAAGATAGCAGTTCTTCATTCAAAGCGCGAAAATGTGAAAGTAAGATGGCATTATGAAGCCGATGATGTTGACATACTGGAAGCTGGAAGGGAGATGTCGAGAATGGCCAGGATACCTTTTGAATATGTGGAAAAAGGTTTTGACGACAAACCTGAATAAAAGCATCTCTGAGCCGGTGGTTTCAGATTTGCTTTAACCGCGAAATTTTAATGCCCATTACCAGAATGTCGTCAACCTGTTGATAGTCACCCCGCCACTTTTCTATTTCCGAATCAAGCATTGATTTTTGCATATCCGGTGTCTCATTATGAATTGACAACAGAAAATCTTTGAATTTCCGGCTTTTATATTTCTTTCTGTCAATGCCTCCAAACTGATCTGCAAATCCGTCTGTGAAAAGGTAAATCTGATCTCCCTCTTCACATTTCAACTCATGATTGGTAAATTCCTGCATTTCTGTCGAATAACTCCCAATGTCGATATTATCTCCAGGGATTTCAGTTAAGCAATTATTCCTGATAAGATACATGGGATTGCGGGCACCTGCAAATTGCAAAATACATGTTTCCAATTCCAGAATGCATAATGATATGTCCATTCCATCATGGGAATCCATTTCTCTCCCTTCGCCCTGGTGAAGCGCTTCCCGGATCCTGTTGCCAAGCTGATCAAGGATCACTGAAGCCTTTATTATAGAGAGGGTTTTTACAATATCATTAAGGGCGCTTAATCCAAGCATGCTCATAAATGATCCCGGGACCCCATGGCCGGTGCAATCGCCGGCTGCAAAGAAAATATGGGTATTTCTCTGTGCTGCCCAGTAGAAATCACCACTGACAATTTCACAAGGCTTATATAGAATAAAATACTCTTTTAATATCGCATCAAGCTTCTTTTTTGGAGGAAGTGTGGCTGACTGAATCCGTTGGGCATAACGTATACTTGACTGAATTTCTTCTTTCTGCGCTTCAATTTGATTACGCTGTTCCTGTGCCAGATCCCTCTGACAGATAATCTCTTTCTTTTGATCTTCAAGCACCTGGTTCTGCTTCCTGATCTCATCGGTTCTTTTAAACACCTCTTCTTCAAGAAGCTTCTTGTCTCTTTTAAGGGAATTCACCCTTAATCTTAAATAGAAATATATGGCCAGAAAAATAAGGCCAATCATCACCATAATAACCCAGATTCGCTGCCAGAAGGGTGGGGATATTGTAAAAGAATAAACTGAATCGGGTGTGCTGAACCAGTTTCTCTCATCAAGACTTGTTTCAGAGATAAACCTATATTTCCCTGGCCGCAGGTTGGAATAAGTAAGGGTTTGATTACGGTTTGAGTAAATCCAAACAGGATCATTGCCTTCGAGCATATATCTGTAACTTAATCCATCCGGATTACTGAACCATATACCGGTGTACCCGAATGTGAAGTTGTTATTACTGTACCTGAACTTTTTTCTGTCTTTTGCTATGGGATCATAGAATAAATTCTTAACGGATAAGAATATCTGCGGATTCTTTCCAATATATTGCAGATAATCAGGGTTATACTTTATGATGCCTGTCTCTGTACCGATCCAGATTTTCCCCTCTTTGTCAGTAAAAACTGAATTCAGGACAGGATACTGGTACGAAAGCCATGAATTCTCTCCAAATTCGAAAATGACTCCTGATCCCGGCTTGTAAAAGAGTAATCCGAGATTTGAAATTACCAGAAGGTTATTCATTTTATCGAATTCTATCGCCTGGATTTTATCGAAACCAATCCCCTCAACCTCACCCAGTAATTTTATACTATCTCCGTCCACCCTGAGAATCCCTTTATCACCAGTATTAAACCAGGGTATTCCGGATGTGTCGAGTGCAACACTATAGAACTGAAGTACCCGTTGTCCGGTAAAATTTACCGTGTAGAATCTGTCATTATAAATATATGAAGGATATTTAAGGGAGCCGGCAATCCATGTTTTACCTGTTTTATCAGACCTGGTTTCATAAACATACGAACCTTTGAGATCGGGATTGTTGAAGCTTTTAAGCTCTGAATTTTCAGTATTGAAGCGTGTAACTCCGCCTCCGAGAGTCGAAAACCAGATAAAATTGTCTCTCCCTGAAATCGAAATTACATTATTATCGCCTAATCCGTTTTCTTTTGTAAACCTTTTATAACTAAGATCAGACGGATTAATCCGGTAAAGTCCCTCATCATAGGTGCCTGCCCAAACCTGCCCGGTGTGGTCAAGGTAAAGTGAAATAAAATTTGTCTTTTTTGAATTCAGTCTTTCACTTAGATTGCTCCATTCAAAATCACCAAAATTGCCGGGAATTCCCCTGAAAAGACCTTTTTCACTGCACACCCATATATGTTCTGAGTTGTCAAAAATGAGACTGTAACAAATTTCAAATGGCAAACCGGTTGATGGATTGAGGAATTCAAATATTGGAGGCAATACCTGGGTTACCATACTCTTTCCTACAATCCATATATTTTCCTCAAGATCTTTAATAACTGAATTGATCCTTACTGATTCCGATCCCTGGGAAACCTTGATTTTTCTGTATGAGAAATAAAAATTTCCGGGAAGCTTAAGCTGTATTATTCCATCCTTTTCGGTACTGGCCCAGATTTCATCTTCACGGGTAATTGCCAATCCTGTAACAGGACCAAAATCCCACCCTGGAATATTAATGAATGATTTATCATCCGGATTATACACTGTCAGGCCCTTTTCGTCCATTCCAATCCAAAGTCTGTTGTCAGGTGATATTTTTATTATTCTTACAATATTATCAACCAGTCCGTCCTTCATTGAAATTACTTCACATTTTCCAGCGGAATATCTTGTAATTCCATTATCGGTGGCAAACCAAAAAACACCGCTCCTGTCTAATTCAATATCATAAACATAATTATCAGACATCCCGTCATCAATATTAAGGTTTGACAGATATTTCCCGTCCCATCTGAAAACACCTTCTCCAAGAGTTGAGTACCAGATAACCCCGGTACTGTCAGACACAATGTCGGAAACTGTTATTTCCCCAAGCCCTTCTTCAGGAATAAACGGATGAAATGAATTTCCATCATACCAGGTAATTTCTCCGCTCTTATGTCCAATCCATAGTTTTTCGTCACTGGAAAAATAAAGCGAGGTAATATTATTGTTTGCCAGACTATCGGCTGTTGTAAACAATATATTATTGACTCCGTCGAATCTGAACAGACCACGGTCGGTGCCAAACCATATCCATCCTCTGCTATCCTGATAAACCACGTTAACATTGTACTCTTCTTTTCCTCTGAAGAGACTGTGATACTTCAAAAAAGGTGTCTGGCAAACAACATCAGATGTCGTCATTATCAATGTTATATGCAGGATCAGGTAATATACCTTTTTCATTTTCATTTGCCGGATTGCAGTTCTGCCGGTTCAAAAGTAAACCGGATATCCACTTTAATCTCAGTTGCAATTTTCTGATTCAGAATTGATGGGATGCTGATGTTATGATCCGCAATAAAGACCGTAAAGGCTGCATTTACGTTTATTTTGTCATCGGTTACACTGAGGTCACATCTTACTATCCTATCTATTTCAATGCCATGAATATTTAGCTTCCCTTTTGCCCTGATTTTGTATTCCCCAGGGACAGTTAAGTCAACCTCCTCAATTATCTTTCCCTTAAAAGTAGAGTTCGGGAATAACTCGGTTTCCATATAGTCTTCATTAAAATGAACTTTTTGGAGACTGCTGTTAAAGCCCTCGAAGGCTTTTGTAGGAACCTGGAATGAAAATGACCTGTCATTAACGTCGAGAGCCCCTGACAACTTATCATTTGAAGCTTTTATCAGTTCCAGGGGAGCATCAGAAATAAAGCTTACAGATCCGTTCCTGCAGATATAGATCTGATCCTTATCCTGTGTAAAAGCACCGGGTATGGTTGTCAGTAGAAATAAGATTGTTACAATACCTTTTATCATTTATTGAAATACATCAGAATATTTTTTAGTCTTTCCTGCCAGGTGAGAATGTCCTGTATATATTGAACCCTATAAATATGTCTCCATCTGACCATTTGCTTTCAGTCATTGCAATATAACCCGGAGCAAACATAAGCTGGGAGTTGGTAAAATGAAGCTGAAAAACATGGCCCCCTGTCTCTATATCAACACCAAATGAAAGGGAATTGGCATAATCATCTGCTGTCTGACCTGGCAACAGATAATAATATTCACCATTTAATGAGAATTTTGGTGCCAGCTTATACCTGCCACCAAAACCGATCGCAAAAATATTGTTCTGGTCGCCTGACGTTGGAACCAGGTTTAAGTGAACATACGACGGACTTAACTGAAGTGATAGTTTATTACCGAATTTCCGGGCTAAAAGCAACTGTGTGGAATATGAAAATCTTGACGATAAAAGATTTTCACGTTCAGGGTCTTCCCATTTAATAGTTTCTACAAAAATACCGGAATATAATGTAACAGTCAGTGGTATGTTTTTTATTCCTGTTTGCTGACGTAAAATTTTAACCTTAACGGCCCCGTCATATGTCTTTTCATAACTGCTGCGTCCGAATGAAAGTGATAAAATATCTTTTATGCCGTATTCAAGTCCCAATCGTGTTGTACCCTGGTCGAGACCGAACAGATTATAAAGTCCTGTATTTACAGCTCCAAAGCGGTGAGAGATTAAAAAAAGCAGATCATTGTTCCCCGGGACCTCTACCGATTGGCCATTAATAATCGTTGTCCCCTTAAATGTTCCGTATGTATATGTTGGTGTCGAATCGGCAGAGATAGTTACAAGAAGCTTTTCAAGGTCCTGGGCTGTCAGGATGAATCCCGGAAAAGCTAAGAGAACAACCGTTAATAAGATTATTTTTTTCATATCGGTCAGAATTCGGGAGCGCCGTTGTCAAGCCAGATATTTATAAGGTTAAGTTCACATTCGGGAAGTTTTCCTCTGTCTTTCGGCATTTTTGAATAACCGGGCAGGTGATTGACGACACCTCTTAGCCTCCCGTCATTTACGACAATCATTTCATATTCGTAAGTGTCATGTCTGACCCCCTTGTAAGCAACTTCCGGACCATGGCAACCAACACAGTTCTTTTGCATGATATCGGCAATCTTTGAAGCCCATGTTACATTTGTAATATCGCATGGCTCTATGCCATACAGATCCTCTTCATTATTGTTTACACACGATTGGAAGGAAGGAATTAACAGGATCCCGGAAAGTATCCAAAGAAAAATACTTTTTTTAACTGTCATAACAGGAAGTATTTCAAAACCTTGTAAATATATGAATTTAAAATATGCAAAGTAAAAACAACTCTGCCCTGTTTTGGAATTTACATACCAGTCTTTTTGGGAGTCTGTAGGACGATTTCTGGCGGGTAATGATAAGTATCTGTAATGCTAAATCACCAGACAAATACAAAGCACAGGACGATAAATGCTAAAGCACCAAGCGAGGCAATCAGAAGTCCATTTACTTTCTTTTTACTGAGAAAGAATATCATTAAAAAACCCGTCAGTGAAACAACGATCATCAGGATCGCTGAAATATCAATAATAATCGCCCATCCGGATCCGGTATCCCGCCCTTTATGAATGTCATTTAGAATTGCGACATAACCTGCCGAAGTTATTGTTAATTCATACGATCCGGTTGATCTGTCAATAAATACATCTGCAGCATACCCAGGACCATTGAATGATAACGAGCATTCGGTATCTTCAGCCCGGAAATCTGTAAGTCTGGCTTTTATTTTATGTGAATTTCTTAAGTGTTCAACTATTTCCAATCTTGCGACAGACATTGAATCACCTGGTGCCAGCCATGAAGGATCCATTTTTCCGGAAAATCGCTCAACCTTTGGTTGTATATTTATCCAGGCAGGGTGATTCAACGTTATGCCTGTAACCGAGAAAAACAAAAGTGCTGCAAAACTGAACATCGACAAATAAATATGCAGCCAGCGGGTCCACGCGTTTAAATCTCTTTTGGCCATAGTCGTTAAAACGGAAGCTTATTTATTAGCCACCTTATGATAATCAATTGCTGCTGATGCGATCTCAACTCCAGCCGGGAGATCAATTCTCTGTGGCTTGCGATTCAAGTCAATTTCACTCTTAATCAATTGGTATGTTCCATGTTCCCTGGAAACCTCGATATATACCGTAAACTTACCCGATTTATGATGTTTGCCCTGATGGTCCAATCCATCCCATTTGATCGTATATTTTCCGGCAGACCGTGTAGCGCTGGTTATTGATCCCATAAAATCATACTGCTGAGTCATTTCATAATGTTTGCTGTACCATTTTCTGAGGTCAGGAAGCCACCGGTAGTTATTGAACCATAATGCCAGGGTGCGGACAGGTTCCATGTTTTCGTTTTCCACCCAGACAGCAACATAGGGTCTGAGAGACCTTCCCTGAAAACGGGTAAGCTCAAATTCAATATCAACCTCAAAGTCAGCGGCAGCTTCATTGGACTCCACTTCCTTACGGATTATACTATTTGTATCCTCTTCATTTGGTTTAACTTCCAGCTTTTCCCATCCTCCACTTGAAATTCGTTGTCCCGATCTTGTAATAATCAGGTATTCTACATCCGTTATTTGCCGGGCCAGGGCTTCGCTTTCTTCGGGCGAAAGAATATTAAATGCAGTTGCCAGAGCTCCGGCATCAGTTGCTCTGTCTGCAACCACTGTTGCACTTATAATTTCCTGAGCAGGTGTAGCAGTACGTGCGTCCAGAATATGAGAAAACCACTCATCACCAATTCTGAAACCACGTCTGTAATTGCCACTGGTAGCAACTGCCCTTTCACTAACCTGTAATATCGATACCGGCGCATCATTTTCTGCATCGGCTTTTGGATCGGCCACCCTTATAGTTTCCAGTATTTCTCCGGCTGCAACTATATCTCCGCCTATATTAAGTATGGAGGAGGTAATACCCGGAGCGTTCATTACCTCATCTGATGCTTTGTTTATAATATAACTCTTTACAAAGGAATTTAATACCAAAGGATCTGTGGACAAATGCCTTGCTGTTTGTTTTTCATCGTTCAATTCCCAATGTGCTCTTTCCATGGCCGATACTGCAACGGATATCTCTTCCGGGTCAGGAAGAACATTTTTCCCTGCCGCTTTTTTCCAAAGAGCGGTTGCAATTGCCGCTGCGGCATTCAGCGCCCCATCAGTTTTTGATTCCCAAAGTTCAAAAAGCGATAAAACCTCAAAAAGTTCAGGAGAAATGGGAACATCAGTATTCAAAGTGTTCTGCCAAAGGCTGAATTCACTCTGAGGATCGTACGTACTTAGAATGTCTGCCAGCCGGTCAATTTCTTTAAGTGCGATTTGTTCAGCATTGCCGGCATCCTCTTTGGTTTCAGCGGCAACTTTTAACGTAAAAGAGGTGCCCAGGACATTTTCATAGTTATAGACATAAATATCTGATTTTGTTGGCTTTTCTGCCGAGGAAATCAGAAGCAGCATAACAACACCCAGAATAGGGAATAAGAATAACTTCATAAATTAAATTCTGTTAAGTTCTTTTACATTTAGACAAATATTGACTTACGTTTATTTCACATAAACATTGCTGATTTTTTAAGGATGCAGAAAGTAAGTCAGATAAACTGTCACCCATAAATAATCTTTGGTTTTATCGGTGAATTTATCTATTAATAAAGTGCTCAATCTAAAAAAATAAGTGAAGCGGCAAAAATGAGGGATTAATCTGCTTTTTTTGAATGTGAATTATCGAGGGGGAAGTCATGACTTGTGACAGTTAGTGCGGTAGGAGTTTCCATTTTACCAGCCGGTCGATCAACTAATTTTGATAAGAGTCCTTGGGATTTAATATTGGTCAACTGGTATATTATGAATGGTTTGGAGAAATCAAGAGGCAATTACCAGTGAGAAGCAGATAAAATCATACTCAAGATGAAAAAGGTCAAATTAATTGGAAGTTTCAATAGCCGGGAAGATCGAAACGCCAGATAGAAATGTCCCTGCACACGATAAGGGGATCCCTCTTCCGCCAACCAATGAAGTATCAGCTCATAACCTGTGAAAAAGTGGTTGTCGGAATTCGGGATGACATGGTTCATGGGTAAGAGGTTTAGGGGAAGAAGCGGCTGGCCGCCGGATGGAGGTTTTCCTGGAAAACGAGTTTTTTACCGGCGGCCCGCCGCTTCTTCCCCTATTGTTCCTAAAAGCACGTGTCATCCCGAAGAAGGAAAAGCCGAGCCTGCGAGGGTTTGACGACTGAGGGATCCCCCAGGTCATATTGCACTACCTGTATGACCGAAGATCCTGATTTTGTCTTAACCTTTCCGATCCTGAGCATGTCACAAAAATATGCGTTAGTGCATTAAAATTTAAATGTATGAATTTAAACCATTCATATTCAGTATATTGAAAAAATAAACCGCACTAACTCTGTTAACCGTCACAAGTCAGGAAAAATAAGTGAAGCAGCAAAAATGAGGGATTAATCTGATTTTTTTGAATGTGAATTATCGAGGGGGAAGTCTTGTCAGCATAAATGGAAGAGGTATATTTCAAACTGAGCTTCGATATCTTTCAAGTAATGATTTAAGACAGGCTAATTTGTCATCCATAAACGCAAAGTTTCAAAATAATCCCTCTATTGATAAATATCTCTCTCCTGTATCATAACAGAATGTAAGAATATTTGATCCTTTGGGAAGCTCATTTATTTTTTGATTTACTGCAGCCAGGGATGCTCCGGAAGATATTCCGATAAATAATCCCTCTTCTTTTGCTGCTCTTTTCGTAAAAGCAAATGCTTCTTCTTTACTTACTTTAATTATTCCGTCTAAAATCTTTGTATTCAGTATTGAGGGAACAAACCCGGCACCAATTCCCTGCAACGGGTGTGGTGCAGGAGAACCTCCGCTCAAAACAGGAGATAATTCAGGTTCAACTGCATAAACTTTAAGATTTGGAAATCTCCTCTTTAATGCTTCAGCACAACCCGTTATATGTCCCCCGGTCCCAACACCTGTTATCAGATAATCGAGTCCTTCAGGAAAATCATCAATAATCTCCCTTGCCGTAAAATTTCTGTGAGCTTCAGTATTGGCAGGATTGTCAAACTGCATGGGGACCCATGAATCAGGAATTTCAGAATTTAATTGACTCGCACGTTCAATAGCTCCTTTCATACCTTTCTCTCTTGGCGTCAGATCGAATTCAGCTCCAAAGGCACTCATTATCTTTCTTCTTTCAACTGACATTGATTCGGGCATTACAAGAATAATCCTGTAACCTCTTACAGCTGCTACCATTGCCAATCCAATACCTGTATTGCCGGAAGTCGGTTCTATGATTACACTATTGGGTTTGAGAATTCCCTTTTTTTCAGCATCATCAATCATCGATAATGCGATACGGTCTTTTATACTGGCACCCGGATTGGCTTTTTCAAGTTTTATCCATACATTATAATCAGGATTAAAGAGCCTGTTGATTTTAACATGAGGTGTGTTGCCTATTGTTTCAAGAATTGAATTTATCTTCATAATTATTGAATTTCAAAATACAGATTCAAATTATAAAATTTATAGGTTCCTGGAAACCATTCTGATTTCTGATAATTATTTCGCTTTTGTGATAAACAACCGAAAATGGCGCAACACTTTCTGTAAGCCAGACATTTCCCCCGATTATGCTGTTTCTCCCAACTACTGTTTCTCCTCCCAGAATTGTACTCCCGGCATATAAAATGACATTATCTTCAATAGTCGGGTGTCTTTTCATTGAGGCCTTGCTTTTATCGACACTCAAAGCTCCAAGGGTCACACCCTGATATAATTTCACATAATTACCGATCAGGGTAGTCTCTCCGATAACAATACCTGTTCCATGGTCGATAGAAAACGGACTGCCAATAGTCGCCCCGGGATGTATATCAATACCCGTTACCTTATGCGCATATTCTGTAATCATCCGTGGCAAAAGAGGTGCCTGCAGCTTATTGAGAGCATTGGCAATACGGTAACAATAGATTGCAAAGAATCCGGGATAAATGGCTATAACTTCACTAATATCCTTTGCTGCAGGATCGGATTCATTGATAAATCCGGCATCATTTAAAAGTGTCTTTTTTATCTGGGGTAATGAGTCTAGAAATAGTTGTGTATAGCTGTCACTTTCAGGGGTCAATCCCTTAAACATTAGATCCAGGTGATCCGTAACCGTTTTTCCGGGTTGTTCAATTTCCGATAGTGTTAACCTGTCATCAAAGGGAAATAAATGTTTAAATACCTTCTTTACAGCAATCTCCACACCCTTTTTGTTTGGAATATTCATGATTGGATTATTGCATTACTTTTTTCAAAGATTCTAAGATTTCCGGTGAACCGGCAAAGACAGAAAAATTTTCCTGAATAAGTTCCTCCCTTACAGAATATTCAATATCATTGCCATCGATATTTTTCATTATACCTCCGGCTTCTGATATTATTAATCCAGGTCCTGAGATATCCCAGACCTTTGTATATAAATTTATAACTCCTCCGAACTTACCTTCGGCAACATAAATAAAATCGATAAGTGAATTTGTCGATCTGATATTCCGTGAACTTTTGACGATATGTTTATAGATTTCCATCCCCCTGTTTAAAAATTCCGTATCCTCAGTGTAGTCTACGCAAAAAGAAAACAAGGAATCCCTTAATGGCTTATTCTTAAGAAGTGGAATCGGTTCCCCATTTCTGAATGAACCTTTTCCTGCTTCTGCAAAATATAACAGATCCTGAACCGGTAAATAAGCCCCTCCCATAACAGGAATATTTTTCTTTAAAATTGAAATCAATACACCGAACCAGGGTATTCCGCAGGCAAAATTGGAAGTTCCGTCCAATGGATCAATAATCCATGTATACTCTGAATTATTATTGATAAATCCGCTTTCCTCCGATATTATGTTATGTGAAGGAAATTTTTCTTTAATCAGGTTCATGATTATTTTTTCACTTTCAATATCTGCTTCAGTAACTATACTGCTTTGAGATTCTTTTTGTTGTATTTCAATCGGGCCATTAAAATAATCAAGCAGTAGCTTTTCCTGAAATCTTTAGGGCAGAAATTAAAAGGCTTTGCATAATCTTAAAATATTATCATAAATGTATTAATAAAGGTGTTTATTGATTCTGATTGCGGCATCTTTATCGGCCAATACCATTGCATTTTCCTGCGAAATACGACCGGCGGGAATGGACAAATCACAATCAAGAAGTCGTTGAAGCATTTCGCCCTTTTCACTTCCGGTAATCAACCAGAGTATCTTCCTTGCGCGATTGATCACAGGATATGTTAATGTCATCCGGCGTCTGCCCTGATATATACCTGTTAGTGCCACATCTTTGTCGGTAACATCTAATACCGGATCACCCGGTATAAGCGAAGCTGTATGTCCGTCGGGACCCAGTCCAAGATGAACAAGGTCAATAATTGCCTTTGGTCCGGCGATCTCCCTGATAGTCCGGGCATAGCAGGCGGCTGCAGCAAAAGGGTCTTTCTCTTCTACCTGCATGGCATGGATCCGTCCAGGAACTATGGGTGCATATCCAAACAAGCTTTCGAGCAAATGAGTCATGTTTCTGTCGGGATGTCCATCAGGGGCCAGACGTTCATCAACCTGCAGTACATGAATACCTTCCCAGGGAACATCTTCCTCTGCCAGTGCACGGAGCATCTTCCAGGGGGTTTTTCCACCACTGACTGCGAGAATGAAGCTTCCGCGTAAAGCTACTGACTTACGGGCTTCTTCAGCAATAATTGAGGCAGCCTTCAAAGCGACCTTATCTGCATTGTCAAGCACTTCTACCTTCATAACTACTTTATTCGTCCCGGTTTCTCATACTTGAATATTAATTATAAACGGGATTTATTTCATAGTCCGGTAAAGCCGGATCAGATTGTTTGTTGAAGAGTCATGTGTTGGTTCAGGTTCCGTTTTGCTTTCCAGTTCCGGGATGATACGCTGAGCCAGAACCTTGCCCAATTCCACTCCCCACTGGTCGAATGAACCTATATTCCAGATTACACCCTGGGTGAACACAATGTGCTCATAAAGTGCAACCAGCTTTCCAAGTGCTTCCGGTGTAAGCTTCCGGGCCAGGATAGTGTTGGAGGGACGGTTGCCGTCGAAAACCTTATGGGGAGCCAGCCACCCGGGTACGCCTTCGGACCTTACCTGTTCAGGAGTTTTACCGAATGCAAGGGCTTCTGCCTGGGCGAATACATTTGCCATCAGGATATCATGGTGCCTGCCGATATGATTAAGCGGCTCAGCAAAAGCAATAAAATCGCAGGGTATAAGTCTTGTTCCCTGGTGTATCAACTGATAAAAAGAGTGTTGTCCGTTTGTTCCCGGCTCACCCCAGTAAATCGGACAGGTCTGATAATCGACCTCAGCCCCATCGAGAGTGACATGTTTTCCGTTGCTTTCCATTGTCAGCTGCTGAAGATATGCAGGGAAGCGTTTCAGGTATTGCTCATAAGGAAGTACAGCGACAGTTTCTGCACCTAAGAAATTGGTATTCCAGATACCCAGAAGGCCCATTATTACCGGCATATTCGATCCAAACGGGGCGGTACGGAAATGTTCATCCATCTGACGGAAGCCTTCGAGCATATCTCTGAAGTTCTGCGGTCCGATGGCAATCATTGTGGCAAGGCCAATCGCGGAATCCATTGAATACCTGCCTCCAACCCAGTTCCAGAAACCTAACATATTGGCAGTGTCAATACCAAATTCAGCCACTAATGAAGCATTGGTTGATACAGCGACGAAATGTTTTGCTGTTGCCTTTTCATCGCCATTGAATGCCCTTAATAACCATTCACGCGCTGTGAGAGCGTTTGTCATTGTCTCAATTGTCGTGAAGGTCTTGGATGACACAATAAAGAGAGTCTCTTCAGCATTCAGATCCTGAACAGCTTCAGCGAAATCTGTCCCGTCGATATTCGAAACAAACCTGAAAGTCAATGAACGATCGCTATAGTGCCTGAGTGCCTCATAAGCCATTACAGGACCAAGGTCTGACCCCCCAATACCAATATTTATAATATTCCTGATAGGTTTGCCACTGTAACCTTTCCATGAACCACTTCTGATCATGTCAGCAAAAACTGTCATCTTCCCAAGTACTTCATGCACCTGCGGCACCACATTTACACCGTCCAAAACGATTGATTCACCCACTGGTGCACGCAACGCAACATGCAAAACTGCCCGGTTCTGGGTAATATTGATTTTTTCCCCCCTGAACATAGCTTCGATACTCTCCTTAAGACCTGATTCTGTTGCCAGTTGGAGGAGAAGGCGGAAGGTCTCTTCAGTTATCCGGTTCTTTGAATAATCCAAAAAGAGGCCTGCAGCTTCAGCTGTCATTTTTTCCCCGCGGTTTAGGATCGTTTGCGAAAAGTTCCCTTAGATGGGGAATACCTTTCTTTTGATGAGACACAAGTGCTTTCCATGCCTCTTTAGTGGTTAATTGGCTATTTTTTACAGTCATAGGTAATTTCTTTTTATTGGTTCGTAGTATAATCACATCATTTTGAACGGTAATCCCTGATTTTATTATTCTTACCACATCCTAAGGCGGAATCAAAGCCAAACCCTGTGCAGGTCGGGACAAGGTTATGAGGATCAGGCATTATACAACCATTTTGAATCAGCCAGGGAAAGCCAGAATGGTATTTGATAATCAAATACTTTCAAAGGATAAAATTATTAAAGTTTTCCTGAACCGGAAAATCTTGTGCTTTAAATTATTAAATTTCGCCAATGCCAGCAAAGTGAACAGAGTTTGATATGAAAGTGGTCAGATAGACCGGCTTTTACAAATTATGTCGCGATCTAAACAAAAATGAAGGGACTGGTGTTTATTAATACTCAAAAACAATCAACGCTATGTTACAGACAATTTTAGGCTCAGGAGGTGGTATTGGAGTTCCCCTGGCCAGGGAGTTGAAAAACTACGCTGACCGGATACGGCTTGTCAGCAGAAATCCTCAAAAAGTAAATGACACAGACGAACTCTATCCGGCAGATGTCAGTGACTTAAAACTGATCGGGAAGGCTATTGCCGGAAGCGAAGTGGTTTATGTTACTATAGGGTTTACATATAATCTGAAAGTCTGGCAGAAAACATGGCCTCCATTCATGCAGGAGGTTATCAACTCATGTAAAAATCACAATTCCAGGCTGGTCTTCTTTGATAACATGTACTTATATGCAAAGAATGCTATTCCATTTATGACTGAAGATGTGCCAGTCGGGCCACCAAGCGAAAAAGGGAAAGTAAGGAAGATCGTTCGTGACATGATTTTTAATGAAGTAGAAAAGAAAAATCTTAATGCCGTTATAGCCCGGGGGGCAGATTTTTACGGACCTGAAAACAAGAATAGTGCCTTATCACTGATGGTGGCTTCAAACCTCATAAAAGGGAAAAAGGCCCAGGCATTCGGGAACCCCGGTAAAATTCACACGTACACTTACACACCCGATGCTGCAAAAGCCACTGCATTACTTGGAAATACTTCTGATGCATATAACCAGGAATGGCATGTTCCGACTACCAAAGAAAAAATTACAAACCTTGGCTGGATAGAAATGATAGCCAAAGAGCTAAATACGGAACCAAAGGTTCAAAAAGTTCCGTTGTGGATGATAAAGGCTTTGGGACTCTTTGTTCCCATTATGAGGGAATTTCCAGAAATGCTGTACCAGTATGAACAGGATTATATTTTCGATAGCAGCAAATTTGAGAAACGATTTGGAATAACAGCTACGTCACCGGCAGAAGGAATTAAAAAAATGGTTGCTGGTCTGAAGAAATAAAATCGGATCCCTGGTTGCTTTTTTCCCGAAAGATCCCGTTTAGTAGAAAATGTCACCGGATTTACCTCATCTTGAAACAACATGGAAGCAGCCTTGCTTTCTCTCATATGTTGCCCAGCATTTCTTTTCTTCTTTCAGTTGCCATATAACCTCAGCAAGGGCTTCCTTCATATACCATTTGTCGCATTCAGTTACATAAAGCTTTCTGAATAAAAAGTTGCATAGGAAATATCAAATGCATTGCCATTCAGGTGAGGACTGTTATCGGAAGCATTTATATTTGTTTTTCCAAGACCATCAATTTTATGAGAAGTTCGGGTCATTGATGTAATTATGAACCTGGATCCCATAAGACCATCTCTTTTAACCTTTCTTTTAAACCTTTTTTCTATTTCATCGAGAATTTTTTTGCTATCCGGTGTAAGATAAGGATAGCTGTATGCCATCTTTTCAATTTTATAACTTCTGCCACTTTTAACCCTGCGTAGCTGTCCGGATAAAATCCTGTTACCTATATCATTTGCATCCTCACATTTTTCTATTCCGGTTAATTTTGCCTGATACGCATAATCTGTTATCCTGTCATTTAACTTTTTGCTATACACCTGCTGGTAGTTCCTGCACTTCTTGCTGAAAAAAGATACCATTGCAGCCCTGTGCGGCTTCGGAATGATTATAAGACATAACAGCAGAGTGATCAGAATAAAAAGTCGTCCCTGTAAACGATATTCTTTCCTGAACCTTATTCTTTTCATACATATTAATCCCTTAATCAGGATTCAAAAATAAGATCTAAAAAGAAGGATTACGGCAAAGAGTTATTCACAGAACATATATAGTATTAACATCTGAAATGAGAAGGCAAATTTGAATTAAAACCTGCAGGCAGTTAATAACTCAGTCCCTCTTTGTAGTTGAAGAGAGAGTATCCTTCACCTTCAAGGTATCCCGGGACATCCTCTTTCTGGTTTTCAACTGCTGAATCGGAAACCGGAGTAGAGAATGGCATTTTCCCTGTCGGGTTGAATTTACCTGTTAAAATGTCAAGAAGAGCTTCGCGGGTTGTTCCGAAAGTTGCCAGGACTCCCTTTATATTGCCCCTGTTCTTGTCATTATATATTTCGTTTATAACCCAGGGGTTTGTATAATTAATAACAAGTACTGTAGGTTTCTGCGTGGTGATCGTATTGATGTATTTAGTCGGCACCGAGCATTTTGACAAAGAGAGTGATATCGGGTCACCGGCTGATCCAAAAAGAGCGTTTCCGGTTGGAATAATCCAAAACATTACAAGATCGGCCTCCGCAGGGCTTTTTACAAATTCAACCGGATAGCTGTTATCTGAAGGGTTGTATACATTTGGAGCACCGGCTTGTTCTTCCCCTGAATTTCTCGTAAGAGTCTCAAAATAAATTTTTGTCTTTTCCCTGACTGGCAGAGCATTGCTTTCATTTCGCAGCAAAACAACAGCCTTACGCATGGCAAGATCGGCTCTCTCCCTGAAATTATCATTATTTACCAGTTTTTCTGCTGCATCCGGATCCACATAGGGATTTTCAAAAAGTCCCAGGTCAAATTTCTCCTTCAGCAGCAACAAAACTGAGTTGTCAATTAAGCTGCTGTCAACCATATTGTTTTTAACCACATTAATGAGGTCTGCAGGATCTGATATTCCGGAAAAAATATTAATTCCTGCTTCAAGGGCTTTCTTATATCTTTCAGGGACTGTAAGATTTTCAACTCCCCAAGGCATGGAAGTTATAGGACCTGTATCCGAGTTTATTATTCCTTTGAATCCCATCTGTTTCCTGAGAAGGTCATTTATGATCCCCTTATTAAAGGCATATCCCACCTCTTCATACTCTGTGCCTGACGGCAATGAATAATATGGCATAATTGCCGAGGTGCCTGCATCAATAGCAGCCTGGAATGGTATAAGGTTGTTTTTGAACATACCGCCGGGATATATTTCTTTCTTACCCCAGTCAAAATGTGAATCCTGTCCTTTTTCTCCTGATCCGCCACCCGGGAAATGTTTTGTAGTAAGAGCAACTGAAGTTGAATTCAGGCTGTCGCCCTGGAACCCGAGAACAATCTGTTTTGTCATTTGTGCAACCCATTCAGCGTCTTCACCTAAAGTTCCGTTTATTCTCGACCATCTTGGTTCAGTCGACAAATCGGCCATGTACATGTACCCCTTTCTGAGCCCCACAGATACCCATTCCTGTCGGGCAATATCTGCGAATTCCCTTGTAAGCTCCAGATCGCGCATTGCCGAGAGTCCAAGCTCTCCGGGCCATGTTGAAAAAACTGTTGATCCGACACTTGTCCCTATTGATGCATTTGTTGTGATGTGATTTCGTGGATTTGATGCAATAATTACAGGTATCCCGAGCGGTTCGCTCTCACATAGTTCCTGAAGCTTATTCGCCCATTCTGCCGTAACTCTGGCGCTTTCGCTTGCCCTAAGGATGAAATGCCGGTTATGAAATTCCTTTACCATTTTGGATGTGCCTGCCGGTCCTCCCATATTGGAAAAACGCTGCATATTCCTTGTCTGGGCATCCGGTCGGCCCTCTCTTCCGGCACCACCTTCACCTGGCCTGGTTTGTCCTTGTCTTGCTGCGCCTAAATTTGTCATTGTTCCGCTCTCGTCAAGGTCGCTGGCGGTAAGCTTGCCTTCAGATTCTTCTGCTCTGCGTGTTCCAACCATGTTCAGTGAATTGATTAGCATGAAACCGGCTTTTTCTTCCAACGACATCTGAGAAAGCAGATCTTTACTCCTTTCTTCAGAAGAGAGCCTCCAGTCTTCATACCTGTCGATCATACCATTTTTATTTAAGTCTTTGAACTGAAGACCCTTCTTCTCAATTATGTTTACCGACCGGTATCCAAGTACAGGCTGAGTCTTGAGGCTTTTCCCTGAATTACATGATGGTAATCCAAGTATCGCAAGGAAAATGATTGTCACAAAAAGGCAAATGTTTTTCATTTAGTATAAGTTTTAATTATTGGTTTATTCCTGGAAGATATTTATTCAATAGTTGCTGCGTTTTACGCACTCCTTCGTATTCGGGTTGATTTATTCCTTCGTATTCAATCCCGATATAACCATTATATCCGGCATCTTTAACAATTCCTATCAGCCTTTTATAATCGAGTAATGGCTGCTCGCCTGCGGTATCAAAATCATAGGTTTTGGCACTTACTCCCTTTGCATAGGGAAGTAACAACTTAATGCCCTTATAGATATCGTACATTTCCTCGCATCCTTCCTGAATGGTTCCCCATGGATGGGAAAGGCACCAGTTACCAAAATCCGGAAGGGTGCCAATATTCTTCATGCCGACCTGCTTCATGGTATCAGCGAGCCATTCGGCGTCGGAAGTGATGCTGCCATGATTTTCGACCACAACATTAATCTGCATTGGCCCGGCATATTCCCCGAGGCGACTGAGAGAGTCGACTGAAGCTATTTTCCTGTCACCGGGCGATCCTTCACCATGAAGGTTAACCCTTATTGTAAGGCACCCAAGAGCTTTAGCCGCCTCGATCCATTTTTTGTGATTGTCTACTGCTCCAAGCCTTTCCTTTTCATTGGTCGAGGAGAGAGGGCCTTCATCATCGACCATTAACAGGTGATTAAAGACCCCTGCATCCCTGCTTCTTTTCAACAATTCGTTCAAATAGGACCTGTCTTTTGCCGCCTCTTTAAAATTCATTCTTTTACCTCCGAAGAAGCCATTGACATATTCCACAGCCGAAATTCCGAACTCATTTTTTGCAATTCCGGGAAAATCAAGATGATCAATCTTTCCGGAAGAGAGTGCACGATTAAGAGACCATTCGGCTAAAGATATTTTAATATCGGGATTTGAGGTCGCTGGCAGTTTAAAGGAAGCACCTGTCAATAGAGCCCCTGTTGCCATTAAAGAGCTTTTAATAAAGATTCTGCGTGTTCTCATGAAAAATAATTAACTGGTTTAAAACCTGAACCACTTGCTGATATCCTGATTATTTTAAAGTTAATTTGACTATTTTGACGTCACGGCTGTTTGGTCCGATCATTATTTCAAAATCGCCGGGTTCACAAACGTAATCCAGATCATGATTATAATATTTCAGATCCTCTGCTGTAAGGTCGAAAGAGACTTCCCTGCTCTCACCGGCTTTCAGGAATATTTTGCGGAAAGCCTTTAATTCTTTCACAGGACGGGTGGATGTACTGTAAATATCATGTATATAAAGCTGAAGTATTTCTTTCCCGTCCCTGGGGCCTGAGTTTGTCACGGTAACTTTGGCAGTCACCTTTCCATTCATCGTCATCTCCGGAGCTGAAAGAGTTATATCCCCGTAATCGAATCTGGTATAGCTTAAACCGTATCCGAAGGGATAAAGGGGAGCATTTATTACATCAATATAATTGCTTCGGAAGCGGGCATAGCTTTCAAAGTCTCCGTGAGGACGACCGGTATTTTTATGGTTATAATTGATGGGTATCTGGCCGGCATTCCTTGGAAATGTGGTTGTAAGTTTCCCGCTTGGATTGACATCACCAAATAGTATGCCTGCTATAGATTTTCCAGCTTCCGATCCGGGGAACCATACATTGAGAATTGCAGGCAGGTTCTCCTCCTCCCAGGTCAGGATCAGAGGACGTCCGGTAAAAAGTACGAGGACAACAGGTTTGCCTGTCGCTGCCAGCGATTTAAGCAATTCTTGCTGAGGTGCTGGAATATCCGGAATTGACCTTGATGCACCCTCCCCGTTCATATTAGCGTTTTCCCCCAATGCTGCAATAATAACATCTGCATCTTTTGCAAGATCCATTGCCTCCTTAAGCAGATCCTCAGGTTTGCGGTCATGAACCTTTTTGACTTTCATTCCCGGAATGACAAAACCCATCATTCCGTTCAGCTTTGTTTCAAGAAGCGAGTCAGCAACCAGATCGCTTCCCTTTGCATATGTAACAATGCCATTGCTTCCGATAGCATCCTTCAAACCCTGATAAAGCGAAACCGACTGGTCTCCCATGCTTGTAACCGACCAGCACCCGGGCATATCCCCGGCTGCATCACCAAGAGGACCTATAACCGCAATTTTGCCGCTTTTCTTAAGAGGCAGCAGATTATTCTCATTTTTAAGAAGCACCTGGCATTCATCAGCGATCTCCCGTGCAATCTGACGGTTACTGACACTGAACAGCTCCTTTGATGCCCTTTCCTCATTGCAATATTTATATGGATCACTGAATAATCCAAGTTTGTATTTTGCTTCAAGTATTCTCCTGCAGGCCTGGTCGATCAGGGCCTGACTAATCGTTCCCCCTGACAAAGACTGTTTAAGAGTTTTGGTAAATCCTTCGCTTACCATGTCCATATCAATTCCGGCATCGAGAGCTCTGGCGCTTACGGTTTGAAGGTCGCCGATACCATGGTTGATCATCTCCGGTATCCCGGTATAATCTGACACTATAAAACCTTTGAATCCCCATTGCTTGCGAAGGATATCATCCAGCAGATATTTATTTGCAGTTGCAGGAATGCCTTCAAATTCGTTGAAGGAAGCCATATAGCTGCCTGCACCCTGTTCGCATGCTGCTTTGTAAGGCAGCATATATTCATTCATCATCCGCTGCCGGCTCATATCAACAGTATTGTAATCGCGGCCGGCTTCACCTGCCCCGTATAATGCATAATGTTTGACGCATGCCATTACCGTATTAGCGATTGAAAAATCATTCCCTTTCCCCTGGTATCCCCTTACCAGAGCTTTGGCAATCTCTCCGCCCAGGTATGGATCCTCACCTGAGCCTTCAGCTATCCGTCCCCACCGGGCATCACGGCAGATATCAACCATCGGGCTGAAAACCCAGTTTATTCCGTCGATACTTGCCTCGGTGGCTGAAGCCCTTGCTTCACGTTCAATAATTTCCATATTCCACGATGTTGAGAGAGCCAGCGGTATCGGAAATGTGGTTTCATACCCATGGATCACATCGAGACCAAACAGCAACGGAATATGCAGACGACTTTTTTCGACAGCAATCTGTTGTTTTTCACGAATCTGTTTAGCGCCTTTCATGCCGAAAAGACCACCAATCTCTCCGTTTGCGATTCGCTGCTCCAGAGGACTCATTTCACCGGTTTTCCTCTCACCTGCTATAAAACTGCTTGAAACCGGAAGGTTTAATTGTCCTATTTTCTCTTCAAGCGTCATCTTCGACATCAGATTACTTATAAAGGCCTCCATCTTTTTGTCGGTCTGTGCATTCACACTGAATGAAAGCAACAAGGGGAAATCTTATAAGAAAATACAGCCTTTTCATATTCTTTTAGATTTAGGAAAGTAAAGTTAATGAATTTCAGGAGAAGAACATGGCAATCTTACGAACTAAATGTGGTCAATAATACCGGCTTTTACACTATATTGGCATTTCAAATTCGGTTTAATCCCGGTTAAATGAAAATAGACAGAAATAAAGGGCATATTTTAATACCTGTTCTGTTTTTGATAATAATTTTCTCATGCAAAAGTCAGAAGAGGGTGATAACCAACACTGTTTTTTGCACCCATCAGGTGGTTCTGGATGAACAAAGTAAGCTCATTCCATGGTACAATCCTGAGGAAAATGCTTATGATCATTTTCTCCGCCTTCGATGGGACTTCATCAAAGACCGGGTGCCGTATTCCCCGGGTCCTGATCCACGATCGAAATATCCTCAATATTATTTTTACTGCGCATTCAGGGTCAGGAACGATTCTATTTTACCTGATACATGGATGAATGATATTGGTGAAAAAATACCTAACTGGTTTGAAAACGCAAGGCTTTATTATGCGTATTGCGGAGATTCTGATGTTATGAGAATAATAAAAGATTTTATTGATTATACTCTCGAGCACGGTACCAGTTCACGGGAATTTGAATGGCCCGGGTTTCCCATATACCACTACCAATGCAGGGGATACTTTATTCCGCGGATTTTCGAATCACCATGCAGTCTTATAATGCATGAAATACAGGTTGATCACGCTGGTGAAATGGGTTTGACCTGATTTCAGGATGTACCAGTTTACCGGAGAGAAAAAATATCTCGACGCCGCCCTGAATGTTGCTGATGTGCTGGCAAAGAAGGCTAAAAACAGGAACAGCAACGGAATCTGTATGGCCCTATCCGTGTGGTGATGGACTGATGGTAAAATTACAGCTCCTTACGGAGCAAACTGGACCGGATGTTACATGTTGCTGGAGAACCTTATACGGGCTGATATTGGGAATGTGGAAGCATACAGGAATGCAAGAGATAAAGCCAGGGATTTCATGCTTGAACACCCTATGAAAACAGGATACTGGACCGACGGTCATTCTGATACCGATGTAAAAAGCAATACTTATAAGAGCAACCTCAGCGCAAGCAATATGACACTGTGCCTGTTTGATTATCCTGAACTGGATCCGGACTGGAAAACAGATATACCGACGTCTGATCAAATGGACCGAGGATAATTTTATATTTCGCAGTGCTCCCGAAGACGAACCATCAACAATGTGGGGAGCAAATATTGTCGGTGAACAGGACACCTTCAACTTGTTAAAATGGATTACCAGACAGCAAGATATGCTGCCGAATGTGCGCGGTGGTTCGCAGTTTCAGGTGATGAATCGTACAGGGAAAAGGCTTACCGTTCCCTGAACTGGGTAACATATTGCAACGATTCTACAGGACTGGCTTTTGAAAGCCCTGTAAGTAAAGGAATTTTAAGCTGGTGGTCAGATTGTTACGGTGAATGTCCAAGGATGTTTTACCAGGCTTTTGCAGGTATCCCGGAATGGGCTCCTCCGGGAGAAGACCATATTTTGTACTCGGAAGGAATATTGAAAAACGTTCAATATGATGAAAAACAGGTAAAATACACCGCTGCAGCTGAAAATGGCATTGTGTATCTCAGGTTGTCCTTCAGGCCTGAAAGGGTAACCATAAACGGAAAAGATATCCAGTGTAAGCAGAGACCTGATTCCGGATACATTTTTACTTAAAAGCCTTGGTAAAGGTGACTATGCTCTGACTATTAAACACAGTAAACCATGCGATGTTCTGATATCAGGTTACCTGATGAATATGTATTTCAGAAAAAAATGAGAGTATCTCAATAATTATTTAATAACTTCAGAAGCATGATAGATTACAAATATTTTCAATTGGAAATGTCTCTACTTTATCATAGGGTTATAATTCCCCTGAAGGTTTCTGCTCAGCCTGCAGAAATCAGGCTTGAGATAGATGGTGCGACAAAATATCAGACCATGGATGGATTTGGTGTTAACATCAATCCGGCATGGTGGTACAATGGGAGATATATGGATGCAAAAGTGGTGCAGCCGGCAATTGACTTGCTTATTGATTCACTTGGAGCTACTATTTTCCGGGCTGTTATAGAGGAGATTGACTGGGAAGCAGTCAATGATGATAATGATCCGGATAATTTCAACTGGACCTATTACAACAGTATCTTCTCAAACGCCAGGTTCCAGGGCGTTTGGAATAACCTTACGTTACCTGAATAAAAAAGGAATCACAGATGGTTTGGTTATCAGTTTTATGGGTGCAACCGCCGGCTTCAGCACCACTGGCTGTACCCGACCCGAAAAAAAGCTGGATGGGTGGTATCGATTATTCAATAAAAGAACTATGGAAGATGAACTGGTAGAATCGAATGGCTGCGCTGCTATATTATATGAGGCACACGGCCGGGATTCAATTTACCCTTGTATCACCGATGAATGAAACTGATATAATAGGCATGACCAAAAGTGCCGAACATCCGATGGGAATAGTGGAAGGTCCGAATATACCGGATGCGATCCAGTATGTACGCGTGGTCAGGAAACTTGCCAAAAAACTCGATGCTATTGGAATGGGCGATATCAGATTCGTTGCACCTGATGCTGGAGGTGAGAACGCTTATTTGGTGATTGCCTGGACGAAATGGTAAAGGATTCATATCTTATGGGCAAGCTGGAATGCTGGGGTGTACATCAATATGGCAACGATGCAGGAAATTATTAGAATAAAATCAATAGATCTCCGTATCCGACAAAGTCTTTCTGGGTAACCGAAACAGCAGGTATCAGAAATATGCTGGGTCAGCTCGATGATAATGCCAGGCTTATATTTTCTGGGATGGATTTGACTGCGTTTACCAGCATGGAAGGCGAAATGGATATGGCAGTGTTCCACCCAATGACTGGGTTTTCTGGTTTGGCCGTGAAGGAGGGCAAACCTCTGATCGAATATATTGCAGCGACAGAAAGCTGGAAACCACGGAAGCAGTTTTATGAACATGCCCAGATAATGAAGTTTATTAAGCCTGGCTCCGTGCGGATCGGAATAACTGGTCAGGACAGCAATCTTTTTGCTTATGCCTTTCGCAACCCTGATGGGAAGTTTGGTTATCATCAGGCAGGAATAACAGCAACCGGACTATTATTATCAATGGAATTCTTGCCAACCTTCCGGTTCTGAAAAACATGAAACTTGATTTATACAAATTCCATCAGCTAATCTTAATGAGGGAATGAAATTATCGTATCGGACAAAAGTTTTAAGGCTTCTATTCCTGCCGGAATCTGTTTTTACAATAACAGGGATACTGATCAGTTATCTTCATCAATGAATGCAGTAAAGCCTGAACCTGAAGACTGGTATGCCGGAGATATTCATATTCACCGCAATTGCGGGGATGTAACATCAATAATATCAGAAACAGAACTGACTGCAGATGATGGAACCAAATGATCTGGCTGTTATTTCGGTACTGGCCGATATGGGAAATGGAGAGGTAAAGGATAGCAGAACTGATCTGCCAAAGGTCAACGGTGCAGATGCAGCTTATTCAAAACCCGGCAGGATTGTACACTGGGATGCAGAGTGGCATTTTGATCCGGCACGGAGTTACCTTTGAAAACAAAGCCCTGGGAGGGCACATCTTGTCTTCTTGGTCTTAAAGAGGCTAATACGATATGGGATGAATCGCCATATAAAATTCTTGAATGGGGAAAATCACAGGATGCCATAATGGGATTTTGCCATATGCAATATCTTAACGATACTATCCAGAATGATTTAAAATGTTGCATACCTGTTGATTATCCGGTAGAAGCTGCTCTTGGGACAATTGATTTTCTGGCAGAAGATGTCTGGTTGAATGATGCAGCCAGTAAATGCTTATTACAGGCTTCTAAATTGCGGATTCAGGCTGGGCTGGGCTGCTGGAACTGATTTTCCATGCAACGGCAGCCAGGCCTTTCGGTTCTTTGCTTACCTATGTTCAGGTAAAGGATAAGCCATTGACCTATAGAAATTGGATTGAAGGTATTAAAAATGGCAGAACTGTAGTAACAACAAACGGACATGTTGAATTCCTTGATCTGAAAATAAATGGGGTAAATGGTCCGGGTGATGAGATTAAACTGAAAGGTAAAGGGAACTGTTGAATATTGATGTTAACTGGACTTCAGTTTAAGAACTTTAACCGGACAGAATCGAGATCGTATGCAACGGGAAGGTAATTGCAACTAAGGAAGGAACGGCAAAACCGGGAGAACCGGTACATATGAAAACCAAGTCTCAAAGTCACAGAAAGCAGCTGGATCTGTGCCCGCCGGATGGATGAAAAGGGCCATCAGTCGCATACTTCACCTGTTTATATTACAGTGAGAAATGCACCTGTAAGGGCAAGCGCTGAAGATGCCCGATATTTTGTGAAATGGATTGACAATATTCTTGTAAACATTGCCCCCGGAGGACCCTGGAATCAATATTTTACCAGAGATCTGGATACGGTTCAAAAGAGATATCAGAGGGCAAGGGATATCTATGAAAAAATTGCGGTTGAATCTTTAAAAAACAAATGAGACAAAAATCTTTATCTGCATTAATCCTTCTTTCAGGCATTATTCTGTTTTTCCCATTAACGGGTTGTTTAGATGTAGCTGTGCGAACAGAAATGGCCAAAGGTAAGAGTAAAATATATTAAAGAAGTAGAGGATATGTTATGCTTTGTGAGAGTTGAACCCTGGGCAGATTATCCTTAATTATTAATATGCATTCTGACCAGCCATGTATGGTCAATGATATGGATTTTGTATCTGATCTATACCGATGTAAATACTATGGAAAGGACATAATAATTCTAGCTTTTTATGTAATTGAATAATGTTTAATTAAAGTTATGGTAATAATACATAACTTTAACTTCGTCTTATTATAAATCAATTAATACCTGAAAACTATAAGGAGGAACTGACCTATGAAAGAACAAAACAAACGGATGGTAACCAGAAGAGAATTTGTAGGTACTGCTGCTGTAGCTGCAGCTTTCACTATTATCCCAAAGAATGTATTAGGGAGGCAATTTGGGTCTGTTGCACCGAACGATAAAATCAGGATGGCACATATCGGATGCGGCATGCAGGGATTCTCTGAACTTGGACCACTAATGAATTGTCCCGATCTTCAATTAGTGGCAGTCTGTGACCCTGAAACAGATGGGAGAAATTATCTGAACTTTGGAAACGGAACAAACGTACCAACCGGAACATTGAATGCAATAAGGAACTACCTGAATAATCCCAAATGGAGGGAAGGCATCAAATATGTACCGGGTGGCCGTATGGTGATGAAAGAGGTTATAGAAACCTTCTATGCGAACCAGAGGGCAGTTGATAAGTTCCCTGCGGTTACTGCATACAACGACTTCAGGGAATTACTCGAAAAAGAAGATATTGATGCTGTGAAGATCATGACCCCCGATCACCTGCATGCAACAATTGCGGTTGCTGCCATGAAAAAGGGCAAACATATAATTGTTCATAAGCCACTGGCAAACAGGCTCTACGAATCGGATCTGGTTATCAGAACTGCAAAGGAGACGGGAGTCGCGACCTACTTCATGCCCTATAACAGTTACCAGTCCAGTGAAGAAATTAAAAAAATGGTAGCAGACGGGGCCATTGGTACTTTAAAGGAAGTTCACGAATGGTCAGCCAGACCGATGTGGACACAAAACACTGAAATGCCCACAAACTTACCACCGGTACCTGCCGGATTTGACTGGCAAATGTGGCTGGGTCCGGTTCCCGACCGTCCATATAGTCCTGACTATACACACACCCTATTCAGGGGATGGTATGATTTTGGGGGAGGATCGTTTGCAGATATGGGTCATTACACCATGTGGACGGTCTGTGATGCCTGGGACCTTGATGTACCGGCATGGGCAGAAGGATTTGGCAGCAAGGCATGCAGAACTTTAAATTTCGCGACGGGTGCTATTGCAAATGACTTTTCATTTCCTCTTGCAGAATCCATTCGGGTGCATTATAACGCAAAAGGTTCCCGTGGACCAATTGATGTGTACTGGCATGATGGTGGAATGAGACCACCTGCAATTCCGGAGTTGGAGGAAGATAAAAAACTGATGGGCAATACAGGAATTTTATATATCGGTGACAAGGGCAAGATACTCGACGGCAGATTATTACCTGAAAGCAAAATGAAAACCTATATGGGGGAAAAATATACTCCGGCTGCTGAACGTCAAAGAAGAATGCCCCAGGCAAATCCAGCTGGTGGTCAGACGACCGCTTCAGCTCCGAGGATCGGACCACTGCCTCCAAAATTTGAGGAATGGATTGCAGCATGCAGGGGCGGATCGAAAAATACACCGGCGAATTTTGCATCAGCAGAAGCCCTTTCCACAATGATAAACCTGGGAATAGTAGCAGTTCGTGCCGGGACCAGAGTAGAATTTGACCCGGTTACCAGAAAGATCACCAATAATGAAGCTGCAAACAAACTCCTTACACGGGAATACAGAAAAGGATGGGAGTTGTAATCATTGAAATTTACTTTACATAATAAATAAAAAGGACGTCTTAGAAGACAGAATTAATTAACCGCAAAGTCAGACACCCATAAATGAAATATGGGAACATCAATAAAAATAACTTATAGTTACACAGAGTTACACAGAGAAGTCACAGAGGCACACAGAGTTAAGAATCCAATTCTCTGTGGATCTCTGTGAACCTCAGTGGTCCTCTGTGTAAGTTCTTATATTTGTTATATAATAGATCGCAGAGAAATGATAGCCAATGATTTATCTTTGTGTACTTTGCGCTTTCTTTGTGTTCTTTGCGGTTAAAAAATGATTTTGCACAACCTCATTGTGTGCTTTAAAAGGATAACAGTTGCAACTATCAGTCAGGTCTTCTCTTCAAATCTTCAAAAGAAATACCATGCATAATAAAAGAATCTCATTTGCAGTCAGAATATTGATTGCAAGTGGTTTGGTCAGTCTGTCGTTAACCTCATACTCCGGGATTGAGAACATGATGATCGAATATACAAAAACTCCTCTGGGGATTGATGTGACGGCGCCCCGGTTCGGATGGCAGATGACAGCTCCTGCCGGAGAAAGGCAGCAGAGTCAGTCAGCCTACCAGATAGTTGTTAAGGACCAGGATGGAGCGATCTGCTGGGACTCACAAAAGATCAACAGTGGCAACTCTGCAGGTATAATTTATGCAGGATCACCGCTGAGGGCAACGACCCGGTATTCCTGGAGTGTTAAAGTATGGGACCAGAAAGGAAAAGCTTCAACCTCATCCTCATGGTTTGAAACCGGGCTAATGAACAATGACCCTGAATTGAGTGCGTGGAGTGGAGCTAAGTGGATTGGAGGCGGACCAGAGGACCTGGTGCTTTATTCACCTTACCTTGTCATTTTCAATTTGAAGTTTACACTTGCTATTGAGAACGGAAGTACACGTGCTGCATTCATTTACGGTGCAAATGATTCAAGGTTAATGGATAAATACAAGAATATTTATCAGGTTGAAAACAGGAAAAACGAAAGCTATATTAAACTGGAACTCGATATTTCAGCAGTGGATGGATCGGAAACCGGGCTGGCAAAGATAAATGTTTACAGAGCCGGATATAAGGATACGGATACACCTTCAACTCCTGTAAAGACATTTGATGTAAAACCTGAGTTTATTAATAACGAAAATAAGAATAAGGAGCATATTTTCCAGGCTACAAGTATTTTCGGCCAGATGTCACTAACGCTCGACGGAAGTGCATCATTCTTTATTGTACCTCCGGCCGCCGCGACAACACAGACACCACAACCCGGAGCGCCACCGGCATTTACGGGTCGTCAGGCAGGAGCTTCCGTAAACCTTAATCCAGTTGGGAATGGTGGTAATTTCATACCGTTCGGTATGCTTTGTGAAATAGGTTTCTCTGCTGATGCCGGTCAGAAAGCATCGTTTTCAGATGTTGTAATAAGCAATAACAGGCTTCCCAATGCAACACTCTTTTCAGAGAATTTATCAATTTCAGAATATAGCGGAATTTATTCCGGCTTTGCTGCTGATCACTCTTCCGGATTAAAAATAGCCAATGGCAGGTATATGATCGATGGCGGCACCAAAGGATCATTTGTGGTTGCTGATCCGAGCAGGAATTCAGCACCGATGCTGCGTACGAAATTCAGTGCCGGTGAAAAAACTATTAAGGGAGCACGCCTTTATGTAACGGCCCGGGGTATTTATGAGATTTTTATTAATGGCAGGAGGGTGGGCGACGATTACTATAATCCCGGTCTTACACAGTATAATATTACGCACCTGTACCAGACCTACGATGTTACAGGTCTGCTTAATAATGGTGAAAATGCAATAGGTGCAATGCTTGGCGAAGGATGGTGGAGCGGATTGCTCAGCTTCGGGAATATCTGGAATCACTTCGGCGACCGGCAGTCGCTGCTGGCGAAGCTGGTCATTTCTTATTCTGATGGTACTAACTCGATTATTACTACCAACGACAAGGACTGGAAATATTATAACGGAGGACCAGTTGTTTATAGCAGCCTTGATATGGGTGAAGCTTATGATGCAACAAGGGAGGCTGAAATTGAAGGGTGGTCCACTGCTGAATATAATGACAGCAGGTGGAAAAATGCAGTTATTGTACCTCTTGAAGGTACAGCATTCATTGGCAGCTCAACAGAGAGGGATGGAACTGTTACAAATTTTGATTTCAATAATATGTCCTTGTCCGCCCAGATTGGGAATAATGCAGGAATTTATAAAATTATTCCGGCAAAGAGTGTTCAGGAGGTAAGGAAGGGTGTTTTTGTTTATAATATGGGACAGAACATTGTAGGTGTTCCGAGAATCACTCTTACAAATGGCACTGCAGGTAAGAAGTTAACACTCAGGTTTTCGGAGATGTTATATCCTGATCTGAAGGAATCAGGCAAGAATGTCGGAATGATAATGACAGAGAATTACAGGGCAGCCCTTAGTCAGGATGTTTACATTATGAAAAACGGCAGCCAGGTTTACCAGCCAAGGTTCACATCACATGGATTCCAGTATATTGAGATTACAGGTATCGAAAATCCTCTTCCCCTGGATGCAGTTCAGAGCGTTGCCATTAGCTCTGTCAGAGAACTTACTGCAGATTATTCAACTTCAAATCCGAAAGTCAACCAGTTATGGTCGAACCTTGTATGGTCAAATATTGATAATTTCCTGACAATACCAACCGACTGTCCTCAGCGCAATGAGCGTATGGGATGGTCGGGCGATATTAATGTTTTCTCCAGAACTGCCACTTATGTTTCCAATTCGACCAGTTCATGAGAAGGCATATGTTTGCCATGCGTGATGTTCAGCAGCTCAAGGGAAGGTTTGCCGATGTGGCTCCTGTCGGCGGCGGTTTTGGAGGTGTTTTGTGGGGAAGCGCTGGTATAGTCGTTCCCTGGGAGTCATACCAGCAGTATGGTGATATGGCACTCTTGAGGAGCATTACCCTGCAATGGTTAAATATATGGATTACCTTGAAACCACAATAGATCCGAAAACAGGCCTAAGTTCTGACGGACACTTGGTGACTGGCTGGGACCGCAGAATAACCAGCTTGGATCAGCATTTCTGGTGACAGCCTATCATGCATATGATCTGGATATTATGTCGAAGGTGGCTGCATGTTCTTGGTAAGAAAGATGATGCTGACAAATTCAGGACATTGTATGAAAAGAGAAAAGAATTGTTCAATAAGACATTTGTGAATGCCGAAAAGAAAACTCTCGGACTGATTGGAGGAGGAAGGGGATTTGGAGGTCAGGCTGCAACTCCTGCCGAATTTAAAGTTGCCGATACTCAAACCTCTTATGCAGTAGGTTTGGCTATGGACCTTTTCGATGATGAGAACAAACCATACATGATTAAGAACCTTGCTGCGGCAATTGAACGCGAGAATAAAGATGATGGCGGAGTATTGCGTCCGAAAAATTCTCTCATGACAGGTTTCATTGGAACAGCATGGATCAGTAAGGCTTTGTCTGACAATGGTCATAGTGACCTTGCATACAGGATACTGCAGAATAAACATACCCGTCGTGGCTCTATTCTATTAAACAGGGGGCAACATCTATATGGGAGCGACTTAACGGGTATACTGTTGAAGAGGGCTTTGGTGGCAATAACAGTATGAATTCATTCAACCACTATTCCTTCGGCGCTGTAGGGCAATGGATGATGGCATATTCCCTGGGCATTCAGAGAAGTGAACCCGGATTCAGGAAATTCATTCTTCAGCCTGAACCCGATCCGACCGGTCAGATGACATGGGCAAAAGGTTACTATGATTCAATGTATGGAAAGATCAGCAGCTCATGGAAAGTTGAGAACGGAATGCTTACTTATGAAGCAACAGTTCCTGCAAATACTACTGCAACACTTTATTTGCCTGCTTCATCGGAAAAAGCGATAACAGAAAGCGGCAAACCTGTAAAAAAAGCAAAGGGTATTACATTTATAAAGTATGAAAATGGGAAGGCTTTGTTTGAAATAGGATCAGGATCTTATAAATTTACTTCAGAGATGAAATAACCCGCCTTTGAAAAATTCAAAATGATTAAAGGCATCAAGTGAGCTACACCTCAATGATTACTTATATCATCAATGACTGCTGTCATATCCTCATTGAAAGATATTGTCGATCCAAGGTTTTCAGAAATTCCATTCCGGATGATCCTGGTTAAGTCTGATCAGGAGGGCATTGGGATTATTACGAACCATAGCTTCAAAAGGGAACCTTATTATTCCGGGAGTATTGTAACCGACACCGAGTTCAAGAAACAGAGTTGATTTACCTTCAGTCCCGGAGATGAATTTTCTATAATTATCCTCAGAAGTATACCAGTTACTGTCCTGAACAAAAAAATTATCCTTTCGCAGATTGACTTCCATATCACCACCACACACAGGACACTTGGGAACCAGGTGAGGAGGGAATCCTGCAATCTGAAGTTTCTGAAAGCATTTGTTTAACTATCTTTTCATTATGGTACAATTTATCATGACAACCTTTCTCACACTGGAAATAGCCATAGTTACCCTGGACCTCAAAAAACCTCGACTTTTCAACGCCCGCTTTCGTGAACTGCCCTTCCACGTTTGTAGTTATGACAAAGTATTCCTTTGAAGAGACAAGCTCCATCAAAGAAATGTATAATTCCATTACAGGAGTTTCAAACAGGTTTAAACTGATATGTCTTGCCCAGTATGCCCACTTTTCCTCCTGTGTTTCGAACGGATAAAAGCTGGAAGTATATAGGTCTTTCATCCCATATTTTTCGATGAAAGGTTTAAAGTTATCTGTAAACCTCCTGCCATTGTACTCGATCCCTGCCGCAGCCGAAAGACCTGCTCCTGCACCGATTACCAGCTTTTCTGCGTTATGAAACGCTTTTCCGGCTCTTTCTATTCTCTGTGAGTATCCGTCACTCATACCTGGCCACACTTTAATATTTTACTGTAAATGAAAAAATCAATATCCTTAAAAACATTGAAAACCACGGTTTCAATTCCGGTAGAAGAGTATAAGTCAAGATATTCCCTGACTGTCCTGACTGCAATTTCGGCTGCCTGCTGATTCGGGAACCTGTATTCACCTGTTGAAATACAACAGAATGCAATGCTCCTAAGTTTATTTTCATCTGCAAGCTGCATACATGAACGATAACAGGCAGCCAGTTGGTTTTCCTCAATTTGGGTTACTCTTCCATTACAAATTATCGGACCTACAGTATGAATTACATACTTCGCAGGGAGGTTATAGCCTCAGGTGATCTTTGCTGATCCTGTCGGTTCCGGATTCCCCTGGATCTTCATTAGTTCATTGCATTCCAGTCTCAATTGAATCCCTGCTTCAGAATGAATTGCATTGTCAATGCAAGCATGTAACGGAACAAAACATCCGAGCATCTGGCTGTTAGCTGCATTGACTATTGCATCAACATTAAGTCTTGTAATATCTCCCTGCCAAAGCTTAAGCCTGTTATCAATTGGAGATACCAGAGCCTGGTTTAATCCAACTATACCTTTTTCATGGAGCTGATTCTGCAATTCCCTGTCTTGTGCCCTGAGTAAAAGTTCTGATGCTTCCAGCGGTTGACGAATGTTCATCAAAGTACGCATAAGACGCCTTTTTCCCAACCAGATCTGATGGGATAATCAACTGCCTGTACTCAGGTTGTTCTTCAAGCAGGGAATTCAGAATAAAATCGAGATCATCCAACTTTTAAATTTTTATCAAAAATATACCTGGCTTCAATAAGGAGTCAAGCTGGTTCCTTACGCACTAAACAGGTTAGAATTATTGAATATCAGCAATATAGTATTTCCAGATTAGCAAAACATTAACAAAAATAACTAAAAGGCCATACTGAACCTCTGTTTTCGTGATCAGAACCATTTTTTCTTTTTAGTGCCATCTCCATCTTTATTTGTTCTATTGTCTTTTACATTTGTATGGCTGACAGATAGAAATAAAATGCCTTATGCTTTTAAAACTCAGACCATATAACGTTATCGACCGGAATGAACTTCCGGAAGTAACGGTTAACAAGATTCCCGTTAGCGGAGATCCTTTGGAGATAAACAGTGAAATGTACTTTGTTTGTGAGACAAATAAAATTGAGAAAGATGGGTTCCTGAAAATTGGGGTGATACCTCTGGTTGTCAAAAATCTTAAAAAGGTCGTAAATATTGAGAGTTACCTGAGATATTTATCTGTAGCACAGAGAAGAATACGGTACATGGATGATAATAATATCTGATTCTATAATCTTAAGTTCTTTCATATTTTCTTGACAGCAAGAATGCATGACCGCATGACAAAAAAAAGAGAGAGTAATATCACCTGGTGAATAATCCCGCTCCCAGGTCAGAACCCAATGTACCAGGTATCAAGATGCAAAAAGTTACGTTTTGTCGGATCCTTTTCGATTTGCAGCGATCCTTCCTTTTTGATAATAACATCTTTACCATATTTTAATCTTTTCGGATCGGTAGGTTCTCCATAACCAAATGCGCCTCCTCCCTTATTTACAAGTGAGTTGTACCCAACAACAATCGAATTGGATAATAGTATATGTTCTGTTTTCATCTCTCCCTACTTCCCAGAATACATTATTGTTGCTGACCACATTATTGTAGAATTTGAAATCATCAGCTACGGTCCATGACCAGACTGCTGCTCCATAGTTGTCAATCATAAGGTTATGATGCATTTCGCAACGTTCAGCAGGTTTGTCTGAAAACCAATATACAACTGCATCTTTGCATTGGTAAAATACGCAATGATCAACCACAATTCCCTGTCCGCTGGCTAATACGCCAAGATGATTCGGAATAACAAGTTCATCACCAACAAACAGGCATTGGGTAATTCTCAGATCATCAAGATTTCTTCCTTCTCTCACGATCGGATAATTTCTTTTTACCATTCCTTCCTTCGGCCTTTCATGAACCGGAGTGCCTAACACTCTTAAGCCCTGAATTGTAACATAACTTGTTTCAATCTGGATACCGTATGAGGCCCCTCCGAGCGGATCCTGCCTGCCGTTAGGCTTAAAATCAAGAGGCATTGTTGATATGATTACAGGCATCTTTCCGGGATTCCAGTCTTCATCATCCGGTAATACAGCTGCCCTTATTGTCAACCGTTGTTCTTTGGAAAAATGCCAGTTCGCCGGATGAAATGTCACAGTGGCTGCAAGACCATAAATTCCTTCTGAAAGGTAAATTGTAACTGCTCCTGTTCCGTTGGATTCATTTACCCTTCTTGCAGCTTCATTCAATGTTTTCACAGGTTGTTCCTGCGAGCCGGCATTTTGATCGTTTCCGGTGTTTGGATTTACATAGATGTCATTCTTTTGTGCTTCAGCAACAGGACTCATTAAAAATGCCATCAGCATAATAATGATGAATGATTTCAATGTTTTCATAATATAGATAATTATTAATTTTTATATACTTACAACTACTTTTCCATTAGCTGTTTTGTTTTCCATTAAACCACAAGAGGAAGAATTCATGTTATTTGTTTTTGAAGCCAGGTAGCTTTGTGCAGAAGTACGTGAAGTATATCCACCATCTCCTGTCCATCCGTTTAATTTGTTCAAATTGCTCATAAATTGATTTATTTTTAGATAATTATCTGTAATATTATACCATCAGAATGTAAACAGCAAATGGGTATCTTACGAACCTTAATGGTTAGAAATATTGATTATCAGTATATTATAATTTAAAAATATTTAAAAATAATTACAGATCCCGTTATAGAGTAATGACTTAATCATATTATTACTCTCTTTTTGAATATAACATATATATTTGCACAGGCAAAAATCATAAGTATGAAAGAACTTGATTTAAAATTTCCGACTTGTCCGATAAGAAATGTATTGGGCCGGTTTGCTGATAAATGGTCTCTGCTGATTTTATGTAACCTTCAGGGGCAGGACAAAATGCGATATACTGAAATAAGGAATGCAATCCCCGACATTTCACAGAAAATGCTTACAAGTACTCTGAAACAGCTTGAACAGGAGCACCTTTTGAAACGAAAAGCTTATGCTGAAATACCGCCACGTGTCGAATATTCGCTCACAGAACTTGGTCTGAGTCTGATGCCGATAATCGGACAGATGATAGAGTGGGCTCAGGTGCATTTTGATGAGGTAACAAAATAGCGAAAGGTATTTTTAATATCAGAAATGAAGGAAATGATGTTGTGTTTGTGACTTTATAGAGCAGCTCAGAATTTAAACTGCCCTTTATACACATCTCCCATTATAAAACTCCTGGACTATTTACAGTAGAAATATTTATTGATTTAGGTAATATATTTGTTGTTACAGGTATATTAATTGTTGTAATACAATAATAATTCCGGGATTTATTTATAAATGTTATACTTATAAATGGATCTCACTTATGTGTGGGACTGTTTATTACTTTTCAAGAATGACCTTCAGGTTTTGGAGGCCTGTTGCAAGATCTTTTCCCAGCATTCTCTTAAATATGGGCGAGAATAATGACATTGGAAACCTGGAAGGACTATCAAATGTCCAGGCAACAGAAGTATTATCAATTCCAAGACTTGTGATCTGGAATCTGGTTTTGCCGGTATTTTGCATGGGACGGGAAAATCTTATTGTATAATCAATACTTTTTCCATCATCGATGGCTGCTATTTCCTGTTCCCCTGCACCCACATTCTTCAATATACTATCCCAGCTGTACTTAAAACCAACTTTCCCATCAGTACCTATGTAACTTTTTTTCATTTTTGGATCAGCCATGTTCCAAACACTGAAATTGTCCTGGTTCCTGGTCATTTTAAGATAATCAAATACCAGTCTGGAACTTTTATTTATTATTATAGATTTTTCAATTTTCATGATAATTTTATTTAATAGTCTTTCAGTCAGATGATAATTGTTTAATAATTTATATAAGTTATCATTAGTGGGCATTAAATTATTAAAGTTGTTCATTGAAATTATGAAATAATCGCATTTGCGGCTTTTTTTTAGAGCGTGACGATTTGAATTAGTCAAATTTTCTAATTATAAATCTATCATTCTATTTTGTTGCTATTTTAAATTACCGTTGGCTTTAGCCAACGGTATATAGACCTCATTTATAAGGACTTTAGTCCTTCACTTTTGGGCTAAAGCCCGACCAGTGGGGTGTCACAATCCGTTGGCTAAAGCCAACGGTAAAGTAAAACGATCTTAGAAGAGATTTTCAATATACGAAAATCTATAAATTTTGAACATCCCCTTACTTAATAAAATACCTATAAAAGAGATACTTACGATATGCGATTACAATAATGTCAAAGAACTTAAAAATATCCAATTAATAATCAGAGGGTTTTAATTGCCCACTACTTAAAAGTTATAACGATTTACTTTTTGGTTTTGTTCATTTTGCGTAATTAATTTTCAGAAAACTGGTTTTGGAGAAAGTAAAGAAAGATGGGGGATATGGAGAATCCTCCTTAGCCAAAGCTACGGATGACGAAGTGGGAGAGGGGGAGAAAGAAATGTGTTAATGTGTCAATCAGGTTCAAAATATTGAAATGCTAAATCTGTTAAATGTAAAAAAAATCTGCCCCTGAACAACAGAGGCAGATTTATAATCAATGACTTTTCAAAGAGTAATCTACTTTTTCTCAGGGAAAGTTTCAATTGTAACCTTTTCAATCTTTCCTGTAAATTTTTCCTTCCCATGATAACCAGGGAAAACCGGAGTGTTCTGATCTTCGCCAACATCTGCCGATTCGTCAATACCAAATGTATTGCTGTTGGTTTTCCCGATTTTTCCTTCCCCGATCTTTTTACCATCCAGCGAAATTATACCTGTTCCGCCGGCGCCTCTGCCACCTTCGTAGTTGAAATCGAACTTAATCGTGTGCCTGCCGGCTGTTAAATTCTGTGTTGAGTTGTATTGTAAATATTTCTATGCCAACAAAATTATAAGTATACGCAGGTTTCCCTCCTGTCAGATAGAATGTCCATCCGCCGAAATCGCCTCCCTGGCAAACAATTACTCCCGATGAATTTGCCGGAACATCTACTTCGGCAGTAATTGACAGGGATGTGTTCTTAATGTTAATAAACGCATTTTCAGGGATACCTGTGGCACCTTCATACAAAACAAGCTTTGTTCGTCCGTTCATCAGGTCGGGTCTGCCGGCGATTGCCGGATCAAGCCTTTCTATTGAACGGTCATCGATGGGAAGAACATTATACTTCACAGCCTCTTCCATAAATTTATTTTTCAGCTCTTCAAGTTTGGCAGGATTCTGTGCAGCAAGATTGTTTGCCTGGCTGAAATCCTCGTTAACATTGTAAAGTTCCCAGACATCTTCTGCTAAGAGGCCGTCTTGGCGCAGCTTCCCATGGTGCTTTGTGGATGGTTCCTGCGAACCAGCCTTCATGATAAATGGCCCTGTTGCCTATCATTTCAAAATACTGTGTTGTCCGGGCATCCGGAGCATTTGCATTATCAAATGAATATTTCATACTGATACCTTCCATAGGTCTTTGTTCAATTCCGTTCACCATTCTGGGTGCAGGAATGCCGGTGGATTCATAGATGGTCGGAGCCACATCAATAACATGATGAAACTGCGGGCGGACTTCATTTTTCGATTTGATCCCTGCCGGCCAGTGAACAACCATGCCATTTCGTGTTCCGCCAAAATTGGAAGCTACCTGTTTTGCCCATGTAAACGGGGTATTACCGGCAATAGCCCAGCCGGCTGCAAAGTGATTATAGGTTTCTTCTGTTCCCAGTTTATCTATTTTAGACAGTTGCATTTCGAGTGTTTCAGTCACCCGTTGAAATAGGTATTCTCATTAAACATACCAATCATTCCGCCTTCTGCACTTGAGCCGTTATCGCCCACAATATAAAAGAACAGAGTGTTTTCCAGTTCTCCTCTCTCCTCAAGAGCAGCCACAAGCCTGCCAACTTCATAGTCGGTATGCTCAGCAAAACCTGCAAAAACCTCCATCTGTTTTTCAAACAGACGTTTCTCGTCAGGAGTCAGATTAGTCCCAGTCTTTTATAGCTTCCGGTTTTGGGGCAAGAACAGTATTTTCAGGAACCACACCAAGTTTCTTCTGTCTTTCCAGTGTCTCTTCACGCAGTTTATCCCAGCCCTGGGCAAATTTCCCTTTATATTTATCAATATAGGCTTTGGGGGCATGATGCGGGGCATGTGTTGCCCCGGTAGCAAAGTAAATATAAAATGGTTTATCGGGTGTAAGCGATTGCTGTGTATTCATCCATGCAATCGCCTGGTTGGTCATGTCAGTGGTGAAATGATAATCCGGGTCATCAACATTTGGAAAGGTCCTTGTAGTCCCGTCGTATATCATCGGATGCCACTGGTTGGTTTCCCCGCCAATAAATCCATAAAACCTATCGAAACCTGAACCGGTAGGCCAGCGATCATACGGACCTGAAACTGAACCTTCCCATGGCGGGGTTTCATGATACTTGCCAAAGGCAGCAGTACTGTAGCCATTAAGACGAAGAACTTCGGCAACCGGAGTAATTGTTAATGGTCTGATACCTGTATTTCCCGGGAATGCGGTAGCCACCTCCATGATTGCACCTGCATTGTTGGAATGATGATTATACCCTGTCAGAAGGGCTGTCCTTGTCGGAGAGGAGAGGGCTGTTGTGTGAAAGCGGTTATATTTTAATCCATTTGAAGCCATCTTCTCAAGGGTCGGCATATTAATCGGTCCGCCAAATGCGCTTGAATGTCCGAATCCAATATCATCGATCAGTACAATTACAACATTTGGAGCTCTTCTCCGGAGCTTTTACTTCAAACCTTGAAGGGGCTTTTGCATTTCTGGCATCCAGTTCAGTTATAGCTACATTCTCCGGTTCTTTGATGGGTAAAACGGTTCTGTCCAGCCCTTTTGCACCAGCTTCTGATTCCGGCGCAGGTTTTGATTGATTGCAACCGGAAAGAGCCATTGAAGCTATTGCAAATGGCGTCATAATTTTAAATGCAGTGTGTTTCATAGTATTTTGGTTAAGTTAATCCCGGGATCAATGGGCAAATATATTAAACTCCATTAATATTAGTATAGCTAATATCAAATTTCCATTATTTGCAAAATCCAAATCCTAAGACGGAAGACGGAAGTTGAGAAGAGGCTGTCTCAAAAGTCCTTTGTGGACCTTAGTGCTCCCGATAGCTATCGGGACACGAAGTACAACAAGAAGTTGCACAAAGGGTAAAATATCCAAAATAACACTTTTAATACAGTCTCAGACTCCATGACGAACCGAAGCGGAGTTCGGCGCAGACAAATCCCGCCGTAAGGCGGAACCGAAGACTGAAGAGAAGTTACCTGGGCAGTTTATTTAAAAAATTCATAATAGTTTCATTGAATAAAGCTGGCTGCTCAATCGGTATTAAATGACCCGACTTCGGTATAATTTCCCTCCTCGAATTACCAATTCCCGCATCGATTACACCAGCATGCGCATGTACATCCGGATGATCGTATTCACCTACAAGAATAAGGGCAGGTACTTTAATTTCGGAAAGAGATCTTACGGCAACTTTTGCGGCAGGTTGGGTAGGTACACTGTTCTGTCTGGCAAGATTCGGAAGTAACTTCATTACCTTTTCTTTTGCATCACTGTTTTCTGAATAAATTTCATAAGGATCATCCTTAATAAAATACTCATGCACTTTAACGGGATCAGTGATTTTTTGAGGATCAAAATGACCTCCCCGGGTATCCATATGTGATGTATAACCAAATCCGCTGACAACAGCGCCGACTAACACTAAGCCATTAACTTTTTCAGGGTATGTAAGCGTAAAATCTATTGCCAGACGACCACCCGAAGACATTCCGAATATAATTGCCTGATCAATTTTGAGCTGAATAAACAGCTGGTTTAAATCCTCGATATGGGAATATTTTACCTTAGGATCTGACGATTTGCCATAGCCCCGCCTATCATACCGTACAACTCTATACGACTTTGCCAGCATAGGGAATTGTTCATCCCATATTTCACGATTAACCATTCCGTCATGTAACAGAACAATATTTTTACCATTGCCAGCTAATTCGTAGAATAGCTTTCCACCATCAACAAGAACATATCCAGTGTCGGCAGATGCATAATTTAATTTCTCAGAATTCTGAGACAATAAATTTGTAAATGATGAAAGACGAGACAAAAAGTAAACAGGCTCTTTCTCATAATGTTTTCTGTCTTTCCGGGAATCATTTTACAACCTTGACACACATCAGGCGGCTTTGATCCCTTATCAGAAGCTTGCCATCGCAAGAGCTATCGGCGCCCAGTTCTGAACTCCTCCACCAATTCTTGAAGAGGTTGTTTGCTCAGGAATTGTATTTTCGGCTGGTTTGAGCACTTCTGCAGTAGCGAGAGGTTTGAACCCGGAGGAGATGGCTCTATCACATACAAGCTGATTTTTACCGTCAGTGGCAAGAATCACTCCGTCGGCAAGAATCATGCTCCCCTTATCGAAAGATGGTTCGCGAAGTGTTTTCCACAGGACTTTGCCATCCATGTCCATACATGCCAGACCGTCACGTTTGCTATTAGTTGAGAACTGAGCGTAGAAGTAACCATTATATAATATGGGTGGCTTGGTATGATCTCCAAAATCGTTATGCTTGAAAAGCTCTGTAACCCCATAACTGCCATCAGCCTTTTTTTCGACTTTTATCATAACAACTCCGTGTTCATACCCGCCTGCAACAAGCACCTTATTATTACCTGCATCAACAGCACTTGGTACCGAAATATGACATAACCAGTCGTTGTATTCCCAGAGGATTTTTCCTGTAAGCGGTTCCATTCCGACAATCCTGCCAGGTGTCTGGGGCAGATCGCGATTTCCGACAGGATTAGTGGAAGAAACAACAATTGCAATATGGTCTTTGCCGTCTATTTTTACAACCGACGGACTGGCATATGATTCATTTCCGAGATATGGTGTTTTCCATACCATCTCTACCTGTGAGCTTATTATAGGCAACCACACCGGCATCCGGAGCCTGGGCTGAAACAATGACAAGATCGCCATAGATGAGAGGACATTGTGTAATTGCCCAGATAGGGAGTTTGGTGCCACCAAAATCAGTCCAGATATTCTTGTTCCAGACAGGTTTTTGTGTATTTATGTCGATACAATACAGGTCGCCGTTATGACCGCAGGAATACACATATTTACCGTCAACGGCAGGTACGCTGCGGGACCCCGGGAACATGAACAGATCCGGGTGCATCATAGCTGTAACTTCCATAATTCCTTGCCATTTGAGAGGTCAAAACACCTCAAAATATCACCGGTTTTATCGTCTCTGTCGAGTAAATAAACCTTTCCGTCTTTGATTACAGGTCCGCCATAACCAGGACCAACATTAGCTGTCCAGAGGACTTCCGGCCCATTTGCGGGCCAGGTGCGCAAAATCCCTTTCTGAGGAGATGTACTGTTCCTGTTTGGTCCAAGATACTGGGGCCAGTCCTGTGCTTGAATAATAATTGTGCTGATTATCAGAAGAATCAGAGTTGTGTACAATTTGCTGGTTTTGCATTTTATGATTTTTTCTATTTGGTAACTTTAACACATTTGATCTTACTTTGATCCCGGATTAGTAATTTCCCATCGACAAGCGCTATCGGAGCCCAGTTTTGACCCGTTTCAAGAATCTCAGCAGAAGCCAGAGGCTTGAATCCTGCAGGGTCCGGTTCAATCAGGTACAATGTCTGCCTGCCATCGGTAGCCAGGATCAGTCCGTCAGCAAGAATCATGCTGCCTTTATCGAAAAGCGGATTACGCATCGTTTTCCACAAAACCTTGCCATCAATGCTCATACAGCACAGACCATCACGTTTGCTGTTTGTTGAGAACTGGCCGTAGAAATACCCGTTGTATAATACTGGTGGTTTGGTGTGATCACCGAAATCATTATGCTTGAACAGCTCTTTTACTGTATAGCTGCCATCCGCCTTTTTTTCGACTTTTATCATTGCCGATCCCAGTTCATATCCTCCCACTGCAAGGATTCTGCCTTCGCCGGCATCAAGAGCCGGAGATGTCTGGATCATATTCTCCCAGTTGTTGTATTCCCAGAGAACCTGTCCAGTCTGTGGTTTCAGTCCTATAATCTTACCCTTGGTTGTGTTGGCAACTTCCTTGTGCATAAAGGTATTCGTGGATGAGAACACCATTACAATATGATCCTCTCCTGCAATTTTTGCGACAGACGGGCTGGCATAAGTTTCATTTCCGATAGCTTCTGTCTTCCATTTGATCTCTCCGGTCAGTTTATTATAGGCAACCAGTCCGGAATTAGGATCCTTCGAGTAGGACACGATTAGCAGGTCTCCGTAAATAAGCGGGCATTGCGATATCGCCCATACTGGTATTTTGGTTCCACCGAAGTCTTTCATTATGTTCTTGTTCCACATCGGTTTATGTGTGTTGATATCAATGCAGTACAGATCTCCATAAGGACCGCAGGAATAGACCCTGTTGCCATCAATGGCCGGTACACTTCTTGAACCCGGATATGAAACTGATCCTGGTGCATCATAACTGTAACTCCATAATTCCTTTCCGGTGTTAAAATCAAAACACCTCATAATATCACCTGTCTTATCATCCCTGTCCAGCAAATAAACTTTGCCTGCCTTTATGACAGGACCTCCGTAACCGGGGCCGACATTTGCTGTCCAAAGAATCTCGGGTCCGCCTGCCGGCCAGGTTCGTAGAATGCCTTTCTGAGGAGATGTACTGTTCCTGTTTGGCCCGAGGAACTGGGGCCAGTCCTGTGCGCTTATCATCGATATGCAGCCGAATAAGGCAATTGTTGTTAAAAGGAGATTAATTCTTTTCATAATTTTTGCTTTTTAATAAAGATATAAGGAATATCTGTTGTGTAGTCTTTAAATACGTGAAAAAGAAAAAACACGGATTTATGACGAATCTTATTGCACTTATTTTTCATTTTTCCGGGGTCATCACTTAAAAATATTTCACTTCAATTGCATCCTTAGGAAACTAACAACTTTATTTCTGATTTCATCAGAATCAAACATCACTCCGAAATGCGGAGCCTCTTTAACTATGATAAGTTCCTTAGGAACACCTGAAAGTTTAAGCCAGGAACTCAATAACCGTGATTGATTTGGGGAAACCAGTTCATCTTTTTCCCCGTGTATTATCAGGAACGGAGGATCATCTTTGTCAACATAAGTAACAGGGCTGGCGGTTTTGGCCAGATCGGGACGGTCAAGAGGGGCGGCCCCTATCAGCAATGCTTCCGGCGATTTTGCATCTCCGGCTCCGGGAAACATTATCAATTCAGCTGGCCCGTAAAAATCTACAACGGCTTTAAAGCTAAAAGATTTACTTGTCCCGGGCATAAAGAATGCGCTGATATTATTATTCTTAGATAAGCCCACCATTGAGGCAAGATGCCCTCCTGCCGAGAAACCAATTACTGCAAAGCGGTTTTTGTCAAAGCCATACTTATCTGCATTATCATAAAGAAATGAAATGGCACGATTGCAATCAAGCATCTGAGCCGGAAAAACTGCCTGAGTGCTGAACCGGTAGTCTATTGAAGCCAGGGCAAAACCATTGCTGATTATTTCGGACACGGTTTTTTTCATATATCCTATATCAGCATATTTATCATTACTCAGCCACCCGCCTCCGTGGATGAAATTACCAATGGCAACTTCCCCTTTGCATTTGCCGGCAGATAGATATCCAATAAGTGTTTTGGAATAGTATCGTTGTTATACCGTATGTTTCCATGCAAAATGGTACCCTGGGGAAAAGCATCGATAACAGGATTGGTTTGAGAAAAGCTGCAGATGACGACGAAGAAGAGAAAGAAAAATTGAATGATGATCTTTTTCATAAGTTTAAAATAATAAGGGATAGTTAAATAATTAAAAACTCTCTCAAAACTAACGGGTTTCAGTGAATTTTTTGTTAAAAGAATAAATTAAACCTACATTCCATAGGAAATCATAATCGGCTGGTATATTTGATTTCAGGGTTCTGTTTGCCAGGGCTGATATTGAAAGCGGGAAATTCTTCCTGGTAACTAAAAGTGTGGTGTTTAAGTACAATCCATCCTTATCATCCATTTTCAGGTAGTATATTTCCGGACCAAATCTTGCAACAATATTCTTTGTGATAGGGATGTTGGAAATACTGGGTCTGAACGAAACCATGTAGGTATTTTGGGTTATGTATTTTTCTAAACCCCTTGTATAAAAAAGATACATTCCGACACCTATATATTTGTTGACCTGAAAGTTAGGTGATAATGCACCTGCCAGATACCTTGTTGTTCTGATAATTTCCTGTGATTTTCCGGAAGATGTATCAGAAATGGTCTTAAAGGCCAGGGAATAATTTGCACGCGCATCCATTGTAAACTTATTGCCTGTCAATACTTTATATCTCCACCAGAAAACCATTGCCCATGGTTTTCCTTCCAGGGAAAAACGAAATTGAGGTTCGAAAGTCAGTTTTCTCCCCACAGCCATATCAAAGACAATGGCTGGTTTTCCTAATGTAAGGTTTGGAATCGTAGAGATCCCTTTGCTTTGAATGGTTACTGCACCGCCAAACCGATTTACTTTGGAAACAGTATTGTCTGTTTCCTGTGAACATAAAGCAGGCGGAAGACCAGCAAGAAGTAAAGGTATTATGAGCTTAATGAGGATTCCCGGTTTTCTTATATTCGACATATAATATTTCAAATGGATAATTCATACTCCTCTGATTCGCTCTCTCTCATTAATTCACTTTGCCGGTTAAATTCCGTTTGGTTGCAACTTATCTCCCATTTTCACTGCCTTTTCAATCACGTCCAGTCTCGCTTTCGTTGGATCAGGTTTGCCAACCGGTTTTCCATCGGATTGCACATCGAGTATCTGGTTTGTTTTCGGATTGTAAAGCGGCCAGAGCGGAAGGCCGTCACCATTTGGATTGCCGGTTTTTGCAAAATTTACCCAGTAACCATTCATAATCCTGGCTACCTCTTTGTCTGAGGGGTCTGCTGTTCCTCCTTCCGGTACTCTGAGATTATCGAACACAAAAGAAATATCAGTTCCGTGACCCGGACCAAAACGCATCCTTTCTTTCATTGCCGCGGGTACATAGGAGAAAAGAAAAATGTAAGCCGGATCGCCTTTCGCAACCACCGATTGAGCTGCAAAGCGGGCAGGCTCACCCCAAACCTTGTCTGTATTAAATCTGGTTTGAACCTCTGCAAAATCCTTTGTACCATCAGGATCATAGGCAGCCTTTGCCTCTTCTTTCAGTTCTCCGAACATTGAAAACAATTCTTCCTTTGAAGTACTTGCATTGACAAAGGGCCCGCCAATTTCTGCGCTGTTATTCCCGATCATGAGCGGGACTCTTGCCTGCCTGCCTGCATTATATGCATCCGTACAACTTTCAACGACAAGTTTACCGTCCAGAATTGGCCCTGAATAGATTCGGGCTCCTCCCTGGCCATCATTTTCCTGCCCGCTGTCCACAATCTCTTCAACCTTCAGGGCCCGAAGTATTGCCAGAGCAGCTGCATCTGTACCCTCGATCCCGTGTTTTCGGGCAAAGTTTATTCCGATCGTTTCTGCTGAAACAGGATAGTATTGAGATGCATTTTCCCTGCTGATCGGTCTGCCTGTCAGAACACCATCCCTTCCACCGCTTGAATGACCGATTGCCTTCTGGAACAGTCCACGTGCTGATGGTATGGTCATGAGGGAATGTATTGAAACGCCTCCCGCAGAGAAACCGAAAATTGTAACATTTTTGGGATCGCCTCCGAACGACGGGATGTTCTGCTGTACCCACTTTAAAGCTGCTATCTGATCCATGAACGCATAACTGCCTTTTGGTTCCTCAGGATGTTCTGCAGACAATGCCGGAAAGGCAAAATGACCCAGGCGGCCAAGCCGGTAATTAATGCTTACAAGGATGACCCCTTTGGTGGCGAAGCCATTTCCGGAAGTATTGCCCGATCCTCCGACAAATGCCCCACCATGAATCCACACCATAACAGGCAGCTTTGCGCCCTGCCTGGCGCCCGCAGGCCTCCAGACATTCAGATAAAGGCAATCTTCAGATGATCCCTGGGAAATTGCCCCCGGACCACCACCAAATCCTGCCTGGGCACAGCTTGGTCCAAACTGTTTTGCATCACGCACTCCTTCCCAGGAAGCAACGGGCTGGGGAGGTCTCCAGCGAAATTCGCCCACAGGAGGGGCGGCATACGGAATACCTCTGAAGATGTCAACATCCCCTTCTTTCACTCCGCGCACCATTCCTGATGCAGTTCTGATAACAGGTTCGTCCGGGGCAGAATTGGCTGCCGGCTTCTGGGCGTTGCATGAGCAGAACATAATGACTGCTAAGCTTAATAATGAAATTTTCATATTAGTAATTATTTATTGATATTTCGTAGTATAAGTATCTGTTATAAAAGAGAGTATAATTTGATTACAGGTATCATTCCCTGCTTAATCAAGTCCTTTTTCCTTTAACCATTCCGACATTAAGTCGGCTATATCAATATTGTTCAAATCCGAAAACGGGAAGTGCGTGTTGCCTTTAATGCCTATTTCCGGCAGATGTACAACTGTTACATCACCGCCATGCCTGTTTACTGCATCTCTCCACAGCCCTGCCATTTCAAGACGGGCACGCCATCCGTCCTGTCCCGGGTTATCCATGGGTTTTTCGGGAATAAAATCACCATAGTAAATAATGACAGGTATTCTGGTGAGCTTCATAAAGTCAGATAACGGCACTCCTGAGGCGGGGAGCGCACCTCCTGCCATCGGGATTGGTCCGGGAACTTCACCTTCGGGAAAAAGAAAGCCGCTTCCGGGTTCATAGGAAACAATGGCTTTCACATTCTGATTTTTAATTGCAGTAAGCCATCCCATTCCTCCCGAATGAGAATGGGTAACCAGAATCGCAGGTCCGATTTTTTCGAAAAGTGCCGATACGGCATCTGCATTTACATTAATGTCAATTGGTCCGATGTTGGGTACCATCTGCCTGAAATACTGGTTGAGGGTCTCCGGGTCGCGTGCGAACTGAACACCTTCAAAATAGTCGGGCCAGATGCCAACCCGGAATGTACCAAACCACCCCTGCTCGTCGGGTGTTGGTGTAATAGTTCCTTCTGCCATGCTTCGGCCGGCATTGCCTCTTCTTGGCTGGTCGATAAGATAGACACCAAATCCCCGGCGCAGGAAAATGGTCTGATAGCCTTCTCTCCCGTCGGGTGTTGTTTCCCAGGTCTTTGAAAACTGTCCGATTCCGTGCCACATAACCAGCGGATATTTCCTGGAATTGACCGGAATCTGATAAAAAACATAGGCATGATCTCCATGAAAAGTTTGTCCTTCCGGGGTTTGATTGTACTGGTCGAATGTGCCGGGATTGGTGACAACTGTTCCTCCGACGGCAAAGCTGCCCTGCTCCTGAATGAGTAATGGCCCTTTTTCTGTGCTTTCATTACTGGAGGAACATGAAGAAAAAAGAGCAGATACAATGATTAACAAAAGAGACTGGTAAAATCCCACTATTTTATATTTTCCTTTACTCATAGATATGGATTTATATTAATTAACCTTCATACCATATAATTTACGATACAAAGTTGAGGCTAATTAAAGGCGTTGACTTATACCGATTACTGTTTTTTGTATCCGGATTACTGATTATGCATTTCAGTGTTAATCTTGTAGATAAATATGCTGTACATTTGAGAAAATTTTACATTCAGAGTTATGGACGAAATAATCAAACTGGATAATATTTCTCAGTTTAATACCCTGAGGGGGATTGAAACATTTCATCCTCTGGTTAGTGTACTTGATTTTTCAAAAATGAAACTCATACCGGAAGCCAGGGCACATTACGGATTTTATTGTGTTTTCCTGAAAGAAGCGGTATGCGGTGATTTAAAGTACGGGTGTAATTATTACGATTACCAGGAAGGCACACTGGTGTTTATTGCTCCTGGTCAGATAGTCGGGATAGGAAACAAACCCGGCTCTGCCAGACCCAAAGGCCGGGGACTACTTTTTCATCCCGATCTTATCCGGGGAACTTCGCTGGGGCAGAATATTAAAAAGTATACTTTCTTCTCCTACGAAGCCAATGAAGCTCTGCATTTATCGGACAGGGAAAGGCAGGTTGTAATGGATTGCCTGGATAACATCGATCATGAATTAAGGCAGTCGATTGACAAACACAGTAAAACACTGATCACAAATAATATCGAGTTACTTCTCAATTATTGCATGAGGTACTACGACCGGCAGTTCATTACCCGGAGTGTTGTTAACAAAGATATACTGGGAAGATTCGAGAAATTGCTCGACAATTATTTTCAGTCCGAACTCGTACACACCATGGGCCTGCCAACAGTTAAATACTGTGCAGACCAGTTGCATCTGTCAGCCAACTATTTTGGAGATCTGATAAAGAAGGAGACAGGGAAATCAGCTCAGGAAAATATCCAGTTAAAGGTTCTTTCACTTGCCAGGGAGAGAATCTTTGACAGGAGCAAAACATTGAGCGAAATAGCGTATGAACTGGGATTTAAGAGCCCCCAGCATTTCAGCCGTATGTTCAAGAATGAAACCGGACAGACACCAAATGAATACAGGTCGTTGAATTGAGGCAGTAAGCCTTCAGCAGCAACTCGGGTAAACCAGCGTAACTCCTGCTGCGGTGAATGTTCTGTTAGCTGGATTCAGACCAGGTTGCCCATGGGACAACAGATCCAGGCAAGGATAAGGACAGGAGCGATCGATCGCACTCTTTTTCCGGGTGATGGATTCGAACTTATTTTATTGCACCAGAATTACCTATATTTATATGCGTGAATAATTCCGGTTGAAATATCAAGTCAGATATATTTATCATATATTTAAGGATCAAATTATTAAGACCTAAACAACCATGAAGAAAACAAGAAGAGATTTTCTTAAATCAGCAGGTGCATTTACAGCAGGTGCATTTTTTATTCCCGGCCTGATAAGTTCTTCGCCAACAAACAGGTTAAATGTTGCAGTTATTGGCGTTGGCGGACAAGGCGGAGCCAACTGGAGCAGACTGATTAATCAGAAAGATCCGAAATGGAACGAAAACATTGTCGCATTGTGCGATGTTGATGATAACAGAGCCGCTGCCGGTTATAAAGCATTGCCGGATGCCAAACGGTTTAAGGATTTCAGGGTGATGTTTGACCAGATGCACAAGGAAATAGATGCAGTGATGGTCTGCACTCCTGACCATATTCATTTCCCGGCAGCAATGGCTGCAATGGAGCTTGGCAAGCATGTCATTGTCGAAAAACCGCTTGCACACAATGTATGGCAGTTAAGGACCCTGCAGAAAGCAGCCAGATACTACAAGGTAGTTACCCAGCTGGCCAACCAGGGTCATGCCACAAATGGCATACGCCAGGTGAAAGAATGGTATGATGCAGGATTACTGGGCAATGTTACTGAAGTAATAGCCTGGTTTGACGGACCAACCTTTGGTAAGGGAATGTATTTCGACAAACCTGAAAGTTTTCCGCCGCCCGAACAACCCGTTCCTGAGTATCTCGACTGGGATCTGTGGCTGGGACCGGCAGCTTACCGGCCCTATAATAGTGTTTATACCCCGCTGACATGGCGCGGCTGGTTCGATTTCGGCAATGGTGAAATGGGAGACTGGTGCTGCCACACCCTCGATGCTCCTTACTGGTCGTTGGACCTTGGGATGCCTGATGTGGCTGAATGTGAATTCAAAACACCAGTTCCTGATACCGGATTTATTTCAGACAAGGCTATTATACGCTGGGATTTCCCGGCGCGTGGAAAGAAAGTCCCGGTTACCATGCGCTGGTACGAAGGTGGTTTGAAACCCGAAAACCGCCCGGAATGGAACCTTGATAAATTGCCGGGAAGCGGTATGATCATGGTTGGTGATAAACATTGTCTTATGACAGGTGGTCGTCCAAATACTCCCAAGATTTTATTGCCCGGCGAAGAATGGAATGAATTTCAGAAAAACCTGCCGGCACAAACCATACCGAGAACCTTTGAAGAAAACCCGCAGCGAGAATGGGTTGAAGCCATCAAAAACAATACACTGCCGGGTTCTAATTTCGATTATTCCGCAGGAATGGTGGAGATGGCCCTCGTTGGAGTTCTGTCACAAAGATTCAATACCCGCATTGAATATGATGCTGCAAAAATGAAAGTCAGTAATCATCCTGAAATGGATGCTTATATTAAGGAACCTGCCCGCAAAGGATGGGTATATGGGGAAAATCTTTGGTAAACAGGAAAAAAGAGACGAGAGTTCTCGCACGAGCAAATCAAAACAGACGGGAAAGAAATGTACAAAGACAAAGTTGTGAGTACAACTGTAAGTGAGAAACAGGCAATTATCAGGTTTATTTGCAGTCAGGGTTAAGTCGCCATGGTACTCAATAAAAAAGATAAGGGGACATACTTATTACCTCCTTCTTTCAGGAGTAAAAATGCTTAAATCCCACTCATTGCGCCAGTGAAGCTCCATTTTTCCATCCTCTGTTATTGTAACCGGCAGGAATACATATTGTGATTCAGGACGACCGCCGCCATTCCACCTGTCACCCATATAGAGGAATGCATCCCTGTATCCGGGGATCTTAAAAATGAAGCAGGGCTGTGAATTGAATGAATTGTTTCCGGCATCTCCAATAAACGGATGTCCCTGATCTGTATATGGTCCCATGATATCGGGTGCAGTATAATAAGAGGCAGGATTTGGAGTCCACCCCGAACACTGGCTTGTGAGCATATAAAAGACCCCGCCTTTTTTAAGTATGCCGGGACCCTCGCAATGTGCTTTTATATCGACATCATTTGTTGTAACGCTCAGATAATCAGAAGATAATTCAGCTATCCGGATGGTCAGGTTAGTATGATCAGCAGCATATCCTATATATGCTTTTTTTGTATCGGGTTCGAAATAGAGGCCGATGTCGCGCGATTCGTGGCCGTTCGGACGGTAGTGATCCTTTAACACAAAGGGACCGGTCGGACTGTCGCTTACTGCAACCCCCAGTTCAGCAACGGTATAATTGTTTCCGTCATAGTGGAACCACATCACATATCTTTTATTTACTTCGTCATAGATTACTTTTGGCCGCTCAAAGATCTGAATATCTCCTTTTTCCATTACAACTCCTTCTTTCTTCCAGTTGTAAAGATCTTTCGAAGAATAGCAGGATGCTCCTCTGGGCTCACCACGGTGTTCTCCATACCAGTAAAAAGTCTTAAGCGACTCAACCCAGATTATATTTCCACCATGGCAATCGATGTGCACTCCATCTTCAGCAAGCCATTCTCCTCCAGGCTTAAATGAAGTGAGTCTGGAAGGTTGCTGGGACATTGCAGCAGGATTTAGGGAGAAAAACCATAAACTGACTATGAACAGTTTTAATGACACATGATTTAGCAAATTTTCATCTTTCGTTTTCATATTTTTATAATTGATCATATAACCAAGAAGGAGCATCAATCCCCGATACTCATTTTCAGCTTTAAAGGAAACAGCTGATCATAGCAGTCGAAACCCATAAGCCATGAGCAGAGCACTACCATATCATTAGCTTTACATCTTTGAACATGAACGGATTATCACTGATCCTCAGGATCTTATTGCTGGCAATAGTCACGTTCCTGAGTCTGACTTCCCTGGTTCTTACATAGGGAAACTTTTCTACATATAAATCGTTGGTCATTTCCGGATTGAAATCTGCAAATATGACAGGACCCATATAGTCATCCGGTTGTTTGGAGTCGTCGATATGGAGGTTTTCTATTGTGATCAGTTCCGGCATATAACAGGTATAGCCGAAATCATGTTGCCCGGAATTGGATCCGCCGATAAGGCTGACACTTGTCTTTCTGCCGCCTGGAGGTACGAAGATGCAATTTCGGATGAGGAGTTCTCCCTGCCATGTACTGCCGTAGTCGGAGCGCAGATTGACAAGATTTCTTCCATAAATAGTAGAATTCTCCACAGTAAAGGTTCCGCTGCCAATGGCATTTATTCCCTGGTGTCCCAGGGTGGAGTTGCGGATGGTGGCATTTGCAACCCCCATGTGGGCATCGAACCTGGATAAAGTGCAGCTGTCATATACAAGATTCTTGCAGTAATTGGATCCAAGTATCCCCCAGTATTTGGTATCATTGATGTCATTCGTCTGTCTGCAGTTTATGAATGAAACATTGAGAGCCCGGTTGAGAGAAAGATCGTAGGTACCCATGGAGACAGTAACTCCTGCCGAACCAATTGTCTGATACGTTTTGTGTCCGGTCAGGATGGTATTCCGGACCGTCACGTATGCGCAATCGCCGATATTGATGAAGCCACCATAGGGTGCTCCATGGTCTCCTTCTCCGGTAATGCGGTGTTCCAAACCAGTGACCAGAACATTGGAGCGCCTGATCGCGATTCCACGGCTGTAGTAGGTGTACTTTGATTCGGCTCTGTTGGCAATGGTGGTGAAACGTCCTCCGGTAATGGTAAGAGTTGTCTCATCAATTGGAAGGACTATTATGTCCGTTATCTGGTCGAAATCCCAGATAATCGGAGAGTCCATATCAACCTTGCCGTCTTTGAAAACGATAAAGACATCTGTTTGCGGGGATCCGCTATTTTGGTTCGGTCCAAACCGGACATATCGTTTGACATGGGAATCAGTGACGGTTACAAAGCAGGTTCCGGGCAGTAAGATGTCAATCTTCTCCTGATTTCTCTTCAGGGAAGCTATCCCTTCTGGTCTGTAAGATTTAAGGCTGGAACCAATCAGGAAAACATGAGTATTACGGTTTTGGACATCGGAATCGTCGATGATAAAAGCAGCCGCACCAAAATCAGTATCGGTCCGGATTACTGCAGTACGGTTCTTTCCGCCAATATAGTAAGTGGCCTTCTCGTCGGCTTTCACCGGAAGGCCGTATTGATTGGCAAACGCATGGGCCGCAGCGATGGCGTCTATATCATCGGTTTTACCATCGCCTCTGGCACCAAAGTCACTATAACGGACCATCCCGTTGTCTTTAATTCTGAGAAAATCCTTCGGGGATACATTTATCCTCAATTCCCCATATTCATTTGTTCGTACCCGGGTATTATTTTTTTTGGATGTTATCACCACATTTTCTACAGGGCTTTTAGTCTGTTCCTGTGCAATAATGAACATACCGGGTAATAGGAGGAAAAATAAGAGCATGTATTTCATCACTATAAAATTTAATACATATCTGATCCAAAGAGATCGATGAAATTGGATATGTTCAATGAACTGTGACAAGTTAATAAAAAAAATGCAGTATCCTGAGTCTTATAAAGATAAGAAATACAGAGATATACAAATATCCGGGAAAGATAACTCAAATATCAGGAAATGATATGCACGAAATATCCTTGAACCTTTTCGGCCACTTTTTTGTTTAAGGGAAAACAGATTTTGTTCATCATAAATTGAGACCCTGTTCTATCTGGTCAGGCCAGAAGATTAAGAGAAAAATGGTTGTCAAAATCTTATTAATAAATATAATTTCTGGTTCCTGTAAAAGGCATTACAGTAACATGAAACAGCCATAAGCATAAAACGGTCATCCTTAGGATCCTTTAGTATAATTCATTCTAATAATAACTTAAAACGAATCGTGATGAAAAATGCAACGGGCTTAATTTTATTGATAGTTTTAGCTTCAAACCTGGCATTATTCAATGCCTGCAAAAAGGAAGCCGGAGTCCCTACCCTTACCACCGCAGCTGTTTCCGGGATTACATCGACCTCGGCAACATCGGGCGGTAATGTCACATCTGACGGAAACCTTGAGGTAAAAGAACGAGGTATTTGCTGGAGTACTACGCAAAATCCTGATATAAATGACAGTAAAACCACTGACGGAACAGGTTCCGGTACATTTGTCAGTCTTATAAATGGTTTAACTGCAAATACAACATATTATATCCGGGCTTATGCGACAAATAGCGAAGGAACGGGTTATGGAAATGAGATTTCATTTAAATCAAATCCAATTGAGACTGCAACCCTGACAACTTCAGTTGTTAGTTCAGTTTCGATAACCACAGCCGTTTCAGGAGGAAATATTACTGACGAAGGGAGTTCAGAGGTAACAGCCAGGGGTGTTTGCTGGAGCACAACTCAAAATCCGGTAATTACAGGGAATAAAACTAATGATGGCGAAGGGCCGGGTGTTTTTATCAGCAATATAGAGGGTTTAACTGCAAATACTACATATTTTGTCCGTGCATATGCAGTAAGCAGTGCAGGAACAGGTTACGGAAATGAGGTTACTTTTACCACAGATCCTGCCCGGCAACCAACCCTGACTACTTCTGCGGTGGTGAATTTTACATCAAATACTGCAGTTTCGGGCGGTAATATTACAAGTGACGGAGGAGCTGCAATCACGGCAAAAGGGGTATGCTGGAGCATAAATCAGAATCCGACAATTGCAGATAATCTGACAGTAGACGGAACCGGTACCGGGGACTTTACAAGTAATCTGTCCGGTTTGACTCCGGGTACAACTTATTATGTAAGGGCATATGCAACAAATAGTGCGGGTACAGCTTATGGTGCACAAGAAAGTTTCGCAACGGATCAGGAAGTCAGTCCGGTAGTTTTTAATCCTTCCCTGACCTATGGGTCAGTCAGCGACATTGATGGAAATAACTATAAAACTATTCAGATAGGAAACCAGTTATGGATGGCTGAGAATCTGAAAACCACCAGGTACAACGACGGGGAAGCTATCCCGTTGGTAACGGAAAATTCAAACTGGAGCAACCTGACAGCTCATGGTTATTCCTGGTATAACAATAGTTCAGTAACCTATAAAGATGTTTATGGAGCCCTTTATAACTGGTATGCAGCAGCCAGCGGAAAGCTTTGTCCTGCGGGATGGCATGTATTTACAGAAAGTGAGCTTAATGTCCTGAAAACCTTTCTTGGTGGCGGAACTGATACCGGAAGTAAAATGAAGGAGACGGAGACTACTCACTGGGCGTCACCAAATGCTTTAACTACCAATGTTTCAGGTTGGACTGGCCTTCCCGGGGGCAGGCGTAACGATGAGGGTATTTTCACCAGCATTGGTTTCGTCGGTTACTGGTGGTCTGCAACGGAATCCAGTTCAACAGCTGCCGTTGATGCTATGTTATACTGGGATTTCACTTTTTTGGACAGTAATAACTACAAAAAAACCAATGGAATGTCTGTCCGATGTGTTAAGGACTGACACTTTTCCGACTGCCAGTGTCTTTAACCTTCGTTTGCCCCGGGCCTGAAAATGAGCTCTTCATCCTGCTCTTTTTTCAGTGCCCGGAACCCGCAGGAAGGCCCTGCTCAGCTGAAATTATTCTTTTATAAAAGTTATTATTTGATAGAAAATATTATATGATAAAGATTAATAATTAATAAAAGATATTATTTGATAAATAATTCTGATACACTATGAAAAAAATGTTATTTTATTCAGGGATGTTCCTGTTTTCAGCAAATGTTTTATTTGCACAGGAACCGGCAGAATATAAGTTGAGGTTATCCTATTCGCTCCTCGATATTCCTCAGAATTTTAATTCAGATGGTAATTATCCGTCTATGATCCAATCCATAGAATTATCATCCGATCTGTATGACTTAAGCTTCTGGGGAATAGATGCCCTGGGAGACGCAGTGATTAAAAACAGGAATAATACTGCTGTTGGAAGAATATCAAATACTGTTTTCAAATACCTTGCAGGTTTTGGTTTCTCATACTATGCGAGTGAACTTCCTATTCCTCTGGGAGTATATACTCATGAAGAATTTCACAGGTCAGTTCTTGGTGTAAACGGATTCTCAGCATTGAACGGCAACTGGATATTTAATCGCTGGGATGGAACAGTGTATGGGTTATATGATGAGGATCTGACCCTTCTCAAACAAAATAACAACAGTGCTTTGTTATATTCTTATGTCAGTGGTGTACAATCAGAGAATTACTTGTCGCAGGTTAATGTTATCCAGGATTTTTTTCACCCCCGGACTTTTTATAAGAATTCCTACTATTTGTACAATGCTTTATATGTATGGGACTATTTCAATTTTTCAGCAGGATCACTCAGTGATTCGGTGAAAGTTCTTGCACCACCTAATGAGGATCCGGATCCATTTTACCGTGATTATGCCGGAGCAGACCTTACAGCGTGGATCTATGACATGTTCAGCCCTGAAAAGCCCTATACAGACCGTGATCCGTTTCCTGATGGGGAAGGAGTCAACAGAAGAATAGGATTTAGTGATCTTACCGGGGAGGGTCAGGATTACCTGAAAAATCAAAAGAATCTTTCCTTGCTGAATTTTGCTAATCCTGCTATTTTTCTCATTAATAGAATTAAAGTCAGCCCGGATTTAAATTTTCTGTTTTTTATGCAATACAGCCCTACACACTTTGGTAATGATATAGCACTCTTTGTTCCTTTTCAGCGAAGATCAAGGAATCACCTGGTTGCAATTCATAATTATAACAACCGGGAAAAAAAGTTTATTGGTTTACAGTATGGAATCTATAATCTTGTGCCATTCAATAATAAAAAAATTGAGGTAGGAGGAATGATCAGTCTTTGGAATCAGCCTGCCAATCAGGGATTTTTTGATCAGGAAGGGAAGTTGGGAGGAGCTATTGAGCTGATGGCAGACTACCACCTTGGGAAAAATTTCTCGGCGAGCTTAACTGCTGGTTACAAAACAGAAGGATGGATGATCGGAAATCCATATATCGATCAAAAAGTCAGATTGAATGCCGGAATTAAATATTTTTTGAAAAATATTTAGCTGCCTCCTAAAATGTTAAAAGAACGACCACTCCTTAATCCTGTAATAACTTTACCTGTTCCTTCTATTTTAAACTTTTTTGAGTAAACCTGTTTCAGGACAAGACATCTGAGCAATTGTTATTTAATATTGACGGTATTGTTTTTAAGCCCTTTTATGAAACGTACTGGCGTTACCCGGTTTATCCGGATGTGACCTTAAAATAGCAATGACTTTTACCGTTCACTCCTTCTTAATAATATATCACCCTCACTTTCGCTGTCGAAATGATACAGTTTGGCAATTGTTATTTTCTTTGCCAGCATACTGCAGGCAAGGCTGGCCAGAAGTGCCCCTGCAAAAGGACCTATCCAATATATCCACCATCCGGTCCAATTACCTGATATAACCGCAGGACCAAAACTGCGGGCAGGATTGGTGCTGATGCCTGAGATATCTGCTTCCAGGGGTACCATAATTGCATACAGTACAGGAAACATATATGGGGTAAACTTACGGATACTCCTGAATCCGATGAATAAAACCAGAAGAGAGACCATTGTAAAAGTTGTGATAAGTTCACCAAGAAAAGCCTGCCCTTCAGTATAACTGCTGCCAGGGGCTGTTCCGCCAAAATTAATGCTGCGGCCCAGTTCCCCCCAGATTAAAAGGGGAAGACAGCCTATAATTGCACCCGTCAACTGGGCAAGGATATATGTAATGGCCAGTCGTCCTTCGATCTTGCGGAACAACCAGAATACCATCGTAACAGCAGGGTTGATATGGGCTCCGCTGACTTTTCCTATATTCGACAGTGCAATAGATGCTCCGACAGAACCAAACAGGAATCCGGTGATCATCTGGCGGACTTTTACACTTGGAATCAGGTTTGCCATCGGGCTGCCGGAGCCAAACATGAATATTACTATCGACAGACCAACTAGTAATAACAGAGCCGTACCAACGAATTCTGAAATAAAAAATTTTGACCGGTATTTCAGATACCGGGCGTTATTTTTGTCTTCTTCTTCAGTCATGGACCTTAAGTTTTAAATATATAATTACTTTAAGAAAAGTCCGTGCTTCGGCAAGCTCGGAAGTCCGAAGCCGGGAAAATTTATTTTGCAGAAACAACAGGACGATCTGCCATTTGACGTGAGCATGAAGGACAGAGCTCGCGATCCATTAGTGCAGCCATATGATCCGGCAGCCGTTTCCTTACAAATTCTCTGTGAGCAGGTGTCTGTGTCGGAGCACCGCATTCGCTGCATTTCAGCAGAGGCTGTTCGCATACCACTGTTCCTGTTATTACCGTTCGGCGAACTCCATCCTGATCATCGAAGTGTATCGCACCTGTCGGGCATACCTGTGTGCACGCACCACAGCCAATGCATAGCTCAGCCGGTCGTTTAAAATCTATATGGGCAAGCCTGCCGGCATTTGTGTCGGCCATCCGAATAGCCTCAACTCCCATTTCGCTGCAGGCTGCCATGCAAAGGCCGCAACCAATGCAGATGTCGCAACGCAGGCAACGCCGGGCTTCATTTTTTGCCATAGAATCGGTCAGTCCTTCTTCAATCCTCACATAGTTGCCTTCCCCAACTGTTTCCTCAACAGTTCTCTCTGGCATCATGGCACGGCGCAAATGACTTCTGTCGTCTGCATTCACTGTGATGGGAGTTACATCAGCCCTTTTTGCAGGTTTGCCTGTATCTTTGTCCATTGTTGTTCCCCGAAGCCAGGCATCGATAGCTGCTGCTGCAATCTTTCCTGACCGGATAGCTTCCACAGCAGTCCGTGGCCCATGCTGTCCGTCACCACCGGCGAAAACACCGGGTACATTTGTCATCTTTGTTTTAGGATCAGCGACTATGAATCCGCGATTGTTCTCCACAGCACTGCCCTCGAGAACTGCCAGGTCAGTGCCCTGGCCGACGGCGAGGATAACATGGTCAGCTTCAAGAGTCATAAGACGGTTAGTATCGAATATCGGATCGAATTTACCGGTGGCATCCTTTACCCGTTCGCAGTACTGTAAAATGAATCTGCCATCCTCCTCAATGCGTACAGGTCCCCAGCCGGCATGTATCTTAACGCCCTCGGCAACAGCAAGCTCTATCTCGTGCGGGCTGGCCGGCATATCACGGCGTTTTTCAAGTGAAGTAAGGTCGACATGCCGGGCACCCTGTCTGAGTGCTGTCAGAGCAACGTCGATGGATACATTGCCACCGCCTACAACCACAACACGCGGCCCGACGCGAACCTGTTCACCGCTTCTCACGGCACGCAGGAAGTCAATACCTCCCATAACAAATGGCAGTTCGACACCCTCTATTGTGAGAAGACGTGTGCGTTGTGTCCCGAGTCCCAGGAAGACAGCGTCGTAATCCTTACGGAATGCCTCGAGGTTTGCAACCGGAGAGCTGGTGTGTATCCTCACACCAATTGCCCTGATCTGGTCAATCTCCTTCTCAAGGAGTTCGGGAGGGTTGCGGTAGGCAGGAATACCGTATCGGAGCATTCCCCCTGCAAATTCCTGAGCTTCAAAAACATCCGTATGATGTCCAAGGATTTGCAGATAATACGCAGCTGTTATCCCTGCAGGACCTGCCCCGATGATGCCGATCTTTTTTCCTGTATCGGGAGCAATGGCCGGTTTCGGGTAACCTCCCGTCGGCAAGGCAGAGTTCTGCTGCCCTTGCTTTCATCGGCCTTATAAAAACAGCACCATTACCTGTCCTGCGGACACATGCCGATTCACAGGGAGCCGGGCATACCAGTCCGCAGGTCAGAGGGAAGGGATTATCTTGTCTTATAACCTCTATTGTGGAATGATGATCACCTGTGCCAAGCAGGGCCATAAAAGAGGGTATGTCTATGTTGGCAGGGCAAGTACTATGACAGGGTGCGGCATTCCTGACAAGGCACAGATTTTCGGGGCAGGTTTCATTGCGTGCATGATTTTCCCATTGCTGCCGGAAGTACCGGAGTGAACTGCCCAGAGGATATGAAGCTGCAAGTCCCTGTGTTGTAAGCTCTGCTGACACTTCTTCAAGAGCTGCCAGATGACTCATACTGCCGATGCCGAGGGTGATCTCGGTTACAAGGCGTGCAGCCCGTGCCAGTAATGAACGGACATGTGTTTCCTTGCCCTCTGCAAGCAGCCAGTGGCGATACATTGCTCTCCTTGTTGCTTAACGATACATGTTCCATCGGCTATCACCATCAGGCTTGTGGGTGAAGGAACCACTCCGATAGAGAGAAGTGAGAGCGGATCGCATAACACATCTGCCCTGGTTAATGGGAGGAAACCACCCATGCCGTCGTCGAATACAAGAACAGGATCATTACCGTTAATCTCCGGCCCGCCCCGCCATTCTTCAACCTGGTTGCGAAGATTTGCCGACCAGGCAATTTCGGCCAGGCCGCGCTCTTTGAATCCCTGACGTAAAGTAAGCAGAGAACAATTTAGATCAGTTTATCCCGGAGAACATAAGTGCGATACGGCACCAGGTCTCAGGAGTATGGACAAGTCGCTCCCGGTCAGGGGAATGACCTTCGCACCATACACCCGGCTTGCTGTTGCGAACCACTTCAATCTCACGTCCGGGAGTGGAGATTCCGGCTAGCGACCGGATGGCGTCCACTGCGTTTAAAAACGGTGCCTCATGTCCGTTCAGAACTGACGGCAGGAGTAACTCAATTTTCTGGCTGTTGCGCAGGCCGATAGCGATCAGCACTCCCTCGGCCAGCAGCCAGGGAGCTTTATCAAGAATGGCAGCAGTGCCCAGGCTGTGCTGATCGTGCATTGTTGCATCAATCACCAGCACAGAGTCGCCCTGTCCGCGCAGAAACCGGCGCCATGCAAGATGGACAGGTTCTCCGGAATAGCCGTACTCGGTAATTCCCGCTTCCTGTATCAGCTGAAGCCTTTGCAATGGTGTCATTGAAACAGCCCTGGTGAAGGCAGGAAGAGAGTCAGCAAAAGTATCAGCAGGTGGTATGGCACCTGCAAGCGTGGCGGCTTCCTGATCAAGCCATGACGGAAGATGCAGGAGATCGTTCATGATTCCCTCCTTCCGCTCTCCGGAGGCTCTGCAACGATCATCCGGGCATAGCGCTCGCGCCTCGGATCTGCCACTTCAGTGGTAATTTCGAATGAGAGGCAACCGGTTACGCATTTTGTTACACAGGCCGGCTGTAATCCGTCATCAAGACGATCTTTACAGTAGTCGCATTTGACAACCTTGTGTGTGGCCGGATCCCACTGAGGCGTACCCCATGGACAGGCTGCAACGCAGCTCTTGCAGCCGACGCAGAGACTTGACTGGACAAAGACGATACCATCTTTTTCCCTCCGCTGTCATCGCCCCGGTCGGACAGGCTTTGATGCACCAGGCATCCTCGCAATGAAAACAGGGCATATAGACGAAACGCGTTCGCGGCCGTCCTTCTATATTAATCGGGCCAATCGTAATTATTTTGCATGGAGCAGGTCCTGCTCCGAGATTCTTGTTTGTCTTACAGTGTACTTCGCAGGCTTTGCATCCGATGCAACTGGCATCGTCGTGGCTAAGTGTATACTTGCTCATTGCTTACCTCCTTTCGATGCAACTGGTTTGATCTGTACAATAGTTTCTGTCATGGCACAACCGCCACCGGCAGGGTCAAATTCATAGAGTTTACCATGCTGAAGCCGCTGGTCGGCTACGCCCAAACCGTTTGCGCGTCTGGCCAATGGCACAGTTGCGCCGAAGCCATGGAGCATAAATGCAGCTTCGGGATGGATCCATGGAGTCACCATAGCCTTCATCCGGCCGGTGTAACTGCCTCCTCCGGTGATCTCTACCTCATCACCGTCAGAAATGCCAAGTGGTTTGGCACGGTCAGGGTGAATCCAAAGCACCTGTTTCGGAGAGATTTCATTAAGTATAGGATTATTAAGAGACTGACCATGTGCCAGTGTAGCTGTTCGTCCGAACAGCATGTAGAAGCGGTCGCCTCCGGGTGCCTCTTTTGGAATGTATGGCGGAAGACTTGGTAAACCTGCCTGCTTAAGAATACTACTTTCTATTTCAATCTTGCCCGACGGAGTGGGAAATTTAAGCTCTTCACGGGGTATCAGCTTCGGCGAGTCGGACAGAGTGACAAATCCCTCCTCACGCATCTCAGCAACAGTCACCCCTGTGCCATCAAGCTGATAGTTCCATAACTCCTCGATTGTTTCAAAGTCGAGAACATCCTTTATTCCCATACGGTGAAGGATCTCGCGGAATATCCACCAGGCCGGGCGGCTGTCGAAACGCGGTGCTATAGCCTGGTCGCGCATGGCGAAAACAGGCACAGGCCCATTCATCTGGGCGAGTATATTGGCGCGTTCGAGATATGTCGACTCGGGGAGGATGACATCTGAAAACCAGCCGGTCTCAGAATAACGTACATCAATTGACACGAGCAGTTTAAGCTTGTCAAGTGCACGTTTTGTCGCCTCCGGATCAGGCATTCCTGTAAGAGGATCATGACGATATGCGAAATATGCGCCGATCCCATATGGTTGTGCTGTTTCCATGGCTGCAAAACCCTGGTGCAGCATACCGATCTTTGGATCCCATTGCGGCCTTGTGGTACCTGCACCATCCACACGCGGATCTGTTGGCTTCGGTGCACGTGAGGCAAGCTGATTCAGGCTTTTGCGGCCGTACTGTTCAGGCGACTTGCCAAGTATAATTCCGCCGGGGATCTCTATATTGCCCATCAGTGCGTTCAATATCAGCGCCGTACGGCTGACATGGAACGATTGCTTGTGGCGTGCCGTCATCCAGCCGGGATGAAATATCACCTGAGGAGCATCGGCGGCTATCTCTTTTACAAACTCACGAATCTGTTCTGCAGGGAGGCCTGTATGGCTCTCCTGCCATTCAGGAGTAGTATCCCTGACCATCTCTTTCAGATAGTCCATGCCTGAAACGAAGCGGTCGACAAACTTTTTGTCGTATGCCTCCTGCTTCAGTACCTCATGGATAATAGCGAGGTTCAGTGCATAGTCGCTGTTAGGGCGCACCTGCCAGAACCGGGTTGCCTTGCAGGCGGTAATGCTGGCCCGGGGATCGATATATGTGCAATTCATACCTCTTGCCAGTGCTGCCATGAAGGCTTTAGACTCCTTGACCATAAGTGATTCGACGATGTTCCTGCCATAGAGGACAAGGTGCTTCGTGTTCTTGTAGTCATAGTTGATCCCACCGGGGCCGATACCGTAAATGGAAAGTGCAGCATTGTGTACGTTGCCCGCGCAGCCTGCATCATGGTTGAAATAATTGGGCGAGCCCAGGGCATTCAGAAAGGTACGGGTAAGGTCAGTGAATAAGCCTCCACGATCGGATAACATGATACCTTTTCCTCCATAAGTATCTATGGTATCATGAAGCTTGTCGGCGATATAATCGAGGGCTTCATCCCACGATGTACGTCTCCATTTGCCGCCACCGCGCTCTCCTGTACGGATGAGGGGTGTCTGAGGACGCTCATCGTCAAACTCAAATGCCAGTCCGGCAGATCCCTTGGCGCATAAACTTTCTCCAATGGCTTTATCGTGATGATTTCCCTGCAGCCAGGTAATCTTCCCGTCTTCGACCGTAATCTCCATCGGGCAGCGCACAGCGCACATGCCGCACATACTGTAAACCGTTCGCCGGCCAGGGGTGCCAACACCGGAAACGTTTGGTGCCATTACTGAATTCATTAAAGTCTCCTTTCCTCTATTTTCTGTAAATATATTTTCTATAGCATGGGCTTCAGAAAATGTATAAGCTTCTGCCTTTTCTTTCTCTGTGGATCTCTGTGTATTCTCTGTGGAACTCTGTGTAACAATGATTTAAGAACTTACACAGAGGACACAGAGCAGGCACAGAGTTCCACTGAGGAGTTGTTCTATACACCCAGTGGTGAGTTTATGTCTTAGTTTATACCTCCGAAAACTGAATGACAACCTTAATATCATCAGGTTTTCTTTCGAGCGCTTTCATAAAATTCTCAGGTTTTTCACGCCGGGTGATAAGTTTTGCCAGCCAGGTCCGGTCAGCTTTGGCCAGAGTCAGCCCTGCCCTGTACCATTGACGTTTATTTGCATTGACACTGCCAACGATAACATTGTTCCTTAATACTGCAGCGGCTGCCACATCGGCTAATACTCCTGCGCCGATGGCGCCTCCCTGCCCGACACCGGTGAGACAAATGATCCCGCTTGCCCCTATTTTATGAATACAATCGGCGATTACCTGGCCGACACCCGTGCATTCAATTATGGCATCGGGTTCGAATGTCCAGATCAGCAACTCTTCCTGAATGGTATGTGGCGCCAAGCTCACGTACCAGATCGGGCTTGGATCCGCTTTCCATCCTGTCAAGGACATGGACTTCCGATATTCCCCACAGCTTCAGGCTCAGGGCAGCCAGCAGTCCTATCGGTCCTGCTCCTGTAACCAGAATGGTTTTCGGTTCCCAATATGACCGCCGGCCAATCATCCCTATCTGCTCCATCGCTTTGGTTACCACTGTGGTAGGCTCGAGGAGAACGCCCAGTATACCAAGGGAAGAATCAACTTTTACAGCATATTCAGGCTCGATCCTCCACCGCTCCGACATATATCCATGAATCTCCTTGATACCCCGTTCGGTGTAAAGACCGTTACGGCACATATCCCATTCACCCACTGCACAGTTTGGGCAGGGAACAGGATCAGGACGTCTGACGATACCCACCACCAGATCACCTTTTTTGAATGCGGTCGAAGTACCCGGATCAATCACTCGGCCCAATGATTCATGGCCCAGAATTAAATGCGACTGTCCCGGAGGGGCCCAGCCATATTTTCCTTCTGTAATTTCAACATCGGTTCCGCATACCCCTACGGCTATGGCTTCAACAAGTATTGATCCGTCACGCATATCCGGTTCAGGCATATCCATGAGTTTTGCCGTTCCCGGCTTTTTTGGTTCAACTGTAATTGCTTTCATATTGGTTATTTGATTATTTGATTCTGGTTTTTAAATGGTTCGAATTCATAAGTCCGAAGTCAGTAGTGATTTTGCCAACTGCCAACTGCCAACTGCCTACTTTTTACTTCTTGTTCCCGGCTTCCTTCTTTTTGGCTTCTCCTCAGGCTGAACCTTTCCGGTTTTCGTTCCAAGGGCACCAGCCTTGCTAAACTTAACCGCATCATCCATCGACATAGTGGCAAACAGATGCATTGTTCGTGGCTATTGTCCCTGTCCATCCGGTCTGATGACTCGCTCCGACGCCTGCACCGGTATCACCATGGAAATATTCATGGAAAAGGATGTAATCCTTCCAGTGCGGATCCTCCTGAAATTTCTGAATATTTCCATACACCGGTCTGTGACCTGATTTATCTTTCAGGAAAATGGAAGAAAGCCGGCTGGATATCTCTTCTGCAACCTGGTACAGGTTCATCATATTTCCCGACCCTGTCGGGCATTCGATCAGAAAATCATTCCCGTAATACTGGTAGTAATTAATAAGTGCCCTCACGATGATCATATTGACCGGCATCCATATCGGGCCCCGCCAGTTGGAATTTCCTCCGAACATTCCGCTGTCGGAATCGCCGGGAAGATAGGAGACATTATATTCATTACCGCCAACATTTAATATGTAAGGGTGTTCTCCATGAATCCTTGAAAGGGCCCTTATGCCATACTGACTCAGAAACTCCTTCTCATCCAGCATAATGGATAATACCCTTCGCAAATTTGTCTCATTCAGTACGGAAGCGAGTAACCTGCCATTTTGCCCCGGCTTTGAAGGATCGTGAATAAAAGCGGTCAGCTCAGGCCGGGTTGAAAGAAATTTTGAAATACTCTGACCTGCCTCGGGATATTTCATCATTTCCCTGTTATAAACGGTAACTGCGCATAAGGGCAGAAGTCCCACCATTGAACGCACCTTCAGCCGTTGACTTCCACCGTCGGGCAGGCAAAGAACATCATAAAAGAATCCGTCAGTCTCGTCCCACATCCCTCCATCCTTATCAGCACGTATCATCGATGATGCGATCCACAGGAAATGTTCGTACAATTTTGTGCTTATGCCGACATATGCAGGGTTGTTCAATGCGAGCTGCACACTGATCTCCATCATGTTCTGACAAAAAAGCGCCATCCATGCCGTACCGTCTGCCTGCTCAAGGTACCCCCCGGTCGGGAGGGCGGAGCTGCGGTCGAATACTCCTATATTATCGAGCCCGAGAAAACCACCCTCGAAAGCATTATTTCCTGCACGGTCTTTCCTGTTAACCCACCAGTTGAAATTCAGCAGCAGTTTATGGAAAGAGCTTTCAAGCCATTGGATATCCCCTTTGCCGGTGTTTGCCTTTTCAAGGAAATATGTGAATATTGTTGACCAGGCATGAACGGGAGGATTAACATCGCCAAAATTCCATTCGTAAGCAGGTATCTGGCCGTTGGGATGCTGATAGGTTGAATTCAGCATCAGTTCGAGTTGTCCCTTTCCGAAATCCTCGTCGACCAGCGTGAGGGCGATAACATGAAATGCAAGGTCCCATGCCGCGTACCAGGGATATTCCCATTTATCGGGCATTGAGATAATATCTTCGTTCTTCATGTGGTGCCACTGCGAATTACGGATCGATCGCTGTCCCTTTTTTGAAGGGTCGATCCCATGCTCCTTCAGCCATTTGCCGACGTCATAATTGAAATACTGCTTTGACCAGAGCATTCCTGCAATAGCCTGGCGCATCACGTTGGCTTCATCAGGGCCCAGCGAAGAGGGAATTACTGTGGCATAAAACTCATCCGCTTCCTTAAGCCGTGATTTAAATACCTTATCAAAATTGCTTACTGTTGCTGTTTTCTGATTCTTCCCCGTGGCTGCCTTATCCGTATTAACTTTCTTATTAAGCCGCAGATTCAGAATTTTGGATTCACCGCCCTTAATATCAAGAATATAATGGGCAGCGGCTTTTGTCCCGGTTTTTTCAGGATTAACAGCTTCTTTCTGGCCCATGACGATATAATTATTGATACCGTCTTTAACATAAGGAGTCAGGTTGGGCGCACCGGCAAGCCTCGAAATATTAGTCTCGTTGTTTGTAAAAAGCAGATCGTTCGCTCCGTTCGCGCTGAACAGCCATTTTCCCAGATCCCTGTGTGAAGCTTCTATCACACCTGATTTCTTATCGAGAGTGACCTGTTTCAGTACCGGGATATCTTCTCCCTCATTATTATGCCATGTATTCCGGAACCACAGTGTTGGCAAAAGATGCAAGAGAGGCAGCCTCAGTGCCGCGATTAAAAACAGAAATGCGTATCAGGATGTCTTCAGGTGATTCTTTGGCATATTCCACGAACACATCAAAATAGCGATTGTCATTAAATATGCCTGTATCAAGCAGCTCATATTCAGCCTCATACCTGCTCCTGCGGCGGTTAGTGCCGACAATATCATCATAAGGATAGGCCTTATGAGGATATTTGTACAAATACTTCATGTACGAGTGAGTGGGGGTCGAATCGAGATAGAAATAGTATTCTTTCACATCTTCGCCATGGTTCCCTTCACTGTTGCTTAATCCGAAAAGCCTTTCCTTAAGTATCGGGTCATTCCCGTTCCACAATGAGAGTGCAAAGCAGAGAAGCTGTTTATCGTCTGAAATGCCTGCCAGTCCGTCTTCACCCCACCTGTATGCCCGCGAACGTGCCTGGTCGTGGGTTAAATAGTTCCATGCATCGCCGTTTTCGCTGTAATCTTCTCTTACAGTTCCCCACTGGCGTTCGCTCAGGTATGGTCCCCACTTTTTCCAGGGTTGCTTGTTTTCCCTGGCCTCTTTCAGTCTTGCTTTTTCCATTTTAATTGAATTATATTGTGATGATTAAAGTCTTAAGTTATTCCGCCTTCTTTTGTTGCCATATTTTTCAATTCAGCTCTGATTGAGGATACGGCATCAAAATGAGTGAGGTGTATTTTACCTGTAAGGTTATGTGGCAGATGTGAACGGTTAAGCCGGTCCATAACCGGACCCTTGACCTCGGAAAGGTGCAGTTTCAATTCCTGAATCCTTTAAGCCTCATATTTATTGCCTCAAGGCTCTCCAGCCCTGAAAAGTCAATGGTATTCACAGCCGGGCATTCAAGAATGACATACCTGACAGCAGGATTTGCTGCAACTGAATCATTGATCAGGTCTTCCAGGAATCTTGCATTCGGGAAATAAAGGCTTTCATCAACCCTCAGCGAAAGGATCTCAGGATCGGTAACCACTTCATGGCGTTTGACATTCCTGAAATGTGTGGTTCCGGGGATCTGTCCGACAACAGCTACATGCGGTCTTGATGTGTTGTAGAGGTGCAGTATTATTGCAAGTGAAACACCTGCAATAAGTCCCAGCTCAACGCCTTCGGCAAGCGTAACCAGTATTGTGGCAAGCATGGCGGCAAAGTCAGTCTTGGAGAATGACCAGGTTTGTTTCAGTCCGTCGAAATTAACAAGCGACATCACTGCAACAATTATTGTTGCTGCAAGAGTGGCTTTGGGAAGAAAGAAGAGCAGCGGTGTCAGGAAGAGGGTTGCCAGGGCAATGCCAACAGCTGTAAAAGCTCCGGCAGCCGGCGTTTCTGCGCCTGCCTCAAAATTAACAACCGAACGTGCAAACCCGCCTGTTACCGGGAAACCGCCTGAAACAGCAGATCCGATATTCGAAGCTCCAAGGGCAATAAGCTCCTGGTCGGGATCAACCCGCTGACGCTTCTTGGCTGCAAGTGTAAGAGCCACAGAAATAGACTCTACATACCCTACAATTGAAATAAGCAGGGCCGGGACAAGTATCTTCATCCACAAGGCAAAATCAAGGGGTGGCATGGCTACTTTTGGCAATCCTCCAGGGACTTTACCGACGATTTTTACACCTTTTTCGTCGAGTCCCATAACAGCAGTTATTACAATCGTTAATATTATTGCTATCACAGGACCTATTTTTACCATTATATCGGCAACTTTTGCTCCCATTCCAGCCTTAACAAGCAAGGGTTTGAGCCCTTTTCTCACCCAGAAGAGAAATATCAGCGAACCTATCCCTATTGCAGCAGTAGCAAGATGTGTTGAGGTGATAGTGTGCCACAGAGAAACTGCAATATCGAGGAAAGTCTCTCCTTCGGCATGAATTCCAAGTACCGGGCCAAGCTGACCTGCTGCTATCTGAATACCTGATGCAGTGATAAAACCGGCAATTACCGGGTGACTGAGAAAATTTGCCAGGAAGCCGAGCTTCAGAAATCCCATGGCCAACAGAAGCAAGCCCGATACCATTGCCAGTGCAACTGCAGCTCCAAGGTATTCAGGTGTTCCCTGCGAGGCCAGTTTCCCGGCAGCAGCGGCTGTCATAAGACTGGCAACAGCAACCGGTCCAACGGCAAGAGCCCGGGAAGTACCGAATACAGCATACAAAATAAGCGGAGCCATCGATGCATAAAGACCGATCTCAGCAGGCAGACCTGCAAGTATGGCGTATGCCAGCGACTGAGGTATGAGCATCATGGTCACTATCAGGGCAACGATCAAGTCGTTGTGAAGGTTTTGCCGTTATACTTTGAGCCCCAGTCGAGGATCGGCAGATACCCTTTTAATACTTTTTTGGTTTTATCGAAGAAGCTTGTTTGTGTCATTAATCTTGATTTAGTTTAGTTTCTAATGATCTACCCCCAAACCCCCCAAGGGGGGCTTTAGAAGTAAGAACAATAGAACAAACGATTTAAGAATTAAGAAGCCTGAAATTCTGATTTCGCTGTTCAAATGTTCTTCATTCTGATTTATAAAGTCCCCCTTGAGCTCCCGATAGCTATCGGGACGGGATAGGGGTATTTTTTTTATTGTCCACTTTTCTGTATGTTTAATGAATTATCTTGTAATATTCTATGTGGCTGCAGCCGCCTTGACACCTTTCTTGCCCATAATAGGAGCAATAATATAACTGAGTATAAATAGTCCACAGAGTCCAGATGACGACCATTGCCACCATATTTGGCTTTACATCGGAATTGTAAGAACACCAATCAGAACAGCAGCTATATTCCGTGTACCCATTCCGAGTGCCATAACTACTTTCTCACCACGCTTCAGTCCGAAACCGGTATAACAGGCGATCACTCCCATACAACATAGAAAATTGTAAGTGAGAGCATGGCCATGCTTCCGGCAGTGGCCCACATTGGCCCGTAATAAATAATAAAACAGAAGATAATGTCAATAACGAAGATAAACTTGCCAGCTTCTTTACCGGATTGAACATCTTATCGGCCACATTGCTGGCAAATGTCTTGATCATCGCCCCAATAAACAGAGGTAAGAGCACTGACATAAAGAGTGGCTTAAGGAGCGACATAACACTCAAATCTATCCCTTTAACCAGCATTGGTGCTAATAAGCGGCATTAATAAGGAAGTCCCGATTGCTGCTACCGGTATGAAGGCTCCGGCGAAGATCAACATCTCCCTTCGCTTTAGGGAGAAGCGGAGGGAGAAACGGAGCACATGGGGCAAGACTCCCAATGAACAATACTATCACGTACATATTATCCAGGGGGAGTAAAAGGGTGATCAGAAATGCTATTGCGGGGCCTACAACCCAGCCTAATCCTAAAGTAAGACCAAGGAACTTTGGATTTGCAGCTACCCTGAACATCTGGCCCAGGTTAACCTGAAGTCCCATAACCAAAAGATTCGAAACAGTGAAGACCAGAACCAGTGGCTGGAAAATTGGCTGACAAAACTGAATGATTGCGTCCATAGTTATATAGGTTTAATGTGTATCAATAATTACATAATAGAGCGAACAAGCATACTCCCTGAAATATTCACTGCCCTGAAGCCGTTCTGCAGCAATATTCTTGTTGCATAATATGATCTCTGTGCCGAGCGGCAGAATGATGCTATCTGCTTGTCCTTCGGCAGTTCAGCAAGGCGTGAGCGCAACTGGGGAAGAGGTATATTGACAGCACCCGGAACAGGGTCTGCTGCCACTTCAGGCGGATTGCGGACGTCTAAAAGAAAGCTGTCGCCAAGCGAGTCCCAATGGGCAACAGGCATGTCGCCCCTGAGGATATTTGCAGCGATCATCCCGGCAAAATTGACCGGATCTTTTGCACTTCCGAATGGCGGAGCATAGCAGAGTTCAGATTCTTCAAGATCATAAACCGTACATCCCATCTGAATGGCCATGGCAAAAGAATCTATTCTCTTGGGAACTCCGTCTTCGCCAAGTACCTGTGCACCAAGCATTTTACCGTCAGACTTCCTGAAGATAGCTTCATAATAAGCATTTTTGCTCCCGGGTAATATCCGGCATGGGAATTCGGGAAAAGGTATACTTTCTCGTAATCAGTATCGCCAAGTTTCTTAAGAGTTTTCTCGCTTACACCTGTCTGTGCTATTGCAGCGCCGAACAGCTTGCAGATTGATGTTCCCTGTGTTCCGCGGAACTTCGATTTACGTCCTGCTATCACATCGGCTGCAATTCTGCCCTGCCTGTTTGCCGGTCCTGCAAGCGGTATCAGGGTCCACTGACCGGTAACAAAATCCTTCACCTCGACTGCATCGCCCACTGCAAGAATATCGGGATCGGATGTGACCATATGCTCATTTACACGTATACCTCCGAGCTCCCCAACCTTAATGCCGGCCATTTTTGCCAGTTCAAGCTCGGGTTTTACCCCAATAGCCATAATGACAATGTCAGCATTATAAACCTTTTCTTTTTCTGTAAGCACTTCCAGATCACCGTTTTCTCCCTTACGGAATCCGGCCACACCATCACCGGTCTTAACGGTTATTCCGTGTTTTTTCAGATATCTTTTTACGACGCGTGCCATTTCCGGATCGAGAGGTGGCATAACCTGGTCGAGTTTTTCAATCAATGTGACATTAAGGGCTCTTTCAGCAAGGTTCTCAGCCATTTCCAGTCCGATAAATCCTCCGCCTATGACCACTGCCTTCTTTGGTTTTGAAACCTTGTCAACACCAGTGAATGAATTTCCAACGGAATTGTCGGTATCCCTGTCAAGCCATTCTTTGATATTCTTTGAATCGGCAATTGTTCTTACTGAAAATATTCCGGGAAGATCCAGTCCGGGAAGGGGAGGACGAACAGGTGCTGCACCGGGAGAAAGTACCAGTTTATCGTATTTTTCTGTTGTGACTTCACCGGAGAGATGATTTTTCAGCTTAACAGTCTTCTCCTTTGCCGAGATACCAATCACCTCACAATTTGTCCGGCAGTCCATGTTGAATATCACCTTGAACATCTGTTCGGTGGCAACAAGAAGCTTTGATTCTTCCTCTATCGACCCGCCTACATAGTAAGGTAATCCGCAGTTTGCATAAGATACGAACGGTCCGCGTTCGACCATGAGGATCTCGATTTTTTCATCAAGCCTGCGGAGCCTTGCAGCACAAGATGCGCCACCGGCCACTCCTCCAACGATAATTACTTTCATGTTTGATTATTTTTTGATTAGTATTTTAATTTTGTTTTTATGAGTACCCTGAATTATGTAATAAGATCTGGTATGAATATTTAAAACACTGATCCGCCTTAACAAATTTACTCTCTTTAAACTGGTTACGGAATACTTAGTAATCAGTATTTTATTTAATGCCTGATGTTCAGCTAATGTTCTAGTCGAACCATCCCTTTCTGTGAAAATAGAAATAAGTTCCTCCCGTTATTATCAGCATTATGATCAGAGCATATATATAACCATGATCAAGTGACAGCAAAGGCATGGATTTGAAATTCATTCCCCATATTCCTGCAAGGAAAGTGACCGGCATGAAGATCATCGACAAAACTGTCAGCCGGCCGAGCCTCCGGTTTGTTCTTTCCTGGGCATGCATGTCAATGAGTGAACGCATTACCTCCAGGCGGCGCTCCAGCCATTCAAGTTTCCTGTCAGCCGATATAAGGTTTGCAGATGCCCACCGGAGGTAATCCAGGCTGCTTTCCGGGATTTTTGCAGGTCTGTTTGAAGAAATAATAGTATCGATTATTGGCAGTTGCCCCTTTACAATTGATTCAAGTGTCAGTAATTCAGATCTTTTAGCAGATATCTCTTCAATTTTACTTTTTCCGGATCACGTTCCCTTCTCTCTTCAAGGTCAAGTATCATGTCACTCAGTCTGGCGGCTTTCCTTAAACAGTCAAGCGATAATCCCATCAAAAGTGTTGAGATAACCCCGGCTGTACTGTCATCGGGTAAGCAGGTCAAAAGAATCTTCCGATGAGATGCTTTTCCTGAATCGGGCCATCTTACTGTTCCGTATGGTAATAACAAAATCATTGCTGAATAGAACGGCAAGATATTCAGTAATATTTGAATCCTGCTCTTCCATCTGTACAGGTATTACCATAAGAGCCAGCGGTTTAAACGGATAGAAGCCGGGATGATCGCGTGAATCAAGACAAAAATGCCTGATCAGCCCCTGTACCTTGAAATCGTCAAGTTTCTCTTCCAGTTCACCGGTATCAGCATCAATAAGATCGATCCATATCCTTGTCTTTTTTTGATAAATAGCTTCAACAGCAAAGCTGTAATCACAAGGAGTCAAGCTTAGGTCCCTCAGAGATCTGGTAGCAGTTTACTTTCATAATCTGAATTTTATATCAGGTCATTTTTCAATCTTCGGCTTTTTTGGAAGACCTTTTCCCCACTTGTATTGCCATAATCAGGCCGGCCACATCATAATCGCTTCCTGTCCTTGTGGAAACCCCTGTACTGAGGTTTATTTTTAATGACTGGTGAATCCCCAGGGGAATTGCCACTGTTAGTCCTAACCGGGTATTCTTCTGGAGGTCTTGTCCCTCCACTCCATCCACTGTAGTATGTCCGCCCCAGTAGTATGTTCCGTCAATTGCTGCCCATATTCCTTTTTTGAAATTGTAGTTAACATGTCCCTGCACTGAACCAATTGGAGCCTGCAATCGGGTCTTTCCATGGTAAAAATCATTGTTTGCAGTGTAGAACTGAACACCTCCTGTAAACTCAAGCTGCAATGGTCCAAATGTTTTGAAGCCCCCAGTTCAGGCTTAAATGTATACCTGTTTGTTCCCAGGTTGACTAACCTGAGCGGATCGTACTGACCGAGAGGCAGGAAAACCTGCAGACTGCCACCCAGAACAAAGTTTTGTTTGTAATCTTTGAATCCTGATAAGGGCAGCGACGGGGCACCGATAAAATTAACACTCATCCTTATCCTGGGATCAGCCAGACCGGAGACTACTCTTGTGACCGTTTGCCCGTCGTACTCTGCAGATCCTGAAAGCCAGCCATAAGGAAGTATTGCATCGACCTTACCCGACATGGGTCCCACTTTTATTGATCTTGCCCAGGCAAACACAGCTCCGTGAATATGAATGTCTGCATTCTGGAGGGGGATTGCAGGGTCAAAAACCACACCCCCCTGGGAATAGCTGTAACCTGCCAGTACAAAATTCAATCCGCGGGGTATGTTTGTATATGCACGCGGCTCAAGATCCTGGGCAAATGCTGAGGATAAACTTCCAAAGAAAAAGAATACATGAAATGGCAAAAGCCGTTGATTGCCACGATTTTTATTCATATGTTAAAATTACGTCATTTTATTAATCATCCATATCGGGATTATAAAGTGAGCCCAGAATACCCTTATTTATCCCCAGCTTGATATTTATCCGATAGATATTATCAGTGTATCCCAAACCGGTTTCTTTGTCTGGTTGCGTAAATTGCGCATGGTATATGAATTCAATCCTGATTGGCAATGATTTCATGACATAGCCAATGCCTCCGCGGATGCGCAACGGATCGACCAGTTTTTATCGAACCTATAATATGGCTCAATATCTGCCAACCCATATAAAGTGCGTGGCTTCCAGGCCTTTTCCCTTTTGGTCAATGGTATCTCAACGCCGAACCTTACTCGATACGGCTGTAATTATTCCAGTCTGATGTTTCACGATCCTGCAGTGCCCGGTATTCATAGCGTGTAAAATTATAGATGTTCCATTTCAGGTTATTGGGCAGAAAAAACTTCGCCCCGGCAAATGGACGAATCTCAAGCAGGTCGGATTTATCTTCATTATTGGTATAAGCACCAATAAGACCACCCCAGATCTGCATCCATGTTTTTGGTGTGTAGGTAGCACATGGCCAACCAAGGTAATAAGTCTGATAACCTTTCACAGGATTCCACACATAACCTAAATATCCAAATCCGCCTATTTTATCAGTCACCTTATGACTGGGAAACAAGGTAATCCTGTATTCGTTTCCTATATCTTCCTGTGCCAATGCACTTAACGAATTAAATGCAAAAAAGGTTAAAAAAAACAGAGGAATTAATTTAGAGTTCTTCATATCCAATTTATAGTAAGTGTAAAATCCAAACTGTCACTTCTGCCTTGCTTTCCGTTTTACCCGGATTGCGTGCAGTAAAATATACCTTGGGCGCGGGGACAGGACCCGATAGCAGGATTGATTATTTTTTCGGAAAGACCAAGAATCGCTGCTGCCCTGACACCAAAAGCAGATTTGCCGCCTTCCGGGGCAGCCAGGTGTATGCGGGGTCCTGCCTGAAGCTGCACAAGCTGATTTCCGATTTTTGTCAGCCCACCGGCCACAATATTAATATATGCATTGGTAGTGTTTGCTTCCCAATTAAATGTAGCTTCTGAATTTACCGTTACTCCTGCTCCGCTTTTCCAGTTATAGGTTAAAAAGGGTTGCAGGTACATCTGGTTTACATCAGCTCTCTCTTCATCGCCGGCCACCGACCATATCTGATTCATCAGAGCACCGTAGGTCCAGCCGTTCTTTTGTTGCAGCACAATTACCGTTGGGCCAACGCCAAATTTTTTGGTTCCCAGAAAATCATCGGTTGCGGTCGGAATTAAAAATGCCGCTCCAACGCCCCATACAAAACCATTTTTTACCACGGCGTTTGAGATCCATCCGCTTACAAGGGCATCCGAAAGTCCTATTTCCTGAGTGCCCTCGCCGGTAATGTCGTATTGAGCGATTATGGGCACAATATACCGTGTAATAAGACTGTATTTTGGATTGAGACTGAAAGGAACAACGGGTTGAAAGTTCAGGGTATTTTTTGAACCATTATAATCTCCTATGCCTATATCCGTATTATTCTGAAATGGCACGCTGATCAGCGCCCCGATGGGATTTGCCAGTTTCTTGGCAATCGCTGCAGCATCATCTGCTGCCGGCTTTGGTGCATCCTGTGCCAATAAGTTACCGGCACATAAAAAACTGATTAAACAGAAACATGCAATACTACTCTTTTTCATTTTTTTAAATTTTAAAGTTAAACTTTTACCAAAACCTTATCTGTTCTGGATGCAAAATAGCGAGCCAACAGCAGCCACACTACTACAGGTACTGGAACCGCTAACAGAATCATTACCAGCACATTCGGATCCTGCACGGGAAAAGCTGCGAACGCTACAAACATGGCTCCTCCATTGCGTGAACAGATACCTAGGGCGAGTGCACTTCGCTGCGTTTGGCTCATGCCAAATCCAATTACATATGAACCAAATGCTATTACCACAATAAACAGGACCTGTGCTGCCACTGCAAAGCTGCCCAGCGCGTTAAGAAGTTCCCTGCCGTACATGATTACCGTAAATGCAAGCAGGATCAGTGTAGTAAGTCCGGCCAGCTTTTTGAAGTAAGGGAAGATTTTATCAGCTGCCTTGTTTGCATAAAACTTAATAAGCACGCCAGCGACCAGAGGAAGCAGCACGGTCAGAACAAGCTGTTTTGCAAGGGCCAAACTGCTCACTGATACCCCTGGAATCAATATCGGGGCAATGAGCGGCATTAAAATAACTGTACCAACAACTGCAAGTGGCATCATTGCAGCTGAAACGTCCATGTCGGCTTTTGCCTTTCTGATCAAAATAGGCAACATGGGAGCGGTTGGCGCCAGACTGAAAAGCAGTAATCCTGTGGCATGTGCATCGGATAAAGGGAGGGTTTTCGTTATCAAAATTGCCAATGCAGGACCTAAAATCCAGCTCCATACCAGAGTAAGTATTACCAGGCGGGGGCTTCGCAGAGCCTTAATTGTTTCAGACAAGTTGAGCTCGAGTCCCATCGACCCGAGATTTGTCACACAATAGAGGATTGCTACAATCCCGAAGATATCCTGCGCACTCATGTTTTTTACATCACAGATAATTATTCGGATTCTTTAAATGTTAAACGCCTTCTTTATCTTGTCCACATAATCCAGTTTCTCCCATGCAAAGAACTCGACATTTTTCTGGTATAGCCTTTTTGCCGTTGCCATTTACCTCACGGGGTTTGCTTCCGGGCACTTCATAATAAACATCAACATTTGCCGAGTAACTCTCACGGCCAAAATGTCCGTAAGAAGCAGTTGGAAGGAATATTGGATTTTTCAATCCAAATCTTTTAACTATATGAAAAGGACGCATTTCAAAAAGGTTATTGATGATTTTAGCGATCTCTCCGTCGTGCAGGAGCTTACCTTTACTATCTTTTACTTTTGCGGTTCCATAAGTATTTACATATAAACCAACAGGTTCTGCTACGCCAATTGCATAAGCCACCTAAATCATTGCCTGGTCGCAAACCCCGGCAGCAACCATGTTTTTGGCAATGTGCCTTGCTGCATAAGCGGCTGACCGGTCAACCTTTGAGGAATCTTTGCCTGAGAATGCCCCGCCACCATGGGCGCCATGACCGCCATAAGTGTCAACAATAATTTTGCGTCCTGTCAAACCGGTATCTCCATGCGGGCCTCCAATCACAAATTTTCCTGTCGGATTTACCAATAACCTGACATTATTATTGAAAAGCTTTTGTACCCTTTTCGGTAAGGGTTTCTTTACCCGGGGAATGAGAATTTTGCTTACATCATCTTTCATCTTTTCCTGCATCGCCTTTTCCGCAACTTTTCCCGCAGCAGATGAATTGTCTTTTGGCAGAATAAATTCATCATGCTGGGTGCTGATAACGATGGTGTCGATTCGAATCGGTTGATTATCATCGTCATACTGCACAGTAATCTGCGATTTGCTGTCGGGCCTGCAGGTATTTCATCTGTTTACCCTCGCGCCTGATTGCGGCGAGCTCTTCGAGAAACCGGTGAGCCAATTCGA